>NZ_JBIBZN010000004.1:0-418444 GCF_043084305.1 Streptomyces sp. NPDC014656
TTTTGGCACGCTGTTGAGTTCTCAAGGTGCGGACGCTTCCTTCGTTCCCGTTTCCGGGCCCTCCGGGCGCTTCCTTCGTTTCCGACTCTATCAGATCTTTCCGACCCGATTTCCTCGGTGCTTTCCGGTCCCGAATTTGTTTTCCTCGGGGCCTTCCGGCGTGTCCACTACTTTAGCCGATTTCCCTGGTGACTCATAATCGAGCCATTTGGAATCTATTTCGGCATGCCGAAATAGGCCCCGTAGGGATTCGTCGCTGTGAAGTGGATGGCCGCTCTCGGGGTGCTTGAACAAGCACCACCGTCTCAAGCGGCTCGGGCCACGTTACGCCTCCGTTCGGGCCGGGTCAAGTCGGCGTTTCCGGGGCGTGTGGGGACGGTACGGACTGACGGTGGGGTCCTCGGCGATCCAGAAGCGCCAGGGGTGCGGGGCGCCGTCGCCGCCGACGCCGGTGCGCGGGCCCGTACGGATGCGGGACGGGGCCGGCGGGGTGCCGGTGAGGACGGCGAGGGGGGCGTCCGGGCCGGCGCAGACGTCGGTGCCGTTCAGGGAGCCGGGTACGTCGAGGGCGGTGGCGAGGCGGGCCGGGCCCTTCGCCAGTTCGGCGTCCTTGCGGGCCGAGCGGCGGCGGGGGCGGGCCAGCTCCGCGCCACGCAGGATTTCGCCCGCGCGGAGCAGTACGCCGCTCGCCTCGCCCTCGGGGCCGCACACCAGGTTCAGGCAGTGCCACATGCCGTAGGTGAAGTAGACGTACGCGTGGCCGGGCGGGCCGAACATGGAGGCGTTGCGGGGCGTGCGGCCCCGGAAGGCGTGCGAGCCGGGGTCGATCGCTCCGGCGTACGCCTCCACCTCGGTGAGTCTCAGTTCGATGCGGCCCTCGTCGGTCGTCCGCACCAGGGTGCGGCCGAGGAGGTCGGGGGCGACCTCCAGGACGGGGCGGTCGAAGAAGCTCCTCGGGAGCGGCGTACGGTCGGGGCTCTCGCTCATGGCGTCCGAGCGTAACGGGGAGCGCGGTGGAACCCGCTACGGTCGTCGCGCGTATGTAGGGGACAGGAACGAGAAGGAGAGAGTGGCATGGGATTCAAGAAGCTGCTGGCCAGCCTGGGTGCCGGTGGGGCGACCGTCGAGACGGTGCTCACCGAGGAGAACGTCGTCCCGGGCGGTGTCGTCCAGGGTGAGGTCAGGATCCAGGGCGGCAGCGTCGACCAGCAGATCGAGGGCCTGTCCGTCGGTCTCCAGGCGCGCGTGGAGGTCGAGGGCGGCGACCAGGAGCACAAGCAGGACGTCGTGTTCGTGAAGACCCGGCTCGGCGGTGCGTTCGAGGTGAAGGCCGGCGCGGTGCACGTGGTGCCCTTCGGCCTGGAGATCCCGTGGGAGACCCCGGTCAACACGATCGGCGGGCAGCGTCTGCACGGCATGGAGATCGGCGTCAGCACCGAGCTGGAGATCGCCCGCGCGGTGGACTCGGGCGACCTCGACCCGATCAACGTGCACCCGCTGCCGGCGCAGCAGGCGATCCTCGACGCCTTCATCCAGCTGGGCTTCCGCTTCAAGAGCGCGGACATGGAGCGCGGGCACATCCGGGGCACCCGCCAGCGGCTCCCCTTCTACCAGGAGATCGAGTTCTTCGCGCCGCAGCAGTACCGCGGCCTGAACCAGGTCGAGGTCAGCTTCGTCGCCGACGACCGCGAGATGGACGTCGTCCTGGAGATGGACAAGAAGCCGGGGCTGTTCACCGAGGGCAGCGACTCCTTCCGGGCGTTCAAGGTGGGTCTGAACGACTACCAGGGCACCGACTGGAACGCTTACCTCAACCAGTGGCTCGCCGAGGTCGGCGGCCGTCGCAACTGGATGTAGCAGGACGAAGCGGAGGTACGACATGTCCGAGGGCCAGAGGGCACCGCTCCCCCACGCCTTCCACCCGCCGGTGGCGGAGTTCGCGGTGACGAGCGACGACGTGGCGCCCGGCGGGGTGCTGAAGGACGCCCAGGTGTACGCGGAGGGGAACCTCTCTCCTCAGCTGCGGTGGGACGGGTTCCCGGCGGAGACCAAGAGCTTCGCCGTGACCTGCTTCGATCCGGACGCGCCGACGGGCAGCGGGTTCTGGCACTGGGTGCTCTTCGACATCCCGGCGTCGGTCACCGAGCTTCCCGCGGGCGCCGGCTCGGGCGGTTTCGAGGGGCTGCCGGCCGGTGCGGTGCACGCGCGGAACGACTACGGGTCGAAGGACTTCGGCGGGGCCGCCCCGCCGGCCGGGGACCCGGCGCACCGCTACGTGTTCACGGTCTACGCGGTGGACACGGAGAAGCTGGGGCCGGACGCGGACGCCTCGCCGGCCGTGGTCGGGTTCAATCTGCGCTTCCACACGCTGGGCCGGGCCCAGTTGACGGGTGAGTACGCGGCTCCCGCGGAAGGCTGATCGTTCGTTTGTTGTTTGCCCGCTTCTGGTCTTGGAGAGATCAGAAGCGGGCATCTTTTGTTGCGCAGGAAATTGCGTTGTCCGACCCCGGCCTGCCCGGCCATCGTTTGATCCAAGCTCACCAGGGGGGTGGGCCGGCACAACGGGAGGTGGGCACAATGCGGGACACGCTGGTACTGAACGCGAGCTTCGAGCCGCTGTCGACGGTGACACTCAACCGTGCGGTGGTGCTTGTCCTGCAGGACAAGGCCGTCGTGGAGCAGTCCCACCCCGACCTGCGGGTGCGTGCCGCCGCCGTCGACCTTCCGGTGCCGCGGGTGATCAGGCTCTGCCGTTTCGTCCGGGTGCCGTTCCGAAGACAGGCTCCGTGGTCGAGGAGGGGGGTGCTGGTCAGGGACCAGCACCGGTGCGCGTACTGCGGGAGGCGCGCGACGACCGTGGACCACGTGGTGCCGCGGGCGCAGGGTGGTGGGGACAGTTGGCTGAATACGGTCGCTTCCTGCGCGGAGGACAACCACAGGAAGGCCGACCGGACGCCGGAGCAGGCGGGGATGCCCTTGCTCTTCGAGCCGTTCGAGCCGACGCCGGCGGACGCGATGCTGCTGGCGATGCGGGCGGGTGAGCGCTCGCAGCTGCCGGAGTGGCTGGCCCGTAGCGCCGCCTGATCCGTACGGACGTGGAGGGCCCGGCCCTGTCGGGGGCGGGCCCTCACGTCATGCCGGGGTCACTTCAGGGTGAGCTGGAGGATGGCGACGACGCCGACGGCGATGATCACGCCGCGCAGGACGGCGGGCTTGAGGCGGCGGCCGACCTTGGCGCCGATCTGGCCGCCGAGGGTGGAGCCGACGGCGATGAGGAGGACGGCGGTCCAGTCGAAGTCTGCGACGAAGAGGAAGAAGACGGCGGCGACGCCGTTGACGAGGGCGCCGAGGACGTTCTTGACCGCGTTGATCCGCTGGAGGTCGTCGTCGAGGAGGAGGCCCATCAGGGAGAGGTAGAGGACTCCCTGGGCGGCGCCGAAGTAGCCGCCGTACATGCTGGCGAGGGTGAGGCCGGTGAGGAGGACGGGGCCGCCGTCGGGGTGGGACTCGCTGCCGGTCCGCTCGCGGCGGCGCTGGACGGCGGCGGCGATGCGGGGCTGGAGGAGGACGAGGAGGAGCGCCAGTCCGATGAGGACGGGGACGATCGCGTCGAACGCCTCGGTGGGCAGGGCGAGCAGCAGGATCGCGCCGATCAGGCCGCCGACGAGGGCGGCGGCGCCGAGGCGGAGCACCCGGCGGGTCTGGCCCTTGAGTTCGCGGCGGTAGCCGATGGCGCCGCTGATGGAGCCGGGGACGAGGCCGAGGGCGTTGGAGACGTTCGCGGTGATCGGAGGGAGTCCGGTCGCGAGGAGGACCGGGAACGTGATGAGCGTCCCCGATCCGACGATGGTGTTGATGGCGCCGGCGCCGATGCCGGCGGCGAAGACCGCCAGGGCTTCCCAGATGGACAAAGCCGTTTCCTCACATGGTCAGTGGCTCGCCTCCCCGCCCTGCGTGCGGCAGGGTCGAGGGGCTCGCACCGATCATGCACGGAGTTACGTGTACGTGTCAGCAATCGGTCAGTCGACGGTGGGTTCTTCTCGCCTGGCGGACGGGACGTCCTTGGAGAAGGAGGGGGCGGGGGCGCCGCCCTGGCCCAGGCCGCCGCCGAGGGCGCCGGAGAGGCCCTTGAGGGCGTCGCCGATCTCGCTGGGCACGATCCAGAGCTTGTTGGCGTCGCCCTCGGCGATCTTCGGGAGCATCTGGAGGTACTGGTACGAGAGGAGCTTCTGGTCCGGGTCGCCGGCGTGGATGGCCTCGAAGACGGTGCGGACGGCCTGGGCCTCGCCCTCCGCCCTGAGGGCCGCGGCCTGGGACTCGCCCTCGGCGCGGAGGATCGCGGACTGCTTCTCGCCCTCGGCGCGGAGGATCTCGGACTGTCGGACGCCCTCGGCCTGGAGGATGGCGGCGCGCTTGTCGCGGTCGGCGCGCATCTGCTTCTCCATCGAGTCCTGGATGGAGGTCGGCGGCTCGATGGCCTTGAGCTCGACGCGGTTGACGCGGATGCCCCACTTGCCGGTGGCCTCGTCGAGGACGCCGCGGAGGGCGGCGTTGATGTCCTCGCGGGAGGTGAGGGTCCGCTCCAGGTCCATGCCGCCGATGATGTTGCGCAGGGTGGTGACGGTGAGCTGCTCGATGGCCTGGATGTAGCTGGCGACCTCGTAGGTCGCGGCCCGCGCGTCGGTCACCTGGTAGTAGATGACGGTGTCGATGTTGACGACCAGGTTGTCCTGGGTGATCACCGGCTGGGGCGGGAAGGGGACGACCTGCTCGCGGAGGTCGATGCGGTTGCGGATCGTGTCGATGAACGGGACGACGATGTTGAGGCCGGCGTTGAGGGTGCGGGTGTAGCGGCCGAAGCGCTCCACGATCGCGGCGCTGGCCTGCGGGATGACCTGGATCGTCTTGATCAGGGCGATGAAGACGAGCACCACCAGAATGATCAGGACGATGATGACTGCTGACATCGTGTTCCCCGTGCCCTTCGCTGCCGGTTGTCTGCCGGGTTTCTTCCGATGATCGAGTTTCCCACGCCGCCGGGGCGCCGGGGGCGGGCTTCGGTCAGATGACGACCGCGGTCGCTCCTTCGATCTCGACGACGTCGACCTCGTCGCCCGGCTCGAAGACGCGGCCGGCGTCGAGGGAGCGGGCCGACCAGATCTCTCCGGCGAGCTTGATGCGGCCGCCCTCGGCGTCGACCCGTTCCAGAACCCGGGCCTGACGGCCCTTCAGGGCGTCGATGCCGGTGGCGTGGGCGGGGGTGCCGGTGCGGTGCCGGACCGCGATGGGGCGCACCACGGCGACGAGCGCGACGGAGACGATCACGAAGACGATCACCTGTGCGGTGACGTCGAAGCCGAGGGCGGCGGTGACCGCTCCGGCGACCGCGCCGACGGCGAACATGCCGAACTCCGGCATGGCGGTGAGGACCAGGGGAATGCCGAGCCCCACCGCGCCGATCAGCCACCAGATCCATGCGTCGATGTCCACAGGGTCATGGTAGGGCGGGTGGGGCCGGATCGGACAGGGCGCGGTGCGGTACCGGTGCCGTGGCTGTGCGGGTCACGGCGGGTCACGGCCCTGTCGGGCGGGGCTACTTGAGGGGTAGGCCCTGGGCGGTCCAGCGGTCGCCGACGCGCTCGACGACGAGCGGGAGGCCGAAACAGCGGGAGAGGTTGCGGGAGTTGAGCTCGTCCTCCATGGGTCCCGCGGCGAGCACCTTGCCCTGACGGATCATCAGGACGTGGGTGAAGCCGGGGGCGATCTCCTCGACGTGGTGGGTGACCATGATCATGGAGGGGGCGTACGGATCCCTGGCCAGGCGGCCGAGGCGGCGGACCAGGTCCTCGCGGCCGCCGAGGTCGAGACCGGCGGCGGGCTCGTCGAGGAGGAGGAGCTCCGGGTCGGTCATCATCGCGCGGGCGATCAGGGTCCGCTTGCGCTCGCCCTCGGAGAGGGTGCCGAACCTCCGGTCCAGGTAGTCGTTCATGCCGAGGCGGTCGAGGAAGGCGCGGGCGCGGGCCTCGTCGACCGGGTCGTAGTCCTCGTGCCAGGTGGCGGTCATGCCGTACGCGGCGGTGAGGACGGTCTGCAGGACGGTCTGGCGCTTGGGGAGCTTCTCCGCCATGGCGATGCCGGCCATGCCGATGCGGGGGCGCAGCTCGAAGACGTCGACGCCGCCGAGGCGCTCGCCGAGGATGGTGGCGGTGCCGGAGGTGGGGTAGAGGTAGCTGGAGGCGAGGTTGAGGAGGGTGGTCTTGCCGGCGCCGTTCGGGCCGAGGATGACCCAGCGCTCCCCTTCCTTGACCGACCAGGAGACCCCGTCCACCAGAGCGCGTCCGTCGCGGACCACGGATACGTCCACCAGCTCCAGTACATCGCTCATGAGCGCGTTGTCTCCCCTTGCCGTCGAGTCGCGTGGGCTCGTGTCGTCGCCTTGGGCCGCGGGCGCGGCGTCCACGGGAAAACCTACGTCATCGGCGGGGCGGGCCGGTCCCTAGGGCGTCGTTCGGGTCCTTACTCTGGGGGGATGCTTTCGGAACCACGTTCAGGACGCCTGGCCGCCTGGGGCAACGCCCTGCTGGCCGGGGAGGTGTCGCCGGACGACGCGGCGCTTGCGATTGTCGGGGAGGACGCGGTGCACCGCGTGGCGGGGCTGCCGGGCGAGACGGGCCCGGTGGGGCTGACGCTGGCGCTGGGGCGGCTGCGGCGGCTCGGGGTGACCGGGTGGCGGGTGGCGCTGCCGGCGCCGGGGCATCCGCTGGGGCTGAGCGGTCCGCCGGACTTCAACGCGCGCGCGTTGGAGGCGGAGGAGGCGGTGGTCGGGTACGGCGCGCCGTACGGGCTGGTGCCCGAGGTCTCGGAGGCGGGGCCGCGCGGGGACGTGCACGTCGAGGTGGTGTGGCACTGCCTGGCGGTACGGGAGGCCCCGCCGGCCGACGTGCCGTCGCTGGGCGAGGCGGAGCGGGAGCTGGCGGAGGCGCTGCGGGACGCGACGGCGGCGCTGACCCGGCTGGACGTGGCGGCGTCGGGGCCGGCGGCGGAGGCGGCGCGGGACGCGTACCGGGCGCGGGCGGAGGCCGGCCGCGAGGTCCTGGCCCCCGGCTACCCGCCGCGGGCGGTCCGGGTCCTGGAGCTGGCGCAGCGCGTCGGGCTGATGGTCGGCCTGGCGTACGGGAACGGGCACGGGGGCGCGGTGAGCGCGTCGGAGATGGCGGCGCGGGGTGCCGCGCTGGCTCCGGTGGAGCGGGTGGCTCGGCGGGCGCAGGTCGCGGCGTACAACGCGTGGGTGGAGGAGCGGGAGCGGGGCTGAGGGGTGCGGGCCGCGAACGAGGGGACGGCCCCCGGAAGGGGTCTCCGGGGGCCGTGGGTGGAGCTGGTCAGCCGTTGAGGGCGTGGTTGCCGAAGGCCGGGTTGAGCAGGCCGATCACGTTGACCGTGTTGCCGGAGACGTTCACGGGGACGTGGACCGGGACCTGCACCAGGTTGCCGGAGGCGACGCCCGGGGAGTTGAGGGCCTTGCCGTCGGCCTCGGCGCCGTGGGCGGAGGCGACACCGGCACCGGCGGCGACGATGCCACCGGCGACCATGGTGAGGGCAGCGGCCTTCTTGAGGTTCTTCACTTGGTACTTCCTCCTGGTCATCGCTGCGGCCGGTCCGCCGCAGCACGCCCTGGAGAACGTCCGCGTCCTCGCGGGGTTGCGCCGAATGGGGGATGTGCACCCGGGGGGATGACCTTCTGAACGGGCGTGCGCCCCGGCGCGTGGACGGAGCGTTTCAGGTGGTGAGGCCGTGGCGGACCGCCCAGAGCGCCGCCTGGGTGCGGTCGGCCAGGTCCAGTTTCATGAGGATGTTCGAGACGTGGGTCTTCACCGTCTTCTCGGAGAGGACCAGGGCGCGGGCGATCTCGCGGTTGGAGCGCCCGTCGGCGATGAGGCCGAGGACCTCGCGCTCGCGCTCGGTGAGGGTGGTGCCCCGGCCCGTACCGCCCTGGGGGTCGTCCTGGGCGAGGAGGGCGCCGGCCACCTCGGGCTGGAGCAGGATGTGGCCGGCGTGGACGGAGCGGATGGCGCCGGCCAGGGCGTCGGGGTCGACGTCCTTGTAGACGTACCCGGAGGCGCCGGCGCGCAGGGCGGGGACGACGGTGCGCTGCTCGGTGAAGCTGGTGACGATGAGGACCTTCGCCGGGTTGGCGAGGGCCCGCAGCCGCTTGAGGGCCTCGATGCCGTCGGTGCCGGGCATCTTGACGTCCATGAGGACGACGTCGGGGCGGAGCTCCTCCGCGCGGGCGACGCCCTCGGCGCCGTCGGCGGCCTCGCCGACGACCTCTATGTCGTCCTGGACCTCCAGGAAGGTGCGCAGGCCGCGGCGGACGACCTGGTGGTCGTCGACCAGGAGCACGCGGATGGGCTTGTCAGCCACCGGGGACCTCCATCTCGATGGTGGTGCCCCGGCCGGGGGCCGAGGTCACGGTGAGGGCGCCGCCGACTCCGGCGGAGCGGTCGCGCATGGACACCAGGCCGAGGTGGCGGCCGGCGCTGCGGACCGTCCTCGGGTCGAAGCCGCGGCCGTCGTCCGTGACGGTGAGCCGGGCGCCCTGGCCGTGCCGGGTGAGGGCGACGGTGACCAGGGCGGCGTCGGCGTGCCGCAGCGCGTTGTGCAGGGCCTCCTGGGCGACCCGCAGGACGGCCTCCTCCTGGGCGGCGGGCAGGGCGCGGATGCCGGGGCTGTCGAAGACGACCGTGGCCGTGTGGGCGCGGTCGAGGACCTGGACCTGGGTGCGCAGGGTGTGGACGAGGCCGTCCTCGTCGAGGGCGGCGGGGCGGAGCTCCACGACGGCGGCGCGCAGCTCGTCGGCGGCCTCGGCGGCGAGCGCGGCGACCTGCTGGAGCTCGACCTTGGCCCGGGCCGGGTCGCGGTCGACGAGGGCGGCGGCGGCCTGGGCGGTGAGCCGGAGGGAGAAGAGCTTCTGGCTGACGGCGTCGTGCAGCTCGTGGGCGAGCCGGGAGCGCTCCTCGGCGATGGTGAGCTCGCGGCTGCGCTCGTACAGCCGGGCGTTGGTGAGGGCGATGGCGGCGTGCTGGGCGAGGATGCCGAGCAGCTCCTCGTCCTCGGCGGTGAAGCCGCAGCCGCCCTCGGGCCTGGGGCAGCGCTTGTTGGCGAGGAAGAGGGCGCCCAGGGTCTCGTCGCCGTCGCGGACGGGAAGGCCGAGGAAGTCGGAGAGCTCGGGGTGGGCGTCGGGCCAGCCGCCGAAGCGGGGGTCCTCGCGGACGTCGGCGAGCCGCTCGGGCTCGGCCTTGTGGAGCATCGCGGCGAGGACGCCGTGCTGCCGGGGCAGCGGGCCGATGGCCTTCCACTGTTCGTCGGAGACGCCGTCGACGACGAACTGGGCGAAGCCCCCGTGGTCGTCGGGGACGCCCAGGGCCGCGTACTCGGCGTCGAGGAGCTCGCGGGCGGAGGCGACGATCGTCTTGAGGACGTCGCGGACCTCCATCTGCCGGCTCATCGCCAGGAGTGCGGTGCTCACGGCGGCGAGGCCGGAGCTCGGTCGGTGGCTCATGGCTTCACCGTACCGGCGGGGCGTGACGGTCCGTATGGGGCCGTGGACGGCGCCGGAGGGGTCTCGGGACCTAGGTCGAAGTGCCCCCGCCCCCCCGACCCCGGGGGCGGGGGCTCGGGCCTCCGGAGCGTGGGGCCCCGGGGTCCCTGGTGCGGTCCGGGGCGTCGGGGTGGAAGGGGAAGGGGAGCACGCGCGCGCGTGCGTGAGGGGGCGGGCGCGTACGCCGTGGTGGGGAGGGGGTTCTCCGTCGGGAGGAGTCCGGGGGCGGGCGTCTCCTCCTTGCGGCGGAGGAGGCTCACCGTGTGCATTGCTTGAGCAACCCCGAGTGAGTTCGTCACGCCGCCCATGTGAGCCCTCGCATAGGACGCAGGTCACTTACGAAGCTCCCTAGTGGAGCGGTCTGGGGTGGTTTGGTGCGGGACGAACCGGCCCAGAAGGCCGGTCTCGGGCACGTACACGAGTCCCTGATCCACTACCCGGGATCGTACGTCACACCTTTGCCACCGGATTTTGCTGCCGCTAAGAATTGCCCCCGTCGCCGCCGAGCAGGCGCAGCGCCGCCCCGGCCCAGCGACCCCCAGCGATTCGAAGAGGTAGTCCTGCATGTCTCAGAACACCCCTGGCCACAGTCGTGGTCTGAAGAAGACCCACAAGGCCACGATCGCCGGTGTCGCCGCCCTGGGCGCTGCCGCGCTCACCCTCTCCCTCGTGCCGGGCAACGGCTCCACGGAGACCGAGCCGCAGGCGCTGAACACGAGCCAGCGGGTCGCGTGGTCCTATGACGCCGCCAGCCCGCAGGCCAAGGCGCTGGCCGCGAGCGTGACCGACCAGCACACCACCATCGGCCTGCAGGCCAAGCTGGACGCCGCGGCGAAGGCCAAGGCCCAGGCCGCGGCCAAGGCGAAGGCCGCGAAGGCGAAGGCCGCCGCCAAGGCGAAGGCCGATGCCGCCGCGAAGAAGCGGGCCGCCGAGGCGAAGGCCGCGGCGAAGGCGAAGGCCGCCGCGAAGAAGCGCGCCGCGACGAAGACGGCCGCGAGCCGGTCCGTCACCCGGACCCCGGTCTTCGCGAACAACCTCGACGGCTGGATCCGCGAGGCGCTGTACATCATGGACAAGCACGACATCCCGGGCTCGTACCACGGCCTGCACAAGAACATCATGCGCGAGTCCAGCGGCAACCCGTACGCGATCAACAACTGGGACATCAACGCCATCAACGGCGTCCCGTCCAAGGGCCTGCTCCAGGTCATCTACCCGACCTTCAAGGCGTACCACGTCAAGGGCACGAAGTTCGACCAGTACGACCCGGTCGCCAACATCGTCGCCGCCGCCAACTACGCGGCCGACCGGTACGGCTCGATCGACAACGTCAACAGCGCGTACTGAGCCGCCGACGCGAACGCCGGAGGGCGGCACCCCTGTGCGGGGTGCCGCCCTCCGGCGCGTGCGCGCGGGTCGTTACTTGCGCATGACCTCGGGCTCGTGGCGGCGCAGCAGGCGGGCGACGAGGACGCCGAGGACGACGGTCATGAACAGCAGCACGCCGATGTTGAAGCTCCACTGGCCGACGCTGTGCTCCCACAGGGGGTCCAGGTCGGTGGGGTTCTTCGGGTCCCACGGCGCCATCAGGTGGGCCAGGTCGAGCGTGGTGCCGGCGCCGGCGATGGCCCAGCGGGAGGGCATGAGCCAGGCGAACTGCTCCAGGCCGGGCGAGCCGAAGACCTTGAAGAGGATGCCGGTGAAGACGACCTGGACGATCGCGAACATGACGAGCAGCGGCATGGTCTTCTCGGCGGTCTTCACCAGCGCGGAGATGACCAGGCCGACCATCATCGAGGTGAGGCCGAGCGCGATGACGGTGAGGCAGAGCTCGACGGCCGGCGGCATGAGCAGGCCCTCGGCGGGCAGGTCGCGGATGGCGAAGCCGATGCCACAGAGGATGACGCCCTGGAAGGCGGTGATGACGCCGAGGACGATCACCTTGGACATCAGGTAGGCCGAGCGGGACAGGCCGGTGGCGCGCTCCCGCTCGTAGATGACCCGTTCCTTGATCAGCTCTCGGACCGAGTTGGCCGCGCCGGAGAAGCACATGCCGACCGTGAGGATCAGCATGATGATGCCGGCGTCGCCGTTGAAGCGGGACGGCGGCGTGGGCGGGGCCAGGCCGAAGTCGGACGGGATGACGACGGAGACCGAGCCGATGACCGCGGGGAGCATCACCATCAGGGCGAGGAAGCCCTTGTCGGAGGCGATCACCGAGGTGTAGCGGCGGATCAGGGTCCACAGCTGGGAGCCCCAGCCCTGCGGCTTGGGCGGGCGGGACATCGCCTGCTGCGGCATGTGGACGGGCTGGGCGGCGACGGCGTCGATGTCGGCGGCGTACAGCTGGTAGTGCTGCGAGCCCTTCCAGCGGCCGGCCCAGTCGTAGTCGCGGTAGTTCTCGAAGGCCGAGAAGACGTCGGCCCAGGAGGTGTAGCCGAAGAAGTTCAGCGCCTCGTCCGGCGGGCCGAAGTACGCCACGGAGCCGCCGGGCGCCATCACCAGGAGCTTGTCGCACAGGGCGAGCTCGGCGACGGAGTGGGTGACGACGAGGACCGTGCGGCCGTCGTCGGCGAGGCCGCGGAGCAGCTGCATGACGTCGCGGTCCATGCCCGGGTCGAGGCCGGAGGTCGGCTCGTCCAGGAAGATCAGCGAGGGCTTGGTCAGCAGCTCCAGGGCGACCGAGACGCGCTTGCGCTGGCCGCCGGAGAGGGAGGTGACCTTCTTCTCCTTGTGGATGTCGAGCTTGAGCTCGCGCAGCACCTCGTCGATGCGGGCCTCGCGCTCGGCGGTCGCGGTGTCGCCGGGGAAGCGGAGCTTGGCGGCGTAGCGGAGGGCCTTCTGGACGGTCAGCTCCTTGTGCAGGATGTCGTCCTGCGGGACCAGACCGATGCGCTGGCGCAGCTCGGCGAACTGCTTGTAGAGGCTGCGGTTGTCGTAGAGGACGTCGCCCTCGTTGGCGGGCCGGTAGCCGGTGAGCGCCTTGAGGAGGGTGGACTTGCCGGAGCCGGAGGGGCCGATGACGCCGATGAGCGACTTCTCGGGGACGCCGAAGGAGACGTCCTTGAGGATCTGCTTGCCGCCGTCGACGGTGACCGTGAGGTGGCGGGCCGAGAAGGAGACCGAGCCGGTGTCGACGAACTCTTCCAGCTGGCCGCCGACGATCCGGAAGGTGGAGTGGCCGACGCCGACGATGTCCTGCGGGCCGAGGAGGGCGGTGCCGCCCTTGGGGATCGGCTGGCCGTTGACGTAGGTGCCGTTGTGCGAGCCGAGGTCGCGGATCTCCATGCGGCCGTCGGGCGTGGCGTGGAACTCGGCGTGGTGGCGCGAGACCTGGAGGTCGGAGACGACCAGTTCGTTCTCGAGCGCGCGGCCGATGCGCATCACGTGCCCGAGGGCGAGCTGGTGGAAGGTGGTCGGGCTGCGGTCGGAGTAGGCCGACGACGCCCCCGCGGCGCCGTTGGTCTTCTGGGCCGGCTGCTCGACCGGACCGCCCCCCTGGTGGGGCACCTGCGGCGGGACGTGACCGCCGTGCTGCTGTCCGCCGTGCTGCTGGGGGGCGGGCTGCTGCCAGCCCCCGTGCTGGGGCGGCGGGGCGTCGTGGGTGGCCCACTCGGCCTGCGGCGCGGCCGGTTGCTGCTGCGCGGGCGGGACCGGGGCGGCGCCCTGCTGTCCCGCGTGGGCCGGCTGTCCGGCGTGCGCGGCCTGTCCGGCGGACAGGTTCAGGCGCGGGCCGTCCGTCGGGTTGCCGAGGTGCACGGCGGTCCCGGGGCCGATCTCCAGCTGCTGGATCCGCTGCCCGGCGACGAAGGTGCCGTTGGTGGAGCCGTGGTCCTCGATGGCCCAGCTCCGGCCGTTCCAGCTGATCGTGGCGTGCCGCCACGAGACCCTGGCGTCGTCGATGGCCAGGTCCCCCTGCGGGTCGCGGCCCAGGGTGTACGACCGGGACGGCTCCAGCGTCCAGGTCCTGCCGTTGAGTTCGAGTACGAGTTCTGGCACTCCATGCCCCACTGTGTGTCCCCCGATGCGCCCCCGTCGCGGGGGGCCTAGGGATGGCGAATCATCCTGGGGAACTATTTCAGGCCGGGTCCCCGATCCGAAAGTCGGGCGGCGTGAAGAGCCGGGGGAGGGCCGCCGGGCCCGCCGGGGCGGTGATCGGCCGGCCGGGTGTCCGCTACGCGGGACGGGGCGCCGGACGGCGTCGGGCGCCCGATACGGTGGGAGCACCATGAGCGCATCGCAGACACCGGACGTTCCCGCCGTTCCCGCCGCGGACGTGCCCACGCTTCTCGTCAAGATCTTCGGGAAGGACCGGCCCGGAATCACCGCCGGTCTCTTCGACACCCTGGCCGCCTTCTCCGTGGACGTCGTCGACATCGAGCAGGTCGTCTCGCGGGGCCGGCTCGTGCTGTGCGCGCTGGTCACCGAGCCGACCGTCGCCTCCCAGGGCGAGCTGCGCGCCACCGTGCACAGCTGGGCGGAGTCGCTGAAGCTCCAGGCCGAGATCATCTCGGGCACCGGCGACAACCGTCCGCGCGGCGAGGGCCGCTCGCACGTGACGGTGCTGGGGCACCCGCTGACGGCCGAGCAGACGGCGGCCATAGCGGCCAGGATCGCCGGTTCGGGCGGCAACATCGACCGCATCTTCCGGCTGGCGAAGTACCCGGTGACGGCGGTCGAGTTCGCGGTCTCCGGCTGTGCGACGGAGGCGCTGCGGACGGCGCTGGCCATCGAGGCGCACACCATCGGCGTGGACGTGGCCGTGGTCTCGGCCGGGCTGCACCGGCGAGCGCAGCGGCTGGTCGTCATGGACGTGGACTCGACGCTGATCCAGGACGAGGTCATCGAGCTCTTCGCGGCGCACGCGGGGTGCGAGGAGAAGGTCGCCGAGGTGACGGCGGCGGCGATGCGCGGCGAGCTGGACTTCGAGCAGTCGCTGCACGCGCGGGTGGCGCTCCTGGAGGGCCTGGACGCGTCGGTGGTGGACAAGGTGCGGGCCGAGGTGCGGCTCACGCCGGGCGCGCGGACCCTGATCCGCACCCTCAAGCGGCTCGGCTACCAGGTGGGTGTGGTCTCGGGCGGCTTCACGCAGGTCACCGACGATCTGAAGGAGCGGCTCGGGCTGGACTTCGCCCAGGCCAACACCCTGGAGATCGTGGACGGGAAGCTCACGGGCCGGGTGACGGGCGAGATCGTGGACCGGGCGGGCAAGGCGCGGCTGCTGCGCCGGTTCGCGGCGGAGGCCGGGGTGCCGCTGGCGCAGACGGTGGCGATCGGCGACGGCGCCAACGACCTGGACATGCTGAACGCGGCCGGGCTCGGGGTGGCCTTCAACGCCAAGCCGGTGGTGCGCGAGGCGGCCCACACGGCGGTGAACGTGCCGTTCCTCGACACGGTCCTGTACCTGCTGGGGATCACCCGCGAGGAGGTCGAGGCGGCGGACGACGGCGCGGAGGAGTCGCTCCACTGAGCCGTGGGTCCGTGCGCCCGGAAGGACGTACGGGTACGGGAAGGGGCCCGGCCGTCGGGAGGACGGCCGGGCCCCTTCGCGTACGCCCGCGCGGGCGGTCGCTCGGGTGCGCGGGTCAGTCGTGGGGGGTCCAGAACTCGACGAGGCGGGCGGCGCCGTGCTCGACGGACTTCCAGGTGCCGGTGAAGGTGAGGACGGCGTAGGCGGCGGTCGGGTAGCCGCTGCGGGTCATCCGGGCGAGGGCGTCGCCCTCGGCCTCGCCGGCCAGCACGTCGGCCAGGCCGTGGATGCCGGGGTTGTGGCCGATGACGAGGACGTCGTCCACGTCCTCCGGGACCTCGTTGAGCAGGGCGATGAGCTCGCCGGGGGACGCCTCGTAGATCCGCTCCTCGTAGACCGTCCGGGGCCGCTCGGCCAGTTCGTGGACGGCGAGCTTCCACGTCTCGCGGGTGCGCGCCGCGGTCGAGCAGAGGGCCAGGTCGAAGTCGATGCCGGACTGGGCGAGCCGGCGGCCCGCCATGGGTGCGTCCTGACGGCCGCGCTCGGTCAGCGGCCGCTCGTGGTCGGTCTCCTGGCCCCAGTCTGCCTTCGCGTGCCGGAGCAGCACGATCCTGCGGATTGTTTCGACGCTCATGGTCCACAGCTTGGCACGGATCGGCCCGTCCTGACTCAGAGAGCGAGGGTTTGCCCGATGCGCTGGAGGAGGTGTCCCATCCCGCCGTCCCCGCCCGCCGCAGCGGCCTCACCGGGCCCGGTGACCAGCAGCAGGAGGACGGTGAAGGCGGCCACCGGGAGGGCGAGGGCCCACCAGGGCAGCCGGGTGTCGACGCCGGCGGGGGTGGTCCGGCCGCCGGTGCGGGTGAGGGCCGTCATGACCGCCTCCGTGGGGGGGGTGCCCCGGGACGCGGTCCTCGGGGGAGGGTGGACACCGCGGGAACCGCGGCGTGTCTCCACGGTAGGGAGCGCGGGGGCCGCGGCCCATCCGGTGATCCACCTACTCACCCCTGAGACTTCCCCCTAGGGGATGCGGGGGTTGTCCCTACCCCCCTTCCTCCGGGGGCGGGGTCACGGGGAGGCGATCGAGGCGATGACGGCGATGACGACCGTGATGCCGATCATCGCGCCGAAAACGAGGAGCAGCTTCTTCTGGCCGCCCTGGGGATTGGGTTCGAGAACGGGCATGGGCACAGTCTCGCATCTCAGGATTCGTCCTCGACCGTCCGGTCCCGTCCGGCGAGGACGCCCACGATCATCTGCGGCACCATCAGGCCGCCCATGAGGGCGATCGGCACGCCCCAGCCGCCGCTGTGCTGGTAGAGCACGCCGACGAGCAGGGGGCCGGGGATGGAGATGAGGTAGCCGACGCTCTGGGCGAAGGCGGAGAGGCGGACGACCCCGGCACCGGTGCGCGAGCGCATGCCGATCATGGTGAGGGCGAGCGGGAAGGAGCAGTTGGAGATGCCGAGGAGCACGGCCCAGACCCAGGCGCCCCCGGCCGGGGCGAGGAACAGGCCGGTGTAGCCGACGAGGCCGCAGGTGCCGAGGGCGACGGCGATCGGGCCCTGCTGCCGCATCCGGGTGGCGAGGCGCGGGATGACGAAGGCGAGCGGGACGCCCATGACCATGGTGACCGCGAGCAGGACCCCCGCGGTGGAGGCGGGGACGCCGGAGTCGCGGAAGATCTGCGGCATCCAGCCCATGGTGATGTACGCGCCGGTGGCCTGGAGGCCGAAGAAGCAGGCCAGGGCCCAGGCGGTGCGGCTGCGGTGGATCGGCCGGGGCGCGGTCCCGGCGGAGGGCGTGGCGGAGGCGGGCGCCGCCGGGGCGGCGGGGGCGGAGGAGGCCGCGGGCGCCGGGGCGGCGGGGGCGGTCCTCGCGGTGGCGCGGGGCGTGGCGCCCGGTTCCGTGCGGGCGGCGCCGGTGCGGTCCTTGACGAGCGGGAGCCAGGGCAGGACGGCGAGGGCCGCGAGGACCGCCCAGACGCCGAGGCCGAGGCGCCAGTCGCCGCCGAGGGCGTCGGTCATCGGGACGGTGAGGGCGGCGGCGAGCGAGGTGCCGAGCGCGAGGGCCATGGAGTACAGGCCGGTCATGGAGCCGATGCGGTCGGGGAAGTACCGCTTGACGATCACCGGCATCAGGACGTTGCTGACCGCGATGCCCATGAGGGCGAGGGCGCTGGCGGCGAGGAAGCCGGCGGTGCCGGTCGCGAAGGGGCGCAGCAGCAGGCCCGCGAAGATGGCGGCCATGCCGGCGCAGACGACGGCGGCGGGGCCGAAGCGGCGGGCCAGGCGCGGGGCGGTGATGCCGAAGACCGCGAAGCAGAGCGGGGGCACGGAGGTGAGGACGCCGGCGACGGTGCCGCTCATGTGCAGGCCGGCGCTGACCTCTTCGAGGAGGGCCCCGAGGCTGGTGATCGCGGGGCGCAGGTTGAGCGCGGCGAGGACGAGGCCGACGGAGACGAGGCCGAGGGTCCAGCGGGCGCCGCGGCCGGTCTCCGGGGTGGATGTCGGGTCCCGCGGGGCGGAGGAGGGCCGTACGGGGGCGGCGTCGAGGGTCTTCGGCTCGTCTGACATGAAGCCATCATAGAATCATGGGATGATTGGTTGTCCAATCATGAACGATCCCGTCTCCGACGATCACGCACGTGAAGGCGAGTCCCCCATGGCCCTCGGGCACCCCCGGCGCACCGGTCTGACCGACCAGGTGATCGCCGAGCTGCGGAACCAGATCACCTCCGGCGAGTGGCCGGTCGGCTCCCGCATCCCGACCGAGCCCGAGCTGGTCGAGCAGCTCGGCGTGGCCCGCAACACCGTCCGCGAGGCGGTCCGCGCCCTCGCCCACAACGGGCTCCTCGACATCCGGCAGGGCTCCGGCACCTATGTGGCGGCCACGAGCGAGCTGGCCGGGGTGATGCACCGGCGGTTCGCGGACTCCGACCCGCGGCACGTGGCCGAGCTGCGCTCCACCCTGGAGTCGGCCGCCGCGCGGTTCGCGGCGGGGCGGCGCTCCGAGCGGGACCTGGGGCAGCTGGACGCGCTGCTGGTCCGGCGCGAGGAGGCGTGGGAGTCGGGGGACGCGGAGCGGTTCGTGACGGTGGACGCGGCCTTCCACCACGCCGTGGTGGCGGCGTCCGGCAACGACGTGCTCACGGAGCTCTACGCGGACCTGGGCGACCTCCTGCGCCAGTGGCTGCGCGACGACGTGGGGCAGGAGCTGCGGCCGGAGAACCACATGGACCACGCGCGTCTGGTGGAGGCGATCCGGGCCGGGGACGCGGAGCGGGCCGCCGAGGAGGCGGCGGGCTATCCGTTCATGTGCCTGGGCGGGCGGAAGGAGCAGGATCCGCCGCCGGTTCGTGGGTGACCCAGGCGGAGCGGACCTCCTTCCAGCAGCGGGCGGTGAGCGTCGCGTAGTCGGCGGGCGCGACGTCCACGGGCGCGCTGTCGGTGTCCAGGTCCCACCAGGGGTCGCACTCGACGTGGAGCCGTATGCGGTCGGTCCGCGGGTAGGGGTTCCGGCAGTGCGCGGTGACCCGGGTGCCCTCGACGACCGTGTGACAGGAGGAGCCGAAGTCCCCGGGGCCCTCGGCGGCCGGGACGGAGGCGACGGGTTCGGCGGGGGCGGGGGCCGCGTGGACCTCCGCGGCGACGGCGGTCCCGAGGAGCAGGGCGGCGACCGAGGCGTGGGCGGCGAAGCCGCGGTGGAGCGCGCGCATGCCCGTACCTCCTCCCCGTGAGTAGCCGGAACGACACGCTCCGACCAGTCTGCGGCGATCGGCCGGACTTTTCGACTCGGGGCGGTGGACCCCCCGGAGGGCACGGAAACGGCCGGGGCCGGGTGCGGTCCCCGGGAGGACGCGCACCCGGCCCCGGCCGGCGTACGGAAGGAAGGCGGTGCGGAGCGGTCAGGCGCCGATCGCGTGCAGGCCGCCGTCGACGTGGACGATCTCGCCCGTGGTCTTCGGGAACCAGTCGGAGAGCAGGGCCACGATGGCGCGGCCGGCCGGCTCCGGGTCGGACAGGTTCCACTCCAGCGGGGAGCGGCTGTCCCAGACGCTCGCCAGCTCGGAGAAGCCCGGGATGGACTTCGCGGCCATCGAGCCCAGCGGGCCGGCGGAGACCAGGTTGCAGCGGATGTTCTGCTTGCCCAGGTCACGCGCCATGTAGCGGCTGGTGGCCTCCAGGGCGGCCTTGGCCGGGCCCATCCAGTCGTACTGCGGCCAGGCGAACTTCGCGTCGAAGGTGAGGCCGACGACCGCGCCGCCCTCGCTCATCAGCGGCAGCAGCGCCATGGTCAGGGACTTCAGGGAGAAGGCCGAGACGTGCATGGCGGTGGCGACGGACTCGAACGGCGTGTTGAGGAAGTTGCCGCCGAGCGCGTCCTGCGGGGCGAAGCCGATGGAGTGCACGACGCCGTCGAGGCGGTCGCCCAGGTGCTCGCGGACCTGGCCCTCCAGGCGGGCGAGGTGCTCGTCGTTGGAGACGTCGAGCTCCAGGACCTTTACCTTCTCCGGGTGGGGGAGCTTCTTGGCGATGCGCTCGGTCAGCGTCGGCCGGGGCCAGGCGGTGAGGATGATCTCCGCGCCCTGCTCCTGGGCCAGCTTCGCGGCGTGGAAGGCGATGGAGGACTCCATCAGCACACCGGTGATGAGGATCTTCTTGCCCTCGAGGATTCCAGCCATGGTGATCAGTGACCCATTCCCAGTCCGCCGTCAACCGGAATGACGGCTCCAGTGATGTACGAGGCGTCGTCGGAGGCGAGGAACCTCACGGCCGCGGCGATCTCCTCCGGCTGCGCGTAGCGGCCGAGCGGGACCTGGGACACGATGCCCGCGCGCTGCTCGTCGGTGAGCACGGAGGTCATGTCGGTGTCCACGAAACCGGGCGCGACGACGTTGAAGGTGATGTTCCGCGAGCCGAGCTCACGGGCGAGCGAGCGGGCGAAGCCGACCAGACCGGCCTTGGAGGCGGCGTAGTTGGCCTGGCCCGCGGAGCCCAGCAGGCCGACGACCGAGGAGATCAGGACGACGCGGCCCTTCTTGGCGCGGAGCATGCCGCGGTTGGCGCGCTTCACGACCCGGAAGGTGCCGGTGAGGTTGGTGTCGACGACGGAGGTGAAGTCCTCCTCCGACATGCGCATCAGGAGCTGGTCGCGGGTCACGCCGGCGTTGGCCACCAGGACCTCGACCGGGCCGTGCTTCTCCTCGATCTCCTTGTACGCCTGCTCCACCTGCTCGGCGTCGGTGATGTCGCACTTGACGGCCAGGCAGCCCAGCTCGGTCAGCGCGGCCGGCGGCTCGCCGGAGCGGTACGTGAACGCGACCTGGTCGCCGGCCTCGGCGAACGCGCGGGCGATGGCGAGGCCGATGCCCCGGTTTCCTCCGGTGACGAGAACCGAGCGGCTCAACGGATCACCCTTTCGATCAGCGGTCTGGTACGTCGAAAACCTATCGGTCCGTTCCTCGATCCGCGGAATCGGGCCCTGACAGTGGCGTACGGATGTCACTGTCGGGTCCCTACAGAAATCCCTGGGCATTCCGGCCCGAAGCGCGACATGATCGGGACGACCGGTCGCACACGACAGGAGACAGCTGTGCCATCTGAGGCCCATTCCATCGATCCGGCCTTCACGGCCCTGCCGCTGAGGGCGCTCGCCGACGCGGCGCTCGCGCGGGCGCGGGCGCTCGGCGCCGAGCACGCGGACTTCCGGCTCGAAAGGGTGCGCAGCGCCGCGTGGCGGCTGCGGGACGCCAAGCCCGCCGGGTCCTCGGACACCACCGACCTCGGGTACGCGGTGCGGGTGGTGCACGGCGGGGCCTGGGGCTTCGCCTCCGGGGTCGACCTGACCATGGACGGGGCGGCGAGGGTCGCCTCGCAGGCCGTGGCCATGGCGCAGCTGTCGGCGCGGGTCATCGCCGCGGCCGGCTCCGACGAGCGGGTCGAGCTGGCGCCGGAGCCGGTGCACGCGGACAAGGTGTGGATCTCCTCGTACGAGATCGACCCGTTCTCCGTGCCGGCCGAGGAGAAGAGCGCGCTGCTCGCCGACTGGTCCGGGCGGCTGCTGCGGGCCGACGGGGTGGCGCACGTGGACGCCTCGCTGCTCACGGTCTTCGAGAACAAGTTCTACGCCGACACGGCGGGCACCGTCACCACCCAGCAGCGGGTGCGGCTCCACCCGCAGCTCACCGCGACCGCCGTGGACGGCACGACCGGCGAGTTCGACTCGATGCGGACGATCGCGCCGCCGGTCGGCCGGGGCTGGGAGTACCTGACCGGGACCGGCTGGGACTGGGACAAGGAGCTGGAGGAGATCCCGGAGCTGCTCGCGGAGAAGATGCGGGCGCCGAGCGTCGAGGCCGGCCGGTACGACCTGGTCGTCGACCCGTCGAACCTGTGGCTGACGATCCACGAGTCCATCGGCCACGCCACCGAGCTGGACCGGGCGCTGGGCTACGAGGCGGCGTACGCGGGCACCTCCTTCGCCACCTTCGACCAGCTGGGCAAGCTGGCGTACGGCTCCTCGGTGATGAACGTGACCGGTGACCGCACGGCCGAGCACGGCCTGGCCACCATCGGGTACGACGACGAGGGCGTCGAGGCGCAGTCCTGGGACCTGGTGAAGGACGGCACGCTCGTCGGCTACCAGCTGGACCGGCGGATCGCGAAGCTCACGGACCTGGGGCGGTCCAACGGCTGCGCGTTCGCGGACTCCCCCGCGCACGTGCCGGTGCAGCGGATGGCGAACGTGTCGCTCCGGCCCGACCCGGGCGGCCTGTCCACGGAGGACCTGATCGGCGGCGTCGAGCGGGGCATCTACGTGGTCGGCGACCGGTCCTGGTCGATCGACATGCAGCGGTACAACTTCCAGTTCACCGGCCAGCGCTTCTTCCGCATCGAGAACGGCCGGCTGGCCGGGCAGCTGCGGGACGTGGCGTACCAGGCCACCACCACCGACTTCTGGGGCTCGATGGAGCAGGTCGGCGGCCCGCAGACCTACGTCCTCGGCGGCGCCTTCAACTGCGGCAAGGCCCAGCCGGGCCAGGTCGCCGCCGTCTCGCACGGCTGCCCCTCCGCCCTCTTCCGGGGCGTCAACATTCTGAACACGACGCAGGAGGCCGGTCGATGACCGCGACCACGATGGACGGGACCCTCTGCTGGGGGTCCGGGGGTCGCCCCCCGGGAAAGCACAGCCTGAACACGACGCAGGAGGCCGGTCGATGAGCCGCGTCAGCAAGCCGTACGAGATCGTCGAGCGGGCGCTGGAGCTGTCCCGGGCCGACGGGTGCGTCGTCATCGCGGACGAGGAGTCCTCGGCCAACCTGCGCTGGGCGGGCAACGCGCTCACCACGAACGGCGTGACCCGGGGCCGTACGCTCACCGTGATCGCCACCGTGGACGGCGCCGAGGGCACCGCCTCGGGGGTCGTGTCGCGCTCCGCGGTGACCGCGGAGGACCTGGAGCCGCTGGTGCGGGCCG
Source organism: Streptomyces sp. NPDC014656 (assembly GCF_043084305.1). Lineage (NCBI taxonomy): Bacteria > Bacillati > Actinomycetota > Actinomycetes > Kitasatosporales > Streptomycetaceae > Streptomyces > Streptomyces sp. NPDC014656. The sequence goes on from NZ_JBIBZN010000004.1 coordinate 22,544, forward strand.
CCGAGGCGGCGGCGCGGGCGGCCGGGCCCGCCGAGGACGCGCAGCCGCTGGTCGAGGGCGTGCCCTCCTCCCCCGACTTCACCGACGCGCCCGCCGAGACCTCCTCCGCCGTCTTCGCGGACTTCGCGCCGGCGCTCGGCGAGGCCTTCGCCCGCGCGCGGGCCGGCGGCCGGGAGCTGTACGGCTTCGCGAACCACGAACTGACCTCCACCTACCTGGGGACGTCCACGGGGCTGCGGCTGCGGCACGACCAGCCCAACGGCACCCTGGAGCTCAACGCCAAGTCGCCCGACCGCACCCGCTCCGCGTGGGCCGGGCGCTCCACCCGCGACTTCAAGGACGTCGACCCGGCCGCGCTCGACGCCGAGCTCGCGGTGCGGCTGGGCTGGGCCGAGCGGCGTATCGAGCTGCCGGCCGGGCGGTACGAGACGCTGCTGCCGCCGACCGCCGTGGCCGACCTGCTGATCTACCAGCTGTGGTCGTCGATGGCGCGGGACGCGGTGGAGGGCCGTACGGTCTTCTCCCGGCCCGGCGGCGGCACCCGGCTCGGCGAGACCCTCTCGCCGCTGCCGCTGACCCTGCGCAGCGATCCGAACGAGCCGGGCCTGGAGTCCGCGCCCTTCGTGATCGCGCACTCCTCGGGCGACGACGAGTCGGTCTTCGACAACGGCCTGCCGGTCGCCCCGGTGGAGTGGATGCGGGCCGGCGTGCTCGACCGGCTGATCACCACCCGGCACACGGCGGGCCTCACCGGCCTGCCGGTGGCGCCGGGGGCGGGGAACCTGATCCTGGACGGCGGCGGGGAGCGCTCCCTGGAGGAGATGGTGGCCGCCACCGAGCGCGGGCTGCTGCTGACCTGCCTGTGGTACATCCGCGAGGTCGACCCGGCGACGCTGCTGCTCACCGGTCTGACCCGGGACGGCGTCTACCTCGTCGAGAACGGCGAGGTCGTCGGCGAGGTCAACAACTTCCGGTTCAACGAGTCCCCGGTGGACCTGCTGTCGCGGGCCACCGAGGCGGGCCGGACGGAGCGGACCCTGCCGCGCGAGTGGAGCGACTGGTTCACCCGGGCCGCGATGCCCGCGCTGCGGGTGCCCGACTTCAACATGAGCTCGGTCAGCAAGGGCGTCTGACCCGCCTAGACTGGGCTGTCACCCCGTAACCATCCAAGGAGACTGACGACCGTGACGGACATCGTCGACGAGCTGAAGTGGCGCGGGCTGTTCGCCCAGTCCACCGACGAGGACGCCCTGCGCAAGGCGCTCGCGGACGGCCCCGTCACGTTCTATTGCGGTTTCGACCCGACCGCGGCCAGTCTCCACGTCGGCCACCTGGTCCAGGTGCTCACCGTCCGCCGGCTCCAGCAGGCCGGTCACCGGCCGCTGGCGCTGGTCGGCGGGGCCACCGGCCAGATCGGCGACCCCCGCCCGACCGCCGAGCGCACCCTGAACGACCCGGAGACGGTCGCGAACTGGGTGACCCGGCTGCGTTCCCAGATCGAGCCCTTCCTCTCCTTCGAGGGGGAGAACGCGGCGGTCATGGTGAACAACCTGGACTGGACCGCCGGCCTGTCGGCGATCGAGTTCCTGCGGGACATCGGCAAGCACTTCCGGGTCAACAAGATGCTGACCAAGGACTCCGTGGCCCGCCGCCTGGAGTCCGAGCAGGGCATCAGCTACACCGAGTTCAGCTACCAGCTGCTCCAGGGCATGGACTTCCTGGAGCTGTACCGGCGGTACGGCTGCACGCTCCAGCAGGGCGGCTCGGACCAGTGGGGCAACCTGGTGGCCGGGCTCGACCTGATCCACCGGCTGGAGCCGGGGGCGCAGGCGCACGCGCTGGCGACCCCGCTGATGGTCAAGGCGGACGGCACCAAGTTCGGCAAGACCGAGAGCGGCGCCGTCTGGCTGGACCCGGAGATGACCACGCCGTACGCGTTCTACCAGTTCTGGCTGAACGTGGATGACCGGGACATCTCGACGTACATGCGGATCCTCTCCTTCAGGTCCCGCGAGGAGCTGGAGGAGCTGGAGGCGCAGACCGCCGAGCGGCCGCAGGCGCGGGCCGCGCAGCGGGCGCTCGCCGAGGAGCTGACCACGCTGGTGCACGGCGCCGAGCAGTGCGCGGCCGTCATCGACGCCTCCAAGGCGCTGTTCGGGCAGGGCGACCTGGCCGGGCTGGACGAGCCGACGCTGGCCGCCGCGCTCTCCGAGCTGCCGCACGCCCGGGTGACCGGGCTGGGCCAGGTCGTGGACCTGTTCGCCGAGGTCGGTCTGGTGGCGAGCAAGTCGGCCGCGCGGCGCACGGTGAAGGAGGGCGGCGCCTACGTGAACAACGTGAAGGTGACCGCCGAGGACGCCGTCGTCGAGGCCGGCGAGCTGCTGCACGGCCGCTGGCTGGTGCTGCGGCGCGGCAAGAAGAACCTGGCGGCGATCGAGTACACCGGCTGATCCACCGGGCACACATACCGGGAGGCCCGGTACGGCGACCGACCGCCGTACCGGGCCTCCTGGGTCTCCGGGCGGGTCAGGCGCGCTGTCTGTTGCCCTTGATCGAAGCCCAGACCATGTCACCGAGGCCGACCACGACCACGGCGCCGATGAGCTGGAGCAGGTGCCGGATCCAGTCGATGCCCTTGGTGTCCTCGACGCCGATCCAGCCGGCGACCGCGTTGCCCAGGATGCTGCCCAGGATGCCGCAGATCGTCGTCAGCCAGAGCGGGATCTGCTGCTTGCCCGGCAGGATGGCCTTCGCGATCAGGCCCAGGACGAATCCGACGATGATCGCCCACAACCAACTCATAGTCGCCTCCTCGTACGCATGTGGCCCCAGTCTCGGCCCACCGGTCATACGGCGCATGTCGGACGCCTCCATACGTGCCCCGGTCTCGTCGGCCCCGGCCCGGGGGCGTACGGTGGTCGGAGGTCCGGACCGGGGAGGGTCCGGCGCGAGCGGCGGGTGGTGGAACGCGATGCGGAAGCGCGGCGGACCCGAGGTATTCCGGATCACCGGGGCCCGGCAGGGGCTCGCGGACGACGTCCGGGGCAGGCAGCGGCGGTACGTCATCTCCATGGGCGTCCGGACGCTCTCCGTGATCGCGGCCGCGGCGCTGTGGAACGTGGAACGGCACGTGGCGGTCGTCGCGCTGGCGCTCGGCGTGCTGCTGCCGTACGTCGCGGTGGTGATCGCGAACGCGGGCCGCGAGTCGGCGCCCGCGCTGCCGTCGGCGTACCTGCCGGCACCGGTGCGGCCGGCGCTCGGCGCGGGCGACGGCGGAGCGGAATCCGGAGCGGAACGCCCGTACGGGCAGGGCTGATCGGGGCTGGTCCGCCCCGGTCACGGAACGTGGCGGGAAAGCGTCGGGAACCTCAAGAAAAGCTCAGATCAATCGTGAAGTTCCGGTGCACCGCACCCGGGGTGCCGTGACATACTGCGTACGCGCTCCGCATCCCCCGTCGGAGCGACGGACCGATGCCGGGCAGCTCCCCCCGTGGCTGCTCGGCATCGCCCTTGCTGGACAATGTTCCGGTGATCAATGGTCCCGTGAGTGACGAGAAGCCGATCTGCTCCGCGAAGGGCTGCCGGGCCGACGCCGTCTGGGTGCTCGCCTGGAACAACCCCAAGGTCCACACGCCGGAGCGGCGCAAGACCTGGCTCGCCTGCGAGGAGCACCGCGAGCACCTCTCCCAGTTCCTGGGCGTGCGGGGCTTCCTGAAGGACGTCGTGCCGTTCGCCGAGTGGGACGCGGACGGGGAGTCAGCCGCCGATCGCTGACATCGGGCGGTCCGGCTGGAGGAAGCTCGGGTCGTCCAGGCCCGAGCCGGCCTTCTTCCCCCACATCGCCTTCTTCCACAGCTCCGCGACGTCCGCGTCCGGCGCGTCCGAGCGGAGCGCGGCCCGCAGGTCCGTCTCCTCGGTGGCGAAGAGGCAGGTGCGGATCTGGCCGTCGGCGGTGAGCCGGGTGCGGTCGCAGGCCCGGCAGAACGGGCGGGTGACGGAGGCGATGACGCCGACCGTGTGGGGGCCGCCGTCGACGACCCAGCGCTCGGCCGGGGCGGAGCCGCGCTCCTCCGAGCCCTCGGGGGCGAGGGTGAAGCGGGTGCGCAGCGACTCCAGGATGTCCCCGGCGGTGATCATGCCGTCGCGCTTCCAGCCGTGCTGGGCGTCGAGCGGCATCTGCTCGATGAAGCGGAGCTCGTACCCCTCCTCGATCGCCCAGGCGAGCAGGTCGGGGGCCTCGTCGTCGTTGAGCCCCGGCATCAGGACCGCGTTGACCTTCACCGGGGTGAGGCCGGCCTCGCGGGCGGCGGCCATGCCGTCGAGGACGTCGTGGTGGCGGTCGCGGCGGGTGAGGGTCTTGAAGACCTCGGCCCGCAGGGTGTCCAGCGAGACGTTGACCCGGTCCAGGCCCGCCGCCTTGAGGGCGGTGGCGGTGCGCTTGAGCCCGATGCCGTTGGTCGTCAGGGACATCCGGGGGCGGGGCTCCAGGGCGGCGCAGCGCTCGACGATCCCGACGAGGCCGGGGCGGAGCAGCGGCTCGCCGCCGGTGAAGCGGACCTCGGTGACGCCGAGGTCGGTGACCGCGATCCGGATCAGCCGGACGATCTCGTCGTCGGTGAGCAGGTCGGGCTTGGCCAGCCACTGCAGGCCCTCTTCCGGCATGCAGTAGGTGCAGCGCAGATTGCACCGATCCGTGAGGGAAACGCGCAGGTCAGTGGCGACTCGGCCGTATGTGTCGAGGAGCACCGGTCCCCCTCCCCTTCTCCAGGTTCGCTTCTCTTCCGAGCCTACGTGACCGTGCGGACATCGGGCACGGCCCGATTGTCACGAGGACGGCACCGGCCGCGTCGTAGAACTCTACGACGCGGCCGGGGAATCGCTGCGGAACGTATACGAGCGGATGCGCCGGGGTCAGTGCTCGACCGCGGCGGCGGTGCCGACGCCGGTGAGGGACTTGACCTCCAGCTCGGCGTACTTGCCCTTGTCCGGCTCCTCCTTGGAGAGGAGGGAGCCGAGCCAGCCGAGGAGGAAGCCGAGCGGGATGGAGATCAGGCCCGGGTTCTCCAGCGGGAACCAGTGGAAGTCGACGCCCTTGAACATGGAGGTCGGCGCGCCGGAGACGACCGGGGAGAAGAGGACGAGGACGACGGAGGAGATCAGGCCGCCGTAGATCGACCAGAGCGCGCCCTGGGTGGTGAACCGCTTCCAGAAGAGCGAGTAGAGGATCGTCGGCAGGTTGGCCGAGGCGGCGACCGCGAAGGCGAGGGCCACCAGTCCGGCGACGTTCAGGTCGCGGGCGAGGGCGCCGAGGCCGATCGAGACGATGCCGATGAGGACGGTGGACCAGCGGGCGGCCCGCATCTCCTGCTTCTCGGTGGCCTTCCCGCGCTTGATCACGTTGGCGTAGATGTCGTGCGCGAAGGACGAGGAGGAGGCGAGGGTCAGGCCGGCGACGACGGCCAGGATGGTGGCGAAGGCGACGGCGGAGATGACGGCGAGGAGGATCGCGCCGGCGGTGGAGTCGGCGCCGCCGCCGACTTCCAGGGCGGTGAGCGGGGCCGCCGTGTTGCCCGCCTTGTTGGACGCCTTGATGGTGTCGCCGCTGAGCAGGGCGGCGGCGCCGAAGCCGAGGACGATCGTCATCAGGTAGAAGGCGCCGATGATGCCGATGGCCCAGTTGACCGACTTGCGGGCGGCCTTGGCGGTCGGCACCGTGTAGAAGCGGATCAGGATGTGCGGCAGGCCGGCGGTGCCGAGGACGAGGGCGATGCCGAGGGAGAGGAAGTCGAGCTTCGAGGTGGCGCTGACGCCGTACTTGAGGCCGGGCTCCAGGAACGCCTCGCCCTTGCCGCTGTTGGTGGCGGCGGCGCCGAGCAGGTCGGAGAGGTTGAAGTCGAACTTCAGCAGGATGAGGAAGGTGATGAGGAGGGTGCCCGCGATGAGCAGCACCGCCTTCACCATCTGCACCCAGGTGGTGCCCTTCATGCCGCCGATGGTCACGTAGACGATCATCAGGACGCCGACCAGGGCGACGATCGCGATCTTGCCGCCGTCGCTGGTGATGCCGAGCAGCAGCGAGACCAGCACGCCCGCGCCCGCCATCTGCGCGAGCAGGTAGAAGATCGAGACGACGATGGTGGAGGTGCCGGCGGCGGTGCGGACCGGGCGCTGGCGCATCCGGTAGGCGAGGACGTCGCCCATGGTGAAGCGGCCGGAGTTGCGCAGCGGTTCGGCGACCAGGAGGAGGGCGACGAGCCAGGCGACCAGGAAGCCGATCGAGTACAGGAAGCCGTCGTAGCCGTAGAGGGCGATGGCGCCGCTGATGCCGAGGAAGGACGCGGCGGACATGTAGTCGCCGGAGATCGCGAGGCCGTTCTGGAAGCCGGTGAACTGGCCGCCGCCGGCGTAGAAGTCGGCGGCGCTGCGGGTCTGCCGGCCGGCCCAGACCGTGATGGCCAGGGTGGCGATCACGAAGGCGCCGAAGAGGGCGATGATCAGCGGCCGGTGCTCGGTGGTGGCGCTGTCCGCGGCGAGCAGGACCGGGGCGGTGGCGAGGGTGCTCATGCGTCGCCCTCCATACGGGCCTTGATGGCCTCGCCCTTGGGGTCGAGACGGAGCGCGGCGTGGCGGGAGTAGAGCCAGGCGATGAGGAAGGTGGTGGCGAACTGGCCGAGGCCCAGGACGAGCGCCATGTTGATGTTGCCGAACAGGCGGATGCCCATGAAGCCGCCCGCGTAGTTCGAGAGCAGGACGTAGAGCAGGTACCAGGTGATGAAGGCGACCGTCAGGGGGAAGGCGAAGGAGCGGTAGGTGCGGCGGAGCTCGCCGAACTCCTCGCCCTGCTGGACCTCGACGAACTGCTCCGTGGTGGGCCGGGCGGGACCGGTGTCGGTCTCGGTGCCCTTTCTCGGCGGCGGCGGTGCTTCGGTAGCCACGGAATCTCCTCGTGACGCGGGGACGGACGGCATGGTCAAGGGGGCCTCACCTGGGGGTGCGGGAACGGGGGCGCCTGCCGGAGCCCCTCCCCTGCTCAACGGCACGGAGCCCGATGCGAAGTGGTTCAGCGGAGGGGAATTCTTCGGGGGAATCTTCATCAAGTCTTCTCAACTCATTGATGAGCGGGGAAGATCAGCGATAGCTTCACTCGTCATGCACCTGCCTACGCGCAACCCCGCGCGCGGGCAGTACATACGGATGATGTGGAGAACCCATGGCTCATCTGGGATCGAGGCGCGGCAGGGTACTCGCTCTGCCTGCTGGTCTCGCGCTCACCGCTTCGCTCGGCTTCCTTCCCTCCGGCGCCGCCTCCGCCGCGGAACTGAGCGATGCTCCGGCGGCCGCCACCGTCGCGGCGACGGGCGAGAAGCTCTCGTACGTCGTCAACATCGAGGGGGGCCGCTGGACGGCCTCCTCGGTGAAGAAGGCGATAGCCGCCGCCGGCGGCGAGGTCGTCATCGCGTACGACCAGATAGGCGTCATAGTCGTCCACTCGCAGAACCCCGCGTTCGCGGAGACGATCCGCAAGGCCCGCGGTGTGGTGTCGGCGGGTGCGACCCGCACCGCCCCGCTGACCGTGCAGGGCGACGACTCGGTCGGCGGCGCCACCGAGGAGCTGACCGCGGCCGAGGCCACCGCCGCCGCGGCGACCGCCTCCGGCGAGCAGGACCCGCTGGAGCCGCTGCAGTGGGACCTCCCGGCCATCAAGGCCGACAAGGCGCACCAGAAGACCCTCGGCAGCAGCCGGGTCACCGTCGGCGTCATCGACACCGGCGTGGACGACACCCACCCGGACCTGGCGCCGAACTTCGACGCCGGGGCGTCCGCCAACTGCGTCTCCGGCAAGCCGGACACCACCCCCGGTTCGTGGCGCCCCAACCCGGGCGAGTCGGACCACGGCACCCACGTGGCCGGCACGATCGCCGCCGCGAAGAACGGCGTCGGCATCACCGGTGTCGCGCCGGGCGTGAAGGTCTCCGGCATCAAGGTGTCCACCCCGGACGGCTTCTTCTACACCGAGGCCGTGGTCTGCGGCTTCGTGTGGGCGGCCGAGCACGGCGTCGACATCACGAACAACAGCTACTACACCGACCCGTGGATGTTCGCCTGCAAGACGGACGAGGACCAGAAGGCCCTCGTCGAGGCGGTCACCCGCGCGACCCGGTACGCGGAGAAGAAGGGCACGGTCAACGTGGCCGCGGCCGGCAACTCCAAGTTCGACCTCGCCGCCGACGAGATCGTGGACAACTCCAGCCCGAACGACACCACGCCGGGCGACCGGGTCATCGACCCGAGCGAGTGCTTCGACTACCCGGCCCAGCTGCCGGGCGTCGTGACGGTCTCCGCGACCGGCGCGAAGGACCTGAAGGCGTCCTACTCGAACTACGGTCTCGGCGTCATCGACATCGCCGCCCCCGGCGGCGACCGCACCGAGTACCAGACCCCGGACGCCCCGGCGGTCAACGGCCGCATCCTGTCGACCACGGTCAACGGCGGCTACAACTACAAGGCCGGCACGTCGATGGCGTCCCCGCACGCCGCCGGTGTGCTCGCGCTGCTGAAGTCGACGCACCCGAAGGCGAGCCCGGCCGCGCTCAAGGCGCTGCTGTACGCGCAGGCCGACGAGCGCTCCTGCACCAACCCCTACGACATCGAGGGCGACGGCAAGGTCGACGCCGTCTGCGAGGGCGGCGAGCAGAAGAACGGCTTCTACGGAGCCGGTCTGGTGGACGCGCTGGACGCGGTCCGCAAGCACTGACGCCCTGGCGTCCGCGGGGCCCCGGTGTGGTGCGCCACACCGGGGCCCTTCGCGTGTCCGGGGGTGGCACCCAGTGCCATAGTGCGGGCATGGACAGCACGGTTCGGAGCGGTACGGAAGCACTGTGGTCGGTCCTCGGCGGCGATCCCGCCCTGACCGGCCGGGTGGAGTACACCGGGGTCTCGGGGCTGCTGCCGGCGCGGCTGCCGGTGATGGACCTGGCCCGGGCGGCGGTCGCCGTCTGCGGGCTGGCGGCCGTGGAGCACGCCCGCGCGGCGGGGCCGGTGCGGGTGGACGACGGGGCGGTGGCCACCGCGTTCGTGAGCGAGCGTCACCTGCGGGTGGACGGGCGGGCGCCGGTGAGCTTCGCGCCGCTGTCGCGGTTCTGGCGGGCGGCCGACGGGTGGGTCCGCACCCACGCCAACTACCCGCACCACAGGGCCGCGCTGCTCGCGGCGCTGGGCGCGGCCGACTCGGTGGAGGCGGTGGCGGAGGCGATCGGCGCGCGGAGGGCCGTCGACGTGGAGTCGGCGGTGTACGGCTCCGGGGGCCTCGCGGTGGCGCTGCGGACGCCCGCGGAGTGGGCCGCCCATCCGCAGGGCCGGGAGGTGGCGGCGCGGCCGGTGCTGAGCCGGGAGCGGCTCGACGAGGCCCCGCCCCGGCGCCGCACCGGGCCGCCGCGGGTGCTCGACCTGACCCGGGTGATCGCGGGGCCGGTGGCCACCCGGACGCTGGCGCTGCTCGGCGCGGACGTGCTGCGGATCGACCCGCCGGGCAGTCCGGAGCTGGCGGACCAGCACGCGGACGCGGACGTCGGCAAGCGGACGGCGGCCCTGGACCTGGACCGGCGCGCGGACCGGCGGACCTTCGACGAGCTGCTCGACGCGGCGGACGTCCTGGTGACCGGCTACCGGCCGGGGTCCCTCGACCGGTACGGCCTGGAGCGGCCGGGCCTGGTGACGGCGCGGCTGTCGGCGTGGGGCGACTACGGGCCCTGGGGCGGGCGGCGCGGCTTCGACAGCCTGGTGCAGGCGGCCACCGGGCTCGCGGTCACGGAGGGGTCGGCCGCGGAGCCGGGGGCGCTGCCGGCGCAGGCCCTGGACCACGGCACGGGCTATCTGCTGGCGGCGGCGGTGCTGCGGTCGCTGACGGAGCGGGAGCGGGACGGCGGCGGCCGCCTCGTGCGGCTCGCGCTGGCGCAGACGGGGCACTGGCTGGCGCACGGGCTGCCCCGGTACGACCCGGAGCGGTACCTCGCGGAGTCGGAGGGGCCGCTGGGGCGGCTGCGGCACGCGGTGTCGCCGGTGGCGTACGAGGGCGGCCCGGCGGGCTGGTCGCGCCCGCCGGGCGTGTGGGGCGGGGACTCCCCCGCCTGGCTCACGGGGTGACGAGGACCTTGAGGGCGGTGCGCTCGTCCATGGCCTTGTAGCCGCCGGGGACGCCGTCGAGGCCCACGGTCAGGTCGAAGACCGGGGAGGGGTCGATGCGGCCGTCCAGGACGTCGGCGAGCAGCTCCGGGATGTAGGCGCGGACCGGGGCGACGCCGCCGCGCAGGGCGATGTTCCGGTCGAACATGACGGAGAGGTCCAGGCCGGTGCCGGAGCCGTGCGGGACGCCGACGTAGCCGATGGAGCCGCCGTCGCGGGTGATGTTCACGGCGGTGCGCATGGACTGCTCGGTGCCGACCGCCTCGATGACGCCGTGGGCGCCCTGGCCGCCGGTGAGCTCGCGGACGGCGGCCTCGGCGGCCTCGCCGCGCTCGGCGACGACGTCGGTGGCGCCGAAGGTCCGGGCGAGGTCGGTGCGGGCGGTGTGGCGGCCGAGCGCGATGATCCGCTCGGCGCCGAGCCGCTTGGCCGCGAGGACGCCGCAGAGGCCGACGGCGCCGTCGCCGACGACGGCGACGGTGGAGCCGGGGCGGACGCCGGCGCCGAGGGCGGCGTGGTGGCCGGTGCCCATGACGTCGGAGAGGGCGAGCAGGGCGGTGAGCAGCCGGTCGTCGGAGGCGGCGTCGGCGGGGAGCTTGACGAGGGTGCCGTCGCCGAAGGGGACGCGGACGGCCTCTCCCTGGCCGCCGTCGGAGCCCGCGGAGCCCCAGAAGCCGCCGCGGGGGCAGGAGGTCTGGAGGCCCTCGGCGCAGTAGTCGCAGGTGCCGTCGGACCAGACGAAGGGGGCGACGACGAGGTCGCCGGCCCGGAAGCCGCGGACCTCGGAGCCGGCCGCCTCGACGATGCCGAGGAACTCGTGGCCGATGCGCTGGCCGGGCTGCCGGGCGGACTCGCCGCGGTAGGCCCACAGGTCGCTGCCGCAGATGCAGGCGCGCAGGACCCGCACGACGACGTCCGTGGGGTCCTGCACGACCGGGTCGGGCACCTCCTCCACGCGCATGTCGAAGGGGGCGTGGATGGTGGTGGCGCGCATGGTTCCTCGTCCGGGTCAGCTGGTTGTACGACGTTCACCGTACATCGCCTGGAGGGCGCCCGTGGTCAGCAGGTACTGGGCGGCGATGTAGGTCAGCATGACCCAGAAGTCGGGAGCCGGCAGCTGGGGCCAGTCGGCGATGCCGGTGGCGATGAGGGTGTCGGAGAGCAGGAAGAGCGCGCCGCCGGTGCCGGCCAGGACCCCGAGCGAAGAGGCGCGGTACGCCATCGCGGTGAGCAGCAGCGAGTAGCCGGCGACGGGGATCCGCAGGTCGGCCGGGAGGTCGGGCCAGAGGGCGACGACGGTGCCGGTGAGGGCGAGGGCGTAGAGCGCGCCGAGGGCCGGGGAGGTGCGGCGCCTGCCGAAGAGGGTGAGGTAGCAGACGTGGCCGAGGGCGAAGGAGCCCATGCCGACGAGGAAGGCCCAGTCGGCGTCGAACAGCAGGAAGACGTCGCCGCCCCAGCCGAGGAGGAGGGCGGCGATCAGCAGCTTCGGGGCGCCGCGGGTGGCGGCGTGGGCGGCGAGCAGCGGCATCAGGAGCGGCTTGGCGACCAGGTGGCCGGTGTCCGCGCCGGCGAGCAGCGAGCCGAGGTCGGCGACGGCGGCGAGGACGAAGGCGCCGAGCAGGGCCCGGGACGGGGTGTTCACGCGGCGGGCTCCGGGGCGGTCTGGTCGGGCTGCGGGGCGGTGCGGGCCGGCGGCTGCCAGCCGGGGCCGCGGAAGACGCGTCCGGCGCGCTCGCGCCAGTCGCCGGCGGCGCGGACGTCGCGGGCGATGGCGGCGTACTCGTGGGTGGCGACGCGGAGCGGGTTGTAGGTCTCGATGTTCTTGGTGAGGCCGTAGACGGGCCGCTCGGTCTCGCCGGTCCAGGAGCCGAACATCCGGTCCCAGACGATCAGGATCCCGCCGAAGTTGCGGTCCAGGTAGCCGCCCTGGGAGGCGTGGTGGACGCGGTGGTGGGAGGGGGTGTTGAGGACGTACTCGAAGGGCCGGGGCAGCTTGCCGACGCGCTCGGTGTGGATCCAGAACTGGTAGACGAGGTTGATCGAGTAGCAGAAGGCGACGGCGGCCGGGTGCACGCCGAGGGCGATCAGCGGCAGGTAGAAGGGCCAGCCGGTGACGCTGGTCCAGGGCTGGCGCAGCGCGGTGGTGAGGTTGAACCTGCGGCTGCTGTGGTGGACGACGTGGCAGGCCCAGAGGACCCGGATGACGTGGTGGCCGCGGTGCTGCCAGTAGTAGAGGAAGTCCTGCGCGAGCAGCATCAGCGGGACCGTCCACCACAGCACGGGCACCCGCAGCGGCGTCAGCTCGTAGACCGCGGTGTAGATCGCGACGATCGGGATCTTCCACAGGGCGTCGAAGGCGAGGCTGCCGAGCCCCATGCCGACGCTGGTGACGGCGTCCTTCGTCTCGTAGCCGGCGGCGTCCTCGTCGGGACGCAGCCGGACGCTGATCACCTCCACGACGGTGAGCAGCACGAACGCCGGTATGGACCAGAGCACGACATCGGGCAGGTTGGGCATGCGGTCGACGGTAGGGCTCCGCCGCGCCGCCCGGCTAGACGTTGTTACCAACAAGTATGCGAGACGACTTGTCAGCAGCCTTTGGCGGCTTCCGACAATCGGCTCCCCCCGGTCACACCCCCGCCGCGTCCAGGAGGGAGCCCGCGGCGTAGGTGACGGCCATGGCCAGGGCGCCGCCCGCGACGGTGCGGAGGGTGGCCCGGGGCGCGGGGGCGGCGGCGAGGCGCGCGGACCACCAGCCGGTGAGGGCGAGCGCGGCGAGGACCGAGCCGACGGTGACCCAGAGGCGGACGGAGGCGGGCGGCAGGACGATCGCGAGGAGCGGGAGCAGGGCGCCGGCGGTGAAGGCGAGGAAGCTGGCCCAGGCGGCGTGCCAGGGGTTGGTGAGGTCGTCGGGGTCGATGCCCAGCTCCACGCGCGCGTGGGCCCTGAGGGCGTCGCGTTCGGTGAGCTGCACGGCGGCCTCGCGGGCCACGTCCGGGGTGAGGCCGCGGGCGGTGAGGAGGTGGGTGAGCTCGTCGAGTTCGTCCTCGGGGCTCTCGTGGAGCTCGCGCTTCTCGGTGGCGAGGGCGGCGGTCTCGGAGTCGCGCTGGACGGAGACCGAGACGTACTCCCCGACCGCCATGGAGAGGGAGCCCGCGAGGAGGCCGGAGAGGCCGGCCGTGAGGAGGGCGGCCTGGGACTCGGTGGCGCCGGCGACGCCGACGACCAGGCCGGCGGTGGAGACGATGCCGTCGTTGGCCCCGAGGACGGCGGCGCGGAGCCAGTTGAGACGGGACCCGAGGGCCCCGCCGTGGGCCTCGGGTACGGGGGGTGCGGTCACCCTCAGGAGGGTCGCACCCCCCGGGTCGCCAGACGCGGACCGACCCGCCCGGGGCGAACGCCGGGCTGGTGGCCCCCTCCGGGACCTTCTCCAGGGGGGTGGCGACCTCCGCGACGGACGGGCCGTGGACGGCCGCGAGCCGGTCGAGGAGGGTGAGGTCGAAGCCGTAGACGCGGGCCGCGTTGCCGCCGACCATCGCCGCCACCTCCGCGCGCGGCAGGCCCGCGCAGGCCGCGCGGAGCCCTTCGCGGGAGTACGGGGCGGTGCCCTCGTCGTGGGGGTAGTCGCTGCCCCACATGATCTTGTCGAGGCCGGTCTCGTACCGCTGCGCCAGCTCGCGCCGCTTGGTGTTGGTGGCGCAGACGAAGACCTGCCGGTCCAGGTACTCGCTCGACGGCCGCCGCAGCTCGGCGAAGGGCGAGAGCTTCTTGCCGCCGTGGGCGCCGAGGCAGAGCCGGTCCATGAACCACAGCAGGTTCGGCAGCCCCGGGTGGCGCTCGAAGACCCCGGACCAGAGCAGGAACCACAGCGGCCGGGCCGGCCACCAGGTGACCTCGGAGACGTAGATGCCGAGGTGGTCGCCGTACTCCTCGCGGGGCGGGGCGCCGGAGTGGGTGACGACGGGCATCCCGGTCTCGGCGGCGGCCGCCCACACCGGGTCGTAGCGCCGGTCGTGGTAGGGCGCCTTGTCGACCCACATGGACGGGATCATCAGGGCGCCGGGGCCGACGGCGCCGACCCGCTCCTCGCCCGCGCCCTGGCGGCCCCGCCCGAGCCGGAGCGGCTCTTCGCGCTCTCCGCCCGCGCCCTGGCGGCCCCGCCCGAGCCGGAGCGGCTCTTCGCGCTCTCCGTCCGCGCCCTGGTCGAGGGCCTCCTGGCGGGCCCTCCGGCCCCCGCGGCGATGGACATCACGGACATAGAGGGCACCGAGGGCGGTGCTGTCGGTCGCGGGCCGTATTCTCAATGACCATGCTCGACGACCGCACGACTGCAGCGACGTGGCCGGCCGCCTACCCCCGGGGGTACGCGGTGGTCGACGTGGAGACCACCGGTCTCGCCCGCGACGACCGGATCGTGTCCGCCGCCGTCTACCGCCTCGACGCGCAGGGGGACGTGGAGGACCACTGGTACACGCTGGTGAACCCGGAGCGGGACCCCGGCCCGGTCTGGATCCACGGCCTCACCAGCGACGTCCTCGAAGGCGCGCCGCTCTTCGCGCAGATCGCCGAGGAGTTCTCGGCCCGCCTCGACGGCCGCGTCCTCGTCGCGCACAACGCCATGTTCGACTGGCAGATGATCGCCCGCGAGTACGCGCGCGCCGAGCGGACCGCGCCGGTGCGGCAGCGGCTCTGCACCATCGCGCTCTCCAAGGAACTGGCACTGCCGCTGCCCAACCACAAGCTGGCCTCCCTCGCCGCCCACTTCGGCGTGGTCCAGGAGCGGGCGCACGACGCGCTCGACGACGCGCGCGTGCTCGCCGAGGCCTTCCGCCCCAGCCTCCACGCGGCGGCGGAGCGGGGCGTGCGGCTGCCGCTCCTGGAGTGCCGTCCGCTCACCGAGTGGGCGTCGGCGCCGGCCCGCCCGCTGGTCGGCGCCCAGTCCTCGTACCGGGCGGGCGGCTGGCGCCCCGCCCGGAAGCGGCCGGCCTGCCCCTACCCCAACCCCGGCCGCTACGAGAGCGACAAGCCGCTCAAGCAGGGCATGCGCGTGGCCTTCTCCGGCGACACCTCCGTCGACCGCGAGCTCCTGGAGGACCGCACGGTCGAGGCGGGGCTGCACGTCGCCACCTCCGTCTCCCGGCTCACCAGCCTCCTGGTGACCAACGACCCGGACGCCGGCACCTCCAAGACGGCCAAGGCGAGGGCCTTCGGCACCCCGGTCGTCGACGAGGCCGCCTACGCCCACCTGCTGCGGGACGTGGCCCCGGCAGACGGGTGACACCCCGCCCTCCGGCGGGCGTGCCGCGCGGCGCGGACGGGGCCGGGGCCCCACCCTGTGGCGCATGGCACGTTGTGAGGTCTGCGGAAACGATTACGGCATGTCCTTCGAGGTGCACGCGCAGGGCGCGGTGCACGTCTTCGACTGCTTCGCCTGCGCCATCCACCGCATGGCGCCCATCTGCGAGCACTGCCGGGTCCAGATCATCGGACAGGGCGTCGAGGTCGAGGGCAACTGGTACTGCGGCGCCCACTGCGCCCGCGCCGAGGGGAAGGCGGGCATCGTCGACCGGGTGTGAACCGCCCCCGTACACATCAGAAGAAACGATCCTGGCATCAGAAGAAACGATCCTGGTCGGGTGACGCCGGTCACCCGACCCCCTGTGCGGACGCCCCGCCGACCCGCAGGTACGGTCATGGGGTGTACCGCTTCCTGTTGTCCCGGCAGTGGGTGATCCTCACCCTCATCGGCCTCGTCCTCATCCCCGTGATGATCGAGCTGGGCTTCTGGCAGTTCCACCGGCACGAACGCCGGGTGGCCCAGAACGCCCTGATCGCGGACAACCTGGAGGCCGCGCCGGTACCGGTCGAGGAGCTCAGCTCCCCCGGCCACGTCGTCCCCCGCGCCGACTACTGGCGCCGGGTCACCGCCACCGGCACCTTCGACACCGCCCACGAGGTCGTCGTCCGCCGCCGCACCTCCTCCGACGACCGGGTCGGCGCGCACGTGCTCACCCCCCTGGTGCTCAAGGACGGGCGGATCGTCCTCGTCAACCGCGGCTGGGTGCCCGGCGCGGCGAACCAGCGCGACTACCCCGACGTCCCGCCCGCCCCGAAGGGCGAGGTCACCGTCGTCGGCCGGCTCAAGGCCGACGAGACCACCGGCGCCAGCGGCATCAAGGACCTCAAGGGCCTGCCGGACCGTCAGGTGATGCTCATCAGCAGCCGCCAGCAGGCCGAGCTGATCGGCCGCGAGGTGCTGGGCGGCTACGTCGAGCAGACCGAGCCCGCCGAGCCCGGCGGCTCCCCCGAGCAGATCCCCACGCCCGACCACGACTCGATCGGCGCCCACATGGCGTACGCGGTCCAGTGGTGGCTCTTCGCCGCCGGCGTGCCGGTCGGCTGGTTCGTCCTCGTCCGGCGCGAGAAGCGCGACCGCGAGAACGGCACCACCGACGGCACCACCGCCATCGGAGACGGGGACGGAGACGGCGGCGAGCCGGACGGAGCGGCCCCGGAGGCAACGCGGGAGGACGGCGGCGCGATCCGGGCCGCCTCGCCCCGCTGATTGACCGCCGCCGCTTGCGGGAACAGCCCAGAACGTGACCCGACGCATCGACGACTACGCCCTGATCGGCGATCTCCAGACCGCCGCGCTCGTCGGCCGCGACGGGTCGGTCGACTGGCTCTGCCTGCCCCGCTTCGACTCCGCCGCCTGCTTCGCCGCCCTCCTCGGCGACGAGGACAACGGCCACTGGCGGATCGCCCCCAAGGGCGCGACCGACTGCTCCTCCCGGCGCTACGCCGAGGACTCCCTGGTCCTGGAGACCCTCTGGGAGACCCGCACCGGCACCGTCAAGGTCATCGACTTCATGCCCCAGCGGGACCGCTCGCCGGACGTCGTCCGGATCGTCGAGGGCGTCAGCGGCCGCGTCGAGATGAGCTCCGTGCTCCGCCTCCGCTTCGACTACGGCTCGATCGTGCCGTGGATGCGGCGGTCCGAGGGGCACCGGGTCGCCGTCGCGGGGCCCGACGCCGTCTGGCTGCGCAGCGAGCCGCCCGTGAAGACCTGGGGCCAGCAGTTCTCCACCTGCTCCGCCTTCACCGTGGCCGCCGGGGAGCGCGTCGCCTTCGTCCTCACCTGGCACCCCTCCCACGAGCGGCGGCCCCCGCTCGTCGACCCCTTCGAGGCCCTGGAGCAGTCGCTCGCCGACTGGCGGGAGTGGACCGCCCGGTGCGCCTACCGGGGGCCGTACCGCTCCGCCGTGATGCG
The DNA here is from genome assembly GCF_043084305.1 of Streptomyces sp. NPDC014656. Classification (NCBI taxonomy): domain Bacteria; kingdom Bacillati; phylum Actinomycetota; class Actinomycetes; order Kitasatosporales; family Streptomycetaceae; genus Streptomyces; species Streptomyces sp. NPDC014656. Next base: position 39,996 of record NZ_JBIBZN010000004.1, read on the forward strand.
CTCCCTCATCACCCTCAAGGCGCTCACCTACGCCCCCACCGGCGGGATCGTCGCCGCCCCCACCACCTCCCTGCCGGAGGAGATCGGCGGGGTGCGGAACTGGGACTACCGGGCCTGCTGGCTGCGCGACTCCTCCCTCACCCTCGGGGCACTGCTCGCCGCCGGATACGCCGACGAGGCCGCCGCCTGGCGCGACTGGCTGCTCCGCTCGGTCGCCGGCGACCCCGCCGACCTCCAGATCATGTACGGGCCGGCCGGCGAACGACGGCTCCCGGAGACCCCGCTGCCCTGGCTGCGCGGCTACGCCGACTCGCGCCCCGTCCGGACCGGGAACGCCGCCGTCGAGCAGTTCCAGCTCGACGTGTACGGCGAGGTGATGGACACCCTGCACCTCGCGAGCGCGGCGGGCATCCCGGCCGAGCGGCACGCCTGGAACCTCCAGCTGAGCCTGCTCGGCTTCCTGGAGTCGCACTGGCGCGAGCCCGACGAGGGCCTGTGGGAGGTCCGCGGCCCGCGCCGCCACTTCACCCACTCCAAGGTGATGGCCTGGGTCGCGGCCGACCGCGCGGTGCGCGCCCTGGAGGCGGACCCCTCGCTGCCCGGGGAGCCGGGCCGCTGGCGGGCGCTGCGGGACGAGATCCACGCGGAGGTGTGCGCCCGGGCGTACGACCCCGGGCGGAACACCTTCACCCAGTCGTACGGCTCGCGGGAGCTCGACGCCGCCACCCTGCTGATCCCCCGGGTGGGCTTCCTGCCGCCGGACGACCCCCGGGTGGTCGGCACGGTCGACGCGGTGCGGGATGGACTGACCCACCGGGGGTTCGTGCGGCGCTACACCCCCGATTCGGGGGCGGTCGACGGGCTGCCGGGCCGGGAGGGCACCTTCCTCGTCTGCTCCTTCTGGCTCGCCGACGCCCTGCGGATGACCGGGCGCGCGGACGAGGCCCGGGCGCTGTTCGAACGGCTCGTGGGGCTGACCAACGACGTGGGGCTGCTCGCGGAGGAGTACGACCCGGCGACGGGCCGGCAGCTCGGCAACTTCCCGCAGGCCTTCAGCCACATCGGCCTGGTCGGGACGGCGCTCGCGCTGGGCGGGGACGAGACGGCAGGATAGGTCCATGGATCTTGGACTGAAGGACCGCGTGTACGTCGTCACGGGCGCGACCCGGGGGCTCGGCCGGGCCTCCGCGGAGGCGCTGCTCGCCGAGGGCGCCCGGGTGGTGGTCACCGGCCGCGAGGAGGCGACCGTCGCCGCCGCGGTCGCGGAGCTGGGCGAGGGGGCGGCGGGGCTCGCCGCGGACAACGACGACCCCGGGACCCCGGCACGGCTGATCGCGGAGGCCCGCGCCCGGTTCGGCGGTTTCGACGGCGTCCTGATCAGCGTCGGCGGGCCGGCCCCGGGCTTCGCGGCGGACAACACCGACGAGCAGTGGGAGGCGGCCTTCAGCACCGTCTTCCTCGGCGCGGTGCGGCTCGCCCGGGCGGCGGCCGAGGCGCTGGGCGAGGGCGGGGTGATCGGCTTCGTCCTGTCGGGGTCGGTGCACGAGCCGATCGCGGGCCTGACGATCTCGAACGGTCTCCGCCCCGGTCTCGCGGGCTTCGCCAAGTCCCTCGCCAACGACCTGGGCCCGCGCGGGATCCGGGTGGTCGGCCTGCTGCCGAACCGGATCGACACCGACCGGGTCCGGCAGCTCGACGCCCTCTCCGGTGACGCGGAGGCCTCCCGCGCGGCCAACGAGCTGGCGATCCCGCTGCGCCGCTACGGCACCCCGGAGGAGTTCGGCCGCACGGCCGCCTTCGTGCTCTCCCCCGCCGCGTCGTACCTGACGGGCCTGATGCTGCCGGTGGACGGCGGCGCCCGCCACGGCTTCTGACGGGACGCCGGCTCAGGTCACCCGGCGGGCCCGGTGCTTGACCGCCCGCAGCCGGGCCTCGGTGGGCAGCGCCGCCAGTCCCGCCGAGGCGCGGGCGCGGTCCAGCGTCTCGCCGCCGAGCCCGGCCAGGGCCTCGCCCGGGGAGGCGTACGGCTCCAGGAGGAGCGCGATGCGGGTGCGGGGCGCGGTGCGGCGGCCGGTGAGGGCGACGCGCGCCTGGGCCACGCCCTCCTGCGCGGTGGCGTCCGCCTCCAGGACGCCCTCCAGGGCCCGGCCGCGCAGCACGGCGGCGTCGCCGTCGCCGGTGTCGACCAGGAGCTCGGCGAGCCGGGCCCGGCGGAACTGGGCGAGCAGCCACCAGAGGCCGAGCAGGACGAGGACCCCGAGCACGGCGATGACGGTCGGCCACCACCAGCCCTCGGCCCGCCAGCGCTGCCGCCGGGCGGCGGACAGGAGCACGTCGCCGGGGCCGGACCAGGGCCACCAGGACGGCACGGGCAGGTCGAGGCCGGCGGCGAGGACGGCACCGCCGGCGAGGACGAGGAGCAGCCCGGCGAGGCCGAGCAGGATGCGGTTGACGCGCCGCAGGACGGCGGTGACCGGTGCGTTCACGGGCTTCACCCCTTCTTGGACGGGCGGTTCACCCGGACGGCCAGCGCGAGGGGGCGGGCGAGCCCGAGGTCCTCGACGCCGTCGGTGAGGACGCGCTCGACGTCGGCGCGGACGTCGTCGAGCGGGCGGAAGTGGGAGACGGCCCGGACGGCGACCTTGGCGCGGCCGACCCGGACCTTCACGGACTGCACGCCCGAGACCTCCATGGCGCGGTCGCGCAGGGCGAGGGCGGCGGCCTCCCGGTCGAGCCCGGCGCGGACGTCGGGGTGCGCGCGGCGCATCGGGAGCACCGAGCGCAGACCGGGGGTGGACGCCAGGACCAGCAGCCAGACGCCGAGCAGGACGGCGAGTCCGGCCGCCGCGAGGGTCAGGGCGTCGTCGAGGGGCCGGGTCGCGAGGTAGTCGGCGAGCTCGCGCCGCCAGCTCATGGCGCTCCGGTCGGCCCGGACCGCGGCCACGTCGTACAGCAGCAGTCCGGTCCCGGCGAGGACGAGGGCGGCGAGCAGTCCGGCGGGGATCCGCCGGACGGACCAGAAGCGCCGGACCCGCCCCGGGGGCGTGCCGGCCCCGGCGAGGACGGGGACGCCGTCGCCCGTTCCCCCCGCCCCTCCCCCGTCGTCGGTCCCGGCGGTCTGCGGGGGGACGGTGGGCCGTTCGGGTGTCGTCATGCCAGACGGCCCTTCCTGGCGGCCGGCGCGGTGCGCGCGGAGTGGAGGCGCTCGACGTGCACGGAGACCTCGTGGACCTCCATGCCGACCAGTTCCTCCACCCGGGCGCGGACCCGGGCGCGGACGGCCCCGCAGCGGCGCCCGACGTCCGTGGGATAGCCGAGTTCGAGACTGATCGAGATGCGGGCGGCGTCCCGGTGGACGACGACCGAGGCGTGCGGCCGGTGGCCGCCCGCCGGCAGGCCGCCCAGGGCTTCCCGGGCGGCTCGCGCGGAGATCTTGGCGACCACCCGGTCGGCGATCGTGGTCGCGCCCCGTTCGCGCACCGGCGGGCGTTCCGTGACGTCGGTGGTCACCCGCCGTCACCGCCGCCGTTCGCCGCGGTCGCGGCCCCGGAGCAGGTCGCCCGGTTCGAGATCGCCGTCGAGGAAGCGCCCGGCTACGAAGCCGACCGCACCCAAGGCCGCGACCAGCAGAAACGCCCCGAAGCCGCCGAAGTATCCGGCGAAGCCGAGACCCATGCCGGCCAGCAGGCCGACCACCGCCATGCTCATGCTGAACCCCTTTCCTGGCCCTGCGGTCCGTGTGTCCGTGTCCGTCGGCTACTGGAGCCGGGACTCGGGCTCGTCTTCCTCCTCGTCGGGCAGCTTCACGTCGCTGACCGCGATGTTGACCTCGACGACCTCCAGGCCCGTCATCCGTTCCACGGCCGCGATCACGTTCTCGCGGACCGCTCCGGCGACGTCGGCGATGGAGACGCCGTAGTCGACGACGATCTCCAGGTCGAGCGCGGTCTGCACCTCGCCGACCTCGGCCTTGACTCCCCGGGTGACGCCCGCCTTGCCGCCGCCCCCGCCGGGGACGCGGTCGCGGACGGCGCCGAGGGTGCGGGAGAGCCCGCTGCCCATGGCGTGGACGCCGACGACGTCACGGGCCGCCATGCCGGCGATCTTCTCCACCACGCCGTCGGCGATGGTGGTCCGGCCCCGGGTGGCGGCCGCGCCGCCGCCCTTCTTGATGGCCGGCATGCTTTCCCCACTGCGTTCACTGTCCGTCATCAGGTTCAGCCCCTTCTGGGATATTTCGGGGTTCTTCGCTCACATTAAGGGCGGTTACCCGATGCCGCTCCAGGGATACGGCAGTCTGGGGCAATGACCATGGGTGACGGTTGGACGGCGGCGGTACGCGACCGCCTGGCGCCGGGCAGGCTGCTGCCGCTCGGCACGGTGGCGGGAGCCTGGCTCGCGGAGCGCGCGGCCCGGGAGGCACTGGGCCGCGCGGCCTCGGGGGTGCGGGGCGTGGTGCCGGGGGCGCTGCGGGTCGGCGCGGCGGCGGAGGCGAGCGTGCCGGATCCGCCGTTCCCGGTGCCGCCGGGCGGGCTGGCGCCGGGGCCGCTGCGGATCGACGCCGCGTTCGCCGTGGTGGCGGCCGGGCGGCCGCTGCCGGAGACGGCGGAGGAGGTGCGGGCGGCGCTCCTCGCGGAGGCGGCGGAGCTGGGCCTGTCGGTGACGGAGGTCGATCTGCGGGTGACGGACCTGCTGGAAGGGGCGCCCGCGCCGGAGCCGCCGCCGGAGCCGTCCGGCCGTGCCGCGCCGGCGACGGACGATCCGGTGGCGCTCGCGGTGCTGCTGGTGCCGGGCGTGGCGGCGGTGACGGACGCGCTGGGCCCGCCGGTGCACCGGGTCCGCGAGGAGGTCCGGGTGGAGTTCGCGGTGGCGGCCGGGCATCCGCCGGCCGAGGTGGCGCGGGCGGCGCACGCGGCGGCGGCCGCGGCGGCCCCCGCGGGCGCCGCGGTCACCGTCCTGGTCACGGAGGTGCGCTGAGGGGCCCTCGCGGGCGGGCGTCAGTCGCCGAGGCCGGCCAGGTCGCGCAGGCGGCGGGCCTGGGCGGCGCGCTCGGCCGTGCGCTGCTCCTCGTAGGAGCGGCCGGCGGCCCCCTGGAGCAGCGCCTTGGTCTCGACGACCGCGTCGCGCGGCGCGGCGAGCAGGGCGGCGGCGAGGTCCCGCACCGCGGCGTCGAGTTCGGCGGCGGGCACGGCGATGTTGGCCAGGCCGATGCGCTCGGCCTCCTCCGCGTGGACGAAACGGCCGGTGGCGCAGATCTCCAGCGCGCGGGCGTAGCCCACGAGGGAGACGAGGGGGTGCGTCCCGGTGAGGTCCGGGACGAGGCCCAGGCTGGTCTCGCGCATCGCGAACTGCACGTCCTCGGCGACGACCCGCAGGTCGCAGGCGAGGGCGAGCTGGAAGCCCGCACCGATGGCGTGGCCCTGGACGGCCGCGACGGACACGAGGTCGCTGCGGCGCCACCAGGTGAACGCCTCCTGGTACTCGGCGATGACCGCGTCGAGGTCCGCGTCGGAACCCCGTGCGAGGTCGAGGAAGGACGGCTCTCCGTCGAAGCCCTCGGGCGTGAAGGCCTGTCGGTCGAGTCCGGCGGAGAAGGACTGGCCCTCACCGCGCAGGACGACGATCCGCACGCTGCCCGGAAGAGACCGGCCGGCTTCCGTCAACGCCCGCCACAGAGCGGGAGACTGGGCGTTGCGCTTCGCCGGGTTGGTCAGGGTCACCGTGGCAACGGCGTCCTCGACGGTGAGCCGTACACCGTCCTTGTCGAAGACGAGCTGGGAGTCGTCGGGCGTGGTCATGGGGCGCCTCCGGTTCCAATGCAGCACTGCATCCGATGCTAAGTGACTGCACAGTAACCACCCGGTCGGTCGCAGGACCGACCGGGTGCCCACCGGGAGGGTCCCGGTGGACCGGTCGAGCCGCCCCCGGCGTCAGGCCGAGGCTGCCTTCTTGCCCCGCGTCGCTCCGCCGCGACCACGCAGCGTGACTCCGGATTCACTGAGCATCCGGTGGACGAATCCGTAGGAGCGGCCCGTTTCCTCGGCCAGCGCCCGGATGCTCGCACCGGAGTCGTACTTCTTCTTCAGGTCTGCCGCGAGCTTGTCGCGCGCGGCGCCGGTCACCCGGCTGCCCTTCTTCAGAGTCTCGGCCACCCGTGCCTCCTCATGGGAAGTGCGCTCTGGACTTCTCATGATCACCCCTCCCCGTCTTCCTGGCCACCCATTCGACAAGGTCCGTCCTGCCGGGTTTGCGGACGAGTACGGCGTCCTCACGATCGGAAGCCGACATTCCGCACGGCTGGAACCCGCCCCCCGAAGGAGTGGATCAAGGGACCGCCAGGTCAGCGACGTCGAGGGAACAAACGTGCGACGCGGGCCCTGCCGGAAGGATTCGGCAGTGGCCCGCGCCGTGGGTACGAGACCTTCTCACTCAGATGACGGATCCGGCGATGAGCCGAATGATCCAGCCGGGGCTCAGGCCAGGGCGACCAGGTCCGCGTAGTCCGGGCCCCACAGGTCCTCCACGCCGTCCGGGAGCAGGATGATCCGCTCCGGGTCGAGCGCCTCGACGGCGCCCTCGTCGTGGGTGACCAGGACGACCGCGCCCTTGTAGGTGCGCAGCGCGCCGAGGATCTCCTCGCGGCTTGCGGGGTCGAGGTTGTTGGTGGGCTCGTCGAGCAGGAGCACGTTGGCCGAGGAGACGACCAGGGTCGCGAGCGCCAGACGGGTCTTCTCGCCGCCGGAGAGCACCCCGGCCGGCTTGTCGACGTCGTCGCCGGAGAAGAGGAAGGTGCCGAGCGTCTTGCGGACCTCGACCAGGTCGAGGTCGGGCGCGGCGGAGCGCATGTTCTCCAGGACCGTGCGCTCCGGGTCCAGGGTCTCGTGCTCCTGGGCGTAGTAGCCGAGCTTGAGGCCGTGGCCGGGGGTGACCTCGCCGGTGTCGGGCTGCTCGACCCCGCCGAGGAGGCGGAGCAGGGTGGTCTTGCCGGCGCCGTTGAGGCCGAGGATGACGACCCGGGAGCCCTTGTCGATGGCCAGGTCGACGTCGGTGAAGATCTCCAGGGAGCCGTACGACTTGGACAGGCCCTCCGCGGTGAGCGGGGTCTTGCCGCAGGGCGCGGGCTCCGGGAAGCGCAGCTTGGCGACCTTGTCGGAGGCGCGGACCGCCTCCAGGCCGGAGAGCAGGCGCTCGGCGCGCTTGGCCATGTTCTGCGCGGCGACCGTCTTGGTGGCCTTGGCGCGCATCTTGTCGGCCTGCGAGTTGAGGGCGGCGGCCTTCTTCTCGGCGTTCTGGCGCTCGCGCTTGCGGCGCTTCTCGTCGGCCTCGCGCTGCTGCTGGTAGAGCTTCCAGCCCATGTTGTAGACGTCGATCGTGGAGCGGTTGGCGTCCAGGTAGAAGACCTTGTTGACGACGGTCTCGACCAGGTCGACGTCGTGGGAGATGACGATGAAGCCGCCGCGGTAGCTCTTCAGGTAGTCGCGCAGCCAGACGATCGAGTCGGCGTCGAGGTGGTTCGTCGGCTCGTCGAGGAGGAGCGTGTCGGCGTCCGAGAAGAGGATCCGGGCCAGCTCGATCCGGCGGCGCTGACCGCCGGAGAGGGTGTGCAGCGGCTGGCCGAGGACCCGGTCGGGCAGTCCGAGGGCGGCCGCGATGGTGGCGGCCTCGGCCTCGGCGGCGTACCCGCCCTTGGTGAGGAACTCGGTCTCCTGGCGCTCGTACTGCTTGAGGGCCTTCTCCCGGGTGGCGCCGGAGCCGGTCGCGATCCGCTCCTCGTTCATCCGCATCTTGCGCAGGAGGACGTCGAGGCCGCGGGCCGAGAGGACGCGGTCGCGGGCGAGGATGTCGAGGTCGCCGGTGCGCGGGTCCTGCGGGAGGTAGCCGACCTCGCCGGAGCGGGCGATGGTGCCGCCGGCGGGCTGGCCCTCACCGGCCAGGCACTTGGTGAGCGTGGTCTTGCCCGCTCCGTTGCGGCCGACGAGGCCGATGCGGTCGCCCTTGGCGACGCGGAAGGACGTGTTCTCGATGAGGATGCGGGCGCCGGCGCGCAGCTCGATGCCGGAAGCGGTGATCACGGACGGACTCCAGGGCGATGGGAAGACGGCGGATGACGACAGGTGACGGGCTGCGACGCCGCTAATGCACCCAGGGGAGGATGTCCCAGGGGAGAATGTCCATGCGGCCATTCTATCGGGCGTCTGCAACTGGTTTTCGGCCACACGGGCGACGCGGACGGCATCGGGATGTTTCTCTCAGTGCGCGACAGAGGGAACAAAAGGGGCGGGGCACCGGAGACCGGCTGATACTCGGCGGAGGGCGGCGGTCGGGCCGTCGCGGTGACGCGGAGGTGGACCGTGCAGTTCGACGACGACGCCCGTCTGGACACCTCCGAGGTGAAGGACGTCCGGGGCAGCCGCGTCCCGGGCGGGAAGGCGACCGTCGGCGGCGGGATCATCGGCTTCATCGCCCTGATCCTCGGCGTCTTCTTCGGGGTCGGACCCGACCAGCTCGGGCTCTCCTCCGGCGGTGAGGACGAGCCCGCCGTCGGCGCGTCCTCCGCGGCCCAGCTGGACCAGGCCTGCCGGACCGGCGCGGACGCCAACAGCCGCCAGGACTGCCGGACCGTGGCCGTGGTCAACAGCCTCCAGGACTACTGGCGCGGCGAGTACGCCCGCCGGGGCGGCACCTACACCGACGCCTCCACCGTGCTGTTCAGCCGGCAGGTGAACACCGCCTGCGGCGCGGCGAGCTCCGCCGTCGGCCCCTTCTACTGCCCCGGCGACCGGAAGGTCTACCTGGACCTCGGCTTCTTCGACGAGCTGCGGACCAAGTTCGGCGCGGGCGGCGGCCCCTTCGCCCAGGCGTACGTGGTGGCCCACGAGTACGGGCACCACGTGCAGAACCTGATGGGGACGCTCGGCCGGGCCCAGGACGGGCGGACCGGGGCGGACTCCAACGCCGTCCGCGTCGAGCTCCAGGCGGACTGCTACGCGGGCGTGTGGGCCCGGCACGCCACGACCACCCCGGACGACGCCACCGGCCGGCCGCTGCTCACCCGGCTCGACGACGCCGACATCCGGGACGGCCTGGACGCGGCGGCGGCGGTGGGCGACGACCGGATCCAGGAGCGCTTCCAGGGCCGGGTGACGCCGGAGAGCTGGACGCACGGCTCGGCCGAGCAGCGCCGGCAGTGGTTCTCCACGGGCTACCGGACGGGCGACATGGCCCGGTGCAACACCTTCCGCTGATTGTCGGCGCCCCCTGCGAGACTGTGTCCCAGATCACATCCTGACCGACCGAGAGGGAGTGAGCGGGATGTCCGAGGCACCCGACATCTGTCCGGCACTGAGGTACCGGGACGCGAAGGCGGCGATCACGCTGCTCACCGAGGCCTTCGGGTTCACCGCCACCGCGGTGTACGAGGGCGAGGACGGCCTGGTCGCGCACGCCGAGCTGGCGTACGGGAACGGGACGGTGATGCTCGGCAGCAGCGGCACCGGCAGCGTCTTCGACAAGGCGATGGGCGCGGGCGGCCCGGTGGGGATCTACGTCCGCGTCCGGGACGTGGACGAGCACCACGCCCGGGCCGTCGCGCACGGCGCGGAGATCGTGATGCCGCCCACCGACCAGGAGTACGGCTCCCGGGACTACATGGCGAAGGACTCCGAGGGCAACGTGTGGAGCTTCGGCACCTACGCCCCGGGCCCCGCGGACTGACGCGGCGGGCCCGGAGCGGGCGGGACGGGGCCGGGGTCAGGCGCCGCCGGTGTGGACCTGGAAGGCGGCCCGCCGGACGGCCTTCGCCAGCGCCGGGTCCGGGTGGGCGGCGGCCAGCGCGACCAGCACCTGCACCGTCCTCGGATGGCCGACGGCCCTGACCTCGTCCAGCAGCGCGGGCACGGTCCCCTGCACGGCCGAGTCCAGGTGCCGCACCAGCAGTTCGCTCTCGCCGTGGTCGGCGACGGCGGCCGCGGTGTCCACCCAGAGCCAGGTCGCCTCCTCGCGGGTGAGGACCTCGGGCGCGTCGTCGGGGTCGGTGCCCTCGTACTCGGCGAGCCACAGCAGCGCGTAGGGCCGCAGCGAGGGCTCGGCGACCGCGGCGCGGACCTCCGCCTCGGCGGGGGCGCCGACCACCCGCAGCGCCTCGAAGGCGAGGCCGCGCAGCAGGGCGTCCTCGCCGCGCGCGGCGGCGAGCAGCTCGGCGACCGCGCCGGCCAGCGTGCGGGCGGCGAGCCACGCGCGGTACTCGTCACGGGCCGGGCCCGGGGTGAGCCGGGCGCAGCCGCGGAGCATGTCGGCGGCGGACTGCTCGATGTTCCCGGCGGGGCTCTGCGCGGCCACGCAGATCTGCTCCAGCTTGACCCACACCGCCCAGTTGCCGAGCGGAGTCAGGGTCGCGTGACGTCCCTCCGGGCCGGTCCCCCCGTCCAGGGTGAGCGCGCCGACCTCGGCGAGGCCCTCCAGGGCCCAGTCGAGGAGCGAGGGCAGGCGCTCGGCGGGGGTGGGGGGCTGCGCGGGGGCGCCGTCGCCGGGCACCTCGCAGCGCTCCTCGCGGAGTTCGTCGACGCGCTGCCCCAGGAGGTCGAGCAGGACGGGGACGAGGACCGGGCCCTGGGAGAGCTGGAGCAGCGACAGGACCTGCGGCACGGCCTCCACGACCTCGGCGACCGCGCCGGGCGCCACGCCCTCGGGGGCGGGGTGGACCAGCGACCAGGCGTCGAGGAGCGCGACCCAGCCGCGGAGGACCGCGGAGTCGTCGCGGTCCCACGCCTGGAGCCGCCAGCCGGGGCGGACGGTGGCGCCGTGCAGCTCGACCAGGCCGGCGAGGCGGGCCCGGTCCCAGCCGGCGCGGACCCGAGCGGCCGTCAGGCCGAGCTCGGCGGCGGCCCGTTCGACGGCGGCCGGGCCGTCGAGCGGAGCGGAAGCGGAAGCGGAGGCGGAAGCGGGCCGGTCGGCCGCGCGGGGGCCCTGCCGCGGACCGTGCGGGGTGGCGGCCCAGCGGGCGATCCGTACGGCGTCGGCGAGGACGAGCCTGGCCTGGCGGGCCAGTTCCGCGCGGGGCGGGGTGCCCTCGGGCGGCCTCGGGGCAGGCCGGGTGCGCCGCGTCGTCGCGGCCCGTCGGGCGGTGGCCAGCGACCGCGGACGGACGAGTCGGAGTCTGGAGTTGCGCGCCAATGGTTCATCGGGCTTTCGAGACGTCACGGGGGCAGTCTTCCCGCTGACGGCCCGAAAGCCCAATCGGAATCCCCCGCGCCGTCGTGGCGCGCCCCGGCCCCCGTGCGGGCGGCGCGGCGGCGCGGCGGTCCGGCCGGGCGCGGCCGGCCGGGGAGGGGGGCTACATCAGGGGGGTGAGGTAGCGGCGGAGGGCTTCCTCGTAGCGGAGCGGGTCGGCGTTCCACATGGCGGTGTGGGGGGCCTGGCGGACGGGGAGGAGGGTGACCAGGTCGGGGCGGCGGGCGGCCAGTTCGACGGACGGCTCCCAGGGGGAGATCGTGTCGTCGGGGCCGTGCGCCAGCAGGACCGGGATCCGCAGGTCCGCCGAGTGGTCGGGGTGCGGGCCGGTGCGGCCGAGGGCGGCGCGGACGGCGAGCGGGACCAGCGGGGCGGGTACGCCCCGGGCGGCGGCGAGGTTGCGGACGGTGGCCTCCCAGTCGAGGACCGGGGAGTCGAGGACCAGGCCGGCGATGCGGTCGCGCACGCCGGATTGCGCCGACGCGCGCAGCGCCATCGTGGCGCCGGTGCCCCAGCCGTGCAGGACGATCTTGGAGGCGCCGCGGCGGACCGCGTACCGCAGGACCGCGTCGACGTCGCGCCACTCGGTGTCGCCGAGCTGGGCGAGGCCGTCGGCCGGCTCGGGGGCGCCCCGGTCGCCGCGGTAGGCGGGGACGAGGACGGGGACGCGGCGGCGGGCGTAGAAGGGGACGAGGTTCAGGGCGTGCTCGCGGCCGGCGCCGAGGCCGTGCAGGGCGACGACCCAGGTGGAGCGGGGTCCGGTGACGAGCCAGGCGGGGAGCGGGCCGAGCTCGCCGGGGATCTCGACGTCCTCGTGGGGCAGGCCGAGGGCCGTCTCCGGGGTGCCGGTGTGCAGCTGGGGGGTCAGGCGGACCCGGCTGCCGGGGCCGAGGGCGCCGCGCTCGACGCGTTCGAGGCGGCGCACGACCGTGTCGGCGGTGTGCGGGACGCGGTCGAGGACCGGGCCGGCGACCGCGTGCACCCCGGGCGCCGTCATCCCGTACGTGCCGGGGCGCAGCGAGGCGAGGCTGCGGGTGAGGGTCACCCGCTCGGGTCCGGTGGCGTGCACGGTGAGCTTGGGGTCGCCGGGGAGGGGCCGTCCGGACGCCGCCTTGAGGGCGACGCCGCTGGCGTGGCGGCCGGCCGCCACGGCGGCCGCACCGACACCGATCAGGGTGGTGACGGCCGCTGCCGTCGCTGTAGCCGGGCGCACGCTCCAGTGTCGCCACGGGGGCGGGGAGGCCGCCACCGGACGGGGGCCGGGCGGGTGCCGGGGGCCGGGCGGAGACCGGAGGCCGGGCGGAGACCGGAGGCCGGGCGGGGGCCGGAGGCCGGGCGAATGCGGGGCGGGGCGGAGGCCGGGCGGGTGCCCCGGGAGGGTGACGAGGGTCTCTCCGGGGGGTCCTCGTGCGGATGAATCCGTCCAGGGCGTGAAACGCGCCGATCGGGCGGGGAGGCGGCTTGGGTCCGGTGTGTCCCGTGCGGTCCGGGATTACCCGTGGTTGCGGGGTGACCGGATGGTGGACACGAGGGCGTCCCGGACGCCAAGCGGAATCTCACGGCACCGGTTCGGGACACCGTGATGCCCCGCCCAGTTCACCTTCCGTTCACTCAGGTTGCCTACGTTCGACCAGCCACTGACGTCAAACGATTGCCTGGGTAAATGGAACACATCACGCTGCTGCTCGCCATTGTGGTCGTGACAGCTCTCGTGTTCGATTTCACGAACGGTTTCCACGACACCGCCAACGCGATGGCCACGACCATCTCGACCGGTGCCCTCAAGCCCAAGACGGCGGTGGCCATGTCCGCCGTGCTGAACCTGGTCGGCGCGTTCCTGTCCGTCGAGGTCGCCAAGACGATCTCCGGCGGGATCATCAACGAAGAGGGCATCCGCACGGAAGTGATCTTCGCGGCCCTCGTCGGCGCCATCCTGTGGAATCTGCTGACCTGGCTCCTGGGCCTGCCGTCCAGCTCCTCCCACGCCCTCTTCGGCGGCCTCATCGGCGCCGCGGTCATGTCGGCCGGCTGGTCGGCCGTGAACGGCTCGACCATCGTCACCAAGGTCCTCATCCCGGCCGTGGCGGCCCCCCTGGTCGCCGGTCTCGCCGCGATGGCCGCGACCAAGCTGACGTACAAGATCAAGGCGAACCCGGAGGCCAAGGCGACCGCCAAGGGCTACCGGGCCGGCCAGATCGCCTCCGCCGGTCTCGTCTCCCTCGCCCACGGCACCAACGACGCCCAGAAGACGATGGGCATCATCACCCTCGCCCTGGTCACCCAGGGCGTCGTCGCCCCCGGCTCGAACCCCCCGCTGTGGGTCATCGTCTCGGCCGGCCTGGCGATCGCGCTCGGCACCTACCTCGGCGGCTGGCGCATCATCCGCACCATGGGCAAGGGCCTCACCGACCTCCAGCCGCAGCAGGGCTTCGCCGCCCAGACCAGCGCCGCGACGGTCATCCTGGCCTCCTCGCACCTCGGCTTCTCCCTCTCCACCACCCAGTCCTGCTCGGGTGCCGTGATGGGCGCCGGCCTCGGCCGCAAGGGCGGTGTCGTCCGCTGGTCGACCGCCACCCGGATGTTCGTCGCCTGGGGCCTGACCCTCCCGGCCGCCGGTCTCGTCGGCGCCGCCGCCGAGTTCCTCACCAAGCAGGGCACCTGGGGCATCGCCGTCACCGCGGCCCTCCTGATCGGCGGCTCGGCCGTGATCTGGACGCTCTCCCGCCGCCAGCCGGTCGACCACCACAACGTCACCGCCGACGACCTGGGCGGCGACGACTCCGACTCCGGCACCCCCGGCGTCGTGACCACGGCCATCGCGGCCGTCACCCCGCCGCCGGCCGGCTCCGTCGCCGCCGTCGCGGACGACGGCCTCAAGACGACCATCCACGCGCCGGGTCCGAACGACCCCGCCGCTCCCCCGGCCCCCGCCGCCGCGGTCTGAGCCCCCTAAGGAAACGGGAACCCAAGCCATGAAGATCGACTGGGCAGCTCTCGGCTCCGTCTTCGGAGTCAGCCTCGTGGCGACCGTCGCCCTCGTGGGCCTCTTCACCCTCGGGATCGTCGGCCTCGGCAAGCAGGAGCAGGCCGCGGCCTCGGGCGGCTCCGCCGTCCTCGCCCGCACCGGCGCCTACGCCTGCTTCGCGCTGTGCGCGGCGGCCGTCGCGTACGGCATCTACCTGATCGTCGCCTGACGCACCGCACCCCTGGGCCGGGCCCGCACCTCTTCGAGGGCGGGCCCGGCCCTCGTGTCTGTGGCGCTCCGCACAGTGACCCGTCGCAGGTCAAGGGTGAGTTGACGGCCGTTCGCGGGGCGTGGTGGACTGCCGGGGCCAATACGGCGGCAATGGAGAGGAAGCCCGGTGCGATTCCGGCGCGGTCCCGCCACTGTGACCGGGCCCGGCGAACAGCCGGGGTCCGGGAGCCAGGAACTCTCGCCGCCGGTCACGTCGACCCAGGGCGCGGACCCTGAGTGAGGACACGCCGCCATGCCCGGCCGCACCCCCGTGGCTTCCCGAGCCACCGCAGTCTTCGCGTACGGAGCGGCCGCCGGCCTCGCCGTCGACCTGGTCCTCGGCGATCCCCGCCGCGGCCATCCCGTCGCCGCCTTCGGGCGCGCCGCCGCCGCCGTCGAGCGGCGCCTCTGGCGCGACCACCGGGGCCGGGGCGCCCTGCACACCGCCGTCTGCGCCGGTGGCGCCGCCGCCGCCGGGGCGCTGGCCGCCCGCACGGTCCGCCGCAGCCGCACCGCGTCCGCCGCGCTGACCGCCGCCGCCGTGTGGGCCGTCGTCGGCGGTACGACCCTGGGCCGGGAGGCCCGGGCCATCGGCGGGGCGCTCGCCGCCGGCGACCTGGAGGTCGCCCGGGAGCGGATGCCGCACCTCGTGGGACGCGACCCGGAGGCCCTGGACGGGCCCGCGATGGCCCGCGCGGTCGTCGAGTCCGTCGCCGAGAACACCTCCGACGCCGTCGTCGGCGCCCTCGTGTGGGGCGCCGTGGCGGGCGTGCCGGGACTGCTCGGCTTCCGGGCCGTCAACACCCTGGACGCCATGGTGGGCCACAGGTCGCCCCGCTACCGCCGCTACGGCTGGGCCTCCGCCCGCCTCGACGACCTGGCCGGCTGGCCGGGCGCCCGGCTCACCGCCGCCCTCGCCGCCGTGGCGGGCGCCCCGGACGGGGACCCGCGCGGAGCCGTGCGGGCCTGGCGGGCGGACGCCGGCAAGCACCCCAGCCCCAACGCCGGACCGGTCGAGGCGGCGTTCGCGGGCGCGCTCGGGGTGCGGCTCGGGGGGACGCTCTCGTACGGCGGGCGGGTCGAGCACCGGCCCGTCCTCAACGGCGGGGGGCGGCCCGTCGAGGTCGCCGACATCGACCGGGCCGTCCGGCTCTCCCGCCGGGTGACCTGGCTGACCCTGGCCGCCTGCGTGGGCGGCCGGATCCTGACGGACACGGTGAAGCGGAGGACGAAGTGAGGGGTGGGGGGCTGCTCGTCGCCGGGACGACCTCCGACGCGGGCAAGAGCGTCGTCACGGCCGGCATCTGCCGGTGGCTGGTCCGGCAGGGCGTCAAGGTGGCGCCGTTCAAGGGGCAGAACATGTCCCTCAACTCCTTCGTGACGCGGGAGGGCGCCGAGATCGGGCGCGCCCAGGCCATGCAGGCGCAGGCCGCCCGCGTCGAACCGACCGCGCTGATGAACCCGGTGCTGCTCAAGCCGGGCGGCGACCGGTCCAGCCAGGTCGTCCTGATGGGCAAGCCGGTCGGCGAGATGAGCGCCAAGGGCTACCACGGCGGGCGGCAGCAGACCCTCTTCGAGCCGGTCCTCGCCTGCCTGGAGGAGCTGCGGGCCACCCACGACGCGGTGATCTGCGAGGGCGCCGGCAGCCCCGCCGAGATCAACCTGCGCCGGACCGACATCGTCAACATGGGCATCGCGCGGGCCGCGCGGCTCCCGGTCGTCGTGGTCGGCGACATCGACCGGGGCGGGGTCTTCGCCCAGTTCTTCGGCACCACGGCACTGCTCGCGCCCGAGGACCAGGAGCTGATCGCCGGCTACCTGGTGAACAAGTTCCGGGGCGACGTGACGCTCCTCGAACCCGGGCTCGACATGCTGCACGGCCTGACCGGGCGCCGGACCTTCGGCGTCCTGCCGTACGCGCACGGGCTCGGCATCGACGAGGAGGACGGGCTGCGGGTCTCGCTGCGGGGCACCGTCCGCGAGTCCGTCGTCGCGCCGCCGCTCGGCGCGGACGTGCTGCGGGTCGCGGTCTGCGCCGTACCGCTGATGTCGAACTTCACCGACGTGGACGCGCTGGCCGCCGAGCCGGGCGTGATCGTGCGGTTCGTGGACCGGCCGGAGGAACTGGCCGACGCGGACCTGGTGGTCGTGCCCGGCACCCGCGGCACGGTCAGGGCGCTGGCGTGGCTGCGCGAGCGGGGCCTCGCCGACGCGCTGGCCCGGCGGGCCGCCGAGGGGCGCCCCGTGCTCGGGATCTGCGGCGGCTTCCAGGCGCTCGGCGAGCACATCGAGGACGAGGTCGAGTCGAGGGCGGGCGCCGTGGAGGGGCTCGGGCTGCTGCCCGTACGCGTCCGGTTCGCGCGCGAGAAGACCCTCGCCCGGCCGGTCGGCGAGGCGCTCGGCGAGCGGGTCGAGGGGTACGAGATCCACCACGGCGTCGCGGAGGTGCTGGGCGGCGACCCGTTCCTGGACGGCTGCCGGGTCGGTGCCGTCTGGGGCACCCACTGGCACGGCTCGCTGGAGAGCGACGGCTTCCGGCGGGCGTTCCTCCGGGAGGTCGCGGCGGCCGCCGGGCGGGCCTTCGTGCCGGCGCCCGACACGTCCTTCGGCACCCTGCGGGAGGAGCAGCTGGACCGCCTCGGCGACCTGATCGAGGAGCACGCCGACACGGACGCGCTGCTGCGGCTCGTCGAGGAGGGCGCGCCCGAGGGGCTGCCGTTCGTGCCGCCGGGTGCGCCGTGAGCGGCCGCCCGGTCCCCGTATCCGTACGCACCGAAGGAGTGACCGCCCGATGAGCACCCGCTTTCCGTTCACCGCCGTCGTCGGCATGGACGACCTGCGGCTCGCGCTGCTGCTGAACGCCGTCAGCCCGGCCGTGGGCGGTGTGCTCGTGCGCGGCGAGAAGGGCACGGCCAAGAGCACGGCGGTCCGCGCGCTCGCCGGGCTGCTGCCGGAGGTGGCCGTCGTCGCCGGGTGCCGGTTCAGCTGCGACCCCGCCTCGCCCGACCCCGGCTGCCCGGACGGGCCGCACGGGGACGGGGGCCCGGACGCGCGGCCCGCGCGGATGGTCGAACTGCCGGTCGGCGCCTCCGAGGACCGGCTCGTCGGGTCGCTCGACATCGAGAAGGCGCTCGCCGACGGGGTGAAGGCGTTCGAGCCTGGACTGCTCGCCGCCGCCCACCGGGGGATCCTCTACGTCGACGAGGTCAACCTCCTGAGCGACCACCTGATCGACCACCTCCTCGACGCCGCCGCCATGGGCGCCTCGCACGTCGAGCGCGAGGGCGTCTCCGTGCGGCACGCCGCCCGCTTCCTGCTCGTGGGGACCATGAACCCCGAGGAGGGCGAGCTGCGGCCGCAGCTGCTCGACCGGTTCGGGCTGACCGTGGAGGTGGCCGCCTCCCGGGTGCCCGAGGAGCGGGTCGAGGTGGTGCGGCGCAGGCTCGCGTTCGAGGACGATCCGGCCGGGTTCGCCGAGCGGTGGGCCGGCGAGGAGGCCGCGCTGCGGGAGCGGATCGCCGCCGCGCGGGAGCTGCTGCCGGAGGTGGCCCTCGGGGACGCCGTGCTCCTCCAGATCGCCGCCACCTGCGCCGCGTTCGAGGTCGACGGCATGCGCGCCGACATCGTCATGGCCCGCACCGCGACCGCGCTCGCCGCGTGGGCCGGGCGGGGGGAGGTCACGAGCGAGGACGTGCGGCAGGCCGCGCTGCTCGCGCTCCCCCACCGGCGGCGGCGCAACCCCTTCGACGCGCCGGGGATGGACGAGGACAAGCTCGACGAGACGCTGGAGCGGTTCAAGGGGGACGAGCCCGAGGACGACCCGGACCCGGGCCCGGACGGGCCGGGGGACGGCGGTCCCGGTGGTGGCGGCGGGGTGCCGCCGCAGGGCGGCGAGGGGCCCGCGCCCGAGACCGACGGCCCGCCGGACGCCCCCGGGAAGGCTCCCGCGCCGGAGCCCTCGCGGGAGCCCGCTCCGCAGGGCGCCGGTCCGGCCGGTGAGCGGGCCGCCGTGAAGGCCGGCGAGCCGTTCCGCACCAAGGTGCTCAGCGTGCCCGGGCTCGGCGAGGGCGCGGCCGGGCGGCGTTCCCGGGCCCGGACCCAGAACGGCAGGACCACCGGGGCGACCCGCCCCGAGGGCGCGCTGACCAAGCTGCACCTGTCCGCGACCGTGCGGGCCGCCGCCCCGCACCAGCGGGCGCGCGGGCGGTCGGGGCCGGGGCTCGTGGTGCGCCGGGACGATCTGCGGCAGGCGGTGCGGGAGGGGCGCGAGGGGAACCTGGTGCTGTTCGTCGTGGACGCCTCCGGGTCGATGGCGGCGCGCAAGCGGATGGGCGCCGTGAAGGGCGCCGTGCTGTCGCTGCTGCTCGACGCCTACCAGCGACGGGACAAGGTGGGGCTGGTGACCTTCCGGGGCCGGGCCGCCGAGCTGGCGCTGCCGCCGACGTCCTCCGTGGACGCGGCCGCCGCCCGGCTGGAGGAGCTGCCGACCGGAGGGCGTACGCCGCTGTCCGCCGGACTGCTGAGGGCGCACGACGTGCTGCGGGTGGAGCGGCTGCGGGACCCCTCGCGCCGGCCGCTGCTGGTGGTCGTGACCGACGGGCGGGCGACCGGCGGCGGCCCCGACCCGGTGGGGCTCGCGGCGCGGGCCGCGCGGCTGCACGCCGCCGACGGCACGGCGAGCGTCGTCGTGGACTGCGAGGCGGGCCCGGTGCGGCTCGGTCTCGCCGGGGACCTCGCCCGGGATCTGGGCGGCACCGCCGTCACGCTGGACGAACTGCGGGCCGACGCGATCGCCGGGCTCGTACGGGAAGCGCAAGTCAACCGCTCTGTCAGGAGGGCCGCTTAATGCCGCAGGGACAGCCGACCGTCGTGCCCGACGACGGCCTCACGACCCGTCAGCGCCGCAACCGGGCGCTGGTGATGGTGCACACGGGCGTCGGCAAGGGGAAGTCGACGGCCGCCTTCGGGATGGCGCTGCGCGCCTGGAACCAGGGCTGGCCGATCGGGGTGTTCCAGTTCGTGAAGTCCGCCAAGTGGAAGGTCGGCGAGGAGAACGCCCTCAAGGCGCTCGGCGAGACCGGCAAGGGCGGCACGGTCACCTGGAACAAGATGGGCGAGGGCTGGTCCTGGATCCAGCGCGAGGTCGCCGAGGGCGAGCAGTCGCACGAGGACAAGGCGCGCGAGGGCTGGGAGCAGGTCAAGCGGGACCTGGCCGAGGAGCGGTACAGGTTCTACGTCCTCGACGAGTTCGCCTACCTGCTCCACTGGGGCTGGATCGACGTCGAGGAGGTCGTGGAGGTGCTGCGGGACCGGCCCGGTCAGCAGCACGTCGTCATCACCGGGCGCAACGCCCCGCAGGAGCTGGTGGACTTCGCCGACCTCGTCACCGACATGTCCAAGGTGAAGCACCCGATGGACGCCGGTCAGAAGGGCCAGCGGGGCATCGAGTGGTAGCACGTCTCGTCATCGCGGCGCCGTCGTCGGGCGCGGGCAAGACCACGGTGGCGACCGGCCTGATGGCCGCGTTCGCCTCCCGGGGCCTGTCCGTCTCCCCGCACAAGGTGGGGCCCGACTACATCGACCCGGGCTACCACGCGCTCGCCACCGGCCGCCCGGGCCGCAACCTCGACGCCTACATGTGCGGTACGGAGCTGGTCGCGCCGCTCTTCGCGCACGGGTCGCGCGGCTGCGACCTGGCCGTGGTCGAGGGCGTGATGGGGCTGTACGACGGCGCCGCGGGCCAGGGCGAACTGGCCTCCACGGCGCAGGTCGCGAAGCTGCTGCGGGCGCCGGTGGTGCTGGTCGTGGACGCGTCCTCGCAGTCGCGGTCGGTGGCGGCGCTGGTGCACGGCTTCGCGTCCTGGGACCCGCAGGTGCGGCTCGGCGGCGTGATCCTCAACAAGGTCGCGAGCGACCGGCACGAGGAGCTGCTGCGGGAGGCCCTGGAGGAGTCGGGCGTGCCCGTCCTCGGGGTGCTGCGGCGGGCGCCCGCCGTGGCGACGCCGTCGCGGCACCTGGGGCTGATCCCGGTCGCCGAGCGGCAGGCGCAGGCCGTGGAGGCGGTGGCCGCGCAGGCGGAGCAGGTGCGGAGCGGGTGCGACCTGGAGGGGCTGCTGGCCCTCGCCCGGTCGGCGCCGCCACTGGACGCCGAGCCGTGGAGCCCGCCCGCCGCGGCGGCTCCGGCGGGGCGCCGGCCCGTCGTGGCCGTCGCCGGCGGCGCCGCCTTCACGTTCTCGTACGCCGAGCACGGCGAGCTGCTGCGGGCCGCCGGGGCCGAGGTCGCCACCTTCGACCCGCTGCGCGACGAGTCGCTGCCCGAGGGCACGTCCGGGCTGGTCATAGGCGGGGGGTTCCCCGAGATGTACGCGGCCGAGCTCGCCGCCAACGAGCCGCTGCGCGGGGCGGTGGCCCGCCTGGCGGCGTCCGGTGCGCCGGTGGCCGCCGAGTGCGCCGGGCTGCTGTATCTGGCGCGGTCGCTGGACGGGACCCCGATGTGCGGGGTGCTGGACGCGGACGCGCGGATGTCGGAGCGGCTGACGCTCGGGTACCGGGACGCGGTGGCGGTGAGCGACAGCGTGCTCGCGCCCGCCGGGACCCGGATGCGCGGGCACGAGTTCCACCGGACGGTGATCGAGCCGGGCGCCGGGCCGCTGCCGGCCTGGGGGCTGCGGCAGCCGGAGACCCGGGTGGAGGGCTTCGTGCGGGGCGGGGTGCACGCCAGTTACGTGCACACGCACTGGGCGGGCGCCCCCGGGGTCGCCGCGCGCTTCGTCGGGCACTGCGCGTGAGCTCAGCCCCCGGAGAGGCCCACCACGAGCCAGATGAAGCCGACGCCCGCGACCGTGCAGAGCAGGGTGGTGCGGGCCGGGTGTTCGTGGTGGGCCTCGGGGAGGATCTCGGCGGCGGCGAGGTAGAGCAGGGCGCCGCCGAAGAAGCCGAGATAGCCGCCGAGGAGTTCCTCCGGAAGGGTGAGGAACGTGGCGAGGGCGGCGCCGGCGATCGGCGCGAGCGCGTCGGCGAAGAGCATGGCGAGGGCCTTGCGGCGCTCGTTCCCGTACAGGCTGGTGAGCGTGTACGTGTTGAAGCCGTCGGCGAAGTCGTGGGTGATGACGGCGAGCGCGACGGTGGCGCCCATGCCGCCGCCGACCTGGAAGGCGGCGCCGAGCGCGATGCCGTCCATGAGGCTGTGCAGGACCATGGCGCCGGCGGCCACGAGCCCGACCTGCGGGGTCCGCTCCCCCGGCTCGGCGCCGTGCGCGGCGCGGCGGGTGGCGAGGAGCCGCTCCACGACGTGCGCGAAGAGGAAGCCGCCGACGAAGAGCAGCAGGGCCTCGGGGACGCCGAAGACCTCCTCCCCCGCGGCCTCCAGGGCCTCGGGGAGCAGGTCGAGTCCGACGACGCCGAGCATCAGTCCGCCGGCGAGGCCGAGGACGAGGTGCCGGCGGTCGGTGACGCGCTGCGCGACCCAGCCGCCGAAGAGCGTCATCAGGAACGCGCCGAGCGCGACGACCACAGCCATGGCCCCTTGCTATCGGATCGGGCCCCGGTTGTGCACGTCGGCGTCGGGGCCCGGTCGGGGGCGACGGCCGGGGAGGTCCTGGCGCTGGTCCGGTCGGCGCTCGCGGAGCTCGCGGGGCCGGCGGGGGCCGGGCACGCGCGCGCGGGCGGGGCGTCTTCTGGGGCGGCGGGGGCGTCGGGGGCGGCGGGGCACGCGCGCGTGGCCGGGCTGGCGACGCTGGACGCGCGCGCGGCGGAGCCGGGGATCGTGGCGGCGGCGGAGCGGCTCGGGGTGCCGGTGACGGGCTTCCCGGCGGAGGAGCTGGCCGGGGTCGCCGTGCCGCATCCCTCCGAGGTGCCGCTGGCGGCGACGGGGACGGCGTCGGTGGCGGAGGCGGCGGCGCTGCGGGCGGCGGGGCCGGGGGCGGTGCTGCTGGTGCCGAAGCGGAAGGGGCGGCGGGTGACGTGCGCGATAGCCGGTTTCGTACCGTTTCATCCGGACAAATCATCCTCTTGTCCGGACGAAGTGACGTCTGTCGCACGGTTGTTGCCCTTGACGTGCGGGTACATCGCTGGCGAGCCTGACTCACCCCACATCCCCACCCCCCACACGACGGCGGACATGGACACCCACACGGACGGCCCCCCCACGGGCACCCACGCCCACGACCTGCGTCATCACGGTGACGCCGAGGTCCGGGACGAGAAACTCGTCGACCTCGCGGTCAATGTCCGGACGGCGACCCCGCCGGACTGGCTGCGGGAGCGCATCGCGCTTTCCCTGACTGACCTGGCGCACTACCCGGACGGCCGCTCGGCCCGTGCGGCGGTGGCCGAGCGCCACGGCCTGCCGACGGGGCGGGTGCTGCTGACCTCGGGCGCGGCGGAGGCGTTCGTGCTGCTCGCGCGGGCGCTGCCGGTGCGCCGGCCGGTGGTGGTGCATCCACAGTTCACCGAGCCGGAGGCGGCGCTGCGGGACGCCGGGCACGAGGTGGGCCGGGTGCTGCTGCGCGAGGAGGACGGCTTCCGGCTGGATCCGGCGGCGGTGCCGGAGGACGCGGACCTGGTGGTGGTCGGCAATCCCACCAACCCGACCTCGGTGCTGCATCCGGCGGAGACGATCGCGGCGCTGGCCCGGCCGGGGCGGTACCTGGTCGTGGACGAGGCGTTCATGGACGCGGTGCCGGGCGAGCGGGAGGCGCTGGCCGGGCGGACGGACGTGCCGGGCCTGGTGGTGCTGCGGAGCCTGACGAAGACCTGGGGCCTCGCGGGGCTGCGGATCGGCTACGCGCTCGCGGAGCCGGAGACGGTGGCCCTGCTGGAGCGGGCGCAGCCGCTGTGGCCGGTGTCGACGCCGGCGCTGGTGGCGGCGGAGGCGTGCATGACGCGGGCCGCGCTGGCGGAGGCGGAGCACGCGGCGCACCGGATCGGGACGGAGCGGGCGCACCTGCTGGCGGGGCTGGCGGAGTTCGACGAGGTGCGGACGGTGGCGGCGGCCGAGGGGCCGTTCGTGCTGATCCGGATCGAGGGCGCGGACGCGATACGGGAGCGGCTGCGGCTGCTGGGCTTCGCGGCGCGGCGCGGGGACACGTTCCCGGGTCTGGACCGCCACTGGCTGCGGCTCGCGGTCCGGGACCGGGCGACGACGAATCGTTTCCTCCAGGCGCTGGACCAGGCGCTGCTGCTGGGCGGCTGAGCCGCCGCCCGCTCCGGGACGCGACGCGGCCCGGGGCGGGCGGTGTCGTCACACCGCCCGCCCCGGGCCGGTTCCCCCTGCGTCCCCCGGCGCCCCCCCTCGGGCGGTCAGCCCCTGGCGCGGGCGCGGGAGCGGGTCAGGGCGACGGCGCCGCCGCCGGCCAGGACGAGGGCGAGGGCGCCGCCCGCGATGTACGGCGTGGCGGAGCTGCCGCCGGTCTCGGCGAGGTTCTGCGTCGGGGTCGAGCCGCCGTTGTTCGTCTTGATCCCGCCGTCGTCCCCGGACTCGGTGGGCTGCGGCGAGGGCTGCTCGGACGGCTCCCGGGTGGGCTCCGCGGTCGGCTTCTCGGTCGGCTTCCCGGTCGGCTTCTCCGTGGGCTTCTCGGTCGGGGCCGGGCCGTCGGGCGTCTCGCAGGTGGCTTCGGCGAGGGTGACGGTGCCCTTGACCTTGGCGACGCCGAGGTTGAGCGGGTTGACCTCCACGTCGAGCTCCAGGGCCGTGGCGGCGGCGGTGCGGCTGGTGGTGCCGGTGCGGGAGAGGTCCAGGGTGATGCGGCCGACGGCGGGCACGTCGAGTTCGGTGCGGCCGCCGGC
Organism: Streptomyces sp. NPDC014656; assembly: GCF_043084305.1. Classification (NCBI taxonomy): domain Bacteria; kingdom Bacillati; phylum Actinomycetota; class Actinomycetes; order Kitasatosporales; family Streptomycetaceae; genus Streptomyces; species Streptomyces sp. NPDC014656. The sequence goes on from NZ_JBIBZN010000004.1 coordinate 64,246, forward strand.
GGTGAGCGTGACCTTCTTGCCGAGGGCCCGGACGTGGCCGAGGACGTTGGACTCTGCGACCGGCTTCTTCCCGGTCTCGCAGACGGCCCGGGAGGTGACCTTCTCGACCTCGATGATGGCGAGGGAGGGCAGGCCGGGCACGTGGACGCGGGCCTTGGCGAGGTTGACGTACCCCTCGGCCTTGCGCTCGTCGACGGTGGCGGTCGAGGTGGCGACGTCGGCGGTGAGGATGTCGACGGGCTTGCCGCCCTCCGCCCCCTCCACCTTCACGCTGAGCGCGGTCTCGCTCTCGCTCTCGGGCGCCTCGACCTCGTTGAGGCTCGCGCGGACCGGGATCTTCACGGTCTCGCCGAGGAGGGAGACGTCGAGTCCGGTGCGCAGCACGGCGGCGGTGGCGCGGCCTTCGCGGCGCTCTCCGTCGGTCGCCTGCGCGGCGGGGGCCGCGAGGAGCACGGGGCCGGCGGCCAGGGCGGCGACGGCCGCGGCGGCGGCGGTGCGGCGGACGGGCGCGCGGAAGGTGTTGCTGTTCAAGATGGTGGAACCCCCACAGAAGACATGGCGTCGCCGGCCGCTCACCACGGGGACGGTGGGTCTGCGCGGCGGAGGCGACTTGAGACACCGGAATCTTTACGCACGGAGAGTGAACCGGCAGTCGCCTGACGTGAGTTCACTCCAAAGGGGGGTTTCCGTGTTCATATTCGATTTATTTCGGCACAACCGTTCCCCGTCGTCCCGCGTGTTTCCTCCGAAGGAGTGTGCCCGGGCCGCGCGAGGGCCCGCGGGGGTCCGCGCGGGCGAAGAAAACGATCCGCGCCCCCGCAGGGTCACGGATCGTCAACACCGCGATGAGGCGGAACGGTTCAGCTCGGGCGCCAGTAACCGAGCGCGTGCACCCGCTCCTTGGGCAGCGCCAGCTCCTTGCGGACGTACGCGGCGAGGGAGCGGGTGGTCGCGGTGTCGCAGGCGATCCACACGTACGACTCCGGTCCGACGAGGGCGGGCAGCTCGGCCCGCACCCGCTCGACGAGGGCGGCGCCGGAGCGCTGCCGGGGCACCCGGCGCAGCTCGTGGCGGTCCGGGTCGGTGCGGAAGGGCAGCTCCTCGTCGGAGGCGTGCTGGGTCTCGAACCAGATGGTGGCCGGGAGGTCCGGGTGGGCGTCGAGCAGCGAGTTCACGGCCGGCAGCGAGGCCGGGTCGCCGATGAGCAGCAGCCGCTCGGGCCGGGGCTCGGGGGTCTCGAAGCCGGTGCCCTGGAGGGTGGCCTCGACGGTGTCGCCGGGGGCGCAGTCGCGGGCCCAGTGACTGGCCGGGCCGTCGTGGAGGGCGAACTCCAGGCTGAAGGTGCCGGCGTCCCGGTCGGGGTCGACCAGGGTGTAGCCGCGCTGGTGCGGTTTGCCGGCGTTCTCGAACCAGACGCGGACCCACATCGTCGGGTGGACCCCGGCGGCGGCGAGCAGTCCGCCGTCGGTGAAGTGGACCCTCCGGTAGTCGTCGGTGACCCGCTCGGCCCCCGTGACGGTGAACGTGAAGTCCTTGGCGCCCATCAGCTTGAGAACGGCGCCCTGCCATCCGTGCCCCACCGCGTGCTCCTCCCCCGGACCCATGGGTTACTTTGGGTCGGCGATTAATTTAGGCCAGCCTAACCTAACGACATCTGGAAGCACACGGACGGGATCGGCACGGGTGAGCATCGAGGTCTACCGGGACGCGTACGGCGTCCCCCATCTGCGCGCCGCCGACCCGGCGGAACTGGCCTTCGCGCAGGGCCGGGTCACCGCGCGGGACCGCGCCTGGCAGCTGGAGGTCGAGCGCCACCGGGCGCAGGGCACCACGGCCGCCTTCCTCGGCGCGGCCGAGGCCGGCTGGGACGTCTTCGTCCGCCGGGCCCGGCTCGCCGACACCGCGCGCCGCTGCCTGGCGCGCCTGGAGGAGAGCGACCCGCGGACCGCGGACTGGGTGCGCGCGTACGTGGACGGGGTGAACCACGGCCTGGCCGAAGGGGCCCGCCGCGCCCCCGAGTTCGCCGCCACCGGCCTCGCGGCCGGCCGCTGGGAGGCGTGGACGCCGCTGGCCGTCTGGCTCTCCACCCACATCCTCTTCGCCGGGTTCCCGACGAAGCTGTGGCGCGAGCGGGTGGCGACCGGCCTGGGCGAGGAGTGGACCGAGCTGTTCGCCGCCGACGGACCGGCCACGGCCGGGTCCAACGGCTGGCTGGTGGCCGGCGAGCGGACCGCGAGCGGCGCCGCCCTGGTGGCCGGCGACCCGCACCGGTTCATCGAGGCGCCGGGCGTCTACCAGCAGATCCGGCTCGCCTGCCCCGAGTACGACGTCGTCGGCCTCGCCGTGCCCGGCGTGCCCGGGCTCGCCCACTTCGGGCACGCCGGGCACGTCGCCTGGGCCATCACCAACGCGATGGCCGACTACCAGGACCTCTACCGCGAGCGGCTGCGGCGCACCGCGGACGGCGGCGTGGAGGCGTACGGCCCCGAGGGCTGGCGCCCGGCCGCCGCGCACACCGAGACGGTCGGGGTCCGCGACGGCGAACCGGTCGCGGTCGAGGTCGTCGAGACCGGGCGCGGCCCGGTGATCGCCGGCGACGGACCGGCGGACGCGGGCGCCGAGTGGGAGGGGCTGAGCCTGCGGTACGTGCCCCGGGTCACCGGCCTGCTGGGCTTCGAGGTCCTGCCGCGCCTGCTCGCCGCCCGTACCGTCGGCGAGGTCGACGCCGCGCTCGACGCCTGGGTGGAGCCGGTGAACGTGGTGCTCGCCGCCGACACCGGGGGCGGGCTGCTGCACCGGGTCGCCGGGCACGTCCCCGTCCGCGACCGGGCCAACTCCCTGCGGCCCGTGCCGGCCTGGGAGCCGGCCCACGCCTGGGCGGCGGAGCCGGCCCCGCCGCCCCGCGCCGACGTGACGGACGGGTACGCGGTGATGGCCAACGCCCGGGGGCTCGCCGCCCCGCTCGGCGTCGAGTTCGCGCCCCCGCACCGGGCCGACCGGATCGCCGCGCTCCTGGACGGCTCCGCCGCCTGGACCCCCGAGGCCACCGCCGCCGTCCACCGCGACACCGACAACCGCGCGGCGGCCCGGCTGCTCGCCGCCGTCGAGGCCGCCGAGGGCCTCTCCCCCGCCGCCGCGGACGTCCGGGAGCGGCTGCTCGCCTGGGACCGGCGGATGGAGGCCGACAGCGCCGGCGCCGGGCTCTACGCCGCCGTCCGGGGCGCGGTGGTGCGCCGGCTCGCCGCCCACGAGGCCTTCGCGGGCCTGCGCGAACCCGGCCCGTACCCCGAGCTGTTCCTGCCCTGGCTGTACCTCGGCCCCCGGGTCGGCCTCGCCCTGGAGACGCTGCTGGTCACCGGCCCCGTGCCGGCCGACGACGTGCGGCGGATCGTCGGCGGGGCGCTGGAGGAGACCGGGGCGGGCGAGCCGCCCGCCGTCTGGGGCGCCACCCACCGGCTCGCGCCCTGGCAGGCCCTGCCCGACCCCGACGACGACCGGTGGCCGGGACTCGGCGGCGACCACGACTGCGTGCTCTCCACCTCCAGCGCCCCCGGCTACACCGACCGCAGCGCCCGGGCCTCGGCCGCCCGGTACGTGTGGGACCTCGCCGACCGCGAACGCAGCGGCTGGATCGTGCCGTTCGGCGCCTCCGGGGTGGCCGGGGACCCGCACCACGAAGACCAACTCCCCCTGTGGCTGCGGGGCGACCTCGCCCCCGTCACCACCGACTGGAACCGCCTCACCAAGGAGCAGGGATGACCACCCCCGTACACGTCCAGACCGTCGAGGGCCTCGGCACCGTCACCGTCCGGCCCGTCGCCCCGGACGCGGACGCCCCGCTCATCCACGCCTGGGTCAACGAGGAGCGGGGACGCTTCTGGGGCATGGGCGGCACCACCGTCGAGCAGGTCCGGGACGTCTACGCGCACCTGGACTCGCTCACCACCCACCACGGGTTCCTCGTGGAGCTCGACGGGGAGCCGGTCGCGATCTTCCAGACGTACGAGCCCGCGGCGGACCGGGTGAGCGAGTGCTACGAGGTGGAGGAGGGCGACATCGGCTGCCACCTCTTCATCGCCCCGAGCGCCGCCCCCGCCCCCGGCTTCACCGCCGGTCTGCTCTCCGCGCTCATCGCCTTCTGCCACCGCGACCACCTGCGGATCGTGGTCGAGCCGGACGCGGCGAACGAGAAGGCCGTCGCCCGCATGGCGCGGGCCGGCTTCGAGCTCGGCCCGGAGGTCGTCCTCCCCGAGGTCGACCTGCCGGAGGTCTTCATCCCGGAGAAGAAGGCCCGGCTGGCCTTCCTGCGCCGGGCCGCCTGAGGGCCCGGCCGGCCTTCCCGGGCCCGGCCGGGCCCGGGGGCCTCGTCAGGCCAGGACCCGGCCGTTGACCACGACCCGCCGCGGCGCCGCGAGGACGCGGACGTCCGCGCGCGGGTCCTGGTCGTAGACCACCAGGTCGGCGGGGGCGCCCTCCTCCAGGGCGGGGCGGCCCAGCCAGGCCCTCGCCCCCCAGGTGGTGGCCGAGAGCGCGTCGAGCGGCGGGATGCCGGCCTTCGTCAGCTCCGCCACCTCCTCGGCGACCAGACCGTGGGCGAGGGAGCCGCCCGCGTCGGTGCCGACGAAGACCGGCACGCCCGCGTCGTAGGCGGCGCGGACGGTGTCGTACCGGCGCGCGTGCAGCCGGCGCATGTGGGCCGACCAGCGGGGGAACTTGGCCTCGCCGCCGTCCGCGAGGTGCGGGAAGGTCGCGATGTTGACCAGCGTCGGCACGATGGCGACCCCGCGCTCCGCGAAGAGCGGGACGGTCTCCTCGGTCAGGCCGGTGGCGTGCTCGACGCAGTCGATGCCCGCCTCGACGAGGTCGCGCAGCGAGTCCTCGGCGAAGCAGTGGGCGGTGACCCGGGCGCCGAGCCGGTGCGCCTCGGCGATCGCCGCCTCCACCTCGGGGCGCGGCCAGGACGGGGTGAGGTCGCCGGCCTCGCGGTCGATCCAGTCGCCGACCAGCTTGACCCAGCCGTCGCCGCGCCGCGCCTCCCGGCCCACGTACTCCACCAGGTCGGCGGGCTCGATCTCATGGGCGTAGTTGCGGATGTAGCGGCGGGTGCGGGCGATGTGCCGGCCGGCCCGGATGATCTTCGGCAGGTCCTCGCGGTCGTCGATCCAGCGGGTGTCGGAGGGCGAGCCGGCGTCCCGGATCAGCAGCGTGCCGGCGTCCCGGTCGGTGAGGGCCTGCTTCTCGGCGGTGGCCGCGTCCACCGGTCCGTGCCGGTCCAGGCCGACGTGGCAGTGCGCGTCGACCAGGCCGGGCAGCGCCCACCCCGACACCGTCACGGCCTCGGCGGCGGGCCGCTCGAAGGTGATCCGCCCGTCCACGCACCAGAGTTCGTCCCGTACGTCCTCGGGGCCGACGAGCACCCGCCCCTTCACGTGCAACACCTCGTGATCGCTCATGGCTGCACTGTACGAGGGCCCGCCGGAGCGGTGGGCGTACGCTGGCCGGGCCCGTACCACCGACCCGAGAAGGCACCACCGTGACCGTGACACACCCGCTGCTCGACCTGGCCCCGATGACCGCCGCGCACTTCGCGTCCATCGAGCGGCGGGTCGCCGCGCTGCTCTCCACCGAGCAGGACGTGGTGATCACCCAGGGCGAGGCGCTGCTGCCGCTCGAAGGGTGCATCCGCAGCGGGGCGCGGGCCGGTTCGACCGCGCTGAACGTGGTCACCGGTCCGTACGGGCAGACCTTCGGCGACTGGCTGCGCGACTGCGGGGCCACCGTGGTCGACCTCGCCGTCCCCTTCCACACGGCGGTCACCGCCGCGCAGGTGGAGCGGGCGCTGGCCGAGCACCCGGAGATCGACTTCGTCTCGCTGGTGCACGCCGAGGCGGCCACCGGCAACACCAACCCGGTCGCGGAGATCGGTGAGGTCGTGCGCGCCCACGGCGCGCTGTTCTACCTGGACGCGGTGGCCTCGATCGGCGCCGAGCCGGTGCTGCCGGACGCCTGGGGCGTCGACATGTGCATCATCGGCGCGCAGAAGGCGATGGGCGGCCCGGCCGGCGTCTCCGCGGTGTCGGTGAGCGAGCGGGCCTGGGAGCGGTTCGCCGCCAACCCGGCCGCCCCGCGCCGCTCGTACCTTTCCCTCCTCGACTGGAAGGAGCGCTGGATCGACGGCGGCCGCAAGGCGCTCCTGCACGCGCCGGCGCAGCTGGAGATGCTGGCCCTGGAGGCGTGCGTGGAGCGGATCGAGGCCGAGGGCCTGGACGTGCTGATGGCCCGGCACGCCTCGGCCGCGGCGGCCACCCGCGCGGGCGCCCTGGCGCTGGGCGGCGGCCTGGAGCCGTACGTGCGCGGGGCGGCGGACGCGGCGCCGGTGGCGACGACGCTGCGGGTCCCGGCGGAGCTGGACGCCTCGGAGCTGGTGGCGAAGGCGCTCTCCGCCGACCCGTCGCTGCCGCTGATCGCGGGCGGCGGGGCGCTGGCCAAGGAGATGGTCCGGGTGAACCACTACGGGGCGGACGCGACCCCGAACGCCGTGCAGTCCTCGCTGGCCGCGCTGGGCGCGGTGCTCGGCGAGGCGGGCCGGACGGTGGACCTGGAGGGCGCGCGCCGGGCGGTCACCGCGGCCTGGTAGGCGGTACGGAGGGAGGGGCGGGATCCGGTCGGCCGGGTCCCGCCCCTCCGTCGTGTCCGGGGCCTACAGCGCCGGGTAGTCGACGTAGCCGCGGTGGTCGCCGCCGTACATGGTGGCGGCGTCGAGCTCGTTGTAGGGCCCGCCGGCGCGCAGCCGGGCGGGGAGGTCGGGGTTGGCGATGAAGAGCCGGCCGAAGGCGAGGAGGTCGGCGGTGCCGTCCTCGATCAGGGCGAGGTCGGCGGCGCCGGTGGGGTCGTCGCCGGACGGGTTGAGGATGAAGGTGCCGGCGAAGCGCTTGCGCAGTTCGTGGACGAGGGGGCGGTGCTCGGCGCCGGTCTCCAGGACGTGGAGGTAGGCGATGCCGACGGGCTCGATCGCGGCGAGCAGGGCGGTGTAGAGCTCCTCGGTGTCGGTCTCGGCGATGTCGTTGAAGGTGTTGGCCGGGGAGACGCGCAGGCCGGTGCGGTCGGGGCCGATCTCGGCGGCGACGGCGCGGACGACCTCGACGGCGAAGCGGACGCGGTTCTCGACCGAGCCGCCCCACTCGTCGGTGCGGTGGTTGGAGCCGCCGGCGAGGAACTGCTGGATCAGGTAGCCGTTGGCGCCGTGGATCTCGACGCCGTCGAAGCCGGCCTCGACGGCGTTGCGCGCGGCGGCGGCGAAGCCGGCGATCGCCTCGTGGACCTGGTCGCCGGTGAGCTCGCGCGGGGCGGGGAACTCCTTGGGGCCCTCGTGGGTGTAGACCTGGCCGGCGGCGGCGACGGGCGAGGGGCCGACGGGGTGGAGGCCGCCGTCGAGGAGGTCCGGGTGACCGATCCGGCCGGCGTGCATGAGCTGGGCGAAGATCCGGCCGCCGCGCTCGTGGACGGCGTCGGTGACCTCGCGCCAGGCGGCGATCTGCTCGCGGCTGTGCAGCCCGGGGGTGTTGGGGTAGCCCTGGCCCTCGGGGACCGGCTGGACGCCCTCGGTGATGATCAGGCCGGCGGAGGCGCGCTGGGCGTAGTACTCGACGGTCAGCGCGGTGGGGGTGCGCAGGGCGCCGTCGGCGCGGCTGCGGGTCATGGGGGCCATGGCGATGCGGTTGGCGAGACGGGTGCCGGCGAGGTCGACGGGGTCGAATGCGGTGGTCATGGCGGTCTCCCGGAAAAATATGTGGTCGGCCAAGTATGTGGCCCGCCGCCACTGTAACCCATTCATTGGCCAGCCAAGCAAAAATCCGGGTCACGGTAACCTGGGGACGAGGAACCGCCCCGAGGAGCCCCCGATGACCGCAGTCGAACCCGCCTGCAGCGAGCAGTCGCCGTCCGCCGCGCGCGGCGGCCCGGTCGGCATGACCCTGGCCCGGGTCTCCCGGACGCACCGGATAGCGATGGGGCGGCGCCTGCGCGAGCTCGGCCTCTACCCGGGCCAGGAGCTGATGATGATGCGGCTCTGGGACTGCGGGGCGGTCCGCCAGTCGGAGCTGATCCAGTCGCTCGGCCTGGACCCCTCGACCGTGACGAAGATGCTCCAGCGCCTGGAGCAGTGCGGATACGTGAGCCGCTCCCCCGACCCCGCCGACCGGCGGGCGGTGCTCGTCGAGGCGACGGAGCGGGGGCAGGCGCTGCGGACCGGCGTCGAGGACGCCTGGACCGGCCTGGAGGAGAGCTCGCTCGCCGGTCTGGAGCCGGCCGAGCGGACGGAACTCGCCCGCCTCCTCGGGGTCCTGGCGGAGAACCTGCGCGCGGAGGCGGACGAGGCGGGCGACTGCCCGACGCTGAACTGCTGAACCGCCGGGCCGACGAGCCGCCGGGCCGACGGCCGGCCGGGGCGGGGTCAGCCCGCGAGGACGTCCAGGGCCCGGTCGACGTCCGCCGCCGTGTTGTACAGGTGGAAGGAGGCCCGCAGGTTTCCGGCGCGGGCCGACAGCAGCACGCCCGCGGCGCGCAGGGCGTCCGCGCGGTGGCCGAGCCCCGGCACGGCGACGACCGTGGAGTCGTCCGTGACCGGCTCGTGCCCGAGGGAGAGCAGCCCGGACCGGAAGCGGGCGGCCAGCCCCTTGTCGTGGGCCTCGATCCGCCCGATGCCGATCTCCTCCAGGAGCGCCAGCGAGCGGGCGGCGCCGTGGTACGAGAGGAAGGCGGCCGGCTCGTCGAAGCGGCGGGCGGAGCGGGCGAGTTCGCGCACCGGGCCGTAGCTGTTGACCCACAGCTCCTCGCCGGTGACCCAGCCCGCGTGGATCGGCAGCAGGCCGTCCTGGGCCTCCTCGGTGACCGTGAGGAAGGACGCGCCGCGCGGGCAGAGCAGGTACTTGTAGGCACCGGCGACCGTGTAGTCCCACTCCCCCGCCGACAGCGGCAGCCAGCCCGCGGACTGGGTGGCGTCGAGGAGGGTGCGGGCCCCGTGGGCCGCGGCGGCGGCCCGTACGGCGGCGAGGTCGGCGGTGCGGCCGTCCGCCGACTGCACGGCGGAGAAGGCGACCAGCGCGGTCTGCGGGCCGACGGACTCGGCGAGCCGCTCCAGCGGCACGAAGCGGGTCTTGAGGTCGCCGCGGACCGTGAAGGGCGTGATGACGGAGGAGAAGTCGCCCTCGGGGAAGAGGACCTCGGCGCCGGAGGGCATCGACTGGGCGATCATCCCGCAGTGCACGGCGACCGAGCTGCCGACCGCGACCCGCTCGGGCGCGACGGAGGCGAGCCGGGCGAAGGCGACACGGGCCTCGTCGACGACGTCGAAGCTGCCGGCGCCGTCCGGGCGCCCCTGCGCGGTCTCCTCGGCGAGGAGGGTGACCGCCTCGACGGTGCGGCGCGGCAGCAGGCCGCAGGCGGAGGTGTTCAGGTAGGTCCGCCCGGGGGCGAACTCGGCGCCGCCGAGCGGCTGATCGAGGGAGTCCATGGCCACAGCCTGTGCTCCCCCCGTCCGGCCGTCAATGCCCGCCGATCATGGGGAATCCCCAAGCGCCGCTTATCACCGCAGGTCAGAGCGGTGCCCACGGGAGGCGGACACCCACCCGGCGCCCGGAGGCCGGCCTCCCCCGCCCGGACCTCGGCCCACCGGAGGGCGGGCGTCCGTCTGCCGGGAGGACGGACGCCGGTCCGCCGGAAGGGCGGGCGCCGAAGGGCGGGCGCCGGTCTGCCGGAAGGCCGGACACCGGCCCACCGGAAGGCGGGGCGCCGATCCGCCGGAAGGGCGGACACCGATCCACCGAAGGGCGGGCGCCGATCCGCCGGAAGGGCGGGCGCCGGTCTGCCGGAAGGCCGGACACCGATCCGCCGAAGGGACGGGCGCCGGTCCGCCGAAGGGGCGGACGGCTGTCCGCCGGAAGGCCGGACGCCGATCCACCGGAAGGCCGGCGCCGGATGTGTCAGCCGCGCGGCGGGACCTCGCAGCCGTCCGGGCCGCACGCCTCCGCGTCCGGGCCGGTGCCGCCGACCGGCTGGAGGGCGCGGCCCTGCCACGCCTGCTCCAGGGCCTGGGTGAAGACCTCGGCGGGCTGCCCTCCGGAGACGCCGTAGCGGCGGTCGAGGACGAAGAACGGCACGCCGTTGGCGCCGAGTTCGGCGGCCTCGCGCTCGTCGGCCCGCACCGCGTCGGCGTAGGCGGTCTCGTCGGCGAGGACGCCCCGGACCTCGGCCTCGTCGAGCCCGGCCTCCACGGCGAGGGCCACCAGGGTCGCGGCGTCGAAGACGGAGCGCTCCTCGGCGAAGTTCGCCCGGTAGGCGAGGTCGAGCAGCTCGTTCTGCCGGCCGCGCTCCTTGGCCAGGTGCAGCAGCCGGTGGATGTCGAAGGTGTTGCCGTGGTCGCGGCCGTCGGCCAGGTACTCCAGGCCCTCGGCGTGCGCGTTGGACGCCACGTGCGCCTCCATGGCCCGCGCCTCGTCGAGCGTCCGCCCGTACTTCTTCGCCAGCATCTCCAGGACGGGCCCGGTGTCCCCCTTGGCGCGGTGCGGGTCGAGCTCGAAGGACCGGTGCACGACCTCGACGTCGTCGCGGTGGGCGAAGGCGGCGAGCCCCTTCTCGAAGCGGGCCTTGCCGATGTAGCACCAGGGGCAGGCGATGTCCGACCAGATCTCGACGCGCATGGGTTTCCTTCACTCCGGGGGGGGCGGGCTGTCCCGGGTACAACGCCGCCCCCGGCGGATTTCATTCCGTTTACGCCCCCGGGGCGTCGCGCAGCTCCGGCGGGAGGAGGTGCCGGGGGACGGACTGGTAGGTGACCGGGCGGAGCCAGCGCTCGATGGCGGTGGCGCCGACCGAGGTGGAGGTGGAGGTGGTGGCCGGGTAGGGGCCGCCGTGGTGCTGGGCGGGGGCGACGGCGACGCCGGTGGGCCAGCCGCCGACGAGGACGCGGCCCGCGAGCGGGGTGAGCGCGGCCAGCAGGGCGGGGGCGGCGGGGTCGTCGTCGGCGCAGTGGAGGGTGGCGGTGAGGTTGCCGGGCAGCCGGCCGAGGACGGCGGTGACCTCGGCCTCGTCGGTGTAGCGGGCGACGACGGTGACGGGGCCGAAGCACTCCTCCAGGAGGAGCTCGTGGCCGCCGTCGGCGAGCCGGGCCGCGTCCACGGTGAGGACGCCGGCGGTGACGGTGTGCTCGTCGGCCGCGCCGGGGACGACGGGCGCCTCGACGCCGTCGAGGGCGGCCCGCTCGGTGACGCCCTCGACGAAGGCGGCCCGCATCCGGTGGTCGAGCAGGACGGCGGGGCCGGCCTGGGCGACGCCCTCGGTGAGGGCGTCGAGGAAGCGGTCGCCGTCGGCGCCGGCCGGGGCGAGGACGAAGCCGGGCTTGGTGCAGAACTGGCCCGCGCCCAGGGTCATGGAGCCGGCCAGGCCCGCGCCGGTCTCCTCGGCCCGCTCGGCGACCGCGCCAGGGGTGATCACGACCGGATTGAGGGAGCCGAGCTCGCCGTGGAAGGGGATCGGCACGGGGCGGGCGGCGGCGGCGTCGAAGAGCGCCCGGCCGCCGCGCACGGAGCCGGTGAAGCCGGCCGCCGCGACCAGCGGGTGGCGGACCAGCTCGACGCCCGCGTCGAAGCCGTGCACCAGGACGACGACGTCCTCGGGCAGCCCCGCCTTGGCGGCGGCGCGGCGCAGCAGGCCGGCGGCCAGCTCGGAGGTGGCCGGGTGGTCGGGGTGGGCCTTGACGACGACGGGGCAGCCGGCCGCGAGGGCGCTGGCGGTGTCGCCGCCGGGGACGGAGAAGGCGAGCGGGAAGTTGCTGGCGGCGTAGACGGCGACGACGCCGAGCGGGACCTTCCAGCGGCGCAGGTCGGGGCGGGGCGGCACGGCCGACGGGTCGGGGAGGTCGATGCGCACGTCGAGGTAGGCGCCGTCCTCGACGACCTCGGCGAAGGCGCGCAGCTGGGCGCTGGTGCGGGCGAGCTCACCGGTGAGCCGGGGGGCGCCGAGGGCGGTCTCGGCGTCGGCGGTGGCGACGACCTCGTCGGCGGAGGCGTCGAGGAGGTCGGCGGCGGCCCTGAGGAAGGCGGCCCGGACCGTGCGGTCGGCGAGGGACTCCCGGACGGCGTGGGCCGCGCGGACCGCGCGGTCGACGTCGGCGGCCGTGGCCTCCGTCGCGACCCGCTCGCGCCGCTTCCCCGACCGGGGGTCCACACTCCACACTGCTGCTGCCGACACCGCCACACCCCTGTTCACTATGATGAACACCGTTCTTGTGCATGAACGCTTCGGGGTGGACTCTATTGACGCCACGGGCGTTCCCACAAGGTCGTCCGGAAGTCAGGGAGAAGGGCGGGGTCATGGCGGGTGCCGACGCGAACGGCGCGCAGGTGAAGTCCGCGGTGCGGACGGTGGAGCTGCTGGAGTTCTTCGCCGGGCGGCCGGGGATGCACACCCTGGCGGCCGTCCAGGAGGCCGTGGGCTACCCCAAGTCGAGCCTGTACATGCTGCTGCGCACCCTGGTCGAGCTGGGCTGGGTGGAGACCGACGCCACCGGCACGCGGTACGGCATCGGGGTGCGGGCGCTGCTCGTGGGGACCTCGTACATCGACGGCGACGAGGTCGTGGCGGCCTCCCGGATCACCCTGGACCGGCTCTCGGACGACACCGCCGAGACCGTCCACCTCGCCCGCCTCGACGGCACCAGCGTGGTCTACCTGGCCACCCGGCAGTCCCAGCACCACCTGCGGCCCTTCACCCGGGTCGGGCGGCGGCTCCCGGCGCACTCGACCGCGCTGGGCAAGGCGCTGCTCGCCACCCACGACGACGAGCGGGTGCGGGAGCTGCTCCCGGAGGCGCTGCCGCCGGTGACCGAGCACACGATCACCGACCGGGAGCGGCTGATCGAGGAGCTGGCGGAGGTCCGCGAGCGGGGGTACGCGGTGGACCGCGAGGAGAACACCCTGGGGCTGCGCTGCTTCGCCGTGGCGATCCCCTACCGGGCCCCGGCCCGGGACGCGCTGAGCTGCTCGGTGCCGGCCGCCCGGCTGACCCCGGCCCACGAGCAGCTGATCAAGGACGCCCTCTTCGACGCGCGCGACCGGCTGGCGCTGGCGACCCGGCGGCTGTGAGGCGGGCCCCGGACCGGATGCGTGCCGCATGAACGTTTCCTGAGAATCGGGCCGCGACCGGAACGTCTCCCACCGCCCCGTTCGTCCCTCCAGGTGCCATGAACAAGACCATCAGGCGCACCTCGGTGTTCGTGCTGCTCCTCGTGCTCGCCCTCCTGGGGCGGGCCACCTGGGTGCAGGCGTACGAGAGCAAGGCGCTCGCGAACGACAGCAAGAACCGGCGGAAGACCATCGCGCAGTACGCGCAGCCGCTCGGGAACATCGTCGTGGCCGGCTCGCCGGTCACCGGCTCGAAGCGCACGGAGAGCGGTGATCTCGGCTACGCGCGCACCTACACGGAGGGCGAGCTGTACGCGGCGGTCACCGGCTACAGCTCGCAGGCGTACGGCGCCACCCAGCTGGAGGGCATCTACTCCGGGATCCTGGACGGCACCGACGACCGGCTGAAGAACCCGGTGGACGCGGTCACCCGCAAGCAGCAGGAGCCCGGCACGGTCGTCACCACGATCGACCCGGCCGTGCAGAAGGCCGGCTTCGAGGCGCTCGGGAGCAAGAAGGGCGCGGCGGTCGCGATCGACCCGGTCTCCGGCCGGATCCTCGGCATGGTCTCCACGCCCTCCTACGACCCGTCGGACATCGCCGGGACGACGGACGGCGACGCCTGGAAGCGGCTGACCGAGGACCCGGACAAGCCGCTGGTCAACCGGGCGCTGCGGCAGCCGCTGCCGCCCGGCTCCACCTTCAAGCTGGTCGTCGCGGCCGCCGCCCTGGAGGACGGGCTGTACTCCTCGGTGGACGTGCGGACCCAGAGCCCCGACCCGTACACCCTGCCGGGCACCCGGACCGTCCTGCCGAACGAGAACGCCTCCGCGCCCTGCGAGAACGCCACGATCCGCACCGCGCTCCGCTACTCCTGCAACAACGTCTTCGGCAAGATGGCCGCCGACCTGGGGCAGGACAAGGTGAAGGCGATGGCGGAGGGGTTCGGCTTCGACGACGACGAGCTGGACGTGCCGGTCCGGGCCTACCCGAGCGTCTACCCGTCCGGGATGGACCGGGCGCAGACCGCGCTGACCGGCATCGGGCAGTTCGACGTCACCGCCACCCCGCTCCAGATGGCGATGGTCTCGGCGGCGATCGCCAACGACGGCGAGCTCGCCGCCCCGCACATGGTCTCCGAGGTGGTCGACGCCGACGGCGACGCCCTGGAGACCCACGACGACGGCGACGCCACCCGGGTCGTCTCCGCCGCCACCGCCGAGCAGCTGCGCAGCGCGATGGTGACGGTGGTGGAGGAGGGCACGGGCTCCAACGCGGCGGTCCCCGGGGCCGAGGTCGGCGGCAAGACGGGCACCGCGCAGCACGGCGAGAACAACAGCAAGACGCCGTACGCCTGGTTCACCTCCTACGCGAAGGACGCGTCGACCGGGAAGCAGGTGGCGGTGGCCGTGCTGATCGAGGACTCGGGCGCGGCCCGCTCCGAGGTCAGCGGCAACGGCCTGGCGGCGCCGGTGGCGCAGAAGATGATGGCGGCCGCGCTGAAGTGACGCGCGTGGGGGCCGGATTGGCCCCCACGGCCTCGCACGCGATATGCAGGGTCACGCTCGAACGCCAGAGCACCCCCTCGAACTGTCGATCTTGCTCCGCGGAGGACCGTCGTGCGTCGCCTGCCCCGTTCGCTGTCCGGCTGGACCATGGCGGTCTTCGGCCTCCTCGCCGCCGCCCTGGGGGTGGTGGGCCTGGTCGCCCCGGACGCCCTCCTCACCGTGATGGGCTTCGAGCCGGTGCCCGACGGCGGGCGCGCGGAGGCGGACCACACACTGGTCTTCCTCACCGCCTCCTCGATGGCCGCGCTCAACATGGGCGTCTACTACGTGCTCGCCGCGCTCGCCGACTGGCGGGCCTTCTTCCGCTGGACGGTCCCCTTCCGGCTCCTCACCTGCGCGGTCTTCACCCTCGCGGTCGTCACCGGCCGGGCCCCGTCCGGCTTCCTCGGGGTGGGCCTGTGGGAGGGGCTCGGCGCCGTGGTCACGGGGGCGGCGCTGTGGTACGAGCGGAAGCGGTCCGCGCTCCCGGAATAGGGCAGGTGCCCGATCCGCCGGGGCCGCCTCAGACGTCAGGGTCTCCGTCCATGCGCTGGTATCTGACGGGTGTGGTCGTGTCCGGGTTCGGGACCACGGCGATGTGGCTGGTCTCCGGGATCTGGGTCAAGTCGCTGACGGGTTCGGACGGTCTCGCGGCCCTGACCGCCTTCGCCCTCTGGGCCCCCGCCCTCCTCGGGCCGCTGCTCGGCACGCTCGCGGACCGGGTGCGCCGCCGTCCGCTGCTGATCGTCCTCGACCTCTCGATGGCCGCGGTGCTGCCGCTGCTGCTCCTGGTGACCTCGGCCGACCGGGTGTGGCTGCTCTTCGCCGTCCTCGTGCTGTACGGCGCGCAGGGCACCGTCCACGACGCGGCCGAGCAGGCCCTGCTCGCCACCGGCTTCGCCGAGGAGCGGCTCGGCTCGGTCAACGGCCGGCGGATGACCGCCAACGAGTCGGTGAAGCTGGTCGCCCCGCTGCTCGCGGCGGGGCTCTTCGCCCGGTACGGGGGCGGTCCCGTGGCCCTCCTGGACGCGGCGACCTTCGCGCTGGCCGCGGCGGCGTTCGCCGCGACGCGGATGCGGGAGGCACGGCCGGCGCGCGCCCCGCGCGGGCGGGGCGCGTGGCGGCGGGAGACCGCCGAGGGCGTCCGGCTGCTCGCCGCCTCGCCGGTGCTGCGGCCGCTGGTCGCCACCGGGGCCCTCACCATGCTGCTCGCCGGGGTGAACGGCGCGGCGGTCTACGCGGTGGTGGACCAGGGACTCGGCCGGCCGCCCGCGTACGCCGGGGTGCTCTACGCGGTGCAGGGCGCCGGTTCGGTCCTCGCGGGCCTGACCACCGGGCCGCTGCTGCGCCGGATGCCGGAGCGGCTGCTCGCCGCCGTCGGGCTCGCCCTCTTCGCGGCGGCCGCCGGGGTACGGGCGCTGCCGTACGAGGCGACGGCGCTGGCGGCGAGCGCGGTGATCGGGCTCGGCATGCCGTGGGTGCTGGTGGCGGCGATGACGGCGGTCCAGCGGGAGGCGCCCGCGGCGGCGGCCGGCCGGATCGCGGCGACCGCGAACACCGTGCTCTTCGTGCCGAACGCGGTGGCCCTGGCGCTGGGCGCGGCCCTGGTGACGGCCGTGGACGTGACGCTGCTGCTGCCGGTGCTCGCGGTGGCGGGCCTGGCCCGGGCGGCCGTCACGGCCCGGACCCCGGCGCCCGCGCGGGTCGGGGACGCGCCGGAGGAGGCCCCGGGGGAGCCGGGACGGACGCGCTCGTAGTGCGTGCCCGCGGGTGGCCGGGGAGCATGGAAGGGGCGGCGGGCTCGGCGGGAGGAGGGCAGGGTGACGGCCGGTTCCTTCCCGGAGACGGGCACGGGGACGCAGGAGGGTCGCACCGGTGCGCCCGGCGACGGCCCGGAGGCACCGGCCGGCCCGGCGGGCGGCACCGGCTCCGACTCCGGCTCCCGTTCGTCGGGAGCCTCCTTCGACGCGCACGGGCTGCTCGACGTGATCGGGGTGGCCGCCGTCGTGGTGGACGCGGCCGGACGGATCGTGCTGTGGAGCCCGCAGGCCGAGGGCCTCTTCGGCTACCGGGCCGACGAGGCCCTCGGGCAGTACGTGGCCCGGCTGATCGTCGGCGAGGAGCACCGGGCCGAGGCGGTGCGGCTCTTCGGCGAGGTGCTGGGGCGCGGCACCACCTGGGCGGGCACCTTCCCCGTACGGCACAAGGACGGGTCGACCCGCGAGGTGGAGTTCCGCAACATGCGGCTGACCGACGACCTGGGCGACCTGTACGCGCTCGGCATCGCCGCCGACCGGAGCGCCGTCGCCCGGGTGGAGACGGAGCTGGCGCTCTCCGACCGGCTGGTCGACCAGTCCCCGATCGGCCTCGCGGTCCTCGACACCGAGCTGCGGTACGCCCTGGTCAACCCGGCCCTCGAACGGTTCAACGGGGTGCCGGCCGCCCGGCACCTGGGACGCCGGCCCTCCGAGGTGCTGCCCCTCGCGGCCGCGGAGCCGCTGGAGACGGCGGCCCGGCGGGTCCTGGAGAGCGGGGTGCCCCTGCTCGGTCTCCAGGCGATGGGCACCACCCCGGCCGACCCGGGCGGCGGCGAGCACGCCTGGTCGGTGTCCTTCTACCGCCTGGAGGCGGCCGGGGGCCGGGTCCTCGGGGTGGCGGCCTGGGTGGTCGACGTGACCGAGCGGTACCGGGCGGACGCGGAGGCCGACCGGTCCCGGCGGCGGCTGGCCCTGGTCGCGGACGCCTCCGCCCGGGTCGGCACCACCCTGGAGGTGGAACGGACGGCGGACGAGCTGGCCTCGGTGGTGGTGCCGGCCCTCGCCGACGTGGCCGCCGTCGACGTCCTCGACTCGGTGCTCGCGCTGCGCCGGCCGGGCACCCCCGAGGAGGGCCCGGCGCTCTTCCGGGCGCTGGCGGTGAAGGCCGGGCACGAGACGGAGGCGCTGTCCGCCGCCGACCCGCCCGGCTCGGTCGCGCTCTACGGCGCGGACCGGCTGGTCACCCGCTGCGTGCACACCGGACGGCCGGTCCTGGTGGCCCGGGTCGGCCCCGACGACCTGCCGCGGATCGCCCGCGGCCCGGAGGCCGCCCGGCAGCTGGCGCGGGCCGGGGTGCACTCGTACCTGGCGGTGCCGCTGATCGCGCGCGGCGAGGTGCTGGGAGCGCTCGACCTGAAGCGGGACCGGCACAACCCGCTGCCGTTCGACCAGGACGACGTGCTGCTCGCCGTGGAGCTGGCGGCCCGGGCGGCGGTGAGCATCGACAACGCCCGCTGGTACCAGAGCGTGCGGAACTCGGCCGTCACCCTCCAGCGCAGTCTGCTGCCGGGCGATCCGCCCGCCCGCCCCGGCCTGGAGGCGGCGGCCCGCTACCAGCCGGCCCAGGCGTCCAGCGAGGTCGGCGGCGACTGGTACGACGTGATCGCGGTGCCCGGCGAGAAGACGGCCCTGGTGGTGGGGGACGTGATGGGCAGCGGCATCGACGCGGCGGCGACCATGGGCCGGCTGCGGACCGCCACCCGCGCCTTCGCCGACCTGGACCTCTCCCCCGGGCAGGTGCTGCGGCACCTGGACCGGATCACCGTCGGCCTCGAACAGTCCATCGCCACCTGCCTCTTCGCCGTGCACGACCCGCGGCGGCACCGCTGCCGGATCTCGAACGCCGGCCACCTGCCGCCGGTGCGGCTCCCGGCCGACGGCCCGGCCGAACTGGTCGGCCTCTCCACCGGGGTGCCGCTCGGCGTCGGCGGGGGCACCTTCCGCACCACGCGGGTGCCGTTCCTGCCCGGCGACCGGCTGGTGCTGTACACCGACGGACTGATCGAGACCCGGGACGCCCCCATCGACGAACGGCTCGCGCTGCTCGTCGCGCTCGTCGACGCGACCCGGGAGCTGTCCCTGGAGGAGAGCTGCGACCAGCTGCTGCGGGAGCTGCGCCGCCCCGGCGCCCCGGACGACGTGGCGCTGCTCATCGCCCGGAGCACCGGATGAGCGCCCGGCGGCACGGGCCGCGGCCGGAGCACGGCTCAGGGCTGCGGAGCCTCGCCGGACAGGTCCTCGCCCTGGAGGCGCTGATCGCGCTCCTGGTGATCGTGGCGGCCGTCCTGGTCACCTTCCAGCAGGCCCGGCAGGACGTGCTGAGGGACGCGGAGATGCGGTCGCTCGCGGTGGCGGAGGCCTTCGCGAAGGCGCCCGGCGTGGACGCGGCGCTGACCTCGCCGGACCCGACGGCGGCGCTCCAGAAGCGGGCGGAGCAGACGCGGGTGGCGACCGGGGTGGACTTCGTCGCGGTGCTCGGCACGGACGGGGTGCGGTACACCGACGCCGTGCCCGGGCTGATCGGCCGGAAGGCGACCGGCGACCTCTCCCGGGCGGTGGTGGACGGCGAGTCGTACACGGAGACCTTCCGCGGCGCGCCGAACGACGCGGTGCGGGCCGTGGTGCCGGTGGTGGCCGACGACGGCCGGATCGTCGGCATGGTGACGAGCGGCATCGAGGTGCAGTCGCTGAGCGAGGCGGTGCGGGGCCGGCTGGTGGTGCTGCTGGCCGCGGGCGGCGGCGCCCTGCTGCTCGCGGTGGGCGGCGCGGCGCTGGTGTCGCGGCGGCTGCGGCGCCAGACGCACGGCCTGGGACCGGCCGAGATGACCCGGATGAAGGAGCACCACGAGGCGGTGCTGCACGCGGTCCGCGAGGGCGTGCTGATCGTCGGCGCGGACGGGCGGCTGCTGCTCGCCAACGACGAGGCGCGGCGGCTGCTCGGCCTGCCGGCGGACGCCGAGCGGCGGCCGGTCGGCGAGCTCGGGCTCGATCCCCGCACCGTGGAGCTCCTGGAGTCCGGGCGGACCGCGACGGACGAGGTGCACCGGGCGGGCGACCGGCTGCTCGCGGTCAGCGTGCGGCCCACCGCCCGGGACGGCTCCGGCTCGGGCAGCGTGATGACGATGCGGGACACGACGGAGCTGGCCGCGCTCTCCGGGCGGGCGGCGGTGGCCCGGGGCCGGCTCCAGCTGCTGTACGAGGCGGGGGTGCGGATCGGGACCACCCTGGAGGTGGTCCGGACGGCGGAGGAGCTGGCGGAGGTGGCGGTGCCGCGCTTCGCGGACTTCGCGACGGTGGAGCTGCTGGAGCCGGTGCTGCGGGGCGAGGAGCCGCCGCAGGACTCGACGCTGTCGGAGATGCGCCGGGCCGCGCTGAGCGGGCTGCGGGCGGAGCAGCCGCTCCAGCGGGTCGGCGAGGTGATCCGCTTCCATGTGCCGAGCACGCCGATGGCGACGGCGCTGGCCGAGGGGCACGCGGTGGTGCAGCCGGAGCTGGCCGCGGCGGACGGCTGGCGGGCGCAGGACCCGGAGGGGGCGGCCGGGGCGCTGGCCTACGGGATGCACTCGCTGCTGACGGTGCCGCTGCTGGCCCGGGACGTGGTGCTCGGGATGGCGAACTTCTGGCGGTCGGACACGCCGGAGCCGTTCGGGGAGGAGGACCGGGAGTTCGCGGAGGAGCTGGCGGCGCGGGCGGCGGTGGCGATCGACAACGCCCGGCGGTTCACCCGGGAGCACGCGATGGCGGTGACGCTCCAGCGGAGCCTGCTGCCCCGGGTGCTGCCCGAGCAGAACGCGGTGGAGGTGGCGTACCGCTACCTGCCGGCGAAGGCTGGGGTCGGCGGCGACTGGTTCGACGTGATCCCGCTGCCGGGGGCGCGGGTGGCGCTGGTGGTGGGCGACGTGGTGGGGCACGGGCTGCACGCGGCGGCGACGATGGGCCGGCTGCGGACGGCCGTGCACAACTTCTCGACGCTCGACGTGCCGCCCGACGAGATCCTGGGCCACCTCGACGAGCTGACCGGCCGGATCGACGAGGAGGGGGAGCCCGCGGCGGCGGGCGAGGGCGGCCGGGGGCGGCGGGAGGAGACCATCACCGGCGCGACCTGCCTGTACGCGATCTACGACCCGGCGTCCGGGGTGTGCACGGTGGCGAGCGCCGGGCATCCGGGGCCCGCGGTGGTGGACGCGGAGGGGCGGGTGGAGTTCCCGCCGCTGGCGCCGGGGCTGCCGCTGGGTCTCGGGCTGGGGGACGTGCCGTTCGAGTCGACGGAGCTGCGGCTGGCGGAGGGCAGCAAGCTGGTGCTCTTCACGGACGGTCTGCTGGAGGACCACGGGCGGGACCTGGGGACGGGGCTGAGGCTGCTGCGGACTTCCCTGGAGCGCCCGGACCGGAGCCCCGAGCAGATCTGCGCGGACGTGCTCGCCAACCTGCTGTCGCCGGCGCCCCGGGACGACATCGCGCTGCTGGTGGCGCGGACCCGGCGGCTGCCGGCGGAGCGGATCGCCGAGTGGGAGGTGGCCAGGGATCCGGCGGCGGTGTCGCCGGTGCGGAACGCGGCGGCGGCCAAGCTCGCCGAGTGGGGGCTGGAGGAGGCGTCGTTCGCGGTGGAGCTGATCCTGAGCGAGCTGGTCACCAACGCGGTGCGGTACGGGGCGGACCCGGTGCGGGTGCGGCTGCTCCACGACCGGACGCTGGTGTGCGAGGTGTCGGACGGCAGCAGCACCTCGCCGCACCTGCGGCACGCGGCGGAGACGGACGAGGGCGGGCGGGGGCTGTATCTGGTGGCGCGGTTCGCGGAGCGCTGGGGCACGCGGTACGGGCGGCGGGGGAAGACGATCTGGGCGGAGCTGCGGGTGGGGCCGGGCGGCGGGGACGGCCTGGCCGGTCCGGGGCCCACGCCGACGGCGGCGCTCGACCTGGACGCGCTGGAGAAGCTGGCCTGGTGAGGGCGCGGCCGTCGCTTCGGACCGGCGCCCCCACATGGTATACCAAAAGGGTTCGCCGGAACCCAAGGAGACCTCCGTGAGCCCCACGCCCCGCCCCGCGACCCTCTTCCACGACGTCCGGCCCCTCGGCGGCCCCGCACGCGACCTGATCGCCGTCGACGGGGTGCTCGTCGCGGAGGTCCCCGAGGGCGCGGCCGTCGAGCGGGTCGACGGCGGCGGGCGCCTCGCCCTGCCGACCCTGGTCGACGCGCACATCCACCCGGACAAGACCTCCTGGGGCGAGCCCTGGCACCGCCGCCGCCCCGCCGGGGGCATCGCCGAGTACGTCGCCGGCGACGTGGAGCTGGCCCGCGCGCTGCCCACCCCGGTGGGCGAGCGGGCGCTGCGCCTGATGTCCCACGCGGCGGCGCGGGGCACCCGCGCGATGCGGGCCCACGCGGACGTGGCCCCGGCCTACGGCCTGGCCGGCGTCGAGGGCGTCGCCGGCGCCGCCGCGCGGCTGGCCGGGATCGTCGACGTCGAGCTGGTCGCCTTCCCGCAGCACGGCGTGGTCCGCTCCCCGGGCACGGCGGAGCTGCTCGCCGAGGCGGCGGCGAGCGGTCTGGTCAGCCATATCGGCGGCATCGACCCGACCGGCTTCGACGCCACCGGCGACCGGGACGGCGACCAGCTCGGCCTGGTCTTCGGCCTCGCCGAGAAGCACGGCCTCGGGCTCGACGTCCACCTCCACGACCGGGGCGAGCCGGGCCTCGCGGTGATCCGGGACATCGCCGCCCGCACCCGCGCGGCCGGCCTGGAGGGCAAGGTGGCGGTGGCGCACGCCTTCGCCGTCGCGGGCCTGGCGGGCCGGGAGCTGGACGAGCTGGCCGGCCTCCTCGCGCGGTCCGGGGTGGCGCTGACCACGGTCGCCCTGGGCGAGACGACGATCCTGCCGTTCCGCCGGCTCGCCGAGCTCGGGGTGACGGTCGGCCTCGGCTCGGACGGCGTCCGCGACAGCTGGAGCCCGTACGGCGACGCCGACATGCTGCACCGCGCCTGGCTGGCCGGCTGGGCCCTCGACGCCCGGCTCGACGAGGAGCTGGAGGCGTGCTTCGCCCTCGCCGCCGACGGCGGCGCCGCGCTGATGGGCCTGCCCGCCGCCGACCTGCGCCCGGGCTCCCCGGCCGACTTCATGCTGGTCGAGGGCGAGTGCCTGCCGCAGGTCGTGGTGGACCTGCCACGCCGGGACCTGGTGGTCCGGGCGGGCCGGGTGGTGGCCCGGGACGGCCGCCTGGTCTGAGCCGCGCCGGCCCGGCCCCTAGACCTCCGCCAGGGCGGTGCGGACCGCCGCCAGGTCGGCGTCGGAGGCCAGGCCCGCGTGGTAGAGCCGGAGTTCGGTGGCGCCGTCGGCGAGGGCGCGCCGGGCGTCCTCGGCGAGGCGGCCGGGGGCGCCGCCCATGCCGGTGACGACGGAGAGGTTGGCGGCGAGGGCGGCGCCGGACGGCCGGTGGGCGGCGAAGGCGGCGAGCCGGTGGGGCCGGGCCACCACCCCGTCGGCGAGGCCGAGGACGTGCGCGGGGTCGGTGCCCGCGTCGGCGCCGCAGCGGTACGGGTCCGGGTCGGCGTGCAGCAGGATCCGGAAGCCGGGCGGGGCGGCGGCCCGTACGGCTCCGACGGCGGCCTCCTGGAGGGAGCGGGCGGTCCGGGCGCGCCAGGCGAGGGCGGGGGCCTCCGAAGCGCCGAGGTCCCCGGCGGGTCCGGTGCCGGCCCAGACCGGGGCGAGGGCGGCGCGGACGGCGGCGGCCAGCGCGTCCGGGTCGGCGCCCTCCTGCGCGTACCCCTGCCGGCAGTGCGGGCAGAAGCAGAGCGACAGCAGCAGCTGGGCGCGGTCGTCGAGCGGGACGCCGCCGGTCTTGTCGTGGGCGTGCAGGTGGGCGTAGCCGTACCAGCCGCAGGACTCCAGCTCGGTGCCGGTGGCGCCGGGGCGGACGGCGGCCTCGGCGGCGAGGTCGACGAGCAGCGCGCGGACCTCGGGGTGCGCGACGCAGGGGGCCCACGGGTAGCGGTCGCCGTGGGCGTTGACGACCGAGGTGTCCGGATGGTCGGCGCCGAGCCGGGAGTTGTGGGCGAGGACGACCCAGCTGTGCACGTCGAGGCCGGTGCCGTCGAGCGCTCGCGCGGCCCGCGCCCAGGCGTCGCCGGGGGCCCAGTCGCCCGCCGGGTACGGGGCGAGCCGGCGGCCGGCCCAGCGGTCCGGGTCCGGCGGGTAGAGCACGGCGGCGTGCTCGGCGGTGACGACCCGCCGGGCCGGGTGGCGGGGGCTGAGCGCCCGGGTGGAGTGGTAGGCGGCGGCGAGGGTGACCTGCTGGACGCCGAGCCCGGCGAGGAGCGCGGGGGCGGCGGGGTCGCCGTCGACGTCCCAGGGGTAGAGGAAGGCTCCCGTACGGGGGCGGGCGGGGGTGGTCACGGGCGCTCCCGGGAATACGCGTCACACAGGTCCTGGCCGTTCACATCCATGAACGACGCTCGCACGCTAGCCCTCCCCGCCGCCCCGGTCAAGGCGAACGCACCCGGTGGCACCGCACCTTGACGGCCCCTCCGCCCCTCCCTAGCGTGTCCACGTCCGTGAATGGCCGCCGACCGGCGGCGCGCCCCAGCCGAGGAGAACCACCCGATGCCCGCACCCCGCACCCTCCTGCTCACCGGTGCCGCCGGCGGCGTCGGCACCCTCATGCGGGAGCTGCTCCCCGCCCACGGGTACGAGCTCCGCCTCCTCGACGCCGTCCCCGTCCCCGGCGCCCCGGACGCGATCGTCGCCGACCTCGCCGACCGCGCCGCCCTGCGCGAGGCGGTGCGCGGCGTGGACGCGGTCGTGCACCTCGCCGGCATCTCCCTGGAGGCCGACTTCGACGCGATCGTCGCGGCGAACGTCACCGGCCTCCACCACCTCTACGAGGCGGTCCGCGAGGAGGGCGTCCGCCGGGTCGTCTTCGCCTCCAGCAACCACGCCGTCGGCTTCACCCCCCGCCCGCGCGACGGCGAGCCGCCGGTGCCGGTCACCACCCCGCACCGCCCCGACACCTTCTACGGCCTCTCCAAGTGCTTCGGCGAGGACCTGGCGCAGCTCTACTGGGACCGGCACGGCGTCGAGACCGTCTCCGTCCGCATCGGCTCCTGCTTCCCCGAGCCCACCTCGGTCCGGATGCTCTCGCTCTGGCTGAGCCCCGCCGACTGCGCCCGCCTGCTGCACGCCGCGCTCACGGCGGAGTCCGTCGGCCACACCGTGGTGTACGGCTCCTCCGCCAACACCCGCGAGTGGTGGGACCTGTCGACCGCGCGCGCCCTCGGCTACGACCCGCGGGACGACTCGGAGGCGTACGCGGAGAAGCTGCTCGCCGAACAGGGGGCCCCGGCCGAGGGCAGCCCCGACGACCTCTACCTGGGCGGCGGCTTCACCACCCCCGCCCCGCCCCGCTGGCCGCACCCGACCGCGTGAGCCGCGGCCCGGACCGCGGGGTCCGGGGGCCGCGAGGGCCGGCGCTGCCGGGGCCGGTCGGGGACGGAGCGGACGTCCGCGGGCCCGGCCGGTGATACGGGGGAGCCGGCCGGGCCCGGTTCGACGGCGCGCGCTGGCAGCGCCGGACGCCCCCACCGTAGGCCGCCACCAAGATCACCGCGAGCCGCGTAACGCGGCCTCTGTCCGGAATGCGCGACCGACGGGAGCACAGGGGCACGCCGGGGCGCGCCGGCCGCCTCAGGGCGCCGTCCGCAGCGTCCGCGACGGGGACTCGCCGAACTTCTCGCGGTAGTGGGCGGCGAAGCGCCCCTGGTGCGCGAAGCCCCAGCGCCAGGCGACCTCGCTCACGCTCACCTCGTCCGGCTCCGCCGCCCGCAGCTCCTCGCGGACCCGCTCCAGCCGGACCTCCCGGACGTAGGCCATCGGCGACATCCCGACGTACTCCCGGAAGGACTCCTGGAGCCGGCGGACGCTCACGCGCGCGTGGGCGGCGAGTTCGCCGGTGGTGAAGGGGTGCCCGGGGCGCTCCCGCACCGCGTCCATGGCCCGCTTGACCGGCGCCGGGCGGCGCGGCCCGCCGGGGTGGGCCAGCTCGTCCCGCCAGGGGTGCTCGGCGGCCAGCAGCAGCCCGTTGAGCAGCGCCTCCTGGAGCGGGCGGGCGACCAGCTCGTGGTGGGCGAGGCCCTCCCCGGCAAGGGCCTCGGCGGCGACCCTGCGGGCGAAGCGCACCCAGCCGAGCCCGGGGCCGCGCGAGATGTCGAGGCGGGGGCGGAAGGCGAGGCCGCCGTGCGGGGGGCGGCCGAGGAGGCTCTCCAGCCGGTCGCGCAGCTCGGCGGCGCCGACCTTGACCGAGAGGATCCGCCCGTCGCCGCTCCAGCGGTCGAGGAAGGTGTCCCCCGCGGGGTCCAGGAGCAGCGCCTCGCGGGCGGAGGCGTACACGGCGGAGCCGCGGCCCTGGCGCATCTCCATGGTGCCGCTGAGCGGCGCGTTGACGTGGTAGGCGCCGAGCTCGCCGAAGCTCATCCGGACGTCGGCCCCGCAGCTGAGGTCGCCGATGACCAGCGGTCCGAACTCGACGATGTCGAAGCGGGCCGCGAAGGACCGGTACGGGTCGACGACGTCCATCCGGCTCGCGTAGTAGCGCGCGTCGAGTTCCTGCCGCGCCTCGTCGACGTCCCCGGTCGTAAAAGAGCTCCCGCCCACAGCACCCACGATGCGAAAGATAATTCATATGACGGACCCGTCCGGAAGCGGCAGGATGCCCGGCATGCCACGACCCCGGGGATTTTCGTACGAGGAGCGCAAGGACGGCTCGGTCGTCCTCACCCACCACGGCCGCGCCGCCGGCGTGCTGCGCGGCGCCCGGGCGGCGAAGTTCCTGGCCGAGGCGGAGTCCGGCGACCTCCAGCTGGTGATGGCCCGCTGGACCGGGGCGTACCGTTTCGGCAACGAGCGGCAGGCCCGGGAGCACCCGCGTAACCAAGGTGGCCGAACCCGTCGCGGGTAAGGGAACGGCAAAGGGACCCGGATCGTTGAGCCTGGCATGACCGCAATGACCCCCGGCTCGAACCTTCCGCTCACCGCCCCCCGTGTGGCGGTGGACGTCGCCGCCCCCGTGCGGCTCGACGTCTCGGGCCTGCTGCTCGGCGCCGACGGCAAGGTGCGCTCGGACGACGACTTCATCTTCTACAACCAGCCCGCCGGCCCCGGTGTCACCTACCGCTCCGGCGGCGGCACCGCGCCGGACGCGATCCTGGTGGACACCGGCGGCCTGCCCGCCGGCATCGAGAGGATCGTGGTCACGGCCAGTCCGGACGCCGCCGGCCAGACCTTCCAGGGCATCGAGCCCACCGCGACCGTCCGCGAAGCCGACAGCGGCGCGGTCATCGCCACCTTCACCCCGCCGCAGCTGGCCACCGAGACGGCCCTGGTGGTCGTCGAGATCTACCAGCGCAACGGCGCCTGGAAGGTCCGCGCCGTCGGCCAGGGATACGCGAACGGCCTGGCCGGCATCGCGACCGACTTCGGCGTGAGCGTGGAGGAGGAGCCCGCCGCCCCGGCCGCCGTCGCGCCCCCGGCCCCGGCCGCGCCGCCCGCGCAGACCCTGCCCTCCTTCACTCCCCCGCCGATGCCGCCGGCTCCCCCGGTGGACCCGCGGCTCGCCGCAGCGACCCCGGCCGCCCCCGCGCCCGCCCCGGCCCCCACCGGCAAGATCAACCTCGACAAGGGCCGGGTCAGCCTCCAGAAGAACCAGACGGTGTCGCTGGTCAAGGCCGGCCGCCCGCTGCTCTCCCAGGTGAAGATGGGCCTGGGCTGGGAGCCCGCGTACCGGGGCAAGGACATCGACCTGGACGCCTCGGTCATCGCCTTCGGCCCCCAGCGCAACCACCTGGACAGCTGCTACTTCGGCAAGCTGAACATCCTCGGCGGATCGGTCCGGCACTCGGGCGACAACCTGACGGGCGAGGGCGGGGGCGACGACGAGGTCATCACCGTCGACCTGGGCCGGCTGCCGGCCGACGCCACCGGTCTGGTCTTCACGGTGAACTCCTTCTCCGGACAGAAGTTCACCGAGGTCGCCAAGGCCTACTGCCGGCTGCTGGACGCGGCGACCGGCGAGGAGCTGGTGCGCTTCGACCTGACCTCCGCCGAGCCGCAGACCGGCGTGATGATGGCCAAGCTCATCAAGCAGTTCTCCGGCGAGTGGGAGATGACCGCGATGGGCGACTTCGTGAAGTCCCGGACCGTCCGGGGCATGGTGAAGCCGGCCGCCCAGGCGCTCTGAGCGGCCGGCCCCCACGCGCTAGGAGAACAGCGCGCTGTAGGCGTTGAGGGCGGGCTGGCCGCCGAGGTGGGCGTAGAGCACGGTCGCGTCGGACGCGATCTCGCCCCGGTCCACCAGGTCGATCAGCCCGGCCATCGACTTCCCCTCGTAGACGGGGTCGGTGACCATGCCCTCGGTGCGGGCGGCCAGCCGCATCGCGTCGAGGGTGGCCTCGTCCGGGATGCCGTAGACACCGGCGTGGTAGCGCTCGTCCAGCTCCACGTCGGCGCCGGTGAGCGCGCGCTCCACACCGATGAGCCCGGCGGTGTCCCGGGCGATCCGGGTGATCTGCCCGTGGGTCTCGGCGGGCTTCGCCGAGGCGTCGATCCCGATGATCCGGCGCGGCCGGCCGCCCTCCTCGGCGAGCGCGGCGAAGCCGGCGACCATGCCGGCCTGGGTGGAGCCGGTCACCGAGCAGACCACCACCGTGTCGAAGAAGACGCCCAGCTCCCGCTCCTGCTCGGCCACCTCGTAGGCCCAGTTCGCGAAGCCGAGCCCGCCGAGCGGGTGGTCGGAGGCGCCGGCCGGGATCGCGTACGGCTTCCCGCCGCCCTCCTCGACCTCGCGCAGCGCCTGCTCCCAGCTCTCCTTGAAGCCGATCCCGAAGCCCGCGCGCACCAGCCGCACGTCGGCGCCGGCCAGCCGGCTGATCAGGATGTTGCCGACCTTGTCGTAGACCGCGTCGGGCCACTCGACCCAGCTCTCCTGCACCAGCACGCACTTGAGCCCGGCGCGGGCCGCGACGGCGGCGACCTGACGGGTGTGGTTGGACTGCACGCCGCCGATGGAGACCAGGGTGTCGCAGCCCTGCGCGAGGGCGTCCGCGACCAGGTACTCCAGCTTGCGGGTCTTGTTCCCGCCGTACGCGACACCGGAGTTGCAGTCCTCGCGCTTGGCCCACAGGGCCGCGCCGCCGAGGTGGTGCGCGAGCCGTTCGAGGGGGTGGACCGGGGAGGGCCCGAAGAGGAGCGGATAGCGGTCGAAGTCGGTGATCGGCACGGGCGGCTCTCCCTGGGGTGGCGGGCGGGACGGGGGGTACGGCTCCGAGGACGGTGGTGCGACGGCGGCGCGGGTCACGCTTCCGCGGGCGCGGGGATGCCGGTGACCTCGGCGACCTCGGTGGCGTCGTCGGCGAGCTGCTCCAGGGCGGCCCAGATCTCGCTGGTGATCCGGACGGCCTCCTCCGCGTCCCCGGCGGCGCAGGCGTCGATGAGGCGGGTGTGCAGCTCGGCGGAGCCGCAGCTGCCGGAGTCCCCGAAGAGCCGGCGCTCCACGCGGCGGATCAGCGGGGTGTAGCGGTCGATGGTGGCGGCGGCCGCGTGGTTGCCGCTGGCGCCGACGAGGACCTGGTGCAGCTCGTCGTCGGCGGCGAGGGCGGCCTCGACGTCGGAGGCGCGGACGGCGGCGGCGAACCGCTCGTTGGCCTCGCGCATGGCGCGGATGGCCTCGGGGCCGAGCAGCGGCACGGCGGTGCGGGCGGCGAGTTCGTGCATCACCCGCACCACGGAGGCGGCGTCCCGGACGATCCGGGTGACCGGCCGGGTGACCCGGGTGTAGCTCTGCGGCTTGGTCTCGACCAGGCCCTCGACGGTGAGCCGGGCGAGGGCGTCGCGGACCGGCGCGCGGGAGAGGCCGAGCCGGTCGGCGAGGTCGGCGTCCTTGAGGAGGGCGCCGGGGGCGAGGTCGCCTCGCACGATCGCC
Source organism: Streptomyces sp. NPDC014656 (assembly GCF_043084305.1). Lineage (NCBI taxonomy): Bacteria > Bacillati > Actinomycetota > Actinomycetes > Kitasatosporales > Streptomycetaceae > Streptomyces > Streptomyces sp. NPDC014656. Next base: position 93,755 of record NZ_JBIBZN010000004.1, read on the forward strand.
TCGCGCAGCGACTCGTAGGCCCGGTCGCGCAACAGGGTCCGGCCCACGGGCCGCAGAGCGTCGTCCATGGACTGACAGGTTAGATGTCAGTCCACGGAGCCGACAGGGGAGCGGGGAAGCTGGCGGGAACCCGTCGTGAACCCGACGCGAATCCTCACCTTTTCCCCGCGGGAGCCGGCCGGGCCGGCGGTGCGTCAGCGGCGGGGCTGGCGGCGCCAGGGGCCGGTGATCGCCACCATGATGCCCGGCGTCTGGATGCTGGCGTACAGGGTGTCGCCGTCGGGCGAGAAGACGACGCCGGTGAACTCGCTGTCGTTGAGGTCGTTGCGCGCGATCGGGTAGGTGCGGCCCGAGTCGGTGGCGCCGAAGAGGTGCGACACCCCCTCGCCGTCCTCGGCGATGACGAGCCCGCCGTACGGCGACACGGTGATGTTGTCCGGACCGTCGAAGGCGCCGTCCTGCTCGGGCGCGGGGTTGACGCCGAGCAGCACCTTGAGGGTGAGGGTGCGGCGCTTGGGGTCGTAGAACCAGACCTGGCCGTCGTGGGCCGCGCCGGGGCTCTCCTCCCGGGCGTACGAGGAGACGACGTAGGCGCCGCCGTCGGCCCACCACATGCCCTCCAGCTTCCGGCCGCGGGTGACCCGGCCGTCGGCGAACTGCTTGCGCACCGGCGTGGTGCGGCCGTCGCGGTCGGGGACGTCCGTCCAGTCGACGCCGTAGACGGTGCCGATCCGGGTGGCGCGGGAGAGGTCGTCGACGAACCGCCCGGCGGAGTCGACGCAGCGGGCGGCCTGGAGGACTCCGGCGTCGTCGGCGAGCGGGCGGTACCGGCCGCGGCCGTGCTCGAAGCCCTGCGGCGGCACCCAGCGGAAGAGGAGCCCGTTGGGGTTGGAGGCGTCCTCGGTGAGGTAGGCGTGGCCGCGCTTGGGGTCGACGACGACGGCCTCGTGGTCGTAGCGGCCGAAGAACTTGAGCGGCTTCGGGGCGAGGTTGGCCCGGCGGTCGCGGGGGTCGACCTCGAAGACGTACCCGTGGTCCTTGGTCATGCCGTTCTTGCCGGCGAGGTCGGAGTTCTCCTCGCAGGTCAGCCAGGTGCCCCAGGAGGTGCGGCCGCCGGCGCAGTTGGTGGAGGTGCCGGCGATGCCGACCCACTCGGCGACGGTGCCGTCGCGCCGCACCTCGACGACCGTGCAGCCGCCGGCCGCGGCCGGGTCGTAGACGAGGCCCTCGGCGAGCGGGACGGGGTGCTCCCACTTGGAGCGGGCGCCCTTGAGCTCGTGGTTGTACACGATGTACGTGGCGCCGCGCGGGCCGGCGAAGGTGGCGGCGCCGTCGTGGTTGGAGGGGGTGAACTCGCCGCTCTCCAGGCGGGTGACGCCGGTGCGGGTGATGACGCGGTAGGCGAAGCCCTCGGGCAGGGCGAGTATGCCGTCGGGGTCGGCGACGAGCGGGCCGTAGCCGAGGCGGTCGTGGCCGTGCCCGTGGCCGTCGTGGCCGTGGCCGTGCCCGTCGTGCCCGTGCCCGTGCCCGTCGTCGTGGCCGGGGCCGCCGTGCGCGCGCTCGTCGCTCGCGAGGGCCTCGGGGGCGGTGGCGAGGACCCCGACGGCGCCGGTGAGGGCGAGGCCGGCGGCGGCGGACTTCCGGGTGAACTCTCTGCGGTTGAGCGCCATGGTGTGCGGATCTCTCCCCTGCTGATGGCTTGATGTCGCCCTCACCATCGCGCGCCCGCGGGAACGGCGGCTGAACGGCGTCGGAACGGCCGCGGAGCGCCTCCCCCGGTCCGGGGAAAGGCGCGCCGCGGCCGCCGGGGAGAGAAGGGGGAGGGGGGTCAGGCCGAGCCGGCCCGCGAGCGGGCCTTGAAGGCGGCCTTGCGGGCCTCCTTGGCGGCCGTCCTGTCCGGGTGGAGCCGGCCCATCGCGTCGAGCACCTCGGCCGTGGCCGGGTGCTCGACCCGCCAGGCGGTCTCCAGGAAGCCGGTGTGGCGGCTGGTCAGCCCCTCGACGAGTTCCTGGAGTTCCGCCAGGTCGCCGGCGGCGTCGAGCTGGGCGGCGATGGTGTCCACGGCGAGCCAGAAGATCATGGACTCCGGCGGGGCGGGCACGTCCTGGGCGCCGCGCTCGGCGAGCCAGACGCGGGCGAGGCCACCGAGCTCGGGGTCGTCGAGGACCGCGCGGACCACCGGCTCGGCCTCGGGCCCGACGAGGGCGAGGGCCTGCTGGCAGTGGAGGCGGCGGAGCGGGGACCCCTCGTCGGAGCCGCGGGCGGCGGCGAGGAGTTCGGCGGCGGCGGGCACCGGCTCGCGGCCGGCGAGCCATGCCTCGGTCTCGGCGCGGGCGGCGGCCTCGGGGTAGCCGGCGAGCCCGGCCAGGAGGGCGTCGGCGTCCTTCCCGGCGAGGTCCCCGACGGCGGGCGCGTCGACGCCGGCCTCCACCATGCGGCTGCGGACGCCGAAGAGGCCGAGCGGAGTGAGCCGGACCATGCCGTAGCGGCTGACGTCCTCGTCGTCGACGGGCTCGGCGGGCTCCTCGCCCTCCTCGGCCATCAGGGCCTCGTCGACGGGCTGGTACTCGACCAGGCCGATGGGCTCCAGGAGCCGGAACTGCTCGTCGAGCCGCATCATCGCGTCGGAGACCTGTTCCAGGACGTCGTCGGTGGGCTCGCCCATGTCGTCGGGGACGACCATGGAGGCGGCGAGCGCGGGCAGCGGCACCGGGCCGTCGCCGGGGCCGCCCTCGCTGACCGTCAGCAGGTAGAGGTTGCCGAGGACGCCCTCCAGGAAGTCGGCCTCCGCCTCGGGGTCCCAGTCGAGGGTGTCGAGGTCGAGGCCGCCGTCCTCGTCGAGCAGCGGCTCCAGGTCGTCCAGGACGGGGGCGACGGCGTCGGCGAAGACGGCCTCGAAGGCGTCGAGCCAGAGGGCGAGCACCTCCCGGGGCGCGCCGCCGGTGACGACGCCGAGGTTCTCGCCGGGGGCGGCGGTGCCGGGGGTGTCGTCGTCGGCGCCGTCCTCGACGTCGACGAGGCCGGTGTCGACCGCGAGCCGCCAGGCGTCGCCCGCCCAGTACTCGGCGTCCTCGTCGTCGCCGAGGCCGAGGACGCCGACGGCGTCCGGCAGCTGCTCGTCGACGAGTTCGCCGCCCGCGCCGACCCGGGTGTCGGGCCCGGCCCAGCGGGCGAGGCGCACGGCGTGGGCGAGGAGGGGGGCGGCCAGGGCTTCCCGAGCCAGCTCCGCGTCCGAGGGAAGCCGAACGGGGGGAAGGGTGGGGTGCTCCGCAGCCATGTGGGGGATCTCCTCGACGCGTGCGTGGATCGGTGTGGATCGCGGTGTGGATCTCGGGCGTTCGGCCGGTGGCGACCGGCGGCGGCCGGGGGACCGGCGCACTCAGCGTAGACGCATCCGGGGCACCGCCCGCCGGTTCACTGGCCCGTCAGCCTTCGTACACCCGTCGACCCTTGACAAGCGGGGCGCTCTCACAAGAGATTGACGCGCGTAGATGTCTCTGCCCTTCCTCCAAGCACCCTCGGAGCCTCCTGATGTCTTCCTCCATACCGAGAACCGCCGCCGTCTCCGCGGTGGTCGCGGCCGCGCTCGCGGCCGGACTGCTCGCCGGTTCGCAGAGCGCCGCGGCCGAGGACAGCGCCGCGGTCCGCATCCACGACGTCCAGGGCACCACCCGGGTCTCGCCGCTGGCCGGCAAGCAGGTCACCGGGGTGACGGGCGTCGTCACCGGCGTCCGCGGCTACGGTTCCTCGCGCGGCTTCTGGATGCAGGACCCGCAGGGCGACGAGAACCCGGCCACCAGCGAGGGCCTGTTCGTCTTCACGAGCTCCGCCCCGACGGTCGCGGTCGGCGACGCGGTCAGCGTCGACGGCACGGTCACCGAGTACGTCCCCGGCGGCCTGAACTCCGGCAACCAGTCGCTGACCCAGCTGTCCCGCCCGAAGGTCACCGTGGTCTCGAAGGGCAACGAGCTGCCCGCCCCGGTCACCATCGCGCCCTGGTCGGTGCCGGACGCGTACGCCCCCGCGGGCGACCCGGCGAACGGCGGCTCGATCAACGGGCTGACCCTGGAGCCCGGCACCTACGCCCTGGACTACTACGAGTCGCTGGAGGGCACCAACGTCCGCGTCGGCTCCTCCCGGGTGGTCGGCGCCACCGACCCGTACTCCGAGCTGTGGGTCACGGTGAAGCCGTGGGAGAACGACAACGAGCGCGGCGGCACGGTCTACGGCTCGTACGAGTCCCAGAACACCGGCCGGCTCCAGATCCAGTCGCTGATCCCGCTCGCCCAGCAGCCCTTCCCGAAGGCGAACGTGGGCGACTGGCTGACCGGCACGACCGAGGGCCCGCTCGACTTCAACCAGTTCGGCGGCTACACGCTGACCGCCCGCACGATCGGCACCCTCCAGGACCGGGGCCTGGAGCGCGAGGTCACCGAGAAGCAGCACAAGAACGAGCTGGCCGTGGCCACGTACAACGTGGAGAACCTCGACCCGACCGACCCGCAGGAGAAGTTCGACGCGCTCGCGAAGGCGGTCGTCGAGAACCTCGCCTCGCCGGACGTCGTCGCCCTGGAGGAGATCCAGGACGACAACGGCGCCAAGAACGACGGCACGGTCTCGGCCGGCCAGACGCTGAAGAAGTTCACGGACGCGATCGTGGCGGCCGGCGGCCCGGCGTACGAGTGGCGCTCGATCGACCCGGAGAACAACAAGGACGGCGGCGAGCCCGGCGGCAACATCCGTCAGGTCTTCCTCTTCAACCCCGAGCGGGTCTCCTTCGTGGACCGCGCGGGCGGCGACGCGACCACCGCGACCGGCGTCACCGGCACCAAGGGCCGCGCCGCCCTGACCCCCTCCCCCGGCCGGATCGACCCGGCGAACACCGCCTGGGAGTCCAGCCGCAAGCCGCTCGCGGGCGAGTTCGCCTTCCGCGGCCGCACGGTCTTCGTCATCGCCAACCACTTCGGCTCGAAGGGCGGCGACGAGTCGATCGTCTCCCACCACCAGCCGCCGAACCGTTCCTCCGAGGCCAAGCGCCTCCTCCAGGCGCAGGCCGTGAACGCCTTCGTGAAGGAGATCACCGCGGTCGACAAGCAGGCGGACGTCCTCGTCGTCGGCGACATCAACGACTTCGAGTTCTCCGGCACGACCGAGGCGCTGACCGACGGCGGCGCGCTCTACCCGGCCGTGAAGTCGCTGCCCCGCTCCGAGCGCTACTCGTACGTCTACCAGGGCAACAGCCAGGTCCTCGACCAGATCCTGACCAGCCCCGGCGTGCACCGCTTCGCGTACGACAGCGTGCACATCAACGCCGAGTTCGCGGACCAGGACAGCGACCACGACCCGCAGGTCCTGCGCTTCCGCCCGTGACCCGGTAGTCCGCGCTACGCGCCCGCGCTCAGGCTGAGCGCGGGCGCGTACCTGCGCACCCGGCTCGCGACCAGACCCGGGTGGTGGTGGACGTGCTTCCAGGCGTCGGTCAGCGGCCCGTAGTACGCCTGCCACTCCACGTGGTCCTGCTCGCCCGCCCACTCGCTGTGGTCGAAGACCCGGGTGCCGTCCACCGAGAGGTGGAAGTGGGCGCCGATGCCGCCCCGGGCCGGCCGGTGCCCCTCGTCGTCGGCGAGGGCGGCGACCACCGCGTCCACCCAGGCCCGCTGCCGCTCCGGGTCGGCCCCCTCGAAGTCGACCTCGACGGCGGCGAGCGCCCCGGGAACCGCCCCGGCGGCCTCCCGGCTCAGCTCGACGGAGCGGAACGGCGGCTCGTAGCGGCGCAGTTCGATCCGCCGGATGCCGGGAACGGCGGCGTCGATCTCGCCGTTGCGGTCGTCGCGGTGGGTGGCGACGAAGTCCTGGTAGGCCTCCCAGGCCGTCCACTGCGAGTAGTGCAGCAGGGTGTCGCCGTCGGTCCCCGCGTAGATCGTGTACGAGAGCAGCCGCGGGTCCGGCCAGGGGCGGGCCTCCCAGGTCCGCCGGACGGCCTCGACGGCGGCCCGCTGCCGCTCGGGGGTGCCGACGCTCCAGGTGCTGATGAGCACCTGGCCGACGCCGGGGCGGTACAGGTCGGGACGGGCATCCGGGTGAACGACGACGGTCATGGCGGTCTCTCCTCGTGCGGGGCTCTCGGGAACACCCCCACCCTCCGACCTCAACCAAGGTCGAGGTCAAGCGTGGGCGGCGGGCATGGAAAACTTCCGGCCATGCCCACACCCTCGCTCCGCCCCGCCACCCGTGCCGAACTCCCCGCCGTCCTCGCCCTCCTGGCCGACGAGGAGCGGGTCGTCGACCCGGCGACGGTCCGCGTCACCGAGGCGTACGAGCGCGCCTTCGCGGACATCGAGGCCGACCCCCGCAACGAGATGCTGGTGCTGGCCGGACCGGACGGCACGGTCCTCGGCTGCCTCCAGGCCACCTACATCCCGGGCCTCGGCAAGGGCGGCGCCGAGCGGGCCCTGATCGAGGCCGTCCGGATCCGGGCCGACCACCGGGGCGCGGGCCTGGGCCGCCGGCTGATGGAACTGGCGGCGGAGCGGGCCCGGGCGCGCGGCTGCGCCCTCGTCCAGCTGACCAGCGGCAAGGGGCGCGCCGACGCCCACCGCTTCTACGCCTCGCTCGGCTACGCGCGCAGCCACGAGGGCTTCAAACTCCCCCTCTGACCCCTCCTCTCAGCCGGGCTGAACATTCCGGCCAAGCAGATCTAAGTGGACCTTCACGGTCGCTCGCGCCCAGACTCCCCGTATGAGCACCCACCGCCCTTTCGGCCGCGCCCTGTGCGCGATGATCACCCCCTTCACCGGCTCCGGCGCGCTCGACCTCGACGCGGCCGGGAAGCTGGCCGCCCGGCTGGTCGGGGAGGGCTGCGACGGCCTGGTCCTCAACGGCACCACCGGGGAGTCCCCGACCACCACCGACGCCGAGAAGGCCGCGCTGGTCCGGGCGGTCCGGGAGGCGGTCGGACCGGCGCCCGCGCTCGTCGCGGGCGTGGGCACGGCCGACACCCGGCACACCGCGGAGCTGGCGCGCCAGGCGGAGGCGGCCGGGGCCGACGGCCTGCTCGTGGTCACCCCGTACTACAGCCGCCCTCCGCAGGACGCGGTCGCCGCCCACTTCCTGAAGGTCGCCGACGCCACCGGACTCCCCGTGATGGTCTACGACATCCCCGGCCGCACCGGCACCCGCGTCGAGCCGGACACCATGCGCCGGCTCGCCGGGCATCCGCGGATCACGGCCGTGAAGGACTGTTCGTACGACCTGCTGACCGCGGCCCGGCTGATCGCCGAGACCCCGCTCGCGTACTACTCCGGCAGCGAGGAGCTGAACCTGCCGCTGTACGCGGTCGGAGGCGCCGGCTACGTCAGCACGGTCGCCAACGTGGCGCCGCGTCAGCTGCGCGCGGTCCTCGACGCGTACGACGCGGGCGACACCGCCCTGGCCGCCCGGCTGCACGCCCGGACACTCCCCCTCGTCGAGCGGATGATGGCCGCGGGCCTGCCGGGCACCGTCACCGCGAAGGCCCTGCTCGGCGGGCCGCTCCGGGAGCCGCTGCGGCCCGCCGGCCGGGAGACGGCCGACGGGCTGCGGGCCCTGCTGGAGGAGCTGGTTCAGGCGGAGTCGGTGGTGGAGGTCCTGCCGAGGACGGCGGCGTGCTCCAGGACGTCCTCCAGCGGGTCGTCGATCTGACCGGTGTGCAGGTTGAGACTGGGGCCGTTGGTCACCGTGGGCCCGTTGCGGGTGTGCGTCTCGTCCGCCCGGGCGGCCCCCGCCGGCAGCAGCACCGCCGCCGCGGCGAGCACCCCGGCGACCACGGGCCCCGTCTTCGTCCTCGTCCTCGTCCTCATGTGGGCTCCTCGCCTCTTCTCTCGACGGAACACTGCGTTCCGTCCTGACAACGCTCCGTGACCGGAAGGGTTGCCCCGGCTCCGCGCGAGGAGCGGCCGACCGCTCTCCCGGCCCTCCGCGCGAGGGCCGGGAGGGCGGTCGTGCCGTCAGTTGTGGCTGTGCAGGATGTCGTTGAGGCCGTTCCAGACCGCGTTGTTCGGGCGGGCCTCGACGGCGCCGGTGACCGAGTTGCGGCGGAAGAGGATGTTCGAGTTGCCGGAGAGGTCGCGCGCCTTGACGATCTGGCCGTCCGGCAGGGTGACCCGGGTGCCGGCGGTGACGTACAGGCCGGCCTCGACGACGCACTCGTCGCCGAGCGCGATGCCGACGCCCGCCTCGGCGCCGATCAGGCAGCGCTCGCCGATGGAGATGACGACGTTGCCGCCGCCGGAGAGGGTGCCCATGGTGGAGGCGCCGCCGCCGATGTCGGAGCCGTCGCCGACGACGACGCCGGCGGAGATGCGGCCCTCGACCATGGAGGTGCCCAGCGTGCCGGCGTTGAAGTTGACGAAGCCCTCGTGCATGACGGTGGTGCCGGCGGCGAGGTGGGCGCCGAGGCGGACCCGGTCGGCGTCGGCGATGCGGACGCCGGTGGGCACGACGTAGTCGGTCATGCGGGGGAACTTGTCGATCGAGGTCACCTGGAGGTGCAGGCCCTCGGCGCGGGCGTTGAGGCGCACCTTCTCGACGTCCTCGACGGCGACCGGGCCGAGCGAGGTCCAGGCGACGTTGGCGAGCAGGCCGAAGACGCCGTCCAGGCTCTGGCCGTGCGGCTTCACCAGCCGGTGGCTGAGCAGGTGGAGGCGGAGGTAGGCGTCGTGCGCGTCGATCGGCTTCTCGTCGAGGGAGGCGATCACGGTGCGGACGGCGACCACCTCGACGCCGCGGCGGGCGTCCACGCCGAGGGCCTTGGCGGCGCCCTCGCCGAGGGCGTTCACCGCCTCGTCCGGGGAGAGCCGCGTGGTGCCGGCCGGGCCGGGCCCTTCGGTGAGCTCGGGGGCGGGGAACCAGGTGTCGAGGACGGTGCCGTCACCGGCGATGGTGGCGAGGCCGGCGGCGACGGCGCCGGTGGTGCGAGGAGCAGTGGTGGTCATGACGGAAAACCTAACGGGCGGGGCGGCGCGCGGGCCAACCGGTCTCAGGTGCCGGTCGGGCCGGCCGGAGCATCCGACAAGCTCCCGGCCTGCCCTTTCGGGCCTTCGTTCAGGATCCGGGCGATCACCCCACGCGCGTCCGCCTCCGTCGCGGGGCGTGCCGGCGGGCGGCGGCCGGAGGGGCTCCCGCCCCGCCGGGCCCGGGCCGGCGGCCCCCGCCCCGTCCGCACAGGTGTGCGTGACGGCTGCCGTTACCGTATGGCGCATGACTTATGCCCCTGGGCCGTACGGGTACGGCTACGCTCCGGTGCCGCCCCCGCCCAAGCCCGGCGTGATACCCCTGGCACCGCTCGACCTGAACCACGTCCTGGGGGGCGCCTTCGGGGCGTACCGCCGCCACTGGAAGGTGCTGCTCGGCATCACCCTGGCCTCCTACGCGCTGGCCGCCCTGGTGATCGCCGGGGTGGGCGCGGCCGCCTGGTCCGGCCTCTCCGACCGGTGGGCGCACACCTCCACCGCCGAGGACGTCTCCCTCTCGGACCTCACGCCGCTCTTCACCGCCCTCGGCGTCATCTGGCTGGCCTGCTCGGTGGGGCTGCTGCTGGCGACCGGCCTGCTGCACTCCGCCGTCGCGGTCGTGGTCCAGGAGGCGGTGCTCGGCCGCCGGATCGGCTTCGGGACGGTGTGGCGCCGGGCGTGGTCCCGGTTCGGCGCGGTGCTCGGCGCGGTCCTGCTGTCGGCCGTGGCCGCCGTCGTACCGGCCCTGCTCTTCATGGTCGGCCTCTTCCTCATGCTGGCCGCGATGATCGCGAGCATCGGGCCCGACGACGGCGGCGGGGCCGGATGGGCGGTCACCGGCCTGCTCTTCCTGCTCCTCGCCCTCGGGACGGCGCCGCTGGCCCTCTGGCTCTGGGTGAAGTTCAGCCTCGCCCCGACGGCCGCCGTCGTCGAGTCGGCCGGCACCCTGACCGCCCTGCGCCGGTCCGCGCGGCTGGTCCGCGGCGCCTGGTGGCGGATCTTCGGCTACACCCTGGTGATGGTGCTGATCGTCGCCGGCGTCACGTTCGTGATGCAGATGGTCGTCTCCCTGGTGACGCAGGCGTCCCTCTTCGGCGCCCCGCTCGCCCAGCACGCGACCCCCGGCACGGTCTTCTTCTCCATGGGCACCGCCGCGGTGGTCTCCACGCTGCTCATGCTGCTGACCCAGGCCCTCCTGGGCCCCCTCCAGCCCCTGGCCTCCGGCCTGCTCTACGTGGACCAGCGCATCCGCCGGGAGAACCTGGCCCCGGCCCTGGCGCAGGCCGCGGCCCAGCCGCACGTCTGACCCGGCGTACGAGGAGAGGCCCCCGGCGCGATGCCGGGGGCCTCTCCTCGTACGGTGACCGCTCAGACGTTGAAGCCGAGCGCGCGCAGCTGCTCGCGGCCGTCGTCGGTGATCTTGTCCGGGCCCCACGGGGGCATCCAGACCCAGTTGATCCGCAGCTCGTTGACGATGCCGTCGGTGGCGGAGCGGGCCTGGTCCTCGATGACGTCCGTCAGCGGACAGGCCGCCGAGGTCAGCGTCATGTCCAGCGTCGCGACGTTGGAGTCGTCGATGTGGATCCCGTAGATCAGGCCGAGGTTGACGACGTCGATGCCCAGTTCGGGGTCGACGACGTCGTACAGCGCCTCGCGGACTTCTTCTTCGGAGGCCGGCTTCATGGTGGCCTCGATGTTCTCGGTCATGCCGACTTCCTCACAGACTTCTGGTCGTCTCCGCCCAGGGCCTGGGCGGTCGCGTCCTTCCACGCCATCCAGCTGAGCAGCGCGCACTTCACCCGGGCCGGGTACTTGGAGACGCCGGCGAACGCGACCGCGTCCTCCAGCACCTCCTCCATGGCGTCGTCCGGCTCGACCTGCCCCTTGGACTGCATCAGCTCCAGGAAGGTCTCCTGGATCCTCTGCGCCTCGGCCAGCTCCTTGCCGACGAGCAGGTCGTTGAGGACGGAGGCCGACGCCTGGCTGATGGAGCAGCCCTGGCCCTCGTACGAGACGTCCTCGATGCGGTCGCCGTCGTACTTCACGCGCAGCGTGATCTCGTCGCCGCACGTCGGGTTGACGTGGTGCACCTCGGCGTCGCCGTCCCGCAAGCCCCGCCCGTGCGGGTGCTTGTAGTGGTCCAGGATGACGTCCTGGTACATCGAATCCAGCTTCACAGCTCAGCCGCCCTATCCGAAGAAGTTACGGACGTGCTCCAGACCCTCGACCAGGGCGTCGACCTCGGCCGGAGTGGAGTACAGGTAGAACGACGCCCGCGTGGTCGCAGGAATTCCGTACCTCAGGCAGACCGGCCGCGCGCAGTGGTGGCCGACCCGGACCGCGATGCCCTGCTCGTCCAGCACCTGCCCCACGTCGTGCGGGTGGATGTCGCCGAGCGTGAAGGAGATCGCCGCGCCGCGGTCCTCGGCCGTGGTGGGGCCGATGATCCGCAGGTCGGGGACCTCCTGGAGGCGGCGGACGGCGTACTCGGTGATCGCGTGCTCGTGGCGCGCGATCTTCTCCATGCCGATCGCCGACAGGTAGTCCACGGCCGCGCCGAGGCCGACGGCCTGGGCGATCGGGGGCGTACCCGCCTCGAACTTGTGCGGGGCCGGGGCGTAGGTGGAGGAGTGCATCGAGACGGTCTCGATCATCTCGCCGCCGCCGAGGAAGGGCGGGAGGTCCTCCAGGAGCTCCTGCCGTCCCCACAGCACGCCGATGCCGGTCGGGCCGCACATCTTGTGGCCGGTGAAGGCCACGAAGTCGGCCTGGAGCGCCTGCACGTCCAGGACCTGGTGCGGGGCCGCCTGCGAGGCGTCGATGCAGACGAGCGCACCGACCTCCTGGGCGCGCCGGACGATGGTCTCGACCGGGTTCTGGGTGCCGAGCAGGTTGGAGACCAGCGTGAAGGAGACGATCTTCGTCTTCTCCGTGATGACCTCTTCGATGTTCGACAGGTCGAGACGGCCGTCGTCGGTGAGGCCGAACCACTTCAGCTTCGCGCCGGTGCGCTGCGAGAGCAGCTGCCACGGGACGATGTTGGAGTGGTGCTCCATCTCCGTGATGGCGATCTCGGTCTCGTGGTCCACCCGGTAGGGGTCCTCGGCCCAGCCGAGCATGTTGGCCACGAGGTTGAGCGACTCGGAGGCGTTCTTGGTGAAGATCACCTCGTTGCGGCTCGGCGCGTTGATGAAGGCGGCGACCTTGTCGCGGGCGCCCTCGTACAGCGCGGTGGCCTCCTCGGCGACCGTGTAGACGCCGCGGTGGACGTTGGCGTTGTGACGCTCGTAGTAGGCGTTGAGCGCGTCGAGGACCTGCCGCGGCTTCTGCGAGGTGGCCGCGGAGTCCAGGTACACGATCTTCTTGCCGTCGTGGACCGTGCGGTCCAGGAGCGGGAAGTCCTTGCGGATCGCCTCGGTGTCGAGGAGGCCGGTCAGCCCCTGATGGGCGGAAGTCACGCGGATGCGCCACCCTTCACGTACTTGTCGTAGCCCTCGTTCTCCAGCTGGTCGGCGAGCTCGGCGCCGCCGGACTCGACGATGCGGCCGTTCGCGAACACGTGCACGAAGTCGGGCTTGATGTAGCGCAGGATGCGCGTGTAGTGGGTGATGAGGAGGGTGCCGACCTCACCGCTCTCGCGGACGCGGTTGACGCCCTCGGAGACGATGCGCAGGGCGTCGACGTCGAGGCCGGAGTCGGTCTCGTCGAGGATCGCGATCTTCGGCTTGAGGAGCTCCAGCTGGAGGATCTCGTGGCGCTTCTTCTCGCCGCCGGAGAAGCCCTCGTTGACGTTGCGCTCGGCGAAGGCCGGGTCCATGGAGAGCTTCTCCATGGCCTCGCGGACCTCCTTCACCCAGGTGCGGAGCTTGGGGGCCTCGCCGCGGATGGCGGTGGCGGAGGTGCGCAGGAAGTTGGAGACCGAGACGCCGGGGACCTCGACCGGGTACTGCATGGCCAGGAAGACGCCGGCGCGGGCGCGCTCGTCGACGGACATCTCCAGGACGTCCTCGCCGTCGAGGGTGACGGTGCCGCCGGTGATCGTGTACTTGGGGTGGCCCGCCAGGGAGTACGCCAGGGTCGACTTGCCGGAGCCGTTGGGGCCCATGACCGCGTGGGTCTCGCCCTGCTTGATGGTCAGGTCGACGCCCTTGAGGATCTCGCGGGGGCCGTTCTCCGCCTCGACGGAGACGTGCAGGTCGTGGATTTCGAGCGTTGCCATGGGTGACTCAGGACTCCTGGGTGACGGAGACGAGCACATCGTCCCCTTCGATCTTTACGGGGTACACGGGGACGGGGCGCGTCGCGGGAAGGCCGGACGGCTTGCCGGTGCGGAGGTCGAAGCTGGAACCGTGCAGCCAGCACTCGATGGCGCAGTCCTCGACCTCGCCCTCCGATAGGGAGACGTTCGCGTGCGAGCAGATGTCGTTGATCGCGAACACCTCGCCCTCGGTGCGGACGACCGACACCGGCGTGCCGTCGACCTCGACCCGCTTCGGGGTGTCGGCCTCCAGCTCCTCCAGCGAGCAGACTCGGACGAAGGCCATCAGACGGAGGCCTCCAGCTCGGCCTCGACCTTGGCGATGAGGCGCTCCTCGACGTCCGGCAGACCGATCTGCTGGACCAGCTCGGCGAAGAAGCCGCGGACGACGAGGCGGCGGGCCTCGGTCTCCGGGATGCCGCGGGCCATCAGGTAGAAGAGCTGCTCGTCGTCGAAGCGGCCGGTGGCGGAGGCGTGGCCGGCGCCGGCGATCTCGCCGGTCTCGATCTCCAGGTTGGGCACGGAGTCGACCCGGGCGCCGTCGGTGAGGACGAGGTTCCGGTTGAGCTCGTAGGTGTCGGTGCCCTCGGCGGCGGCCTGGATGAGGACGTCGCCGATCCAGACCGCGTGCGCGTCCTGGCCCTGCAGCGCGCCCTTGTAGGCCACGTTGGAGGTGCAGTGCGGGGTGTTGTGGTCGACCAGGAGGCGGTGCTCCTGGTGCTGGCCCGCGTCGGTGAAGTACAGGCCGAAGAGCTCGGCCGAGCCGCCGGGGGCGGAGTAGCTGACGCGCGGGTGGAGGCGGACGAGGTCACCGCCGAAGGTGACGACGACCGACTTGAAGGAGGCGTCCCGGCCGAGCAGCGCGTTGTGCTGCGCGACGTGGACGGCGTCCTTGTCCCAGTCCTGGACGGAGACGACGGTGAGCTTGGCGCCGTCACCGACCACGAAGTCGACGTTGGCGGCGAGCACCGCGTCACCGGTGTGGTCGATGACGACGACGGCCTCGGCGAAGGCGCCGAGCTCGATCACCTGGTGGCCGAAGGCGGTGCCGCCCTGGCCGTGCACGGCGACGCGGATCGGCTCGGTGAGGACGGCCTCCTTGGCGACGGTGACGACCGACGCCTTCTCGAAGGAGGAGTACGCCTGGGCGGCGACGCGGTCGACGGGCTTGCCGGCCTTGCGCAGGCGCTCGTCGTCGCGGCCGACGGTCTCCACGGTGACGCCCTCGGGGGCCTCGATCTCGACCCGGACGCCCTCGCCGGTGGCGACGGCGGTGCCGTCGTGCAGACCGCGGAGGCGGGCGAGCGGGGTGAAGCGCCACTCCTCCTCGCGGCCGTGCGGGACGGGGAAGTCCGCGACGTCGAAGGAGGGCGGGGCGCTCATGCGCGTGGCGACGGTGGACTCGGCGGCCACCGCGATCGAGCCGGCGGTGGTGGAGCCCGCCGGGATGTTCTGGGCGTCAGCCATGGCTGTCGTTGTGCTCTCTTCCTGCGTAAAGAATCGGTCGCTGCGTACGGAGGGGCGGGCTCTTAGCCGACCGCGCCTTCCATCTGCAGCTCGATCAGCCGGTTCAGCTCCAGGGCGTACTCCATCGGCAGCTCCTTGGCGATCGGCTCCACGAAGCCGCGGACGATCATCGCCATGGCCTCCTGCTCGGTGAGACCGCGCTGCATCAGGTAGAAGAGCTGGTCCTCGGAGACCTTGGAGACGGTGGCCTCGTGGCCCATGGTCACGTCGTCCTCGCGCACGTCCACGTAGGGGTACGTGTCGGAGCGGGAGATGGTGTCGACGAGCAGCGCGTCGCAGAGGACGTTGGACTTGGCGCCGGGGGCGCCCTCGCCGATCTCGATGAGACCGCGGTAGGAGGTGCGGCCGCCGCCGCGTGCCACCGACTTGGAGACGATGGACGACGAGGTGTTCGGGGCCATGTGGACCATCTTGGCGCCGGCGTCCTGGTGCTGGCCCTCGCCCGCGAAGGCGATGGAGAGCGTCTCGCCCTTGGCGTGCTCGCCCATCAGGTAGACGGCCGGGTACTTCATGGTGACCTTGGAGCCGATGTTGCCGTCGACCCACTCCATGGTGGCGCCCTCGTAGGCGACGGCGCGCTTGGTCACCAGGTTGTAGACGTTGTTCGACCAGTTCTGGATGGTCGTGTAGCGGCAGCGGCCGCCCTTCTTCACGATGATCTCGACGACCGCGGAGTGCAGCGAGTCGGAGGAGTAGATCGGGGCGGTGCAGCCCTCGACGTAGTGGACGTAGGCGTCCTCGTCGACGATGATCAGCGTCCGCTCGAACTGGCCCATGTTCTCCGTGTTGATGCGGAAGTAGGCCTGGAGCGGGATCTCGACGTGCACGCCCTTCGGCACGTAGATGAACGATCCGCCGGACCACACGGCCGTGTTCAGGGAGGCGAACTTGTTGTCGCCGACCGGGATGACGGTGCCGAAGTACTCCTTGAAGAGCTCCTCGTGCTCCTTCAGCGCGGTGTCGGTGTCGACGAAGATGACGCCCTGCTCCTCCAGGTCCTCGCGGATCTGGTGGTAGACGACCTCGGACTCGTACTGAGCCGCGACACCGGCGACGAGGCGCTGCTTCTCCGCCTCCGGGATGCCGAGCTTGTCGTACGTGTTCTTGATGTCCTCCGGCAGGTCCTCCCAGGACTCGGCCTGCTTCTCGGTGGACCGCACGAAGTACTTGATGTTGTCGAAGTCGATCCCGCCGAGGTCGGAGCCCCAGGTCGGCATGGGCTTCTTGCCGAAGAGCTTCAGGCCCTTGAGCCGGAGCTTCAGCATCCACTCGGGCTCGTTCTTCTTCGAGGAGATGTCGCGGACGACGTCCTCGTTCAGGCCGCGCTTGGCGGTGGCGCCTGCGGTGTCGGAGTCGGCCCAGCCGTACTCGTACCGACCCAGGCCCTCAAGCTCGGGGTGGCTGATCTCGGTGGTCATGCGGGCTTCCTCCCGGCCGTACTTGCGGATGCTGTCTCAGTGGTCTGCGGGGTGCCGTGCGGGATGAACGTGGTGCAGACGCCGTCGCCGTGGGCGATCGTGGCCAGGCGCTGGACGTGCGTTCCCAGGAGGCGGGAGAAGATCTCCGTCTCCGCCTCGCACAGCTGTGGGTACTGCTCGGCGACGTGGGCGACCGGGCAGTGGTGCTGGCAGAGCTGCTCGCCGACCGGCGCGTTGCGCGCAGTCGCAGCGTACCCGTCCGCCGTCAGGGCCTTGGCAAGCGCCTCGGCCCGTCGTTCGGGCTCGACCGATTCGACGGCCTCCCGGTAGGTCTCGGCCTGGGCCTCGATCCGGTCGCGGGCGAAGGCCGCCACGGCGGCCTCTCCGCCGGCGTTGCGCTCGATCCAGCGGAGCGCCTCGACGGCGAGGGTGTCGTAGGACTGGTCGAAGGCGTCCCGGCCGCAGTCGGTGAGGGCGAAGACCTTGGCGGGACGGCCCCGGGTGCGGGCGCCGTAGACGCGCTTCTCCCGGGCCTCCACGACCTGCTCGGCGACGAGCGCGTCGAGGTGCCGGCGGACGGCGGCCTGGGTGAGGCCCAGTCGCTCGGCGAGGTCGGCCACGGTGGACGGCCCGTGATCCAGGATGGAGCGCGCGACCCGGTTGCGGGTGGACCGCTCACCGGTCGCGAGTTCCTCCGCAGGAGCCGCGCCAAGGTTTTTCACAACGCCATTGTTGCGTAATTAATCGGGCAGTGACAACCCGCGTCCGGAACGGTGACGATGGCGTGCATCACTCAGGTAAGGCTTACCTGACCTGCGGAAACGATCATTCATAGGATGAATCAAAGCTGAGCTGACCAGCCGGTTCCTCCTCCTCCGGGACCTCCGCCGGCACGGCGACCGGCCGCCCCGCCGCGCTCATCAGGTCCCGGAAGACGGCCGCGTCACGGGGCGCCTCGACCCCCGGGTCGTTGTTGAAGTAGACGTACGCGTCCGCCTCCGCCGGGCGGCCCTCGACCAGCCGCTCCGCCCAGCTCTCCAGCGCCTGCCGGCCGTACGCCGGCCACGGCAGGGCCCGGCCCTCGTGCAGCCGCAGATAGCCCCAGTCCGCCGTCCGCCACAGCGGGGTCACCGGCCTGGACTTCCGGTCCGCCCAGCACAGCGCGGCCCCCCGCTCCGTGAGCACCGCCTCGGTCCGGTCCGTCCACCAGGAGGCGTGCCGCGGCTCGACGGCCACCCGCACCCCCGCCGGGAAACAGGCGAGGACCGCGTCCAGCAGCCCCGTGTCGGCCCGCAGCGACGGCGGGAACTGCAGCAGCACCGGACCCAGCCGGTCCCCCAGCTCCCCCGCCCGCCCCATCAGCTCCGCCACCAGCTCCTCCGGCTCCCGCAGCCGCTTGTCGTGCGTCAGCCGGCGGGGCGCCTTGACCGCCATGACGAAGCCCTCGGGCGTCCGCCTCCGCCAGGCGGCGAAGGTCGACCGCTCCGGCAGCCGGTAGAACGAGCCGTTGTTCTCCACGGTGGCGAACCGGCGCGCGTACTCCTCCAGCCAGAGCCGCTGCGGCACGCCCTCCGGGTAGAAGGTGCCCCGCCAGTCCCGGTACTGCCATCCCGAGGTGCCCACGAAGACCGTCATGGGAAGCTCCTGCCCCGTACCCGGCCGCCCATCCGGCGCCGCCCGCCCCCTCCCCGGGCCTTCCACCGGGGCCGCGGCCCGGCCCGCCCCGGCGGGTCCTTAGACTTCCCGGCATGGAGAACGAGTCCGTCGACACCGCCGTCCGCGTCCGCGGCCTGGTCAAGCGGTACGGCACGAAGACCGCCGTCGACGGCCTCGACCTCGACGTGCGGACCGGCACCGTCACCGCCGTCCTCGGCCCCAACGGCGCCGGCAAGACCACCACCATCGAGACCTGCGAGGGCTACCGGAAGCCGGACGCCGGCACCGTCCGCGTCCTCGGCCTCGACCCGCTCGCCGACGCCGCCGCCCTGCGCCCCCGCGTCGGCGTGATGCTCCAGTCCGGCGGCGTCTACTCCGGCGCCCGCGCCGACGAGATGCTCCGCCACATGGCGAAGCTGCACGCCCACCCGCTCGACGTCGACGCCCTGATCGAGCGCCTCGGCCTCGGCTCCTGCGGCCGTACGGCCTACCGGCGGCTCTCCGGCGGCCAGCAGCAGCGGCTCGCCCTCGCCATGGCCGTCGTCGGCCGCCCCGAACTCGTCTTCCTCGACGAGCCCACCGCCGGCCTCGACCCGCAGGCCCGCCACGCCACCTGGGACCTGGTCCGCGAGCTGCGCTCCGACGGCGTCACCGTCGTCCTCACCACCCACTTCATGCAGGAGGCCGAGGAGCTCGCCGACGACGTCGCCATCGTCGACGGCGGCCGGGTCGCCGCCCAGGGCAGCCCCGAGCGGCTCTGCCGCGGGGGCGCCGAGAACACCCTCCGCTTCTCCGGCCGCCCCGGCCTCGACCTCGGCTCCCTGCTCAAGGCGCTCCCGGACGGCACCGAGGCCGCCGAGCCGCTCCCCGGCACGTACCGCATCACCGGCACCGTCGACCCCCAGCTGCTCGCCACCGTCACCACCTGGTGCGCGCAGCACGGCGTGATGCCCGACCGCATCTCGGTCGAACGCCACACCCTCGAAGACGTCTTCCTGGAACTGACCGGCAAGGAGCTGCGCGCATGAGCGCCGGCAAGCCCAAGACCCGCTGGGGGTCCGGGGGTCGTCCCCCGGGAAAGCACAGCCTGGAACCGACCGGCAAGGAGCTGCGCGCATGAGCGCCGGTACGTACGCGCCGAAGCCGGGGGCCGCCCCCGTCGGGCGGATGATCGCGGCGCAGACCGCCCTGGAGACGCGGATGCTGCTCCGCAACGGCGAGCAGCTCCTCCTCACGGTGATCATCCCCTCCCTCCTGCTGGTGCTGTTCTCGGCCGTCGACATCGTCGACACTGGCGAGGGCGAGGCGGTCGACTTCCTCGCCCCCGGCGTCCTCGCGCTCGCCGTGATGTCCACCGCCTTCACCGGCCAGGCCATCGCCACCGGCTTCGAGCGCCGCTACGGCGTCCTCAAGCGGCTCGCGGCCTCCCCGCTGCCCCGCCGGGCCCTGATGACCGCCAAGACGCTGGCCGTCCTGGTCACCGAGGTCCTCCAGATCGTCCTGCTGACCGCCATCGCGCTCGGCCTGGGCTGGTCCCCGCACGGCAACCCCCTCGCCGTCCTGCTCCTGCTGGTCCTCGGCACCGCCGCCTTCTCCGGGCTCGGCCTCCTCATGGCCGGCACGCTCAAGGCGGAGGCGACCCTCGCCGCGGCCAACCTGGTCTTCCTGCTGCTCCTGGTCGGCGGCGGGGTGATCGTCCCGCTGGAGAAGTTCGGCGCGGCCGGAGACGTGCTGGCGCTGCTGCCGATCTCGGCCCTCTCCGACGGCCTCAGGGACGTCCTCCAGGACGGCGCGGGCATGCCGTGGGCGGATGCCGGGATCCTGGCCGTCTGGGCCGTCCTGGGCCTCGGGGCGGCGGCGCGGTTCTTCCGCTGGGAGTAGCCGGAAGGGTTCAGAGGGTGACGTTTCCCGACAAGCCACCCCTCGTGAAAGCGTGCACAAGCCCGCGCCTACGATAGGGCCCGTGCAGACCCCCCTCGCCTTCATCGCCCAGCGCTGGACCCCGTCCCCCCGGATCCTCCGGCGCGCCGCGCTCTCCGCCGTCGTGATGAGCGTGCTCATCATCGTCACGGGCGGCGCGGTCCGGCTGACCGGTTCCGGTCTCGGCTGCGACACCTGGCCCAAGTGCACGGACGACAGCCTGATCGTGACGCCCGAGCAGGGCTACCGCGGACTGATCGAGTTCGGCAACCGGATGCTGACCTACGTCCTGTCGGCCGCCGTCGGCTGGGCGATCATCGCCGCCCGCTCGACCAAGCCGTGGCGCCGCGGCCTCACCCGCTGGGGCTGGGTGCAGTTCTGGATCGTGATGAGCAACGCCGTCATCGGCGGCATCACCGTCTGGCTGGGCCTCAACCCGTGGAGCGTGGCCGGCCACTTCCTGGCCGCCAACGCGCTGCTCACCGTCGCCGTGATCACCTGGCACCGGACCGGCGAGGGCGACACCGCCCCGCGTCCGCGCGTGCCGGGGCCGGTACGGAAGCTGTCCTGGGCGATCACGGTCGTCTCGGGCCTGCTGATCGTGCTGGGCACCACGGTCACCGGCGCCGGCAAGCACGCGGGCGACAGCAGCGACGTGCCCCGCATGCCGTGGGACTGGACGAACGCCGCCCACCTCCACGCGATCGCCGCCTGGGCCGTCTGCGCCCTCGCCGTCGCCATGTGGCTGGTCCTGCGCGTCGTCGACGCCCCGGACGACATCCGCGCCCGCGCCCGCGACCTGCTGGTCGTGCTGCTGCTCCAGGGCGGCATCGGTTACGTCCAGTACTTCACCGGCGTCCCGGAGCTCCTGGTGGCCGCCCACATGCTCGGCTCCTCGCTGATGTGGATCGCGGTGCTCCGCCTGGCCCTGAGCCTGCGCGAGCGCCCGCTGCCGACGGCGGAGATCCCGGCCCAGGCGGACCCGGAGCTGGCGAAGGCCTGACGCTCCTCCCGCACTCCCGACGCGGGTCCACCGGCTCACCCCAGCCGGTAGACCCGCGTCGCGTTGTCCGCGGCGATCATCGCGGCGACCCGCTGGGCGTCGGTGCGCGACCAGGCGCCGTCCATGACCCAGGCGCCGAGCACCCGGCCGAGGGCGGCGCGGAAGGCGCTGGCGGCGACCACGTGCAGTTCGGGCAGGCCGCGGGCGCCGCTGGAGTAGAGCAGCTTGCCGAAGGGGGCCAGCTCCAGGACCTCGGCGAGGACGTCCGCCGCCCGTGCCCCGGTGTGCGCCAGGGCGGCGCCCAGGTCCGCGTAGACGTGCGGGAAGACCCCGGCCATCCGGGCCGCCGTCCGGTGGTGCGGCGAGCCGTGCAACAGGACGAGGTCGGCGCCGAGCCCGGCGGTGGCGGCGGCGAAACCGCGCAGGCCGGCCGGGTCCCGGTCCCCGGTGTGGAGCTGGAGCGGGCGGCCCGCGCCCACCGCGATCCACAGCAGGCGGCGCAGCAGCACCGGCGAGTCGAGGGGGCCGCCGGCGGGCCGGCCGGCGAGCCAGCGGCCTGCGGCGCGGCGGGTCTCGGCGCGCCCGGGGGGCTCGGGGTCGGCGCCGAGGCCGCAGCGGAGGGCGGAGACCGAGGAGAAGGCCACGGAGCGCACGGCGGCTTCCTGGACGGCCTCGGTGAGGTTGGCGAGGAAGGCGTCGACGGTCCCGGAGGTGTCGGCGACCTGCTCGGCCAGGGGCTCCAGACGGACGATCTCGTGGGCGCGGGCCGCGCCCGCGGCGGCCAGCTCGGCGGGCCCGGTGAGGTCCCCGGGGAGGCCGGTGTCGACGAGGTAGGTGGCGATGCCGGAGGCCCGCAGCAGCCGGCGGCCGGTCTCGGTGACGCCGAGCTCGCGGCGGCGGGCGAGGTAGCGGGCGGGCGGGCAGTGCGGTTCGAGACCGAGGAGCGGCGGGCACCAGCGCCGTACGGCGAAGCCCGTCTGGGTGTCGAAGAAGGTGGTGCCGGAGGCCGGCAGGACGGCGGCCGGGCCGAGATGGGCCTCGAAGGTGCCGAGGCCCAGCTCCGTCCGGAGCACCCCGTGGCAGTACTGGTCCACCAGGCGCGGCGTGTCGATCATCTCGGGGGGCTCCCTGCGTGGGCGTGTCTCCACACGTCCTAACGGGTGAGCCCCTCGCGAGGTTGTTGCCTGGCGCCCGGTGCCGTGGCCGGATCAGGCGTTGGCGGGACCGCCGAGCTGGATGCCGGCCATGCGGGTCCACTCGTAGGGGCCGGTGACGACCTTGGCGGCGAACTCGCCGTCGAACTCGTCGTGCAGGGTCAGCTCGGCCTCCTCGGCGGCCTGCCGGGCGATCGCGTACGTGGGGGCCACCAGGTCGCCCCAGCCGCCGTCCTCGCCGACGAGGACGATCCGGGTGCCGGCCTGGCCGATGTGGGCGAGCTGGCCCTCGACGCCGCCGTGCTCCTTGCCGAAGGCGCGGATCTCCTTGGCGAGCTTGGCCGCCTTGCGCGCCTCGCGCGGGGAGGCGGCCGTGGTGTCTTCCTTGGTGTCTGCCATGACAAGGATGCTACCGAGGGGTAGATCGACTGACGACGGCCGGGCCGCGTGGGACAGCCCACACGACCCGGCCGTCACCGGGAGGCTCCGTCTACCGCAGGAAGGGGTCCACCGCGACCGCCACGAAGAGCAGCGACACGTAGGTGATGGACCAGTGGAAGAGGCGCATCTCCTTGAGCTTCGCGCCGGTGACCTCGGCCTTGGCGCGGTTCAGCAGGCCGTGCGCCTCCCAGAGCCACCAGCCGCCGGTGGCCAGGGCGACGGCGGTGTAGAACCAGCCGGTGTAGCCCAGCGGGGTGAGCAGCAGCGAGACCGCCACCATGACCCAGCTGTAGACGACGATCTGCTTGGCGACGACCTTGTTGGAGGCGACCACCGGGAGCATCGGCACGCCCACGCGCGCGTAGTCCTCCTTCACCTTCATCGACAGCGGCCAGTAGTGCGGCGGCGTCCAGAAGAAGATGACCATGAAGAGGATGACGGCGGCCCAGGACATCGAGTTCGTGACCGAGGACCAGCCGATGAGGACGGGCATGCAGCCGGCGATGCCGCCCCAGACGATGTTCTGGGCGGTGCGCCGCTTCAGGAGCATCGTGTAGATCACGACGTAGAAGAGGAGCGCGCCGAGGGAGAGCCAGGCGGAGAGCCAGTTGACGAGCAGCCCGAACCAGAGGGTGGAGACGACCGCCAGGGTGAGGCCGAAGACCAGGCCCTCGCGCGGCGAGACCATGCCGGTGACCAGCGGGCGCTGCGCGGTGCGGTCCATCAGCGCGTCGATGTCGCGGTCGATGTACATGTTGAGCGCGTTCGCGCCGCCGGCCGACAGATAGCCGCCGAAGCAGGTGGCGAGCACCAGCCACAGGTCCGGCACGCCCTGCTCGGCGAGGAACATCACCGGAACGGTGGTGATGAGCAGCAGCTCGATGATCCGCGGCTTGGTCAGCGCCACGAATGCCTTGACGCGGGCCCCGAACGGCCGATGGCCCCCCGGGCCGGTAGCCAAGACGACCCCTGCGGGTCGGGACTCGACGGCCGTCACGCACACCCCTGACAGAGAAATTCCCAGCAAGTTCCCCGGATGAGCACGGGGTGAGACTTGCGCGTACCACGCCACTGTAGACGTTGCCCAGACGCCGATCTTCGCGGGGGTGGGGTCGTGTTGGCGGGGCTCACTCGTGAGCGCGAATCCCCTCCCGTATCAAGGGGCGGACACCGTTCGGCGCGCCGTTCGGGAGGCGAAGCGCCACGGCCACCGGCACTCTTGCTCTGTCCGCTCATTTGAGGGGCATGGACACGAAAAGAGGGGGCTTTTTCGGGGGTAGGCTCGACAACGCCGGTACACCCTCAGTCACCGGCTACAGACATGTGGAGAGGAGCCCTGACCCAGGGTGAGCACTAAGCCGACCACCACAGACCTCCAGTGGACCGAATTGGACCAGCGGGCCGTCGACACCGCCCGCATCCTGGCCGCGGACGCCGTACAGAAGGTCGGCAACGGCCATCCGGGTACGGCGATGAGCCTCGCGCCGGCCGCGTACACCCTCTTCCAGAAGGTGATGCGCCACGACCCGTCCGACCCCGAGTGGGTGGGCCGCGACCGGTTCGTGCTCTCCGCGGGCCACTCCTCCCTGACCCTGTACACCCAGCTGTACCTGGGCGGCTTCGGCCTGGAGCTGGACGACCTCAAGGCGTTCCGCACCTGGGGCTCGAAGACCCCCGGCCACCCCGAGTACGGCCACACGGCCGGCGTCGAGACCACCACCGGCCCGCTGGGCCAGGGCGTGGCGAACGCGGTGGGCATGGCGATGGCCGCCCGCTACGAGCGCGGTCTGTTCGACCCGGAGGCGGCCCCCGGCACCTCCCCCTTCGACCACAACGTCTACGTGATCGCCGGCGACGGCTGCCTCCAGGAGGGCATCTCCGCCGAGGCGTCCTCGCTCGCGGGCCACCAGAAGCTCGGCAACCTGATCCTGCTGTGGGACGACAACCACATCTCGATCGAGGGCGACACCGAGACGGCCGTCTCCGAGGACACGCTGAAGCGGTACGAGGCGTACGGCTGGCACGTGCAGCGCGTGGAGCCGCAGGAGAACGGCGACCTGGACCCGGCCGGTCTGTACGCGGCGATCCGCGCGGCCGAGGCCGAGACCGGGCGCCCGTCCTTCATCGCGATGCGCTCGATCATCGCCTGGCCCGCGCCGAACGCGCAGAACACCGAGGCCGCGCACGGCTCGGCGCTCGGCGACGAGGAGGTCGCGGCCACCAAGCGCGTCCTGGGCTTCGACCCGGAGCAGAGCTTCGAGGTCGCCGACGAGGTCATCGGCCACACCCGTGAGCTGGGCGCCCGCGGTGCCGAGGCCCGCGCCGCCTGGGAGAAGCAGCTCGCCGAGTGGCGTACGGCCAACCCGGAGCGCGCCGCCGAGTTCGACCGGATCCAGGCGAACGAGCTGCCGGCCGGCTGGGAGGAGAAGCTCCCGGTCTTCGAGGCGGGCAAGTCCGTCGCCACCCGCGCCGCCTCGGGCAAGGTGCTCCAGGCGCTGGGCGAGGTCGTCCCGGAGCTGTGGGGCGGCTCGGCCGACCTCGCGGGCTCGAACAACACGACGATCGACAAGGCGTCGTCCTTCCTCCCCGAGGGCAACCCGCTGCCCGAGGCGAACCCGTACGGCCGCACGATCCACTTCGGCATCCGCGAGCACGCCATGGCCGCGGAGATGAACGGCATCGCGCTGCACGGCAACACCCGCGTCTACGGCGGCACCTTCCTGGTCTTCTCTGACTACATGCGCAACGCGGTCCGCCTGTCGGCCCTGATGCACGTGCCGGTCACCTACGTGTGGACGCACGACTCGATCGGCCTCGGCGAGGACGGCCCGACCCACCAGCCGGTGGAGCACCTGGCCTCGCTGCGCGCGATCCCGGGCCTGAACGTGGTCCGCCCGGCCGACGCCAACGAGACGGCGATCGCCTGGCGCGAGATCATGAAGCGGCACACCAAGGTCTTCGGCAAGGGCGCTCCGCACGGCCTGGCGCTGACCCGTCAGGGCGTGCCGACCTACGCGCCGAACGAGGACGCGGCCAAGGGCGGCTACGTGCTGTTCGACGCCGAAGGGCCCTCCGGGCAGAACGCAGAGCCGCAGGTCGTGATCATCGCGACCGGCTCCGAGGTGCACCTGGCCGTCGAGGCCCGTGAGGCCCTCCAGGCGGAGGGCGTCCCGACCCGGGTGGTCTCGATGCCGTCCGTGGAGTGGTTCGAGGAGCAGGACCAGGCGTACAAGGACTCCGTCCTGCCGCCGTCGGTGAAGGCTCGTGTCGCGGTCGAGGCCGGTGTCGGCCTGACGTGGCACAAGTACGTCGGCGACGCGGGCCGGATCGTCTCGCTGGAGCACTTCGGTGCCTCGGCCGACGCGAAGGTCCTCTTCCGTGAGTTCGGTTTCACGCCGGAGGCCGTCGCTTCCGCCGCCCGGGAATCGATCGCCGCCGCCGCGCGCTGACGCGGATACGTACGACTTTTTGGAGATGCAACTCTCATGACAGACGCTCTCAAGCGCCTCTCCGACGAAGGCGTCGCGATCTGGCTGGACGACCTCTCGCGCCAGCGGATCACCTCCGGGAACCTGGCCGAGCTCATCGACCAGAGCCACGTGGTCGGTGTCACCACCAACCCGTCGATCTTCCAGAAGGCGATCTCCGAGGGGCACGGCTACGACCAGCAGCTCGCCGACCTGGCCGCCCGCAAGGTGACCGTGGACGAGGCCATCCGCATGATCACGACGGCGGACGTCCGTGACGCCGCCGACATCCTGCGCCCGGTCTTCGACTCGACGGACGGCCAGGACGGCCGGGTCTCCATCGAGGTGGACCCGCGGCTCGCCCACGAGACGGCCGCGACGATCGCCGAGGCGAAGCAGCTGGCGTGGCTGGTGGACCGCCCCAACACCCTCATCAAGATCCCGGCCACCGAGGCGGGCCTGCCGGCGATCACCGAGGTCATCGGCCTCGGCATCAGCGTGAACGTGACGCTGATCTTCTCGCTGGAGCGCTACCGCGCGGTCATGGACGCCTACCTGGCGGGCCTGGAGAAGGCCCGCGAGCGCGGCCTCGACCTCTCGGAGATCCACTCGGTGGCGTCCTTCTTCGTCTCCCGCGTG
The DNA here is from genome assembly GCF_043084305.1 of Streptomyces sp. NPDC014656. NCBI lineage: Bacteria > Bacillati > Actinomycetota > Actinomycetes > Kitasatosporales > Streptomycetaceae > Streptomyces > Streptomyces sp. NPDC014656. The sequence continues at coordinate 120,228 of NZ_JBIBZN010000004.1, forward strand.
GACACCGAGATCGACAAGCGCCTGGACGGCATCGGCACGGACGAGGCCAAGGCGCTCAAGGGCAAGGCCGCCCTGGCCAACGCCCGGCTGGCCTACGAGGCGTACGAGGAGGTCTTCTCGGCCTCCTCGGAGCGCTGGGCGGCCCTGGACAAGGCGCAGGCCAACAAGCAGCGTCCGCTGTGGGCCTCGACCGGCGTCAAGGACCCGGCGTACAAGGACACGCTGTACGTGGTGGACCTGGTCGCCCCGGGCACCGTCAACACCATGCCGGAGGCGACCCTGGAGGCCACCGCCGACCACGGCGAGGTCGCCGGCGACACCGTCCGCGGCACGTACGACTCCTCCCGCGAGGTCCTGGAGGCCGTCGGCAAGCTGGGCATCGGCTACGACGACGTGGTCCAGCTCCTGGAGGACGAGGGCGTCGAGAAGTTCGAGGCGGCCTGGAACGACCTGCTCGGTTCGACCGAGGCGGAGCTCAAGCGCCTCGCCCCCTCGGAGGGCTGACACCAGTGAGCACCGTCCACGGAGCCAACCCGCTCCGTGACGCCGCAGACCGACGGCTCCCGCGCATCGCGGGGCCGTCGGGCCTGGTCATCTTCGGCGTCACGGGCGATTTGTCCCGTAAGAAGCTGATGCCCGCCGTCTACGACCTGGCCAACCGCGGCCTGCTGCCGCCGGGCTTCTCGCTCATCGGCTTCGCCCGCCGCGAGTGGCAGGACGAGGACTTCGCGCAGGAGGTCCACGACGCGGTCAAGCAGCACGCCCGCACCCCCTTCCGCGAGGAGGTCTGGCAGCAGCTGATCCAGGGCATGCGCTTCGTCCAGGGCGACTTCGACAGCGACGAGGCCTTCGAGCAGCTCAAGGACACCATCCAGGAGCTGGACAAGGCGCAGGGCACCGGGGGCAACTTCGCCTTCTACCTGTCCGTGCCGCCGAAGTTCTTCCCGCTCGTCGTCCAGCAGCTGAAGAAGCACGGCCTGGCCGACCAGAAGAACGGCTCCTGGCGCCGCGCCGTCATCGAGAAGCCCTTCGGCCACGACCTGACCTCCGCCAAGGAGCTCAACGAGGTCGTCCACGAGGTCTTCCCGCCCGAGGCGGTCTTCCGCATCGACCACTACCTCGGCAAGGAGACCGTCCAGAACATCCTGGCGCTCCGCTTCGCCAACACCCTCTTCGAGCCGATCTGGAACCGGTCGTACGTCGACCACGTGCAGATCACCATGGCCGAGGACATCGGCATCGGCGGCCGCGCCGGCTACTACGACGGCATCGGCGCCGCCCGTGACGTCATCCAGAACCACCTGCTCCAGCTGCTCGCGCTGACCGCGATGGAGGAGCCCGCCTCCTTCGACGCCGACGCGCTCGCCGCCGAGAAGACCAAGGTGCTGGGCGCCGTCCGGCTGCCCAAGGACCTGTCGAAGACCACCGTCCGCGGCCAGTACGCGGCCGGCTGGCAGGGTGGCGCGAAGGCCGTCGGCTACCTCCAGGAAGAGGGCATCGACCCCCAGTCGAAGACCGACACCTACGCGGCGGTCAAGCTGGAGATCGACAACCGCCGCTGGGCGGGCGTCCCCTTCTACCTGCGCACCGGCAAGCGCCTGGGCCGCCGGGTCACCGAGATCGCGGTGGTCTTCCAGCGCGCCCCGCACTCCCCCTTCGACCACACGTCGACGGAGGAGCTGGGCCGCAACGCCATCGTCATCCGGGTCCAGCCCGACGAGGGCGTCACCGTCCGCTTCGGCTCCAAGGTGCCGGGCACCCAGATGGAGATCCGGGACGTGTCGATGGACTTCGCCTACGGCGAGTCCTTCACCGAGTCCAGCCCCGAGGCGTACGAGCGGCTCATCCTGGACGTCCTCCTCGGCGACTCCAACCTCTTCCCGCGCGTGGAGGAGGTCGAGCTGTCCTGGAAGATCCTCGACCCGATCGAGCAGTACTGGGACGCGCACGGCACGCCCGCCCAGTACGAGTCCGGGACCTGGGGTCCCGTCGAGGCGGACGAGATGCTCGCACGAGACGGCAGGAGCTGGCGCCGGCCATGAAGACCGACCTGACGGACACCACGTCCTCCAAGATCAACAAGGCGCTGGTGCTCGGGCGGCGGGCGATCGGCACCCCGGCCGTCGGCATGGTGCTCACCCTCGTCATCGTCACCGACGAGGAGAACGCCTACGACGCGCTGAAGGCGGCCAACGAGGCGTCCCGCGAGCACCCCTCGCGGACCCTCGTGGTCATCAAGCGGGTCTCGCGCTCGCCGCGGGACCGCGCCAACGCCCGGCTCGACGCCGAGGTCCGCCTCGGCGCCGACGCCGGCTCCGGGGAGACGGTCGTCCTCCGGCTGTACGGCGAGGTCGTCGACCACGCCCAGTCGGTGGTGCTGCCGCTGCTCCTCCCGGACGCCCCCGTCGTCGTCTGGTGGCCGGTGAACGCGCCGACCGACCCGGCGAACGACCCGCTGGGCGCCCTCGCCCAGCGCCGGGTGACCGACACGTACGCCGCCGAGCAGCCCATCGAGGAGCTGACCGCGCGCGCGGACACCTACACCCCCGGCGACACGGACCTGTCGTGGACCCGGATCACCCCCTGGCGCTCGATGCTGGCCGCCGCGCTCGACCAGGTCCACTGCAAGGTGACCTCGGCCGACGTGGAGGGCGAGGAGTTCAACCCGAGCGTCGAACTGCTCGCGATGTGGCTGGCCGAGCGGCTGAAGGCGCCGGTGCGGCGCTCGAAGTCGGCGGGGCCCGGCCTCACCTCCGTACGGCTGGAGACCAGCGCCGGACCGATCGTGCTCGACCGGCCCGACGGCTCGCTCGCGACCCTCTCCATAGAGGGGCAGCCGGACCGCGCGGTGGCGCTCAAGCGGCGCGAGACGGCCGAGCTGATCGCCGAGGAGCTGCGCCGGCTCGACCCGGACGACACCTACGCGGCCTCGCTGAAGTACGGCCTGGAGCGGCTCGACGAGGAGGCGGCCGTCACCGCCCCCGCGCCCGAGGACCCCGCCCCGGACGTCACGGCCGGGGCCGTGGAGCCGGCGGAGTCCGCCGGGCCCTCGAAGAAGGCCGCCGCCAAGAAGGCCCCGGCCAGGAAGGCGGCGGCCAAGTGACCGCCCCTCGGCTCGTGGTCCACGGGTCCAAGGAGCTGATGGCCGAGGCCGCCGCGGCCCGGCTGATCACCGCGGTCGTGGACGCCCAGGCCGACCGGGGCACCGCCTCCGTCGTGCTGACCGGCGGCCGCAACGGCAACGGACTGCTCGCCGCCCTCGGCACGGCGCCCGCCCGGGACGCGATCGACTGGTCGCGGCTCGACCTGTGGTGGGGCGACGAGCGGTTCCTGCCCGAGGGCGACCCCGAGCGGAACGTCACCCAGGCCCGCGAGGCGCTGCTCGACCGGGTCCCGCTGGACCCGGCCCGGGTGCACGCCATGCCGGCCTCGGACGGCCCCCACGGGGACGACGCCGACGCCGCGGCGGCGGCCTACGCGGCCGAGCTGGCCGCCGCGGCCGGCCCGGGCGCCCGGGCGCCGGCCTTCGACGTGCTGATGCTCGGCGTCGGCCCGGACACCCACGTGGCCTCGCTCTTCCCGGAGCTCCCGGCGGTCCGGGAGACCGGACGGACGGTGGTCGGGGTGCACGACGCGCCCAAGCCGCCGCCGACCCGGATCTCCCTGACCCTCCCGGCGATCCGGGCGGCCCGGGAGGTCTGGCTGCTCGCGGCCGGCGAGGACAAGGCGAAGGCCGCGGCCCTCGCGCTCTCCGGCGACGCGGACGAGGTGCGGGTCCCGGCGTCCGGCGCCCGCGGCACCGGGCGCACGCTGTGGCTGATGGACACGGCGGCGGCCTCGGAGCTGCCGCGGGGCCGCTAGCGCGACCGTACGGAGGCCCGGTTCACCCCTCGGTGGACCGGGCCTCCGGCGTCCCCACGGGTACGAGGAAGGGCGCGAGGAGCCCCGGTACGGCCTGGTCGGCCAGCGCGAGGCCCTGGGACTCGCCCGCGTCCAGGACGTCGTAGGCGCCCTCTCCCGCGGCCGTGGTGGCGGTGAGGGTGAGGATCCCGGCGCGCCGCTGGAAGTACGACTGCTTGACCGTCCAGCCGATGATCCCGGTCCGCTGGAGGGCGACGGTGGCGCGGCGCACGGTGCCCGAACGGGTCACCAGGTAGGCGCCGCTGACGGCGTGTCCGAGCGAGCGGTACGCGTCCCGGGCGAGGAGCGCGGCGAGCGGCGCGAGGACCGCGGTCCAGCCCGCCGCCACGTACAGCAGCACCGGGGTGAGGAGCGCCCCGAGGAGGGCGAGGACGGCGGCGGGGAGCAGCACGGCGCCGAGGGCCCACCGGAGCCTGCGGGCTCGGGCGGCGCGGGGGTGGGCGGCGAGCGGGGCGGAGGTGGGCGGTGCGGACTCGCGCAGCACCTCGGCGGCGACCCGGTCGGCGACGGCCCGGGGCGCGGCCGGCAGCAGCGTCTTGAGGTCGGTGTGCTTCTCGTCGTCGTCCTCGGCGAGGCCGGTCGCGACGGCGTCGATCCGGGCGGCTCCGCAGAGCCGGACGCCGAGGGGCTCGACGAGTTCGACGCCGCGCAGCCGGCGCTCCTCCAGGGTGACCGAGCGGGCGGTGAACAGGCCGCGGCGGACCCGCAGGGTGCCGCCGGGTTCGCGCTCCAGCCGGTGGTTCCACCACATCTCGACCCAGAGGCCGAGGGCGCCGACGGCCCCGGCGGCGGTGGCGAGGAGGAACAGGTCGACGATCATCCAGGGCAGCGAGACCTCCCGGAAGCGGTCCCCTATCCAGTCGATGACCTCGGCCTGGGCGCCGAACCACTCGCTGACCTGCATGACGGCTCCGGCGGCGGCGCCGCCGAGGGCGGGGGCGACGAAGGAGACCGGGGCGTAGCGGATCCAGCGGGGGTCGAGGACGGCGAGGGTGCCGTCGTGGGCGGGGTCGGCCTCCGGGGCGGCGGGGCGGGCGAGGAGTTCGCGGCGGAGCCGTTCGCCCTCGGCGCGGGTGACGAGTTCGAGTTCGAGGGTGGACTCGCCGCCGCCGGTGGACTCGCCGGTGCCGATGCGGACCTTGACGAGGCCGGGGACGCGCTGGAGCGGGTTGGCGGTGAGGTCGACCGTGCGGATCCGGTCCCGGCCCAGGGACCGGCGCTTGAGGAGGAGCAGGCCGGTGTGGAGGTCCACCCGGTCGGGGCCGACCCGGTAGCGGGTGCGGCGGCAGCGGACCCAGTCGGCGGCGGTGCCGCCGCCGACCAGGAGGACGGCGCCGGCGAGCACCCAGGCGACGGCCTGCCACAGCGGCCGTCCGCCGGCCAGTCCGGCGGCGAGGGGCACACCGGCGCCTGCGGCGATCCCGCAGAAGACGGCGGCGGTGACGAGGAGGGTGCGCGGGTCGAGGCGCCGCCACTCCTCCCCGGGCCGCTCCCCCTCGGGCCCGGTGCTCACGTGGCGTCCCCGGGGGTGGCCCGGGTGAGCGCGGTGAGCCGTTCGGCGAGCTCGGCGGCCAGCTCGTGGTCGAGCCCCTCGGCCCGCAGCGCGCCCTTGGAGGAGGCGGTGGTCACGGTGACGGTGGCCAGGCCGAAGAGCTGCTCCAGCGGGCCGCGTACGGTGTCCACGGTCTGGATCCGGGACATCGGGGCGATCCGCCACTCCTGCCACAGGGCGCCGGTGCGGACGTACACGGCCTCGTCGGTGACCTCCCAGCGGTGCACCCGGAACCACCAGGCGGGGAAGAACGCGGTGCAGGCCGCCCCGAGCACGGCCAGCACCACGGCCGCGGTGAGCAGCCAGGTCCGGGCCGGGTCGATCAGCACGCCGAGCACGGCCAGGACGGCGGCCGGGACGCCGGCCGTGAGGAGGCACCGGGCGCTCCACCAGCCGACGGCCCTGCGGTCCACCGCGTTCCTGGGCGGCCGCAGCCGCACCGCGTCCTCCCCCGCCACCGGTCAGCTCCGGCCGCGCAGGGCGCGGTAGGCGGCGACGAGGGCCGCGGTGGAGCTGTCGAGGCCGGCGGTGTCCCCGTCACCGGTGAGGACGGGCTCGATCCGCTTGGCGAGGACCTTGCCCAGCTCGACGCCCCACTGGTCGAAGGAGTCGATGTTCCAGACGGCGCCCTGGACGAAGACCTTGTGCTCGTAGAGCGCCACCAGCTGGCCGAGCACCGAGGGGGTGAGGGCGTCGGCGAGGATGGTGGTGGTGGGGTGGTTGCCCCGGAAGGTCTTGTGCGGGACGAGCTCCTCCGGCACGCCCTCGGCCCGTACCTCCTCGGGCGTCTTGCCGAAGGCGAGGGCCTGCGTCTGCGCGAAGAAGTTGGCCATCAGCAGGTCGTGCTGGGGGACCAGGCCGGGCAGCAGGTCGTCGACGGGCCGGGCGAAGCCGATGAAGTCGGCGGGGATGAGCTTGGTGCCCTGGTGGATCAGCTGGTAGTAGGCGTGCTGCCCGTTGGTGCCGGGGGTGCCCCAGACGACCGGGCCGGTCTGCCAGTCGACCGGCTCGCCCTGGCGGTCCACGGACTTGCCGTTGGACTCCATGTCGAGCTGCTGGAGGTAGGCGGTGAACTTGGACAGGTAGTGGGAGTACGGCAGGACGGCGTGCGACTGGGCGTCGAAGAAGCCGCCGTACCAGACGCCGAGGAGGCCGAGGAGGAGCGGGGCGTTCTCCTCGGGCGGGGCGGTGCGGAAGTGCTCGTCGACGAGGTGGAAGCCGTCGAGCATCTCCCGGAAGTGGTCCGGCCCGATGGCGATCATCAGGGAGAGGCCGATGGCGGAGTCGTACGAGTAGCGGCCGCCGACCCAGTCCCAGAACTCGAACATGTTCGCCGTGTCGATGCCGAACTCCTCGACCCGCTCGGCGTTGGTCGACAGCGCCACGAAGTGCTTCGCGACGGCCTCCTGGCCGGCCCCGAGGCCGCTGAGCAGCCAGTCGCGGGCGGAGGTGGCGTTGGTGACCGTCTCGATGGTGGTGAAGGTCTTCGAGGCGACGACGAAGAGGGTCTCGGCCGGGTCGAGGTCGCGGACGGCCTCGTGGAGGTCGGCGCCGTCGACGTTGGAGACGAAACGGAACGTCAGGTCCCGCTGGGTGTAGGCGCGCAGGACCTCGTAGGCCATGGCGGGGCCGAGGTCGGAGCCGCCGATGCCGATGTTGACGATGTTCCTGATCGGCCGGCCGGTGTGGCCGGTCCAGGCGCCGGAGCGGACCTTGTCGGCGAAGCCGGCCATCTTGTCGAGGACGGCGTGGACGCCGGGGACGACGTTCTCGCCGTCGACCTCGATCACGGCCCCGCGGGGGGCCCGCAGCGCGGTGTGGAGGACGGCCCGGTCCTCGGTGGTGTTGATCTTCTCGCCGCGGAACATGGCGTCGCGCAGTCCGGCGACGTCGGTGGCGACGGCCAGCTCGCGCAGCAGTTCCAGCGTCTCGTCGGTGACGAGCTGCTTGGAGTAGTCCAGGTGGAGGTCGCCGACCCGCAGGGTGTAGCCGGTGCCGCGCTCCGGGTCGGCCGCGAACAGCTCGCGCAGATGGGTGCCGCCCAGCTGCTTCCGGTGCTTGCCGAGGGCCGCCCACTCGGGCAGCCGGTTGAGCCTGATGCGTCCTTCAGTGGTCATTTCGGACATCGCCCACTTCTTCTCGTACGTTTCTGCCCCGCTGCTCCTCCAACCTAATTGATCGCGCGGGGCGATCCGCGCCACCGGACCCGGACACGACGAAGGGCCCCGTGCGCGAAGGCGGTTCGCGTACGGGGCCCTTCGGCCGCTGTTCGTCCGGTGTTCAGATCTCGCCCCGGAGCTTGGCGAGCGCCTCGGCGAGGATCGCCTCGCCGTCGGCGTCGCTGCGGCGCTCCCGCACGTAGGCGAGGTGGGTCTTGTACGGCTCGGTGCGCGGGGGGTCCGGCGGGTTGTCCCGGTCCTGGCCGGCCGGGAAGCCGCAGCGCGGGCAGTCCCAGGTGTCCGGGACCTGCGCGTCGCTCGCGAAACTCGGCTGGGTCTCGTGCCCGTTCGAGCACCAGAAGGAGATGCGGAGGCGCGGCGCCGACTCGCCCCGCTCGGCCTCACCCATCGGCCCCGCTCCGACCCGGCTTCCCCGGATCGCGTTGCCACTTGCCACGGTCGTAACTCCCTGCGTGATGGTGCTCGAAGATGCCCCAGTCTACGGAAGGCCCAACGCGCGTCCAGTGTGCGGAGTTACCCGTCCAGCTTCATGAGCAGACCGAGCACCACAATGCAGGCGAACCAGAGCAGACCGACCACGACCGTGATCCGGTCGAGGTTGCGCTCGGCGACCGAGGAGCCGCCGACGGAGGACTGCATGCCGCCGCCGAACATGTCGGAGAGGCCGCCGCCCTTCCCCTTGTGCATCAGCACCAGCAGCATCAGCAGGCCGCTGAAGACGATCAGGGCGATCGAGAACCCCATAACCACGGCGGGACCAACTTCCTCGGAGCTTGAAAAGGGACGGGGGCCGGGCGCCTGCCCGACCCCCGCAAGGGTACGACGGATCACCTCCGCCGCTCTACATCGTCACTGGTCGCGGAAACGGACGATCTTGACGAACTCGTCCGCGTCCAGCGAGGCACCGCCGACCAGGGCGCCGTCGATGTCGGGCTGCGCCATGATCTCGGCGACGTTGCCGCCCTTGACGGAGCCGCCGTACTGGATGCGGATCTTGTCGGCGACGTCCTGCGAGTACAGCTCCGCGAGCTTGCCGCGGATCGCCCCGCAGACCTCCTGGGCGTCCCCGGCGCCGCAGACCTTGCCGGTGCCGATGGCCCACACGGGCTCGTAGGCGACCACGATCGTCTCGGCCTGCTCGGCCGGGACGTCCTTGAGGCCGCCCTCGACCTGGGCGAGGGTGTGCGCGACGGCGTTGCCGGCCTCGCGCACGTCCAGCTCCTCGCCGACGCAGAGGATCGGGGTGATGCCGTGGGCGAAGGCGGCCTTCACCTTGGCGTTGCACAGCTCGTCGGACTCGGCGTGGTACTGCCGGCGCTCGGAGTGGCCGACGGCGACGAAGCCGACGTTCAGCTTGGCGAGCATGGCGCCGGAGATCTCGCCGGTGTACGCGCCGGACTCGTGGGCCGACAGGTCCTGGGCGCCGTACTTGATCTTGAGCTTGTCGCCGTCGATCAGGGTCTGCACGGAGCGCAGGTCGGTGAAGGGGACGAGGACGGCGACGTCGACGGCGTCGTAGTCCTTGTCGGTGAGGGTGAAGGCGAGCTTCTGGACGTGGGCGATGGCCTCCAGGTGGTTGAGGTTCATCTTCCAGTTGCCCGCCATCAGCGGGGTGCGGGTGGTCATAAGGGGGTCAGTCCTCCAGTGCGACGAGGCCGGGGAGCTGCTTGCCCTCGAGGTATTCGAGGGAGGCGCCGCCGCCGGTCGAGATGTGGCCGAAAGCGTTCTCGTCGAAGCCCAGGATGCGGACGGCGGCGGCGGAGTCGCCACCGCCGACCACCGAGAAGGCCGGGGAGTCGACGAGGGCCTGGGCAACAGCCTTGGTGCCCTCGGCGTAGTCGGGGTGCTCGAAAACGCCCATCGGCCCGTTCCAGAAGACGGTGGCCGCGTCGGCGAGCTTCGAGGCGTACAGCTTGCGGGTCTCCGGACCGATGTCCAGGCCCTCCTGGTCGGCCGGGATGGCGTCCGCGGCGACCGTGGTGGGGTTCGTCGGGGCCTTGGCCTTGAGGTCCGGGAACTCCGGGGAGACCAGGACGTCGACGGGGAGGACGAACTCCACGCCGCGGTCCTCGGCCCGCTTCAGGTACTCCTGGACGGCCGGGATCTGGTCCTCCTGGAGGAGGGAGATGCCGACCTCGTGGCCCTGGGCCTTGAGGAAGGTGTAGGCCATGCCGCCGCCGACGAGGATGCGGTCGGCCTTCTCCAGGAGGTGGTCGATCACGCCGAGCTTGTCGGAGACCTTGGCGCCGCCGAGGACGACCGCGTACGGCCGCCGGACGTCCTCGGTCAGCTTCTTGAGGACGCCGACCTCGGTGGTGATGAGGTAGCCGGCGGCGTGCGGCAGCTTGCCCGGGAGGTCGTAGACCGAGGCGTGCTTGCGGTGCACGGCGCCGAAGCCGTCGCCGACGTAGAGGTCGGCGAGGGCGGCCAGCTCGCCGGCGAAGGCGTCGCGCTCGGCGTCGTCCTTCGAGGTCTCGCCGGCGTTGAAGCGCAGGTTCTCGATGACGGCCACCTTGCCGTCGGTCAGGCCCGCGACGGTCGCCCGGGCGGACTCCCCGACGGTGTCGGTGGCGAAGGCCACCTCGGTGCCGAGCAGTTCGCCGAGCCGCGCGGCGGCCGGGGCGAGGGAGAACGCCGGGTCCGGGGCGCCCTTGGGGCGGCCCAGGTGGGAGGCGACCACGACACGGGCGCCGGCGTCGGCGAGCGCCTTGACCGTGGGGACGACGGCGCGGATGCGGCCGTCGTCGGTGATGGTGGTGCCTTCGAGCGGCACGTTGAGATCGGCGCGGACGAACACGCGCTTGCCCTCGACGCCCTCGCCGAGAAGCTCGTCGATCGTCTTCATCTGTTCACTGACTCCTTGGTACGCGGTGGAGCACACGAGACAGGGCCCGCGCAGCGCTTCGTCGCGCTGCCCGAGCCCTGCTCACATCGAAAGCCTGCCCTGCTGAACCCTAGTACCTCAGAGCTGGTCGCCGACGAAGGTGGTCAGGTCCACGAGACGGTTGGAGTATCCCCACTCGTTGTCGTACCAGCCGAGGACCTTGACCGAGTTGCCGTCCTGGACCATGGTCAGGGAGGAGTCGAAGGTGCACGACGCCGGGTCGCTGACGATGTCCGAGGAGACGATCGGGTCCTCGGTGTAGAAGAGGACGCCCTTGAGCGGGCCGTCCTCGGCCGCCTTCTTGAAGGCGGCGTTGACCTCGTCCTTGGTGACCTCGCGGTCGAGGGTGACGACCAGGTCGGTGGCGGATCCGGTGGGGACCGGGACGCGCATGGCGATGCCGTCCAGCTTGCCCTTGAGCTGCGGGAGGACCAGGGCGGTGGCCTTGGCGGCACCGGTCGTGGTCGGGATGATGTTCTCCGCGGCGGCGCGGGCGCGGCGCAGGTCCTTGTGCGGGAAGTCCAGGATGCGCTGGTCGTTGGTGTACGCGTGGACCGTGGTCATGAGACCGCGGACGATGCCGAAGTTCTCGTCGAGGACCTTGGCCATCGGGGCGACGCAGTTGGTGGTGCACGACGCGTTGGAGATGACGTCGTGGTTCGCCGGGTCGTACTTGTCCTGGTTGACGCCCATCACGATGGTGATGTCCTCGTCCTTGGCCGGAGCCGAGATGAGGACCTTCTTCGCGCCGCCGGCGAGGTGCTTGGCGGCGTCCTCGCGCTTGGTGAAGATGCCGGTGGACTCGATGACGATGTCGACGCCGAGCTCGCCCCACGGGATGTCGGCGGGGTTGCGCTCGGACAGCACCTTGATGGTGTGTCCGTCGACGGTGATGGTGTCGGCGGTGTGGGAGACCTCAGCCTTGAGGCGGCCCAGGATGGTGTCGTACTTCAGCAGGTGGGCCGTGGTCGCGGTGTCGCCCAGGTCGTTGACGGCCACGACCTCGATGTCGGCGCCCTGCTCGAGAAGGGCGCGGAAGTAGTTGCGACCGATACGGCCAAAGCCGTTGATGCCTACGCGGATCGTCACGAACCGATCTCCTCGTATGAGAACGCCGGGTGAAATGTCACACCGGCGAGATCTTGATTTTTTTGGGATGTCCCCGACCGCTTACGACCCTACCCCTCCGGGCGTCCCCGGGTGACATCGAGCGCAGCCGTTCGAGCCCGGAAAGTGACCGGAAAACGGCCGACGGCCCGTACCTACCAGCGGGTACGGGCCGTCTTGGGACCTTTGTCCCCACTACTCTCCGTCAGCGGCGGAGCGCTGTGAGGGCACGGTCGAGGAGCCGCCGCCGCTCGGCCTCCGAAGCGACGTGCTCCAGGCCGAAGCCGAGGAGGACGGTGTCACGGGTGGTGACGGCGGCGACGGAGTGGAACAGGGCGGGCGAGCGGGCCCAGTCGGCGGCGTTGCCGGGACTGCCTGCCGGGGCGCCGGGCACGGTCCAGGCGCCGAGCGAGCTCTCGAAGCCCTCGCGCTCGGTGCCGGCCGCGGTGACGAGCCGGACGTCGTCGACGAAGGCGCCGGTCTCGCCGGTGCCGGGGTCGGAGACGTACGAGAGGGAGAGCTCGACCCGCTTGCCCGCGTAGGCGGCGAGGTCGACGGAGGCCTGCCACCAGCCGTTGGAGGGGCCGGTGAAGGCGTTCCAGGCGCCGGTGGTGCCGGTGGGGGCGCAGCCGTCCGCGCCGAGCGTGAGGTAGCGGCCGAGGGCGGGGTGGAGCTTGAGGTAGTAGCCCTCGCCGCAGTCGGCGGGCGGTTCGGCGGAGGTGCCGCCGTTGCGGTCGGGCAGGGTGGTCCAGTCGTCCTGGCCGGCGGTGCGGGCCTCGACGACGAGGTTGTCGTAGCCGGGCTCGGTGTCGTAGCTGACCTGGAAGTCGAGCCGGGGCGCGTCGGCGGCGGTGGTGCCGGTGAGGTCGACGGTCCGGGAGAGCCGGGCCCAGGTGTCGTCGGCGTGCCGGACGGCGGCGAAGGAGGTGCCCTCGGCCGGTTCGAAGGGGGTGCGCAGGCCGGGGTAGTCGCCGGCCGGGGCGCTGGACGCGAACTGCGGGAACCTCTCGGGGTCGAGGGTGTCGGAGGTGACGGTGTAGGCGCCGGCGTTGTCGAGCGGGTTGCCCGCGGCGGCGGCGAGCCCGGTGGGCGGGCCCGCGAGGCGGCCGGCGCCGGCGAAGGAGGCCGGGCCGTTCAGTCCGGCCCGGTGGTAGGCGCCGAGCCAGTACTGGGCGAAGTCGTTGGACTCGGCCCGGCCGATCCGGGTGAGCCCGCCGGTCTTCTCGCCGGCGTTGAGCAGCTTGCCGCCCTCGTTGAGGTAGGAGCGGACGGCGAGCTGGACGGCCCCGGAGGGGCGCTCGGCGCCGGTGTACCAGACGACGGCGCCGAAGTGGGAGAGGGTGCCGAGGGCGTGCGGGACGCCCTGGGTGGCGACGTCCCAGACGGCCGCCTTCCGGCCGGTCGCGGCGAGCGCCCGCACGTAGGCGGCGGCGTTCGGGGCGGGGCCTGTACCGCCCTCCTCGGCGAGGACGAGGACGTCGCCGCGGGCCCGCTCGGCCACCTTGTAGGTGAAGGGGGCGGTGGTGGTGGGCTTCCCGTCGCGGCCGCGGGCGCTGAACCAGACCTCGACGGAGTCGCCGGGCCGGGCGCCCCGCACCTCGCCGCGGTACTGGTCGTAGTACAGGTTGTCCTCGCCACCGTAGGTCTCGCCGCCGTCCCACGCCTCGACCCCGGCGCGGTGCGTGCGTCCGCCGTTGATCCGGTAGTGGAGGGTCTTGGCGCGCAGCGACTTCCGGGCGGTGACGGCGACCGGCTGCTCCTTGCCTGCGGCGGCGTAGGAGGTGGCGAAGGGGTCGGGGGCGAGGTCCGGGGCCTCGGCGCCGACCGGGGAGACCGGGTCGTCGGGGCGGGCGGCGGACTCGGCGACGGCGAGCGCGAAGGGGACGTTCTTGGCGAACTCGGCCTGGATCAGCTTCTCGTCGTCGGGGAAGGTGAAGACGGAGGCGCAGTCGGCGACCTCCCAGGCGTCGTTCGGGTCGACGCGGGAGGCGGTGGCGCAGGTGGACATCTCCGGGGTGAACATCTGCATGCCGTTGACGTTGGCGGCGTGTCCGTCGGCCTCGCCGTTGGTGATGTACAGCTCGGAGGAGACCTGCGGCCGGTAGCCGGGGACGGCGGATTTCTCCGGGGTGCCGGCGAGCGCCTTGAGCGCGAGGTCGTCGGGGGTGTCGGTGGCGACCTGCCAGCCCACGCCGTAGAGCAGCAGCTGGGCGGCGGAGTGGTAGTTGACGCCGTAGGAGAAGCCGATGCGCTTCTGGAAGGCGTCCAGGGCGCGGGTCTCCGGCTCGGACATGGGGCCCTTGCCGCGGAAGGTCTCGTCGGCCGGGTCGGGGGACGAACCCTCGTCGTCGTAGCCCCACTTGTAGGCGAAGTTCCGGTTGAGGTCCACGCCGTCGCCGGCCCCGATGACGCCGTCGCCGTCGTTGTCGCGGAGGTTCTTGCGCCACTGGCGGTTGGCCGGGGCGGCATGGGTGAAGTCGTAGCCGTCGGGGTTGGCGGAGAGCACGAACCACAGCTCGGTGGAGTCGACGATCCGGGTGACCCGCTCGTCGGTGCCGTAGTTGTCGAGGTAGTGGTGGAGCAGCCGCCGCGTCATCTCCGGGGTGATCCACTCGCGGGCGTGCTGGTTGGAGACGTACAGGGTGGCGGGCTTGCTGCCGTCCCTGGTCTTCCGGGCGTCCTTGCCGACCTTGACGGCGAGGATGTCCTGGCCCTTGAGGGTCTTGCCGATGGAGACGACCTTGGTGAGGCCGGGGTGGTCGGCGGCGGTGGCGAGGAGCTCCTCCTTGAGGCCGCCGGGGCCGCCGTACGGGCGGAAGACGCCGTCGCCGGCGGCGGCCGACCGCTTGGCGGCGGCCGGGCCCGGGTCGTGCGCGGCGATCGTGACGCCCTGGCTCCGCAGCGCGCCGGCCTGTGCCTCGGTCAGGTACAGCTCGACGGTGGCGGTGCCCTCCTCGGGCACCCGCTCGGTCAGTTCGTGACCGTCGGCCCCGGCGTCGAGGAGGAGCGGCACCTGCTCCTCGGTGACCGTGGCCCGCCACACGGAGAGGACGTCGCCGCCCTCCGGGTCCGCCGGCCGCGCCCCGGCGGCGGGTGCCGCCGCGAGTCCGGCGATCAGCAGTGAAGCCGCGGCGATGACCGCCCGCGCCCTTCGTCTCATGAGCCCCCCTTGGTGTGATCCGTCACGAGGAAGAACGGATGCCAGGCTCATGGGCGCCCATGGGACTGTCAAGGGCGCCTCGCCGCAACGGACTCTGTCCGCAGAGGGGTTGTCGAACTCTCAGAAACGTTCCCTCGCACCGGAGTTCGGGATTCCCCCATCACGGGAGAGGGTTCCGGTACGGGAACGGCCCCCGTCCCCGGAGGGGCGGGGGCCGTGCGGACCGGGACCGGGCTCAGCCGACCAGGCTCTCGTCCAGCTCCTCCGTCAGGTTCGACTCGGTGCCGGGGATGCCCAGGTCCTGCGCCCGCTTGTCGGCCATCGCGAGCAGCCGGCGGATCCGGCCGGCCACCGCGTCCTTGGTGAGCGGCGGGTCGGCGAGCGCGCCCAGCTCCTCCAGGGAGGCCTGCTTGTGCTCCATGCGCAGCCGGCCGGCCGCCGCGAGGTGCTCGGGCACCTCGTCGGCCAGGATCTCCAGGGCGCGCTGCACCCGGGCTCCGGCGGCGACTGCCGCGCGGGCCGAGCGGCGCAGGTTGGCGTCGTCGAAGTTGGCCAGCCGGTTGGCGGTGGCGCGGACCTCGCGGCGCATCCGCCGCTCCTCCCAGGCCAGCACCGACTCGTGCGCGCCGAGCCGGGTGAGCAGGGCGCCGATGGCGTCGCCGTCGCGGACCACGACCCGGTCCACACCGCGGACCTCGCGGGCCTTGGCCGCGATGGAGAGCCGGCGGGCGGCGCCGACCAGGGCGAGCGCGGCCTCCGGGCCGGGGCAGGTGACCTCCAGGGAGGAGGAGCGGCCGGGCTCGGTCAGCGAGCCGTGGGCGAGGAAGGCGCCCCGCCAGGCCGCCTCGGCGTCACAGGTGGCACCGGACACCACCTGCGGCGGGAGGCCGCGGATGGGGCGGCCCCGGCCGTCGACCAGGCCCGTCTGGCGGGCCAGCTGGTCGCCGCCCGCCACCACGCGCACCACGAAGCGGGAGCCGCGCCGCAGCCCGCCGGGGGCCATCACGATCAGTTCCGAGCTGTGCCCGAAGATCTCCAGGATGTCCCGCTTCAGCCGCCGGGCCGCCATCGCCGTGTCGAGTTCCGCCTCGATCACGATGCGCCCGCTCACCAGGTGCAGACCGCCCGCGAACCGCAGGATCGACGAGACCTCCGACTTCCTGCAGCAGGTCCGGGTGACGGGAAGCCGGGAGATCTCGTCCTTCACCGCTGCCGTCATCGCCATGGGCCGATCCTTCCATGCATCCGAAAAATACGGTCGTACGCGGCGGCCAGGCGCTCCGGGTCGTGCTTCGGAGAGCCGTCGGCACGGGCCACCGGCGCCAGCTCCAGCGCGGCGCCGAGCCGCTTGGCGGCGTCGACGAGGGGTTCCCTGGCTGACACGTCGGGCACGGCGGCCTCGTCGGCCAGCACCACGTCCAGGGCGAGTTTAGGGGCGTGTCGTCCCAAAACCTCCAAATGACGCTGCGGAGAGAAGCCCTCTGTTTCTCCCGGCTGGGGCGCGAGGTTCAGCGAGAGCACCTTGCGGGCCTTGGTCTCGACCAGCGCGTCGAGCAGTTCGGGCACGAGCAGGTGCGGGATCACCGAGGAAAACCAGGAGCCGGGGCCGAGGACGACCCAGTCCGCGTCGAGGACCGCGGCGACGGCCTCCGGCACGGCCGGCGGGTCGTGCGGCACCAGGTGCACGGACTGCACCTCGCCGGGGGTGAGCGCCACGGTGGCCTGTCCGCGCACGGTGTCCACGTCGTCCGGGCGCTCCGGGTCGTGCCCCCTGACCAGGGCCTGGAGCTCCAGCGGCACGGCGGACATGGGCAGCACCCGGCCCTGGGCGCCGAGCAGCCGGCCGACCAGGTCGAGGGCCTGCACGGGGTCGCCGCCGAGCTGCTCCCAGAGGGCGACGATCAGCAGGTTGCCGACGGCATGGCCGCCCATCTCGCCCTTGGACCGGAAGCGGTGCTGGATGACCCGGGCCCAGGTCTGGCCCCAGTCGTCGTCGCCGCAGAGCGCGGCGAGCGCCTTGCGCAGGTCGCCGGGGGGCAGCACGCCCAGCTCCTCGCGGAGCCGGCCGCTGGAGCCCCCGTCGTCGGCGACGGTGACGACGGCCGTGAGGTCGCCGGTGATCCGCCGCAGCGCGGCGAGGGAGGCGGAGAGGCCCATGCCGCCGCCGAGGGCGACGACCTTCGGCTGGGCGCCGCGCCTGCGGAGCGTCCGCTTCACCGAGAGGGTGGAGGAGGAGCGCCGGCGGTACGGCTTCACTCGCGCCCCATGTCGCGGTGGACGACCACCGTCTCCACGCCCTCGGCGGCGATGCGGGCGGCGAGCTTCTCGGCGGTGGCGACGGAGCGGTGCTTGCCGCCGGTGCAGCCGACGGCGATGGTCACGTACCGCTTGCCCTCGCGGCGGTAGCCGGCGGCGATCAGCTGGAGCAGCTCGGTGTAGCGGTCCAGGAACTCCTTGGCGCCGGGCTGGTTGTAGACGTAGTTCGCCACCTCCTCGTTGAGGCCGGTGTACGGGCGCAGCTCGGGGACCCAGTGCGGGTTGGGCAGGAAGCGCATGTCGACGACGAGGTCGGCGTCGACCGGGAGGCCGTACTTGAAGCCGAAGGACATGACGGTGGCCCGCAGCTCGGGCTCCTCCTCGCCGGCGAACTGGGCGTCCATCTTGGCGCGCAGTTCGTGGACGTTGAGGCTGGAGGTGTCGATGACCAGGTCGGCGTCGCCGCGCAGCTCGCGCAGCAGGTCGCGCTCGGCGGCGATGCCGTCGACGATGCGGCCGTCGCCCTGGAGCGGGTGGGGGCGGCGGACCGACTCGAAGCGGCGGACCAGGGCCTCGTCGGAGGACTCCAGGAAGACGATCCGGCGGGTGACCTGCTTGGCGTCGAGGTCGGCGAGGGACTCCCGCAGGGCGTCGAAGAACTGCCGGCCGCGGACGTCGACGACGACCGCGATGCGGGCGACGTTGCCCTGCGAGCGGGCGCCGAGCTCCACCATGGTGGGGATCAGCGCGGGCGGCAGGTTGTCGACCACGAACCAGCCCAGGTCCTCCAGACACTTCGCCGCGGTGGAACGGCCGGCTCCGGACATGCCGGAGATGATCACCAGCTCGGGGATGGCCGCCTCGGCGCCGTTGTCGCCCGCGGTCTCCTTCGTGCCCGTACTCACGTGTCCTGCTCCGTCTTCTCGGTGGTGCCCGTCGTGCGTGTGGTGCCCGTCGCCGGGGTGGCGGTCGGTCATGCGGTGGTGCCCCCGTCGTCTTCCATGATCTCTCCTGTGGCCGTGTTCACGGCGGGTGCGGCGGGGGCCGCCTCGGCCAGGGCCACGGCGACCGCCTCCGCGGTCTTCCGGCCGAAGCCGGGGACCTCACAGATCTGCTCGATTGTCGCCTGCTTCAGCCGCTTCACCGAGCCGAAATGCTTGATCAAGGCCTGCTTGCGCGTGTCGCCGAGGCCGGGGACGGCGTCCAGGGGGCTGCTCCGGAGCCGCTTGGTCCGCTTGGAGCGCTGGTAGCGGATGGCGAAATCGTGAGCCGTGTCACGGACCCGCTGGAGCAGGTACAGGCCCTCGCTGGAGCGGGGCAGCACGACCGGGTCGTCCTCGCCGGGCAGCCAGACCTCCTCCAGGCGCTTGGCGAGGCCGCAGACGGCGACGTCGTCGATGCCGAGCTCGTCCAGGGCGCGGCGGGCGGCGGCGACCTGCGGCTGCCCGCCGTCGACGACGACGAGCTGCGGCGGGTAGGCGAAGCGCTTGGGCCGGCCGTCGTCGCCGTCCTCGTCGACCGCGACCTCGCCGTCCTCGCCCCACTCCCCCGTCCTCTCCTTCTCGGCGAGGTAGCGCCGGAAGCGGCGGCCGATCACCTCGTGCATGGAGCGGACGTCGTCCTGGCCCTCGAAGGACTTGATCTGGAAGCGGCGGTACTCGCTCTTGCGGGGCAGCCCGTCCTCGAAGACGACCATGGAGGCGACGACGTCCTCGCCCTGGAGGTGGGAGATGTCGAAGCACTCGATGCGCAGCGGCGCCGACCCCAGGTCCAGGGCCTCGGCGATCTCCTCCAGGGCCCGGGAGCGGGTGGTGAGGTCGCTGGCGCGCTTGGTCTTGTGCAGCACCAGGGCCTGCTGGGCGTTGCGCGCGACGGTCGCCATCAGGTCCTTCTTGTCGCCGCGCTGCGGGATCCGCAGGGAGACCTGGGAGCCGCGGCGGCCGGAGAGCCACTCGGTGACGGCCCCGGCGTCGTCCGGCAGGGCCGGGACCAGGACCTCCTTGGGGACGGCCTCGCCGGTCTCCTCGCCGTACAGCTGCTGGAGGGCGTGCTCGACGAGCCCGGCGGTGTCGACGGCCTCGACCTTGTCGGTGACCCAGCCGCGCTGGCCGCGGACGCGTCCGCCGCGGACGTGGAAGATCTGGACGGCGGCCTCCAGCTCGTCCTCGGCGAGGGCGATGAGGTCGGCGTCGGTGGCGTCGGCGAGGACGACGGCGCTCTTCTCCATGGCCCGGCGCAGCGCCTCCGCGTCGTCGCGGAGGCGGGCGGCCCTCTCGTACTCCATCTCCTCGGCCGCCGCCGCCATCTCCTTCTCCAGGCGGCGGATGTAGGTGCCGGTGCGGCCGGCCATGAAGTCGCAGAAGTCGTCGGCCAGTTCGCGGTGCTCCTGCGGGGTGACCCGGCCGACGCAGGGGGCCGAGCACTTGCCGATGTAGCCGAGCAGGCAGGGCCGACCGGCGGAGGCGGCGTTCCGGAAGACGCCCGCCGAGCAGGTGCGGACCGGGAAGACCCGCAGCATCAGGTCGACGGTCTCGCGGATCGCCCACGCGTGCGCGTACGGACCGAAGTACCGCACGCCCTTCTTCTTGTGCCCGCGCATGACCTGGACGCGCGGGAACTCCTCGTCCAGCGTGACCGCGAGGTAGGGGTAGCTCTTGTCGTCCCGGTACTTCACGTTGAACCGGGGGTCGTACTCCTTGATCCAGGAGTACTCCAGCTGGAGCGCCTCGACCTCGGTCGAGACGACCGTCCACTCCACGGAGGCGGCGGTGGTCACCATGGTGGCGGTCCGCGGGTGCAGGCTCGCGAGCGGCTGGAAGTAGTTCGCCAGCCGCTGCTTCAGCGACTTCGCCTTCCCGACGTAGATCACCCGCCGGTGCTCGTCCCGGAACTTGTAGACGCCCGGCGTGTCGGGGATCTGCCCCGGCGCGGGGCGGTAGCTGGTGGGGTCGGCCATGCGCCCACCCTACTGGCGCCGGCCGACACCGAGGGCGGCCGAGCGGACCCCCGGGGGCGGGGCGCGGCGGCCCGGCCCGGGAGCGCCGGAAGGGGGTGCGTACGGCTCCGGGGGCGGCCGTTCCCGGAGCCGTACGCGACGGGTCCGGGCGGGCCCGGGGCGCCTCGTGGGCGGCCCGGGCCGTGCGGTGCCGGCGGCGGCCTCGTGGGCCGGGGCGCGGGCGGGGAGGAGCGACGGGGCGCGGGCGGTCGCGGCCGGCCCCGTCGTGACGGGCCGGGGTCAGGACTCCCGGTCGCGACGGACGGCCGCGCGGCGGCGCAGGGCGGCGGCGCCGGTGAGGGCGAGGGCCGCCACGGCGCCGAAGGCGGCCACGGTGGAGGCGGCGGTGGCCGCGGCGGGCTGGTGGCGGGGGGCCTCGGCGGCCCGGGGCGCCGGGCGCTCCGCGGCGCGGGCACCGGGGGCCGGCGCCGCCCCGGGGGCGTAGCCGCCCGCCGCGCCCTTGCGGGCGTACGCGGAGCCGGGGAGCTTGTCGGCGTACGCGCGCGTGACCCGGTCGCGGTAGGCGGCGAGGGTGGTGCCGTTCCTGCCGACGGCCGTCACCGCGTCCTCGTCCAGCGGCAGCACCCTCGCGCCCTTCTGGACGTACCAGGCGTCGATCTGCGGTTCGCGGAAGACGAGGCCGCCGGGGAGTTTCCGGGCTCCTTCGCGCGCGTACCGGAACTCGTCGTCGCCGGTGGCGATGTTCACCACCTGCCAGCCGGCGGGGCTCCGCACCGTCCACAGGGACGCCTTCCGCCCGTCGGCGGCGACGGCGAGGCCGGCCCGGAACTCCTCGCGGGCCACCGGCGCGCCCGCCGTCCCGGCGACGAAGTCGGCGGAGAGGATCCGCACCGGGACGGACGCGCCGGATATCCGGGGCGCGGCGGCGGTGCGGGCCAGCGCCCCGTCGCGGGCGAAGAAGCGGCCGAGGGTGGCCAGCGTCTCCGGCGCGGCGGCGGCCCGCTCCGCGGTCGGCGCGGTGGGCAGCGGGCCGCCGGCCGCCGCGGCGGCCGGGGCCGCGGCGCCGAGCGCGAGGAGCGCGGCGGCGGCTCCGGTCACGAGTGCCGTGGTGGTCATGGTCACGCCCCGATCCGGTAGAGCGAGTGGGTCCAGGAGAAGGACCCGTTGTTGACGTACCACGCGTGGGAGGCCCAGTTGTAGCGATCGCTGGAAGGCCACGGATCGCCCCAGTAGACCCAGCTGTTCGCGTCGTCGTAGCCGTACAGCACGTGCATGTGGCCGCCGCCGCTCGACCACTGGACGCGGGTCTCGACGGGCCGGTCGGCGTTGATCTCGGTCTGGACGGTGGCGTAGCGCAGCCAGCCGTTCACGTACGAGCCGGGGCTGACGCCGGCCCAGGAGAGGCCGGTCTGGACGTTGCCGAGGGTGGCCTGCGAGTTGGGGCAGTCGTAGCCCTGCTGCCGCTGGAAGGCGGCGTTGCAGAACTGGTTCTGGCTGTGGTTCCGGCCGAACCAGGTGGCGATGGTGTTCCCGCCGGCCGCCCAGCACCAGTTGGTCTTCTGCTGGGCCTGCATGGTGATGTTCAGGCGCTTGGCGGCGAGGGCGGCGGCGGGTGCCGGAGCCGTGTCGGCGGCCGGCGCGGCGGACGCCGAGGCCGCGGTGGGGACGAGGAGCAGCGCGGCGGCGGCGAACGCCACGAGGCTCCTCCTCCCGTTCTGGGGTCGTCTGCGCATGGGGTTCCTCCCAGTGCGGGGTGGGGACGGGTGGGGGGTGCGTGGGGGGGGTGGGGGTGCGTGGGGGGGGTGGGGTGGCGTCCGGACACCGCTTGGAGCATCGGCCGTTGTCGGGAGCGGGTCAACACGCTTCAATGCGGGGTGACATCGGGCTGTGAACGGTGCGGCGCGGGTGTGAACGCGCGGCCGCCGCCCACCTGCCCGCCCGCCGTCCGGGCCCCGGCGGCCCGCGCCCCGGGCGTGAACGTTCACCGCCGGTGCCGGGAACGCCCGGGGAGGACGCCGAGGACACCGAGGACACCGAGGAGCCCGTGTGAGCCACACCGAGGCCGATCTGGTGCAGCTGCTGCACACCGGCCCCTTCCACCTGGCGCTGCGCACCGCGCTGGCCGTGCGCGGGCTGCCGCTCCAGCGGGTCCAGCACCACCTCGCCCACCGGGGCGTCAAGGTCGGGGTGACCTCGCTGAGCTACTGGCAGCAGGGCGCCCGGCGCCCGCAGCGGCCGGAGTCGCTGAAGGCGGTCCGGGCGCTGGAGGAGGTGCTCCAGCTGCCGGGGAACTCGCTGCTGCGGCTGCTCGCGGAGGACGCGGCGGCCCGGGAGGGGGTGGAGCGTCCGGCGGCCCGCTCGTACCGCTCGCTGGTGGAGGCCTCGGGCGCGGTGGAGGAGCTGTTCGCGGAGCTGGAGTCACCGGCGGACGGCGGGCTGCACACGGTGGGCCACCACGAGCGGGTGCGGATCGGGCCGGGCCGGGAGCTGGTGGGGCGCGAGTCGCAGCACGTGGTGCGCGCGCACCGGGACGGGGTCGACCGCTACCTCGCCATCCACCACGGCGATCCGGGCTGCGACCCGGCGCGGGTGCGGGTGCGGGCGGTGGAGAACTGCCGCGCGGGGCGGGTGCGCGGGGACGCGGAGACGGGGGTGGTCGTCGCCGAGCTGCTCTTCGACGCGCGGCTGCGGGCCGGGGACACCCATCTGTTCTCGTACGGCTTCGAGGACGGGACGGCCGGGCCGAGCGGCGAGTACCTGCGGGGCTTCAGCTTCGCGGGCGGGCAGTACGTGCTCCAGGTCGCCTTCGACGAGGCGGCGCTGCCGGTACGGTGCCGGCGCTTCTCCCAGGCGTCGGCGGGCGCGCCGCGCGGCGGCCGGACGGACCTGACGCTCGGCGGCCGGCACCGCACGGTGCACCTGGTGGAGCAGGGGGTGCGCCCCGGGATCCTGGGGATCGACTGGGACTGGGAGTGAACCGGGCGGGCCGGCTCACGGACCGCCCGTTCAGGCGGAGGGCGCGGCCTTCGGTCCGGCGACCAGCTTGCCGTCCTCGACGCGGACCTCGACCGGGGGGAGCGGGACGGTGGCGGGGCCCTTGAGGGCCTTGCCGGTGGTGACGTCGAAGCGGCTGCCGTGGCAGGGGCAGTTGCCCTCGTTGTCCTCGATCTTGTCGAGGACGCAGCCGGCGTGGGTGCATTGGGCGCTGAACGCCTTGTACTCGCCCTTGGCGGGGCAGCTGACCAGCACCCGCTGCTCGCGGAAGAGCTTGGCGCCGCCCACCGGGACCTCGTCCGGCGAGCCGAGGGCGACCGGCGCGGTCGGCGTCGGCACCTGGGCGTGACCCAGCTTGGAGTCGGTGGAGCAGGCGGCGACTCCCAGCCCGGCGGCACCGGCGAGAGCGGCACCCTTCAGGACGGTGCGGCGGGTGGACTGGCCGGACATGATCGCTCTCCACGGGGGCGGGGACGGTGGTCTGCCCCGACGATACCCGCGCCGTTTCGTGCGGTTTCGGCCGGGCCCGGGGGGCGTACGGGCCCGGAAGCGCCGGGGGTCCGGGGACGCCCGGCGGGCCCGGCGACCGCCTCCACCGGGGCCCGGAGTCGGGCTCGGCCTCGGCCTCGGGCCTCGGGCTCGGGCCTCGGCGGAGGCACCGGAAGCACCGGGACGAGGAAGCGGCGCCGGCATCAGGGTCCGGGGGCGGTGCGCGCCCGGCGTCGGTGCGGACGCGCCCCGCCGGGCCGTCCGGGGTCCCGGACGGCCCGGCGGGGCGGGTCGGTCAGGCCTTACGGGCGCGGGCCGCCGTCTTCTTGGCCGGTGCCGCCTTCGCCGACGTGGCGGCCCTGGCCGTCTTCGCGGCCTTCGCGGGCGCCGCCTTGGCGTCCTCGGCCACCTCGGCGGTCTTGGCCGTCTTGGTGGCCTTGGCGGTCGTCTTCCGGGCCGGTGCCTTCTTCGCCGCCGTCTTCCTCGCAGGGGCCTTCTTCGCCGTCCCGCGCGGCGCGGGCGCCCCCGCGTCGCTGATCCGGTCGGCGCCGAGGATCTCGCGGAGGAACTTGCCGGTGTGGCTGGCCGGCTCCGAGGCGACCTCCTCCGGGGTGCCCTCGGCGACGACCACGCCGCCGCCGCTGCCGCCCTCGGGGCCCATGTCGATGATCCAGTCGGCGGTCTTGATGACGTCGAGGTTGTGCTCGATGACGATCACCGAGTTGCCCTTGTCGACCAGGCCGGACAGCACCTTGATCAGCTTCGAGATGTCCTCGAAGTGGAGACCGGTGGTCGGCTCGTCCAGGACGTAGACCGTGCGGCCGGTCGAGCGCTTCTGGAGCTCGGAGGCGAGCTTGACGCGCTGCGCCTCGCCGCCGGAGAGCGTCGGGGCCGACTGCCCGAGCCGGACGTAGCCGAGCCCGACCTCGTTGAGCGTCCGCAGGTGGCGGGCGATCGTGGGGACGGCCTCGAAGAAGCCGAGGGCCTCCTCGATCGGCATGTCCAGGACCTCGGCGATGGACTTGCCCTTGTAGTGGACCTCCAGGGTCTCCCGGTTGTACCGGGCCCCGTGGCAGACCTCGCACGGCACGTACACGTCCGGGAGGAAGTTCATCTCGATCTTGATGGTGCCGTCGCCGGAGCAGTTCTCGCAGCGGCCGCCCTTGACGTTGAAGGAGAAGCGGCCGGGGAGGTAGCCCCGCACCTTGGCCTCCATCGTCTCCGCGAAGAGCTTGCGGACGTGGTCGAAGACACCGGTGTACGTCGCCGGGTTCGAGCGCGGGGTGCGGCCGATCGGCGACTGGTCGACGTGCACGACCTTGTCGACGAGGTCGTCGCCCTCCACGCGCGTGTGGCGGCCGGGCACCGTCTTGGCGCCGTTCAGCTCGCGCGCCAGGTGGGTGTAGAGGATGTCGTTGACCAGCGTCGACTTCCCGGAGCCCGAGACGCCGGTGACGGCGGTGAGCACGCCCAGCGGGAAGGAGACGTCGATGTCCCGCAGGTTGTTCTCGCGGGCGCCGTGGACCGTGAGCAGCCGTCCCGGGTCGAGGGGGCGGCGGACGTCCGGGGTGGGGATCGCCCGGCGGCCGGAGAGGTACTGCCCGGTCATCGACTCCTCGTTGGCGAGGAGCTCCTTCAAGGTGCCGGAGTGGACGACCTTGCCGCCGTGCTCGCCGGCGCCGGGGCCGATGTCGACGACCCAGTCGGCGACCTTGATGGTGTCCTCGTCGTGCTCGACGACGATGAGGGTGTTGCCCATGTCGCGGAGCCTGACGAGGGTCTCGATCAGCCGGTGGTTGTCGCGCTGGTGGAGGCCGATGGACGGCTCGTCGAGCACGTAGAGCACGCCGACGAGGCCGGAGCCGATCTGGGTGGCGAGCCGGATGCGCTGGGCCTCGCCGCCGGAGAGGGTGCCGGCCGCGCGGTTGAGCGAGAGGTAGTCGAGGCCGACGTCGACGAGGAAGCGCAGCCGCTCGTTGACCTCCTTGAGGACCCGCTCGGCGATCTGCTTGTCGCGGGCGTTGAGCGTCAGGCGGGAGAGGAACTCGGCGCAGTCGCTGATGGACATCGCGGAGACCTCGGCGATGGACTTCTCCATCACGGTGACCGCGAGGACGATCGGCTTGAGCCGGGTGCCGTGGCAGGTGGGGCAGGGCACCTCGCGCATGTAGCCCTCGAAGCGCTCCCGGCTGGAGTCGCTCTCGGCCTCGCCGTGCCGCCGCTTCACGAAGGAGACGGCGCCTTCGAAGGCGGGGCTGGTCCAGGCGCGCTCGCGGCCGTACCTGTTGCGGTAGCGGACCTCGATCTGGGTCTTGTGGCCGTGCATGAGGGCCTTCTTGGCCCGCTGCGGGAGGCCCGCGTAGGGGATGTCGGTGCGGAAGCCGAGGGCCTGGGAGAGCCCGTCGATCATCCGGCCGAAGTACTCCTTGGTGTGGCCGTGGGACCACGGGTGGATCGCGCCCTCGTCGAGGGACTTGTCCTCGTCGGGGACGACCAGCTCGGGGTCGACCTCCATGCGGGTGCCGATGCCGGTGCAGTCGGGGCAGGCGCCGAAGGGCGAATTGAAGGAGAAGGAGCGGGGCTCCAGCTCCTCGAAGGAGAGGTCGTCGTAGGGGCAGTAGAGGTGCTCCGAGTACATCTTCTCGCGCTCGGGGTCGTCCTCGGGGAGGTCGACGAAGTCGAGCACGACCATGCCGCCGGAGAGCCCGAGGGCGGTCTCGACGGAGTCGGTGAGGCGGCGCTTGGCGCCCTCCTTCACGGTGAGGCGGTCGACGACCACCTCGATGGTGTGCTTCTCCTGCTTCTTGAGCACCGGCGGCTCGCTGAGCTGGATCGTCCGCCCGTCGACCCGGGCACGGCTGTAGCCCTTGGTCTGGAGGTCGGCGAAGAGGTCGACGAACTCGCCCTTGCGCTCGCGCACCAGCGGGGAGAGTA
The DNA here is from genome assembly GCF_043084305.1 of Streptomyces sp. NPDC014656. Classification (NCBI taxonomy): domain Bacteria; kingdom Bacillati; phylum Actinomycetota; class Actinomycetes; order Kitasatosporales; family Streptomycetaceae; genus Streptomyces; species Streptomyces sp. NPDC014656. Next base: position 146,661 of record NZ_JBIBZN010000004.1, read on the forward strand.
CCTGGAAGCGGCTGCCCTCGGGGAGCTCCAGGACCTTGTCGACGATGGCCTGCGGCGACTGGCGGGAGATCGGCCGGCGGCACTCGGGACAGTGCGGCTTGCCGATGCGGGCGAAGAGGAGGCGGAGGTAGTCGTAGACCTCCGTGATGGTGCCGACCGTGGAGCGCGGGTTGCGCGAGGTCGACTTCTGGTCGATGGAGACGGCGGGCGAGAGACCCTCGATGAAGTCCACGTCCGGCTTGTCCATCTGACCGAGGAACTGCCGTGCGTACGAGGAGAGCGACTCGACGTACCGGCGCTGCCCCTCGGCGAAGATCGTGTCGAACGCGAGGGAGGACTTGCCCGATCCCGAGAGCCCGGTGAAGACGATGAGGGAGTCACGGGGGAGGTCGAGCGAGACGTTCTTGAGGTTGTGCTCGCGCGCGCCACGGACGATGAGACGGTCGGCCACGCCGGTCCGCACCTTTCTTGAGAGAGCGGATGGAGAGCGGAGGGGGAGCAGATGTGCCTGCACACCCGACAAGCACTCAACGCCCAAGGATGCCGGATGCTTCCTCGGTGGGGGTGCCTTCATCGAGCCTATAGCACGTACATTCGATTTCCGGCGATCGCTCGCCTGCTTCACCCGAACGAGTGGCCGGCGCTAGGGTCGGCGTCATGATCGATCACGAGCGCGACCTCGCCTCCCTGCACGAAGCGACCGAGCGGCTGCTGACCGACGCCGCCTCCTGGGACAACGCCTCCGTCGCCGAGCCGTCACGGCTTCCCGGCTGGACGCGCGGCCACGTCCTCGCCCACCTGGCCCGGAACGCCGAGGCCCTGGTGAACGTCTTCGAGGGCCGCCCCATGTACGCGAGCGCCGAGGCGCGCGACGCGGACATCGAGCGCGACGCCTCCCGCCCCCTCGACGTCCAGCTCGCCGACGTCCGCGCGACCGCCGAGCGCTTCAGGGCGGTGACGGCCGCCCCCGGCGACTGGAGCCGGACCGTCGAGCTGCGCAACGGCGTCACCGACAGCGCCTCCCGCGTCCCCTTCCGCCGCTGGGTGGAGGTGGACCTGCACCACGTGGACCTCGGCTGCGGCTACGAGCTGGAGGACCTCCCCGAGGAGTTCGTCGCACGCGAGATCGACTTCCTCGCCGAGCGGTTCGCCGGGCACCCGGCCGTCCCCTCCACCGGGCTCCGCGCCGACGACGGCCGGACGTGGACCACCGGCGGCGGCGCCCAGGGCGGCCCGGTGGGCGTCTCCGGATCCGCCCCCGAGCTGCTCGGCTGGCTGGCCGGCCGGCGCGACGGTTCGGCCCTGAAGACCGAGGGCGGCCCGCTCCCCCAGCTCCCGCCGTTGTAGGCGGCCTTGCCGGGACCGCTGTCGGCGGCCGGGGCTAGTCTGAGGCCATGACGTACAGCGGAGCGGTGAGGGTGGGCGGTCCGGCCGACGTCCACGAGCTGAAGGACCTGATGATCTCCAAGGTCGCGGTCGGCCCGATGGACAACAACGCGTACCTGCTGCGCTGCCGGGCCACCGGGCAGCAGCTGCTCGTCGACGCGGCCAACGACGCGGAGACCCTGCTCACGCTGATCGGTGACGACGGCATCGCCGCCGTCGTCACCACCCACCGGCACGGCGACCACTGGCAGGCCCTGGCCCAGGTGGTCGCCGCCACCGGCGCCACCACGTACGCGGGCGCGTACGACGCGGAGGGCATCCCGGTCGCCACCGACGTCCTGGTGGAGGACGGCGACACGATCCGGGTGGGCGAGGTCGAGCTCACCGCCCGGCACCTCGCCGGCCACACCCCCGGCTCGATCGCGCTGGTCTACGACGACCCGCACGGCCATCCGCACCTCCTCACCGGCGACTGCCTCTTCCCCGGCGGCCTCGGCAACACCCGGCAGGACCCGGAGGCCTTCGCGAGCCTCCTGCACGACGTGGAGACCAAGCTCTTCGCCGTCCTGCCGGACGAGACCTGGGTCTACCCCGGCCACGGCAAGGACACCACGCTCGGTGACGAGCGCCCCCACCTCCCGGAGTGGCGCGAGCGCGGCTGGTAGGCCCCCGGGGCGCGCACCCCACGGACCCGCGGCGGGGACCGCCGGCACCGGAAGCCCGTTCCGACGTCCCGTGAAGCCCCCGAGGCGCCCCCGGTCCCGCCGCGGGCGCTCCCGCACGCCCCCGTAACCCGGACGGCGGCCGGGTAGTTGGCGCCACATGCACCCCAGTCACCCTCCGTCGCCACCGGCGGCCCGCCCGGCGCCCTCGATGCCCCGGCTCGCCGCCGCCTCGCTCGTCGGCACGGCCATCGAGTTCTTCGACTTCTTCGTCTACGGCACCGCCGCCGCCCTCGTCCTCGGGCCGCTCTTCTTCCCGACCTTCTCCCCGCTCGCCGGGACGCTCGCCGCCTTCGGCACCTTCGCCGTCGGCTTCCTCTCCCGCCCCATGGGCTCCGTCCTCTTCGGGCACATCGGCGACCGGCACGGGCGCCGGCCGGTGCTCTTCGCCTCCCTGCTGCTCACCGGCTGCGCCACCGTCGCCGTCGGCTGCGTCCCCACGTACGGGACGATCGGCGTCGCCGCTCCCCTGCTGCTGCTCCTGCTGCGCTTCCTCCAGGGGCTCGGGCTGGGCGGCGAGTGGGGCGGGGCCGTCCTGCTGACCGCCGAGCACGCCCCGCCGCACCGCCGGGCGCTGTGGGCGAGCTTCCCGCAGATCGGCCCCGCGGTCGGCTTCCTCCTCGCGAACGGCGTGATGCTGGCGCTCACCGCCGGGCTGAGCGACGCCGACTTCCGGTCCTGGGGCTGGCGGGTGCCGTTCTGGGCGGCGGGGGTGCTCGCCGCGGCCGGGCTGCTGCTGCGCTCCTCGCTCGCGGAGACCCCGCAGTTCGAGGAGCTGTCCGCGTCCGGGCGGCGGGCGGGGGCGCCGCTCGCCGAGGTGGCGCGCGACCACTGGCGGCTGGTGCTGCTGACCGCCGGGGCCCTGGCGGTGGGGTACGCGATCTTCTACACGGTCTCCACCTGGGCGCTCGCCTACGGCACCGAGCGGCTCGGGGTGAGCAGCACGGTGATGCTGGTCTGCGTGATGGCGGCGGTGGCCGTGAAGGGCGCCGCGACGCCCTTCCTGGCCCTGCTGGGCGACCGCTGGGGGCGCAGGCCGCTCTGCCTGGCCGGGTGCGCGGGGGCCGCGGTCTGGATGTTCCCGATGGTGGCGCTGCTCCACACCGGGCAGCCCCTGCTGATGTTCCTGGGGTTCCTGGGCGCGCTGCTGGCCTTCATCACCATGTTCGCGGTGGTCGCGGCGTACCTCCCGGAGCTGTACGAGCCCCGGGTCCGCTGCACCGGCGCGGCGGTGGGCTACAACCTGGCGGGGGTCCTCGGCGGGGCGCTGACGCCCATCGTGGCCACGGCCCTGTCGGAGGGCGGCTCGGGGCCGCCGTGGGGCGTGGCGGCCTATCTGACCGTGGTGGCGCTGGTGAGCCTCGGCTGCTTCGCCCTGCTCCCGGAGACGCTGCCGGAGCCCCGTCCCGGGGAGGCCGTGGAGGGCGCGCCCGCCCGGGCGTGACGTCCGGAGCGGGCCGGACACGCGAAGACGGCGACGGCCGGCCCGGGCGGGATGCCCGGGCCGGCCGTCGCCGTCGTGCCGGAGGAGGCGGGTCAGGCCTCGACGCCGGGCTTCTCCGCGTCGTGCTTCTCCGCGTCCTTCTCGGCGGCCTCCAGGGCGGCCTTCTCGGACTGCCTCTTGGAGGCGATCAGGCTGGTGATCGTGGTGATGACCAGCACGCCGCCGATGACGGCGAGGGAGACCGGGATGGAGATCTCCGGGACGTGCACGCCCGACTCGTGGAGCGCGTGCAGCACCAGCTTCACACCGATGAAGCCGAGGATCACCGACAGGCCGTAGCTGAGGTGGACCAGCTTCTTGAGCAGGCCGCCGATGAGGAAGTACAGCTGGCGCAGGCCCATCAGGGCGAAGGCGTTCGCCGTGAAGACGATGTACGGGTCCTGGGTGAGGCCGAAGATCGCGGGGATCGAGTCCATCGCGAACAGCACGTCGGTCATGCCGATGGCGAGCATGACGACCAGCAGCGGCGTCATGACCTTCTTGCCCGACTCCACGATGAAGAGCTTGGTGCCGTGGTAACGGTCCGCGACGCCGAACTTCTTCTCGATGGACTTCAGCAGGCGGTTCTCGTCCCAGTCGTCCTCGTCCTCGTCGGCCATGGCCTCCTTGACGAGCTTCCAGGCGGTGTAGATGAGGAAGGCGCCGAAGAGGTAGAAGACCCACGAGAAGCTGGCGATGATCGCGGCGCCGGCCGCGATGAAGATCGCCCGCAGGACGAGGGCGATGAGCACGCCGAACAGCAGCACCCGCTGCTGCAGGTGGGACGGCACGGAGAACTTCGCCATGATGAGGATGAAGACGAAGAGGTTGTCTACGCTGAGCGACTTCTCCGTGATGAAGCCCGCGAAGAACTCGCCGCCCGCCTGGCCGCCGCCCCAGATCGAGACGCCGATGCCGAAGAGCACCGCGAGCACGATCCAGACCACGGTCCAGATTCCGGCTTCCTTGACCGACACGTCATGGGGCTTGCGCCCGATGAAGAAGTCGACCGCGATGAGGGCGCACAGACCGAGAATGGTCAGCACCCAGATGGTCATCGAAACGTCCACTGTGCCTCCGGCTTCGTACGGCTACTGATCAGCGTCGTCGCTGCCGGAGGTCTCTTCCACCCGGGGTCGTGCGAACACGACCGCCGGGCCGACGCCCCGGGACCGGATGTCCTTGATCCGTCCGTATTGACGGGTACGCCGCGCATGGGGAGTACTCCCCTCCGCTGGGAAAAGAGTACCCGAAGAGCCAAGAGAAGGTAAAGAGAAGGGTAAAGAGGGCCCAAAAGGCCAGGTCAGCCCAGGTTCCGCCGACGCGCCTCCGCGACCTGTCCGAGGACCTGCCAGAGCACCGCGCTGCCCGGCGGGACCGTCGGCGGCTCGTACGTCCAGGCATGGCCGACCCAGGGGTCGGCGAGGTGGTCGTCGGGCACGGGCGTGAGCCGGAGCAGCGAGCGCCACAGCGGGTCGAGCACCGGGCCGTACGCGGCGGCGTCCGCCCGGTCCGCGACCATCAGCAGGTGGACGCCGACGGAGGGGCCCTCGTCGGCGAGGTAGCGGAGGCGGGTGACGGCACGGTCGTCGAAGCCGTGCGGGAAGTCGTGGACCACGAGCAGCTGGCGCGCCGGGTCGAAACCGGGCGGCAGGTCCTCGGAGGCGTCGCCGCGTACCGCCATCTGGAGCAGGTCCACCCGCTCGGTGAGCTGCGCGAGGACGGCGGTGACCCCCGCCGCGCCCCGGGCCGGCGGGGCCGCCAGGACCCCGGTCTCGACGAGCGGCGCGAAGGCGGTGGCCCCGCCGCCGGCCGGGTCGAGCACATGGACGGTGAGGGAGCCGGCGGGGTGGGCGGCGAGCAGCCGGGCGGTGTGGGCGACGGCGCTGTCCAGGGCGAGACGGCGCAGCTCGGCCTCGTCGAGCAGGCCGGCGGCCGAGGTCCGGCCGGGTCCCGAGTCCACCCACAGTCCGCGCTCCAGCGGCAGACGGACCAGGAAGGGGATCCTGAGGTCGCTCCGCTCCGGGAGGTGGAGGTCGCCGAGGCGGACCGCCATCGGGGGCTCCTCGGGGGCGCGGTAGGCGTGCCAGGCGGGGTTGTCCCAGCGGGCGTAGGCGGCGGGCAGGGCCGGTTCGACGACCTCGGACTCGGCGGCGAGCTGCGCGAGGTCCCGGTCGAGGACCTCCTGGGCCCGGCCCATCAGCTCCTCGTGCGTGGCCCGGGCGGCGGCCCTGGCGGCCTCGCCGGCGCCTCCGACGCGGGTGCTCGGGTCGGCGAGCACCTGGTCGACGGCCCGGTCGAGGCGGTGGTCGGCGAAGTCACGGGCGCTGCGGTAGGCGGCGACGGTCCGGGCCAGGTCCTCGAACATGCCCCAGACCTGGTTGTAGAGCCGCTCGTCCATGGTCCAGCCGGTGGCGTCCCCGGCGACGGGCGCCGGGCGGGATTCCTGCGGCCCGGTCGGCGGCCCGGCCGGCGGGGGCGGTACGGCTCCGGTCCCGGCGGCGTCCGGACCGGGTGCGGGCGCGGCGGGGCGCGGGGCCGGGCGGCGGCTCGGGTGGGAGTAGCTGATGGTGGTGGTGGCGGCGGCCGACGAGGCCGAGTCGACCGAAGCCGTCTCAACCGGAGCCGTCTCGACCGGGGCCGTCTCGACTGGGGCCGTCTCGATCGGAGCCGTCTCGACCGAGGCCGTCTCGACCGGGGCCGTCTCGGGGACCAGCCGCGGCGGGGCCGGGGCGCCGGCGGGGGCGGCCGCTTCGAGGACGGCGGCGGCGAGGTCGGCGGCGGCCGGGGCGCCCTGGTCGGCGAGGAGGTCGGCGAGCCCGCCCTCGTACCCCTGTCCGACGGCGCGGACCTTCCAGGCCCCCTGGCGGCGGTAGAGCTCCAGGGCGACGACGGCGGACTCCCGGTCGAGGCCGGTGATCGTGTACGTGGCGACGGCCGCGCCCGCCGGGTCGGCGACGGTCACGAAGGGGGCGGCGGCGGTGCCGAAGCGGGCCGGGCCGTCCGCGCCGGGCGGCAGGGCGAGCAGCAGGGACAGCCGGTGCACGCTCTCCGGGACGGCCGCGAGGTCCACGGCGATGCGGTGCTCGGCCGCTGCCGCGCCGGGCACCTCGACGCCGGGACGCACGGGCGCGCCGGGGTGGGCGATCCACTCGGCGCCGGCGACGCGGCCCCGCTCGTCGCCGAGGGTGGCCCCGGCGACGACCGGGCGTCCGGCGGAGACCCGGAGTTCGAGTCGGGTGTCGGGCAGGGGGTGGTTCTGCCCCCGGACCAGCTCGGCCGTCATCTGGACTCTGTTTCCCCTCGGCGCTTCGGTCGGTCATGCGGGACAGCTCCCGGCGGGCCGGTGCCCGTCGGGAGCTGCGGTGCGGCGGCGGGGCCGTGGAGCCGGCCCCGCGGGTCCGCCTACAGGTGCGGCAGGATCGCCGGCATCAGGTCCTGGAAGGTGCGGCCGTTGGCCGGGTTGCCCAGGGCGGTCATCTGCCAGCCGGAACCGGCCCGGTGCACCTTCGCCATGATCTGCGCGGTGTACTGGCCGCCGCCGTCCAGGGTGTAGCGCGCGAGCTCCTGGCCGTTCGTCTCGTCGACGATCCGGCAGAAGGCGTTCTGCACCTCCTGGAAGGTCTGCCCGGTGAAGGAGTTCACCGTGAAGACGATCTGGTCGATGTGGACGGGCACCCGCTGGAGGTCGACGAGGATGGCCTCGTCGTCGCCGCCCTGGCCCACGCCGCCCACCAGGTTGTCACCGGTGTGGCGGACGGAGCCGTCGTCGCTGACCAGGTGACGGAAGAAGACCACGTCCACGGGCTGCTTCTCGGCGAAGAGCACCGCGGAGGCGTCCAGGTCGATCTCGCGGGTGCGCGAGCCGAAGAGCCCCCGGCGCGGCGCCGCCTGCCATCCGAGCCCCATCCGCACCTGGGTGAGGCTGCCCCCGCCCTGCTTCTCCAGGCTGATGGCCTGCCCCTTGGTCATGTTGACCGTCACGCGCTGCCCCTCTCGTCGTTGTGGCAGCACCCTACGCAGGCCCACTGACAACGTGCCGGGCGCGGCCCGGTTTTGTGTCGGTCTTGCAACACACCGGGCCGCCTCGGATCACGCCAGTCCCGCCTCCTTCATCTGGCGCAGCTCCTTCTTCAGCTCGGAGACCTCGTCCCGCAGCCTGGCGGCCACCTCGAACTGCAGCTCGGCGGCGGCGGCGCGCATGCGCTCGGTCATCTCCTCGATGACCGAGGCCAGTTCGGCGGCGGGCCGGTCGCCGAGCTCCAGCGTCGAGCCGCCCTTGGCGGCCGCCTTGGCCCCCTTGCCCGGCTTCGGGGCGTGCGCGGCGAGCGAGGGCACCGGGGACTTGGCGCCCTTGCCGTCCTTGCCCTGGCGGTAGCCGGTGCCGAGCAGCTGCTCGGTGTCGATCTCCTCGCGCGCGATGGTGGCGACGATGTCGTTGATCTTCTTGCGGAGCGGCTGGGGGTCGATCCCGTGCTCCTTGTTGTAGGCGACCTGCTTCTCCCGGCGCCGGTTGGTCTCGTCGATGGCCTGGGCCATGGCGGGGGTGATGGTGTCGGCGTACATGTGGACCTGGCCGGAGACGTTGCGCGCGGCGCGGCCGATGGTCTGGATGAGGGAGGTCCCGGAGCGCAGGAAGCCCTGCTTGTCGGCGTCGAGGATGGCGACGAGGGAGACCTCGGGCAGGTCGAGGCCCTCGCGGAGCAGGTTGATGCCGACGAGGACGTCGTACTCGCCGGAGCGCAGCTCGCGCAGCAGCTCGATGCGGCGCAGGGTGTCCACGTCGCTGTGGAGGTAGCGGACCTGGATGCCGAGCTCCAGGAAGTAGTCGGTGAGGTCCTCGGCCATCTTCTTGGTGAGGGTGGTGACGAGGACCCGCTCGTCGCGCTCGGCGCGCAGCCGGATCTCGTGCACCAGGTCGTCGATCTGGCCCTCGGTGGGCTTGACGACGACCTCGGGGTCGACGAGGCCGGTGGGGCGGATGATCTGCTCGACGAAGCCGTCGCCGCGGGACAGCTCGTAGGTGCCGGGGGTGGCGGAGAGGTAGACGGTCTGGCCGATCCGCTCCTGGAACTCCTCCCACTTCAGCGGGCGGTTGTCGAGGGCGGAGGGGAGCCGGAAGCCGTGGTCGACGAGGGTCCGCTTGCGGGAGGCGTCGCCCTCGTACATGGCGCCGATCTGCGGCACGGTGACGTGCGACTCGTCGATGACGAGGAGGAAGTCCTCGGGGAAGTAGTCGAGGAGGGTGTTGGGCGGGGAGCCGGGCTCGCGGCCGTCGAAGTGCATCGAGTAGTTCTCGATGCCGGAGCAGGAGCCGATCTGGCGCATCATCTCGATGTCGTAGGTGGTGCGCATGCGGAGCCGCTGGGCCTCCAGCATCTTGCCCTGCTTCTCCAGCTCCTTCAGGCGCCCGTCGAGCTCGCGCTCGATGTCGTTGACGGCCCGCTCCATGCGCTCGGGGCCGGCGACGTAGTGGCTGGCGGGGAAGACGTACAGCTGCCGGTCGTCGCTGATGATCTCGCCGGTGAGCGGGTGGAGGGTGGAGAGCGCCTCGATCTCGTCGCCGAACATCTCGATGCGGACGGCGAGCTCCTCGTACACGGGGAAGATCTCGATGGTGTCGCCGCGGACGCGGAAGGTGCCGCGGGTGAAGGCGAGGTCGTTGCGCGTGTACTGGATGTCGACGAAGCGGCGGAGCAGCTGGTCGCGGTCGATCTCGTCGCCCACCTTGAGCTGGACCATGCGGTCCACGTACTCCTGCGGGGTGCCGAGGCCGTAGATGCAGGAGACGGAGGCGACCACGACCACGTCCCTGCGGGTGAGCAGGGAGTTGGTCGCGGAGTGGCGCAGCCGCTCGACCTCCTCGTTGATCGAGGAGTCCTTCTCGATGTAGGTGTCCGACTGCGGGACGTACGCCTCGGGCTGGTAGTAGTCGTAGTACGAGACGAAGTACTCGACGGCGTTGTTCGGCAGGAGCTCGCGGAACTCGTTCGCCAGCTGGGCGGCCAGGGTCTTGTTCGGCGCCATCACCAGGGTGGGGCGCTGGAGCTTCTCGATCATCCAGGCCGTGGTGGCCGACTTGCCGGTGCCGGTGGCGCCGAGCAGGACGACGTCCTTCTCGCCGGCGCGGATGCGCCGGTCCAGCTCGGCGATGGCCGTCGGCTGGTCGCCGCTCGGCTGGTAGGAGGAGACGACCTCGAAGGGCGCCACCGAACGTTCGATCTTGGAAACGGGCCGCATGCCACCACCGTACGACCCGCCACCGACAGTCGGGGGGTGATCGCCGCGCGGCGGGGGGCGTCACCAGTCCTGGGAGCGGTGTCCGCCGCGCGGGACGGAGCGGCGGAAGCCGCGCCCGGCCGGGCGGGCGGTCCAGTTCGCGGGTTCGCCGTAGCTCGGGACGTGCCGGGGGGCGGGGACCCCGGGGCGGTGCGGCGAGCGGGCCGGGGCGCGCTGCCAGTCGGGGTCGCCCATGACGAGCAGCGGGTCGAACATGACGACGACGGCGGCCAGGATGAGGAAGACGGCCGGGCCGATCAGCATCGGCAGCAGCAGCGACCCGGCGTCGGCGGCGGCGCCCGCGGCCGGGGCGGCGTGCAGGTGGACGCTGACGGCCGCCATGGCGGTGTAGTGCATGCCGCTGACGGCGACGCCCATGACGAGGCTGGCCCCGAGGCTGGCGAGGAAGCCGTGCACGGAGACCGCCGCCCACAGGGCGGTGGTCGCGGCGACGACGGCGATGACCACGGAGAGGGCGACGGTGAGGGTGTCGTACTCGATGCGCCCCGGCAGGCGCATGCCGGCCATGCCGAGGTAGTGCATGGTGGCGACGCCGAGGCCGGTGATGGTGCCGCCGGTGACGAGGGTCAGCGCGGTGGCGCCCCGGTAGCCGACGATGAAGATCCCGATGCCGACCATGACGACGGCGACGGCGAGGCTGGCGAAGGTGATCGGCCGGTCGTAGTCGATCGGCGCCTGCCGGACCGAGAAGCCCATCATCGCGATGAAGTGCATGGTCCAGATGCCGGTGCCGATGGACGTGGAACCGAGCGCGAGCCAGCCGGCCTTGAAGGAGTCCCGGTGGCGCAGCGAGCGGGTCGTGCATCTCAGCCCCAGGGCACCGCCGAGGCAGGCCATGAGAAAGGCCGCCACCGGTGTGACCAGCCCGTAGCTGAATCCGTCGACCGTGCCCTGCATGAGCGTGAGCCCTCCCACCCCTGGCGCATGACGTCCGAAAACAGTCGGTACCGCTGGGTAGTACTACCGGGGCGAGATTATGGCGCGCCGAGCGCCCCGCGGGCACCTGACCGGCGATTTTCCGGTCGTGAGACCGGAGCGAGACCGGTCCGTGATCTCGGGAGGGGGCCGCGCCGCCGGATCGCCGTCGAACGCCCGTTTTGGCCGGTGGACGTCGGCGGGGACGTGACCGGAAGGCGACGGCCGCCCTGGGGGGACCGGGCTGTCGGTGCCGGACCGTACGGTGAGGGCATGGACATCGAGGACGGGCCCCGCACGCCCGGGGGCGTGACCGCCGAGTGGGCGGTCGTGGGGAGCGGCATCGGGCCGCTCTTCCTGGCGGCCACCGGGCGGGGGCTCGTGCGGGTCGAGTTCCACGCGGGCGGGGCGCGGGGCGAGCGGATGCCGGAGCTGCTCGCCGAGCAGTTGGGCGCCGCGGTCGTCGCGTGCTCCACGGGACTGCTCGCCGAGCCGGTGCGGCAGCTGGAGCGGTACTTCGCGGGCGCGCTGCGCGCGTTCGACCTGCCGCTGGACTGGTCGCTGACGACCGGCTTCAACCGCCAGGTGCTGCGGGAGCTGGCCACCGGCGTGCCGTACGGCGCGGTGGTCGGGTACGGGGAGCTGGCGCGGCGCGTCGGCCAGCCGGGCGCCGCGCAGGCGGTGGGGGCGGCGATGGGCGCCAATCCGCTGCCGGTGGTGGTGCCGTGCCACCGCGTGGTGGAGAGCGACGGCGGGCTCGGGGGCTTCGGCGGCGGGCTGGAGACCAAGCGGAGACTCCTGGCCCTGGAGGGCGTGCTGCCGGAGCCACTGTTCTGAGCCCCGCGCCGGACCGCTGCCGGGGCGGTCGTGAGACGACGGCCGCTGCTGGGGTCGGTCGCGGAAACGATGGCCGCTCCGGGGGCCGGTCGCGGGGGCTGTGACGGCTACTGCCGGGGGCCGGTCGCGGGGACTGCGACAGCTGTTGTCGGGGGCCGGTCGCAGGGGGTGTGACCGCCGCCCCGGGGGCTCGGCTGCGGGGGCGTAACTGTCGCCGCAGTCGGGGCTCGGTCGGGGCCGCGTGACCAGCGGCTGTCGGGGCTCGGTCGGGGGACCGTGGCCGGCTGCTCCCGGGGGCGGCCGAAGGCCGTGACGGCCCGCTCCCCGGCGGCGGGCGGTGCTCCGTGGCGGCGGGGCTCACCTGGGGATTCCGGTTCCGGGGCGTTCCCATCGGAGGGGGTGGCTGGCACACTCCGGTAGTGACCAAAACGCCCGACGCCCCTGACACCGCCGCCTCCCGGGAGACGGCCGTCCCGATCACCCCCGCCGCCCTGCCGGAGCTGCGCCGACGGGTCCAGGCCGTGCTCGTCGCCACCCAGATCCTCGGGGGCCTCGGGATCGCCACCGGCGTCGCGCTCGCCGCCGTCCTCGCCACCGAGGTGAGCGGCACGGACGCGCTGGCCGGGCTCGCCTCGACGGCGACGGTGGCCGGCCCCGCGCTGCTCGCCATGCCGCTGGCGGCGCTGATGGCGCGGCGGGGGCGGCGGGCCGGTCTGGTGCTGGCCTATCTGCTGGGCGCGCTCGGCGCCGGGATCGCCGTGCTCGGCGCGGTCCTCGGCAGCTTCCCGGTGCTGCTGGCCGGCCTGGTGGGCTTCGGGGCGGGGTCCTCGGCCAACCTCGCGGCCCGGTTCGCCGCCGCCGACCTGGCGGAGCCGGACCGGCGGGCGCGCGCCATCTCGACGGTGGTGTGGGCGACCACGATCGGCGCCGTCCTCGGCCCGAACATCGCGGCTCCGGCCGGCCGGAGCGTCTCGGGCCTCGGCATACCCGTGGCGGCCGGGCCGTTCCTGTGGGCCGCGGTGGTGTTCGTGGTGTCGGCGCTGGTGGTGGCGCTGCTGCTGCGGCCCGACCCGCTGCTGACGGCGCGGGCGCTGGCCGCCGCGGACGGGGACGGGGCGGCGGACCGGCCCGAGGGCCGGTCCCTGCGGGCCGGGCTGCGGGCGGTCCGCGCATCGCCGCAGGCCCAGGTCGCCCTGGTGACGGTGGCCGCCTCGCAGACGGTGATGGTGTCGATCATGTCGATGACGCCGGTGGCGCTCACCCACCACGGAGCCGGCATCGAGCTGATCGGGCTCGTCATCAGCGTGCACATCGCGGGCATGTACGCCTTCTCGCCGGTGATGGGCTGGCTCGCGGACCGGCTCGGGCGGCTCGCCGTGATCGGCCTCGCGGTCGGGCTCCTGGGCCTCGCGGCGCTGCTCGCGGGGACCGCGGGGGCGAGCCACCCCCGGGTCGCGGCCGGTCTGTTCGTCCTGGGGCTCGGCTGGTCGGCCGGCCTGGTGTCGGGCTCGGCGCTGCTGACGGACTCGGTGCCGCAGGCGGCGCGGGCGGCCGTGCAGGGCCTGTCGGACACGGTGATGAACGCGGCGGCGGGGATCGGCGGACTGGTGGCCGGCGTGGTCGTCTCCCAGGCGGGCTACGGCACGCTCAACGCCCTCGCGGCCTGTCTGCTGCTGCCGATGGCGGCCCTGACCCTGCGGGGCGTGCTCCGCAGGGCCTGACCGCGCCCGGTTCAGGGCAGGGTGATGTGGTACGCCTTGCGCAGCGTCTCGTGGACGGTCCAGGTGGTCCGGTCGCCCTCGCGCAGGACGCAGGCGTCACCGGGCCCGACCTCCATCGTGGCGCCGCCCTCGACGGCGACGGTGGCCCGGCCGCTGACGACGACGAAGAGCTCGTTCGCCTCGGTGTCGGTCACGACGCCGGGGGTGATCTGCCAGATGCCCCGCAGCTGCTTGCCGTCGGCGGACTCCCACAGCACCTTGCCGGACACCTCGGGGGTGCCGGACACGATCTGGTCGGGGTCGAGCGGGTCGGCTTCCAGCTCGGCGTCGGGGATGTGGACGGCGAAGGAGGGGAGGTCGTGAGTCGTCATGGGCGGTGACTGTAGCCGGGTCCCCCAGCGGCACGTGACGCCGGGAGCACGGAACGAATTCCTCCGTTCGCCGCTCTGACCAGGCACGTTACGGACCCGGTCCGAGAGCGACGGATTCCGCACCGGGGTCTTGCCCGCCGCCGCGGCGGGTCCCGCGCCGCTCGCCCCCGTCGCGCCCTGCGGCCGGAAACCGAATCCGTACCCCACTCGCACCCGCGTGCGAAAGGGGGGTGGCGGGAGCTCGCCAGAGGTGTTTGCGGGACGGGCGGTCGCGCCAGAAATGGACCATGACCACGACCACACTGGTGTCCGAAGAGGTACGGCAGGCGCTCCGCGAGGGCCGGCCCGTCGTCGCCCTCGAATCGACGATCATCGCCCACGGCCTCCCGCGTCCGCGGAACCTGGCGGTGGCCGAGGAACTGGAGGAGTCGGTACGGGACCGGGGTGCCGTACCGGCCACCATCGCCGTGCTCGACGGGGTGGCGCGGATCGGCCTCGACCGGGCCGGACTGACCCGGATCGCGGAGGATCCGTCGGTGCGCAAGCTCGGCCACCGCGACCTGGCACCGGCGCTCGCCACCGGAGCCACCGGGGCGACCACGGTCTCGGCGACGGCCCGGCTCGCCGACGCCGCGGGCATACGGGTCTTCGCCACCGGCGGCCTCGGCGGGGTGCACCGCGAGTGGCGCGAGACCCAGGACGAGTCCGCCGACCTGCGGCTGCTCGCCGAAGTGGGCGTCACGGTGGTCTGCGCGGGCGTGAAGTCGATCCTCGACGTGCCGGCCACGCTCCAGCGCCTGGAGACGCTGGGCGTCACGGTCGCCGGATACGGCACGGAGACCTTCCCCGGCTTCTACCTCGCCTCCTCCGGGGAGCCGGTCGACTGGACGCTGCGCACCCCCGCCGAGGTCGCCGCGGTCATACGGGCCCGGGAGTCGCTCGGCCGCCCCTGGTCGGCGCTGATCGTGGCCAATCCGGTGCCGGAGGCGGAGCAGCTGGATCCCGCGCTGCACGACCGGGTCCTCGCGCGGGGCCTCACCGAGCTGAAGGAGAAGGGCATCACCGGGCAGGCGGTGACCCCCTTCCTCCTGGAGTACCTGACGACGCACACGGACGGCGCCTCCCTGGAGGCCAACCTGGCGGCCGTGCGGGGCAACGTCCGGCTCGCGGCCGAGATCGCCGGGGCGTACGCCGCGGGCGAGCGGTGACGGAGGCCGGAGGGCGGGCACCGGCCGGGGCGCTGCTGGTCGTCGGGGACGTCGTCACGGACGTGGTGGCCCGGCACCGCACCCCGCTCGCGCCCGCGACGGACACGGCGGCCGCGATCCGCACCCTCCCGGGCGGCGCGGGGGCCAACGCGGCCTGCTGGGCGGCCCGTTCGGGCCACCCGGACGTGCGGCTGCTCGGCCGGGTCGGCAGGGAGTCGGCCGGCTGGCACGAGCGGGCGCTGACCGGCGCGGGGGTCCGCCCCCTGCTGGTGCCCGACCCCGAGGCCCCGACGGCCACCGTGATCGCCCTGGTGGACGCGGCCGCCGAGCGCACCTTCCTGACGGACGGCGGCGCCGTGCTGCGCCTCTGCCCCGCCGACTGGTCGGCCGGGCTCCTCGACGGCGTGGCCGCGCTCCACCTCTCCGGCTACCTGTTCTTCGCCGCGCCGAGCCGGGCGGCGGTGCTCCTGGCCCTGCGGGACGCCCGGGCGGCCGGGATACCGGTGAGCGTCGACCCGGCGTCGGCCGGCTTCCTGGCCGGACTGGGCCCCGAGCGGTTCCTCGAAGCGGTCGGGGGCGCGTCCCTCCTGCTGCCCAACGCCGACGAGGCCCGGCTGCTCACCGGCGCGCCGGACGAGGAGGCGGCCGCCCGGGAGCTGAGCCGACGGGTGCCGCTGGCCGTGGTGACGCTGGGCGCGGCCGGGGCGCTGGTCGCCGAGGACGGGACGGTCACCGCCCGGGTGGCGGCCCCCGCCGTGCCACCGGAGCGGCGGGTGGACTCGACGGGGGCGGGCGACGCGTTCACCGGGGCGTTCCTCGCGGCCCGGCTCGCGGGCGCGGACCCGGCGGAGGCGGCCCGGGCGGGGTGCGCGGCGGGCGCCGAGGCGGTGACCGTGGTGGGCGGCCGGCCGCCGTCAGTCTGAGCCGAGGGCCCCGAGCCCGGTCCACGCCGGGTGCCGCGGATCGTCGGCCCGTACGACGACGTCGGCGGTCCCGACCGGGTCCACCTCCGTCTCGTAACGGGCGAAGGCGGGCAGCGCCCAGGTCTCCCCGGTGCGCCGCGCCAGGGCGGCGGCCGACAGCCGCAGATGGACGGTCAGGTCGAAGGGGAACCAGTGCCCGAGGAGGAAGGGCCCGTGCAGCACCAGAACACCGCCGGGCGGCAGCGTCACGTACGGGCTGCGGGTCGCCCGGTCCCTCACCGGGTCCCACAGGTCGGGCAGGATCCGCCCGTCACCACCGGGCTCCAGCGGGGTGAACACCTCGCGCCACAGGGCGCCGGTGTCGGTCCAGCCGCCGTAGTACGCGTCGGGGTCCTGCCGTCCGTGCTCGTACCGCAGCGACGCGGGCCGCAGGAACCCCCGGGTCCCGATGACGCGCACGGGCCGCCCCCGGTCCTGGAACTGCTCCGCGAGCAGCCCGGCCAGTTCCTCGCCCCCGGCGTCGGGCGCCCCGTCGACGGCGACCTTCAGCCACTCGCCGCCGTCACCGGGCGCGAGCCGGTCCACGTGCTTCGCCAGCCGCCCGGCCATCCGGCCCCAGGTGATCGCCTCGTATCGCATCCCGCCCATTCTGCCCTGCGCCCACAGCTCAGGGCCCGTCCTCCCCCGGCCCGCTCAGCTCCGCCCCGAGCCGCCCGGCGACGTCCGCCGCGACCGCGAGCGGCCCGTCCCACGGGCATCCCTGCCACTGGGCGAGCTCCGCCCGCTCCCCAGCCCCGTCCAGGGCGGACAGCACCAGGAGCGGACCCCAGCTGTCCCAGTCCCACTCCAGCACCAGGGCGACGACCGGCCGGCCGAGCGCCCGGGCCCGCCCCGTGAGCGTGTCCGCGTCCCGGGGCGGCAGGGGCACGAGCCGGTCGGCGAGGATCTCCTCCCGTACGTGGACGAGTTCGAGGCACGCGTACAGCCCCGGGCGCGGCGACACCCCGGCGTCCAGGACCTCCCGGACCGCCGACAGCCCCGCCCGCCGCACCACATGGGCGTCCACCCGCTCCCGCGCCTCCCACGGCAGGGCAGCCCACAGCTCGTGCGGCGGGAGGGAACGGTCGTCGTGTGCCATGGACTTGACCTTGTCACCGGCGTCACGGTTCCACCATCGGATTCATGCACACCACCGCCACCACCAGCCCCGACGTCACCTCTCCCGGGGTCGTCCTCGTCACCGGCGCGGGCACCGGCATCGGCCGGGCCACCGCCCGGGCCACCGCCCGGCAGGGCGCGGCCGTCGTCGCCGTGGGCCGCAGGCCCGAGCCGCTGCGGGAGACCGCGGCCGAGGCCCCCACCGCGATCCACCCGCACCCCGCCGACATCACCGCCGAGAGTGTGCCCGAGGAACTCGTGCGCCGGGCGCTCGCCGGCCGGTCCGACGGGCCCCGTGACGCGACGGCCGTGCGGCTGTCATGATCTGACGGCCCGATGGATCTTCGGGCGGGACGGCGGTACGGGGAGGGCGATCGGGCATGGACGTGGCACTGATAGCGGTGGCGGGCACGCTCCTCGGCGTGATCGCCACCCACTGGTTCCAGGGCCGGACGACCCTGCGCACGGCCGCGCTCGCCCGGCACGAGCAGCTCCGCCAGGAGCGGATCGCCACCTACAGCGCCTTCGCCGGCGCCGTCGTCGAATACCGCCACAGCCAGAACGACCGCTGGTTCCGGGCCGTCGAGGAGCCCGGCTCCGAGGAGGCCGAGGAGTCCCGCCACGCCTCCTACCGGCAGCGGACCGCCGCCCGGCAGGCCCTCTTCCGCGTCCAGCTGGTCTGCGACGACGCGGACCTCCGGCGGCTCGCCGAAGCCGCGTTCGACGAGACCCACTGCATGCACGAGGCGGTGGGCACGGCGGACCGGGCCCGCCGGTCCGACCTGGCCAAGGACGCCCTCGCCCGGTTCATCGCCGCCGCCGCGCCCGGACTCCGCTGAGGGGCGCGGCCGTGGACCTCGTCGCCCCCGTCGTCGTCGAACCGCTGCGCCGCCGCCGCTGCTCGGAGTGCCGCGGGGGCCCGCTGGAGCGCATGATCGTCGAGTACGGCCGGCCGGTCTGTCTGGACTGCGCCGACCTCGGCCACCTCGTCTTCCTGCGCCGCGGCGATACCGCGCTCACCCGGCGCGCCCGGGAGCGGAGCGCCCTGTGGGCGGTGGTGGTGCGCCACAACCGGCGCCGCACCCGGTACGAGCGCCAGGGGCTGCTCGTCGAGGAGGCGGCCCTCGCCCGGGCGGAGGCGGCCTGCCTCGCCGACGCGGAGGCCCGGGCCCGGCGGCGGGCCAGGGACGCGGAGCGGCGCGCGGTGCGGGACGCCGGGGTCACCGAGGCCCTGCGGGCGGAGATCCTGCGGCTGTTCCCCGCGATGCCGGCGGAGCGCGCGACCGAGATCGCCGTCCACGCCTCGGCGAAGGGCAGCGGCCGGGTGGGCAGGACGGCCGCCGGACGCGCCCTCGACCGGGGCGCCGTGACGGCCGCGGTGCGCGCCTCGGTACGGCACGTGGACACGCCGTACGACGCGCTGCTGATGCGCGGTGTCCCCCGCCACCAGGCCCGCACCCGGGTCTCCCCCGCCATCGAGACCGTGCTCCGGGCCTGGCGGGAGCGGCCGTCCGGGCAGGGGGACGCGCCCGGCGCGACGGGCACGACGGGCGCGGAGGGGGCGCCGGGCCGGGGCGACCGCTGACGGCTCGGGCGTCAGCGGGGCCGGGACCCGGCGCGGGCGGTCCGGGTCAGACCTGGTCGGCCGCGCGGCGGGCGCGGCGGTACATCAGCGCGCCGCCGAGGAGGAGCGCGGCACTGCCCGCGGCGGCGTAGCCGACGGGCTCGCTGCCGGTGGCGGCCAGAGACGAGGTGCTGGCCTCGCCCTGCGGGGCCGGAGCGGGCGCGGGCGCGGGCGCCGAGGGCTTCTCCTGCTCGGCGACCGGCTTCGGCGGCAGGTTGCGCACCGGGGTCTGCGGGCGCGGGGTCGGGATCTCGACCTGCGGCTCCTCGGGGGTGCTCGGGGCGTTGACCCCGGTGTTGCCGACGGCCGGGTTGCCGACGCCCACGACGTTGACCGAGTTGCCGACGACGTTGACCGGCAGGTCGATCGGGAGCTGGAGGCCGTTCCCGGAGAGCACGCCCGGGGAGCCCTGGGTGTGGCTCTCGGCGGTGGCTCCGCCGCCGTTGGCCGCCCCGCCGTCGGAGCTGCCGCCGCGGGTGTCGGTCTGCTCGCCGCCCCGCGGGGTGACGGCCTCGTCCTTGTGGGTGCGGCCGGGTCCGGCGTCCCGGTCCTCCCCCGCCGGGGCCGAGGTGTTGGCGCACGAGTTGCCCATGGCCGGGTTGAGCAGCCCGACCACGTTGACCGTGTTCCCGCAGAGGTTGACCGGTACGTGGACCGGCAGCTGGATCGCGTTGCCGGAGCCGACTCCCGGCGAGCCGACCGCGGCGCCCTCGGCGCCCGAGTCCGCGTGGGCGGCGCCCGCCGACAGCGCGAGCGCACCACCCGTGACCAACAGTGTGGCCAGACCACTTCGGCGCATCTGCCTCATGGCTTCCTGCCTTCCGGAGTTGCACGGGCAAGTGCCCGTGCCGGAATAAACGCGACGAACGCGTTTGCCGGATCCGGCCGTTGGAGGGTTTCACTCCTTCGAGGGAGGCTCCGTTCGAATGGCGGCCCGGACGGGAGTCAGTGGCCGAGGAGTTCGGTGAGGGCTCCGACCGGGTCGGGGCCGGGCGTGCCGCGGGGCCACCAGTCCTCGCGGCCGTGGTCCGATTCGTACGGGTACCACAGGCCGTCCCTGCCGAGCCGGAGCTGGAGCGAGCCGGTGGAGAGCCGGTTGCGCCAGGGCCGGAAGGACGGGAAGTCGGCGGCGAGGAGGGCGGGTCTCGCCCGGTCGAACGGGCCGGCGGGCGGGTCCCAGGGCTCCTCCAGGACCGTGAGGCCCTCCGCGCCGCCCTGGCGCCAGGCGGCGACGGCCCGGGCGAGGTCGGTGGGGGTCCGGTCGAGGGCCTCGGCCAGGTCCCGGTAGAGCGCGCGGGTCGAGGCGGTGAGCCCGGAGCCGGGGTGGGCGGCGGCGAGCCGGACGGCGTCCTGCCAGGGGGTGAGGGCGGCGACCGGGTCGTGCCCGGTGACGAGGAAGGCGTGGGCGCGGGCGGCGGCCTCGCCGGCCAGCAGGTCGAGCGCGAGGGGGTCCGGGGCGTGCGGGTCCGGCGGGAAGACGGCGGGGCGCCCGGGCCGGTCCGGGAGGGGCAGCGGCGGGGGCAGCGGCAGCGGGGGCCCGGCGGCGAGCACCTCGCGGGCGGGCACGGCGGGCAGGACGGGCGCGGTGGCCGCGCTCTCGGCGGCGGACCGGGCCGCGTTGCGCCGGGAGAGTTCGGCGAGGAGCTCCCCCTCGCCCCGGCCGCGCATCAGGAAGAGGACGAAGGGGTCCTCGTCGAGGAGGCGGGCGGCCTGGTAGCAGAGGGCCGCGGCGTGCTTGCAGGGGAAGCCGTCGTCGGGGCAGGAGCAGTCGGGCAGCAGGTCGCCGGGGGCGGGCAGCAGCCCCTCGACCGCCTCCAGGGCGTGCGGGACCTCCTTGTCGAGGAGGGCGGCCATGTGCTCGGGCCGGGCGGCGGCCTCGTCGAGGAAGAGTTCCCAGCCGTCGTCGCCGAGGGTCCGCATCCGGATCTCGGTGCGGTACGGGCGGATCCGGCTGCCGTGGACATAGGCGACGACCCGGCCGGGGGTGACGGTGATCGCGTCGACGTGGCCGCGCTCCGCGTAGGCCCGGCCGCGGCCGAGGCGGGCCTGGTCGAGCGCGGTGCGCTCCAGGGCGGCCACCCAGGCGTTGCCCCACCAGGTGGCGGCGAAGTGCCCGTCGGCGGTCTCGCGGGGCGGGACGGCCGGGAAGGTGCGGCGGCGGTCGTCGTGGCGGGGGCCGGCCCCGCGCGCGGGGTGGGCGGCCCGGGCTCCGGGGCGGTTCACGCGGACCTCCTCAGGGAGACCAGATCGGCCAGTTCGCGGTCGGTGAGTTCGGTGAGGGCCGCCTCGCCGGAGCCCAGGACGGCATCGGCCAGGGCCTTCTTGGCGCGGAGCAGTTCGGCGATGCGGTCCTCGACGGTGCCCTCGGTGACGAGCCGGTGGACCTGCACGGGCTGGGTCTGTCCGATCCGGTAGGCGCGGTCGGTGGCCTGGTCCTCGACCGCCGGGTTCCACCAGCGGTCGTAGTGGACGACATGGCCGGCGCGGGTGAGGTTGAGGCCGGTTCCCGCCGCCTTGAGGGAGAGCAGGAAGACGGGGACCTCACCGTCCTGGAAGCGGTCGACCATCCGCTCCCGCTCCGCCACGGGCGTTCCTCCGTGCAGGAGTTGGCTGCCGATCCCGCGGGCGGCGAGGTGGCCGGCGAGGAGCCGGGCCATCGACACGTACTGGGTGAAGACCAGCACGGAGCCGCCCTCGGCGAGGATGGTGTCGAGCAGTTCGTCGAGGAGGGCCAGTTTGCCGGAGCGGCCGGCGAGGCGGGGGGCGGCGCCGGGCGGGGCGTCCTCCTTGAGGTACTGGGCGGGGTGGTTGCAGATCTGCTTGAGCGAGGTCAGCAGCTTCATCACCAGCCCTCGGCGGGCCATCCCCTCGGCCTCCTCGATCCGGCCCAGCGTCTCGCGGACCACCGCCTCGTACAGCGAGGCCTGTTCGCGGGTGAGCGGCACCGGATGGTCGGACTCGGTCTTGGGCGGCAGCTCGGGCACGATGCCGGGGTCGGACTTGCGGCGGCGCAGCAGGAAGGGGCGGACGAGGCGGGCGAGACGCTCCACCGCCTCCTCGTTCTCCAGTTCCTCGTGGTTCTCCGCGGCGCGGGCGTGCCGGGCGCGGAAGGCCTTGAGGGGGCCCAGGAGCCCGGGGGTGGTCCAGTCGAGGAGGGCCCACAGCTCGGAGAGGTTGTTCTCCACGGGGGTGCCGGTGAGGGCGACCCGCGCGGGCGCGGGCAGGGTCCGCAGCGCCTTGGCGGTCGCGGAGAAGGGGTTCTTCACGTGCTGGGCCTCGTCGGCGACGATCATCCCCCAGGGCCGCTCGGCGAGCCGGCCGGCGCGGGTGCGCAGGGTGCCGTAGGTGGTGAGGACGATCCCGCCGTCGAGGTCGCCGAGCTCGCGCGCGGTGCCGTGGAAGCGGCGGACGGGCACGCCGGGGGCGAACCTGGCCGCCTCCCGCTGCCAGTTGCCGAGCAGGGAGGCGGGGCAGACGACGAGGGTGGGCTCACGGCGGGCCCGGCGCAGGTGGAGGGCGAGGACGGTGACGGTCTTGCCCAGGCCCATGTCGTCGGCGAGGCAGCCGCCGAGGCCCAGCGAGGTCATCAGGTCGAGCCAGGCGAGGCCGCGGAGCTGGTAGTCCCGCAGGGTGGCGGTGAGTCCGGGCGGGGGCGCGGCGGCCTCGGGGCCGGCGAGGAGCCGGTCGCGGAGGACGGCGAGCGCGCCGACGGGCACGGCGGGGACGGTCTCGCCGTCGACCTCGGCGCTGCCGGTGAGGGCGGCGGCGAGCGCGTCCACCGGTTCGAGCAGGCCCAGTTCGCGCTTGCGGGCCTTGCGGACGAGGTCGGGGTCGACGACGACCCAGCGGTCGCGGAGCCGTACGACGGGGCGGTGGGCCTCGGCGAGGAGGTCCATCTCGCCCGGGGTGAGCGGGTCGCCGTCGAGGGCGAGCTGCCAGTCGAAGCGGAGCAGTTCGGTGGAGTCGAAGAAGCTGGTGCCGTCGGTGGCGGAGCCGGGCGCGGAGCGGGCGGGGCGGACGACGGCGGAGGCGCTGAGCGAGCGGGCCAGGTCGCGCGGCCAGTGCAGGGCGACCCCGGCGTCGGCGAGCCGGGCGGCGGCGGGGCCGAGCAGCTCGTACAGCTCGGACTCGGTGACGGCGAGGACGTCGGGCGCGTCCCGCTCCAGGAGCCGGCCGAGCGGGGGCCAGATCCGGGCGGCGCGGCGCAGGGCGAGGAGGGCGTCGATCCGGGCGCGGGGGCCGAAGTGCTCGCCCTCCCCGGCCCAGAGGGCGGCGGCGTCGATGACGAGGGTCGGGTCGGCGAGGCTGTGCACCTGGAGGACGGCGGCCGCGGCCTGCCGCTCGGGCCCGCCCCCGGCCTCCTCGGCGGTGTCGAAGAGCTCGGCGGCGGAGAGGTCGAGGCGGAGCGAGATCCGCACCCCGGCGTCCATGCCGGCGGCGGCCTCGGCGGCCCAGGCCCGGGCCCCCGGGAGGTGCTGCGGCGCTGCGGCGGCGAAGGGCGCGCCGACCGCGTGCACGGCGGCGGGCGTACGGGGCAGGGTGTCGGCGACCGCGTCCAGGAAGGCCCGCACCAGGGCCTCCGGGTCGGGCAGCCCGAGCGGGCCGGAGCCGGCGACGGGCACCGCGTGCGCCTCGTACGGCATGGCGGCGGCGACGGCCCGCAGATGGGCGATGTCCTCGGCGTCGAGCGGGCCGGCCCGCCAGGCGTCGAAGTCGTCCGCCGTGAGGCCGGGCAGCAGCCGGCCCCGGGCGACGAGGTGCAGGGCGTGCAGGGCGGCCGCGCCCCAGCAGGCGGTGGCGGGGTGGGCGGCGGGACTGTGCCGGGCCGCGACCAGCAGTGGCAGCGCGGTGGCCACGGGCAGGGTGACGGCGGGCACCTCCCGGCCGCGGACGCCGGTGCCGTGCCGGCGGACGACGGTGATCCGGGTGGGCTCCGCCCCGGCGAGGCCGTCGACCGAGGGCGGGGCCGCCCCGTCGGGCGCCCAGAGGGCGATCCGGCCGTCGCGGGGCAGCGCGGCCGGCAGGAAGACGGCGGCACGGGCCGTCCAGCGCTCCGTCACGGGCCGCCCTCCTTCCCCCGGGGTCCACACGAGCCGGCGCGGGACGTCCGCGTCGGTGTCCCCGACCTTACGGGCGGGGACTGACAACGGTCGCGGGCGCGTGTCCCCCGACCGGCCCAACCCCGGATGACAGGGGCCCCCGGGGGCGGGAAAGTGGCGTCGACCAGGGCTTTCGCCCCCGGGGCTGCCGCCGACCGCCTCGCTCGCCCGATCGAAGGGGATCCGCCATGTCCGTTCGCCGGCGTCTCACGACCGCCACCGGGGCCGTGCTGCTCACGCTCACGGTCGCGGGCTGCTCGGGCCTCGGCCGCACCGCCGTCGGCCCCGTCACCTACGAGGCGCGCGGGGCGAAGATCGTGCGGGTGATGAGCCCGCCGGTGAAGGGCTGCCACCGTCTCCCGCTCGGTGCGACGCGGGTCGAGAACGGCACCCTGGTGGACCTGATCCTCTACCGGACCCCGCACTGCCGGGGCGAGGACCCGATCTACCTGCCCACCAACAGCACCGACTCGATCGCGCCGGGCACCCTGGCCTGGCACAGCTACAGCATCGTGCACTGAGCCTCCGCCGGCCGCCGCCGTTCCCTTCGCGCCCGGGCGGGTACATGCTGGAAGTGCCCGACAGGTGGGATCCGACGGGAGAAGGCGCCGTCATGCGTACCGGCAGCGAACCGGCGACCGCGCGCAGCGCGCTGCGGCTGCGGTTCTGGCTGAGTGCCTGGGGAATGGTGTGGGCGGCCTTCGGCACGGTGGTCTTCGTGCTGGTCGGCCGTCCCGGCTGGGCGGTGGCCTGCGGGGTGCTGTTCCTGGTGGTCGCGGTCGACATGTCGATGGTCCTGCGCCATCTGCGGCAGGGCCCCCACTGGCAGCCGGGCCGTGACGTCCCTCCGTACGAGCCGGACCGCGGCGGCCGGGCGCCCCGGAGCCGCGGCGGGCGGGACCCCGGCGAGCGGGAGCGCTGAGCCCGGCCGGGGGCGGTCAGTCCTCGGTGCCGAAACCGGCGGCCCGTACGTACTCGGGCCTGGGGTCGAGCGCGGCGGCCAGCCGGAAGTGCCGGGTGGCCCGCGCGTCCTGCCCGGAGCGCTGGAGGGTGCGGGCGAGGGCGAAGTGCGCGAAGGCGTTGTCCGGCTCGCGCTCCAGCACCAGCTCGAACTCCAGCTGCGCGGGCCGCAGCTGGGCGGCGGCGAAGAAGGCCCGGGCCCGCAGGAGGCGGGCCGCCGTGTTCTCCGGGTGCTCGGCGATGACCGAGTCCAGCAGTTTCACGGCGCCACGCGGATCCCGTGCGGCCAGCAGCTGCTCGGCGGCACGGAAGTCGATGACGTGCGTCTCCGGATTTCTCTCGGCCATGAACTGCATCCTTCCCACGATCCGGTCCCGGAACACCGGGCGGGGCGTTCCGGCGTCTAGGCGCTCTGTGCCGCCCGCCGCGTCAGCTCTTCCCAGACCTTGCGCACCTGCGGTTCCAGGGCGTCCAGCGGGCCGTCGTTGTCGATCACGAGGTCGGCGATCTCCAGCCGGGCCGCGCGGGTGGCCTGGGCCGCCATGCGGGCCTTCGCCTCCTCCTCGGCCATGCCCCGGATCCGTACCAGCCGGTCCAGCCGGGTCTCGGGCGAGGCGTCCACGACGACCACGAGGTCGTAGAGGGGCGCGAGGCCGTTCTCGGTGAGCAGGGGGACGTCGTGGACCACCACGTCCCCGGGGCCCGCCGCGCTCTCCAGCTCGGCCGACCGGGCTCCGACGAGCGGGTGCACGATCGCGTTGAGCGCGGCCAGCCGCTCCGGGTCGGCGAAGACGATGGAGCCGAGCTTCGGCCGGTCGAGCGTGCCGTCCCCGGTGAGGACGGCCTCCCCGAAGGCGGTCACGACCGCCGCGAGGCCCGGGGTGCCCGGTTCGACGACCTCGCGGGCGATCCGGTCCGCGTCGATCAGCACGGCCCCGTACGAGACGAGCAGCCGCGACACCTCACTCTTGCCGGCGCCGATTCCGCCGGTCAGGCCCACCTTCAGCATGGGCGGCAGCTTAGGCCCTGGCTCCGCCGGACTAGGCGTCGCCCTCCCGTTCGGCGAGGAAGCGCTCGAACTCGCGGCCCAGTTCGTCGGCCGAGGGCAGGTCGACGGGCTCGGCGACCAGGCTGCCGCGGGTCTCCGCGCCGGCCATCGCGTCGTACTGGTGCTCAAGGCCCTGGACCAGGGCGACCAGTTCCTCGTCGCCGGCGCCGATCTGGCGGTCGATCTCGGTCTGGGTGCGGCGGGCCTCGGTGCGCAGCGCGTGGGCGACGCCAGGGAGAACCAGCCCGGTGGCGGCGGTGACGGCCTCCAGGGCGGTGAGCGCCGCGTCCGGGTAGGGGGACCGGGCCACGTAGTGCGGCACGTGGGCGGCCACGCCGAGGGTGTCGAAACCGGCCTCGGTGAGGCGGAACTCGATGAGGGACTCGGCGCTGCCGGGCACCTGGGCCTCGTCGAAGGGGCTGCGGTGGCCGGGCATGAGGTCGGTGCGGCTGCCGTGCGGGGTGAGGCCGACGGGCCGGGTGTGCGGCACGCCCATGGGGATGCCGTGGAAGTTGACCGCGAGCCGGACGCCGAGCCGTTCGACGATCTGGGCGACGGCGGCGGCGAAGCGCTCCCACTCGACGTCCGGCTCGGGGCCGGTCAGGACGAGGAAGGGGGCTCCGGTGGCGTCCTGGACGAGGCGGACCTCCAGGGCCGGCGTCTCGTACTCGGTCCAGCGGTCGCGCCGGAAGGTCAGCAGGGGGCGGCGGGCGCGGTAGTCCACCAGCCGGTCGTGGTCGAAGCGGGCGACCACCTGGTTCGGCAGGGTGTCGAGCACGCCCTCGACGATCTGCTCGCCGGTCTCCCCCGCGTCGATGTAGCCGTCGAAGTGGTACAGCATGACCAGCCCGGTCGACTCCTGTGCCAGGGCCAGGTCCACCACGGCCAGGCCCTTGGCGTCCCACTCGTACAAATCCTGGGGATCAAGCACGGTTACCGCTCCTCCTCGCGTCTCCTGGAAGAACGTCCCGGGGCGCAAGGTCATTCCCGGCAGGGGCTCTTGGACTTGCCGGGGGAACGCGACCGGGGCCCGCTCCCCCGGGAGGGAGCGGGCCCCGGTTGTGCTAGCGGCTAGCGCTGCTCAGCGGTGAGCCTGTTCAGCTCTGGCCGCCGGCCAGCTTCTCGCGCAGGGCGGCGAGGGCCTCGTCCGACGCCAGGGCGCCGGCGGTGTCGTCCGACTCCGAGGAGTAGGAGCCGCCCGAGATGCCCGCACCGGCGTTGCCGGCGGCCGGGGCGGCAGCGCCCTCGGCAGCGGCGGCCTCGTCGGCCTCGCGGGACTTGATGACCTGCGCCTGGTGCTGCTCGAAGCGAGCCTGCGCCTCGGCGTACTGGGCCTCCCACGCCTCGCGCTGGGTCTCGTAGCCCTCGAGCCAGTCGTTGGTCTCGGGGTCGAAGCCCTCGGGGTAGATGTAGTTGCCCTGGTCGTCGTAGGACGCGGCCATGCCGTACAGGGTCGGGTCGAACTCGACCGACGCCGGGTCGGCACCGAAGGACTCGTTGGCCTGCTTCAGGGACAGCGAGATCCGGCGACGCTCGAGGTCGATGTCGATGACCTTGACGAAGATCTCGTCGTTGACCTGGACGACCTGCTCCGGGATCTCCACGTGGCGCTCGGCCAGCTCGGAGATGTGGACCAGACCCTCGATGCCCTCGTCGACGCGGACGAACGCACCGAACGGAACCAGCTTGGTGACCTTGCCGGGGACGACCTGGCCGATCTGGTGGGTGCGGGCGAACTGCTGCCACGGGTCCTCCTGCGTCGCCTTCAGCGACAGGGAGACACGCTCGCGGTCCATGTCCACGTCGAGAACCTCGACGGTGACCTCCTGGCCGACCTCGACAACCTCGGACGGGTGGTCGATGTGCTTCCAGGACAGCTCGGAGACGTGCACGAGGCCGTCGACGCCACCCAGGTCCACGAAGGCACCGAAGTTGACGATCGAGGACACGACGCCGGAGCGGACCTGACCCTTCTGGAGGGTCGTGAGGAAGGTCTGGCGGACCTCGGACTGGGTCTGCTCGAGCCAGGCGCGGCGGGACAGGACCACGTTGTTGCGGTTCTTGTCCAGCTCGATGATCTTCGCCTCGAGCTCCTTGCCCACGTAGGGCTGGAGGTCGCGGACGCGACGCATCTCGACCAGGGAGGCCGGGAGGAAGCCGCGGAGGCCGATGTCGAGGATGAGACCACCCTTGACGACCTCGATGACGGTACCGGTGACGATGCCGTCCTCTTCCTTGATCTTCTCGATGGTGCCCCAGGCGCGCTCGTACTGGGCGCGCTTCTTCGAGAGGATCAGGCGGCCTTCCTTGTCCTCCTTCTGGAGGACCAGGGCCTCGATCTCGTCGCCGACCTTGACGACCTCGTTCGGGTCGACGTCGTGCTTGATCGAGAGCTCGCGGCTCGGGATGACACCTTCGGTCTTGTAACCGATGTCGAGCAGGACCTCGTCCCGGTCGACCTTCACGATGACGCCGTCGACGATGTCGCCGTCGTTGAAGTACTTGATCGTCTCGTCGATCGCGGCGAGGAAGGCTTCCTCGTTACCGATGTCGTTGACCGCAACCTGCGGGGTGGTGCTGGTGGCGGTGGTCTCGGTGCTGCTCGTCATGTGGGAAAGGGCTCCGGTTACGGACAGAAAGTCGTAGGTACTGCTACGCCGAGAGCCCGTATCGCACTGAAGAAGCCAGACAGCTGATGAAGCGCCTTCCCGACGAACGGGGGCGCCTCGAAAACCGAGGGGACCGCAACAGGTGCGAGCGCGGCCTGCTCCGTCTGAGGCGCGCAGGCCCGCAGCGCAACCTTTAGCATACGGGGGCGGCCGGACAGGGTCAATGCGCGAAGCGCGCACCCGGGGCAGAAGCACGTAAACCCGGCACAATTCGTGTCCGTCCGCAGGCCATCGGCGGGCTTCCGCCGTCCCTCGGCACTGAGCGCAAACTACATCGACGGGCGAGATGAACCAAGAGTACGGACAGGACGACCGCTTCGAGACGGACGAGGACGAGGCGGAGGCGACCCGGCGTGACGCGGGCGACGCGGAGAGCAGCCGGGCCAGCCGGGGCTGGTGGGACCGGAACGCCGACGAGTACCAGAACGACCACGGCGCCTTCCTCGGCGACGACCGGTTCGTGTGGGGTCCGGAGGGCCTGGACGAGGCCGAGGCCGGACTGCTCGGGCCGGCGGAGGGGCTGAAGGGCCTCGACGTCCTGGAGATCGGGGCCGGCGCCGCGCAGTGCTCGCGCTGGCTGGCGGCGCGGGGGGCCCGGCCGGTGGCGCTCGACCTGTCGCACCGGCAGCTCCAGCACGCCCTGCGGATCGGCGGCGAGGTGCCGCTGGTGGAGGCGGACGCGGGGGCGCTGCCCTTCCGCGACGGCTCCTTCGACCTGGCGTGCTCGGCCTACGGCGCGGTGCCGTTCGTGGCCGATCCGGTGCGGGTCTTCCGCGAGGTGCGCCGGGTGCTGCGGCCCGGCGGGCGCTGGGTGTTCTCGGTGACGCACCCGATCCGCTGGGCGTTCCCGGACGAGCCGGGGCCGGAGGGCCTGTCGGTCTCCGCCTCCTACTTCGACCGCACGCCGTACGTCGAGCAGGACGCGGAGGGGCGGGCGGTGTACGTGGAGCACCACCGGACGCTGGGCGACCGGGTGCGGGACGTGGTGGCGGGCGGCTTCCGGCTGGTGGACCTGGTCGAGCCGGAGTGGCCGGCGTGGAACGGCCAGGAGTGGGGCGGCTGGTCCCCGCTGCGCGGGAACCTGATCCCGGGCACGGCGATCTTCGTGTGCGAGTGCGAGGACTGACGGAGTCCGACAGTCGTACTTATGGGCGGGCCTGTGGATAACCGGGCCCGCCTTTTTTCCTTCGCGTACGAGACTGAGTGCGTGATCCGAAACGACGTACTCGATCTGCTTCCCGTCCGGCATGCCGTTCCCGAGCTGCTGGCCGCGCTCGACGGGCGCGGCACGGCGGTGCTGCACGCGCCGCCCGGCACCGGCAAGACCACGCTGGTGCCGCTGGCCCTCGCGGGTCTCATAGGGGACGGGCCGGCGCGGCGGGTGCTGGTGGCGGAGCCGCGCCGGATGGCGGTGCGGGCGGCGGCCGGGCGGATGGCGTGGCTGCTGGGCGAGGAGGTCGGACGGACGGTCGGCTTCGCGGTGCGCGGGGAGCGGCGGGCCGGCCCCTCGACCCGGGTCGAGGTGGTGACGACGGGCCTCCTCCTGCAGCGGCTCCAGCGGGATCCGGAGCTGGCGGGGGTGGACGTGGTGCTGCTCGACGAGTGTCACGAGCGGCATCTGGACGCCGACACGGCCCTCGCGTTCCTGGTGGACGTACGGGCCGCGCTGCGGCCGGAGCTGGGGGTCGTCGCGGCTTCGGCGACCAGCGACGCGGAGGCGTGGGCGCGGCTGCTGACCGTGCAGGAGGGCGGCGGGCCGGCGCCGGTGGTGCGCAGCGAGGGCGAGGGGCACGGGTTCGCGGTGGTGCACGCGCCGCCGCCGTCGGGGATCCGGCCGGCACACGGCACCTGGGTGGATCCGGCACTGCTGCGCCACGTGGCGGCGACGGTGCGGGAGGCGCTGGCGCGGCACGAGGGCGATGTCCTCTGTTTCCTGCCCGGCACCGGGGAGATCGCGCGGACGGCGGGGCTCCTGGACGGGGTGGCCGCCGAGGTGCTCCAGCTGCACGGGCGGGCTCCGGCGGCGGTGCAGGACGCGGTGCTGCGCGGAGCGGGGCCCGGCGGGCGGCGGCGGGTGGTGCTGTCGACGTCGGTGGCCGAGTCGAGCCTCACGGTGCCCGGGGTGCGGGTGGTGGTGGACGCGGGGCTGGCCCGGGAGCCGCGGATGGACCACGCGCGCGGCCTGGGCTCGCTGGCGACGGTGCCGGTGTCGGCCGCGGCGGCGACGCAGCGGGCGGGGCGCTCGGGGCGTGAGGCGCCGGGGACGGTGTACCGGTGCTGGGCGGAGGCGGAGGAGAGCGGGCGGGCGCGGTTCCCGGCGCCGGAGATCCGGATCGCGGACCTGGCCGGCTTCGCGCTGCGGGCCGCCTGCTGGGGGGATCCGACGGCGGAGGGGCTGGCGCTGCTCGACGCGCCGCCGGCCGGGGCGCTGGCGGCGGCCCGTGCGGTGCTGACGGCGATCGGGGCGGTCGACGGGGCCGGGAAGGCGACCGGGCGGGGGGTGCGGATGGCGCGGCTCGGGGTGCACCCGCGGCTCGGGCGGGCGCTGCTCGACGGGGCGGCCGCGGTGGGGGCGCGGCGTGCGGCCGAGGTGGTGGCCCTGCTGAGCGAGGAGCCGCCCCGGGAGTACGGGGACGATCTGGCGGCGGCCTGGCGCGAGGCCCGCCGGGGCGGGGACGCGTACGGGGCGCGGTGGAGGGCGGAGGTGCGGCGGCTGGAGCGGGCGGTGGCCTCGGACAGAGGGGAGGACGGGGGCCGGGGGCAGGGTGCCGGGGGCCGGGACGGGGACGACGCGGTGGCGGGGGTGGTGACGGCGCTGGCGTTTCCGGAGCGGGTGGCGCGGGCTCGGGAGCAGGGCGGGCACCTGATGGTGTCGGGCGGCGGGGCGCGGCTCGCGGAGGGCTCGGGGCTGCGGTCGGCGCCGTGGCTGGCGGTCGCGGTGGCGGACCGGACGGCCCGGGACGCGACGGCGCGGGTGCGGCTGGCCGCGGTGGTGGACGAGGCCGTGGCGCGGAGGGCGGCGGGGCATCTGTTCCGGGCGGGTGAGGAGGTCTGCTGGGAGGACGGCGACGTGGTCGCGCGGTCCGTGGAGCGGCTGGGGGCGGTGGAGCTGACCGTCCGGCCGCTGGGCGCGGGGGCCGATCCGGCGCTGGTGCGGGAGGCGCTGCTCGACGGCCTGCGGAGAGAGGGGACGGGGCTGCTGCGGTGGGGGCGGGAGGCGGTGGAGCTGCGGGAGCGGCTCGCGTTCCTGCACGGGGCGGTCGGCGGGGCGTGGCCGGACGTGGCGGAGGAGGCGCTGGTGGAGCGGGCCGGGGAGTGGCTGGAGCCGGAGCTGTCGCGGGCGAGGCGGCGGGCCGATCTGGGGCGGATCGACGCCGGGCAGGCGCTGCGGCGGCTGCTGCCGTGGGCCTCGGGCGAGGCGGGGCGGCTGGACGAGCTGGCGCCGGAGCGGATCGAGGTGCCGAGCGGTTCGCGGATCCGGGTGGCGTACGGGGAGGGACGGCCGGTGCTGGCGGTGAAGCTCCAGGAGTTGTTCGGCCTCGCCGAGACGCCGCGGGTGGCGGGGGTGCCGGTGCTGGTGCACCTGCTCTCCCCCGCCGGGCGGCCGGCGGCCGTGACCGCCGATCTGGCGTCGTTCTGGCGGGACGGCTACCGGGCGGTGCGGGCGGAGCTGCGGGGGCGGTACCCGAAGCACCCGTGGCCGGAGGATCCCACCGCCGCGGCGGCGACCCGGCACACGAGCGCGCGGCTCAGACGGGAGGGGTGACCGGCTCGGCAGCGGCCTTCGGGGCGGTCGCGGGGGCGGGGCGGCGGGAGCGGTGCTCCAGCCAGAGCGCGAGGGCGAGGAGGGCGAGGGCGAGGAGGGCGAAGGTCCAGGGCAGCCGGGAGACGAGGAGGAGGACGGTGGTGCGGTTGGCGGAGACCAGCTCGACGGTGTCGGCGACGTAGTCCTCGCGCATCTTCACGTGGCCGGAGAAGACGGTGAGGGTGTCGGTGCCCATCAGGGCCTTGGCGCCGCGGAGCTCCTCCTTGTGGATCTCCTCGCCGTTGACGGGGGCGCCGGTGACGGGCTCGACCCAGAACATCCGCTTCGTGGTGTACCAGCGGGTGAGGCCGGTGCTCGCGATGACCTCGGGGGTGATGCCCTCGACGGGCATGGTCTTGGGCATGGGGACCTGGGTCCAGGGGATGGTCTGCTCGTAGTAGTAGACCTCCAGGCCGCGGAAGGTACGGGTGCCCGCGTAGTGGATGGGGGACGAGGTGCGGGTCTGGGCGTCGAAGTAGAGGTAGTCGCGCTTCTCGGTGAGGAAGGGCCATTTGAACTCGATGCCCTCGCGCTTGACCGGGTCGCCGTCGACCATCTCCCCGGGCACGTTCACGGGGTCCTGGCTGTGGGCGTCGAACACGTACCGCTCGGGGATCTTGGACACCATCTTGCCGTCGGGCCCCATGACGTAGGAGAGGCCGTCCCAGACGACGACGTCGCGGTCGGTGCCGGCCTCGATCCGCTTCGACTCCTCCACGTTGCCCTTGAGGGTCTGGACGATGGTGATCTTCTCGACCTCGCGGGACTTGAGGGTGCCGTAGTCGAGGAGGGTGGCGGGGCGGGCCTCCAGGACCACCTCCTGGTACTGGTTCGGCGGGACCTTGGCCAGCCGGGGGAAGGCGTACCAGCGCAGGGTGGGGGCCATGGCGGCGAAGAGTACGGCGAAGGAGAGGAGGACGAGGCTGGCTCGGCGGCGCACGGGGGCTCCCTACTTCTTGGGGCCGGGGTCGGCGGTGAGCAGGGGTCTGGGCGAGGTGGGGCCGTCGGGCGGCAGATCGACCAGGGAGACGAGCAGGACGAAGAGCAGGACGGGCACAAGTCCGATCGCGGCGGCGACGAGGGCGCGCATGTCGGCCTCCCGGCAGGTTATCTGATGGGTCGTCAGGGAGGGGGCACCGTAGCAACGCGGTCGTGAGATGAGAACAGCTCGCGGTGGGGCGAACCGAAACGCGCGCCGCCCCCGGCGTCCCGGGAAGGGGACGGCGGGGGCGGCGCGGAGGAAGGAGGCGCGGGTCAGGCGGAGGGCGACGGGCTCGTGGACGGCGAGGCCGAGGCGGTCCCGGAGCCGGTCGGGGCCGACGGGGAGTCGGACTCGGTCGGCGCCGGGTCGGTGGTCGGCGCCGGGTCGGTGGTCGGGTCCGGGGACGCGGGCGGCGTGGTGGCCGGCGCGGTGACGGTGAGCGCCAGCTTCACGGTGCCGCCGCCGGGCGCGGTGAGCAGGAGGACGTAGGAGCCGGCCTTCTCGCCCGCGACGAGGTCCTTGATCGACAGGCGGCCGTTCGCGTCGGTCTTCAGGACCTTGGTGCGGACGGGGTTGCCCGCGGCGTCCTTGCCGAAGGACGGGCCGTCGGCGCTCTGCTGGTCGGAGCCCTCCGAGTCGGTGACGACCGCGGTGACGGTCACACCGGGGGCGAGCGCGCCGTCGAGGCGGCCCTCGACGGTGACCTCGGCGTAGGCGGCGCCGGTCACGGCGGTCAGGGCGGCGGTGCCGACGCGGGCGAGCGCGTCGGCCTTGCGGACCTCGACGGTGGCCTTCAGCTCGGCGGCCGGCAGGGAGCGGCCGGAGACGGTGGCGCGGATGGTGAAGGGCTCGGCCTTCACGCCGGCGCGCAGGGCGGGGGCCTTGGCGACGCCCCGCGCGTCCGAGGTGACGGTGACCGTGGTGGCGCCGGCGGGGAAGCGGGCGTCGGTGGTGGCGGGGAGCACGAAGCGGACGGTGACGCCGGCGACCGGGCGGCCGGAGGCGTCCACGGCGGTGACGGTCGCGGCCTGGGCGAAGGTGCTCTCGGTGACCGCGGTCAGCACCGCCGTACCGGCCTTGAGGCGGGCGACCCTGAGGGTCGGCGGGACCTCGACGGGCGTGGCGACCGGCGGCCGGGTCGGGTCGGTGGTCGGCGGCTTCGTCGTCTCCGACGGCTTGGTCGTCTCCGACGGCTTCGGCGGCGTGGTCGGGGCCTGGTCGGTGGGCTTCGGCGACGGCCTGTCCGGCGTCGGGGTGGTGCCCGGGGTCGGCGAGCCGGGCACCGCCGGGCGCACGGACCTGTCGGGGCCGGGCCGGTCGCTGCGGTCGACCGGGAGCGCGCCCGTGCCGTCCGGGACGGTGTGGGTGCCGCGACCGTAGTACTCGAACCAGGTGAGGACGGTGTTCAGGTACTCCGTGGAGCGGTTGTAGCTGAGGATCGCCCGGTCGAGGTCGGCCTTGACGGCCAGGTTCCGGCCGCCGGCGCACAGGTACATGCCCGCGGCCTGGGCGGCGTCGTAGATGTTGTTGGGGTCCTTCTTCCCGTCGCCGTTGGCGTCCTGGCCCCAGACGGCCCAGGTGGACGGGATGAACTGCATGGGGCCGACGGCGCGGTCGTGGGTGGTGTCGCCGTCGAAGGCACCGCGGTCGGTGTCCTGGATGAGGGCGAAGCCGTTGCCGTCGAGGGCCGGGCCGAGGATCGGGGAGAGGGTGGTGCCGTTGCCGTCGACGCGGCCGCCGCGGGCCTGCCCGGACTCGACCTTGCCTATGCCGGCGAGGAGTTGCCACGGCAGGTTGCAGGAGGGGTCGGAGGCGCGGACCGACGCCTCGGCGCGCCGGTAGGCGGCGAGGACGGTCGCGGGTATGCCGGCCTCGGCGGGGCCGGTGACGATCGGCACCTGGGGCGCGGTGGGCGCCACCCCGGGAGCGTTCGGGGTGTTCAGGGGCGGCAGGTCGGTGTAGTACGGCGAGTCACCGGTCGCCGAGCCGCCGTCCCCGCCGCCGGGCGGGGTCGTGGCCCCGCCGGCGCCGATGGCCCGGTCGCCGCCGAGGTTGTCGGTCGGCGGCGGGAGCGCCCCCGGGCCCTGCGAGGCGGCCAGCGCCGCGACCGCGGCGGCCACGATGGCCCCGCTCGTGGCTCCCCTGCGCAGACGGCGGCCGAATTGCGCTGCCATACCGGTGCTCCCTCCCCAATCGACTGCGGCCGCGCGCTCCCCGCACGTGGCCTCAGGCGACCCTATGCGATGTCCGTATCACAGGACACCACGGCCTGACCGTGTTTCACGCTTTCGTCACTCCTTGACCTCCCGGCGGCCGGACACGGAGGTCCGCACTCCGGAGCCGGGACGGTTTCCGGGAACCGTCCCGGCGGTGCGGTGCCTCTTGCACTCGGGCCGATCATCCGTACGACCGGGAGGTTCCTTCCGTGCCCTTCACCCTGAGTCACGCCGCCGCCGTCCTGCCGGGGCTGCGGCGGGACGGCACCGCGCGCGGCCCGTTCGTCGCCTCGGCCCTCGTGGCCGGCAGCTTCTCCCCCGACCTCACCTACTTCGCGGCGACGGCGGTGCCCGGGGCGATGGAGTTCGGGGACGTCACCCACTCCCCCGCCGGGCTCGTCACCGTCGACGTGCTCATCGCGGCCGCCCTGGTGGGACTGTGGCTGACGGTCCGCGAGCCGCTGGTCGGGCTGCTGCCCGGGCGGTGGCGCGGCCGGGTGTACGGGGTGGTGCGCGGCCGGCCGTGGCGGGAGCGGCGGCCGGCCGGGCTCGTGGCGTGGTTCGCCGTCTCCGCGGCGCTCGGCGCGACCACCCACGTCGTCTGGGACACCTTCACGCACCTCGACCGCTGGGGGACGCGGGCGGTCCCGTTCCTGGCGGAGGTGGTGGGCGGCTTCCCGGTCTACCAGTACGCGCAGTACGGCGGTTCGGCGCTGGCGCTCGGCCTGCTCGGCTGGTTCACGGCCCGGGCGCTGCGGTCGGTGCCGGCCGGGGCGGAGGTGCCCGCCTCGGTGCGGGTGCCGGGCCGGCGGGAGCGGCGGGCGGCGCTGGCCCTGATCGGGGCGTGCGTGGCGGCCGGGATCGCGCACCGGGTGCTGCGCTGGGCGGCGTACTGGGGCTGGGGCCGGATCGAGACCCCGCTCGACATCATCCCGACCGCCTGTTTCGGGGCGGGCGCGGGGCTCGCCGCGGGGCTGCTGCTGTACGGGACGGCTGCCCGGCTGCGAGGACGGGGGCCGGCGCCCGCTCCGGCCCCGGCCCCGGCCCCGGCTCCGGCCTCGGCTCCAGCTCCGGCCTCGGCCCCTGCTCCCGGTCGCCGTCCCGGGAAGGTCATGGAAGGGGAGCCGGGCGGCCGTACGGCGCGTTCCCGTCCGGGCGCTCGCTGATGTCCGCCGCCGGGGTCCGGCCGCGAACGGGGACGGCGACGGCGGAGTCGTAGGGGCGGGTGTCACCGAGCCGGCGGCGCAGGCTCCGGGCCGGGGCCGTGGACGGCGGCGGCGACCGTGCTCTCCCGGCCGTCCAGCGCGGCGGCGGGCTCCGGATCGCGGGCGAGGTGCGGGGGGCGGGTGTCCTTCGGGCCTCGGCGGGCAGGGCGGTGCCCGCCCCGAGCAGGACGCCGAGGAGGGTCCCGACGCGCAGCCGGGAGCGGCGGATCGTGGTCGTGCCCCCGGTCCCGGGAGCGCTCCCGCCGCGCGCCGCCGCCGGAGTGCGCCACCTGGCGCACACGCCGGTGGCCGCACCCCGCGAGGGGGGTGCGGCCACCGGTGGGCGGGTGCCGGGTCAGTGCGCGGCCGAGTCCCAGTCCGGGCCGACGCCGACGGAGACGTCGAGCGGGGCGCGGAGTTCGGCGGCGGCGGACATCTGCTCGCGGACCAGGGCCTCGACCCGCTCGCGCTCGCCGGGGGCGATCTCCAGGACGATTTCGTCGTGGACCTGGAGGAGCATCCGGGAGGCGAGGCCGGCCTCGGTGAGCGCCTGGTCGACCTTGAGCATGGCGATCTTGACGATGTCGGCGGCGGTGCCCTGGATCGGGGCGTTGAGCGCCATCCGCTCGGCGGCCTCGCGGCGCTGGCGGTTGTCGCTGTTGAGGTCCGGCAGGTAGCGGCGGCGGCCGAGCATGGTCTCGGTGTAGCCGGTGGCGCGGGCCTCGTCGACGACCCGGCGCAGGTAGTCCCGCACCCCGCCGAAGCGCTCGAAGTAGGTGTCCATCAGGCCGCGGGCCTCGCCCGGGTCGATGTTCAGCTGCTGCGCGAGGCCGAAGGCGGAGAGGCCGTAGGCGAGGCCGTACGACATGGCCTTGATCTTGCGGCGCATCTCGGCGTCGACGGCGGACCGCTCGACGCCGAAGACCTGGGAGGCGACGGTGGTGTGCAGGTCCTCGCCGGAGGTGAAGGCCTCGATGAGGCCCTCGTCCTCGGAGAGGTGGGCCATGACGCGCAGTTCGATCTGGCTGTAGTCGGCGGTCATGAGGGACTCGAAGCCCTCGCCGACGACGAAGCCGTGCCGGATGGCGCGGCCCTCGTCCGTCCGCACCGGCACGTTCTGCAGGTTGGGGTCGGTGGAGGAGAGGCGGCCGGTGGCGGCGACGGTCTGGCTGAAGGTGGTGTGGATCCGGCCGTCGGCGGCGACGGTCTTGATCAGGCCCTCGACGGTGGAGCGGAGCCGGGCCTGCTCGCGGTGGCGGAGCATGATCACCGGCAGCTCGTGCTCGGTCTGGCCGGCCAGCCAGGCGAGCGCGTCGGCGTCGGTGGTGTAGCCGGTCTTGGTCTTCTTGGTCTTCGGGAGGTTCAGCTCGCCGAAGAAGACCTCCTGGAGCTGCTTGGGCGAGCCGAGGTTGAACTCGTGGCCGACGGAGGCGTGGGCCTCCTTGACGGCCTGCTGCACCGCGCCGGCGAACTGCTGCTCCATCGCCTCCAGGTGCTCGCGGTCGGCGGCGATGCCGTGCCGCTCCAGGCGGGCCAGGAGGACGGAGGTGGGCAGCTCCACGTCGTACAGCAGGTCGCGGGCGCCGACCTCGTCGAGCCGGGACTCGAAGGCGGCCCCCAGGTCGAGGACGGCGCGGGCCTGGGTCATCAGGGCTTCGGCCTCGGCGTGGTCCTCGGCGCCGAAGGCGAGCTGGCCCTCGGTGGCGGCGGCGGGCGCCAGCTCGCGGCCGAGGTACTCCAGGGAGAGGGCGTCCAGGGCGAAGGAGCGGCGGCCCGGCTTGACCAGGTAGGCGGCGAGCGCGGTGTCCATGGTGACGCCCGCGACGCTCCAGCCGTGCTCGGGGAAGACCCGCATCGCGCCCTTGGCGTTGTGCAGGACCTTGGGGCGGTCCGGGTCGGCGATCCAGGCGGCCCAGGCCCGCTCGTCGGCCTCGTCCAGCTCGCTGGGGTCGAACCAGGCGGCCTCGCCGCCGGCGCCGGCCAGGGCGATCTCGGAGACGCTGCCGGTGCCCAGGCCCCAGCTGTCGAGGGTGGCGACGCCGAGGGTCCCGGTGCCGTGCTCGGCCAGCCAGGGGGCGAGCTCGCCGGCGCCGAGGACGGTGAAGTCGAGCTCGACGCCGGGGGCGGGCTCGGCCTCCTCGGCGGAGCCGGGGTCGACGGCGAGGAGCCGCTCGCGCAGCGAGGGGTTGCGGATCTCCAGGGTGTCGAGGAGCAGGGCGACGGCCTTGCGGTCGTACGGCTCGCGGGCGAGGTCGGTGACGGTCTTCGGCAGCTCGACGTCCCGGACCATCTCGGTGAGGACCCGGTTGAGCTTGACGGACTCCAGGTGGTCCCGGAAGTTCTGCCCGGCCTTGCCCTTGACCTCGTCGGCGCGCTCGACCAGCTCGGCGAAGGAGCCGAACTGGGTGATCCACTTGGCGGCGGTCTTCTCGCCGACGCCGGGGATGCCGGGGAGGTTGTCGGACGGGTCGCCGCGCAGGGCGGCGAAGTCGGGGTACTGGGAGGGGCTGAGGCCGTACTTCTCCTGGACCTTCTCCGGGGTGAAGCGGGTCAGCTCGGAGACGCCCTTGGTGGGGTAGAGCACGGTGGTGCGGTCGGTGACCAGCTGGAAGGAGTCCCGGTCGCCGGTGACGATGAGGACCTCGAAGCCCGCGGCCTCGGCCTGGGTGGCGAGGGTGGCGATGATGTCGTCGGCCTCGAAGCCGTCGACGGCGAACCGCGGCGCGTGCATGGCGTCGAGGAGCTCGCCGATCAGCTCGACCTGGCCCTTGAACTCGTCGGGGGTCTTGGAGCGGTTCGCCTTGTACTCGGGGAACTCCTGCGCGCGCCAGGTCTTGCGGGACACGTCGAAGGCGACGGCGAAGTGCGTGGGCGCCTCGTCGCGCAGGGTGTTCGCCAGCATCGACGCGAAGCCGTAGATCGCGTTCGTCGGCTGCCCGGTCACGGTGGTGAAGTTCTCCACGGGCAGTGCGTAGAACGCCCGGTACGCGAGCGAGTGCCCGTCCATGAGGAGCAGGCGGGGGCGGGTGTCTGCGGGGTTCTTCGATGCTGTCTCGGCCACGGGACGATCCTGCCACGGGCCGCCGACAATCCCCTCCACACCGGCCGGGGTGCCGGGCTGTCGGCGCCGCGTGACAGGATCGGAGACGTACGCCACAGGATTACCGCTCAAGGGAGAGCGCGATGGTCAGCAAGCCGCCGGCCGGCGACCCGGTCCAGGACGCACCGCAGGTCACGCCGCCGCAGCACGCCGCCGCGGGCCTGCCCGCCATCGGGCACACGCTCCGGATCGCCCGGGAGCAGATGGGGACCGTGCGCACCGCGCGGACGCTGCTCAAGGTCAACCAGAAGGACGGCTTCGACTGTCCCGGCTGCGCCTGGCCGGAGGGCGACCAGCGGCACGTGGCGGAGTTCTGCGAGAACGGCGCGAAGGCGGTCGCCGAGGAGGCGACGCTGCGGCGGGTGACTCCGGAGTTCTTCGCCGCGCACCCGGTGGCGGAGCTGGCGGAGCGGAGCGGGTACTGGCTGGGGCAGCAGGGCCGGATCACCGAGCCGGTGTACCTGCCGGAGGGCGCGGACCGGTACGAGCCGGTGACCTGGGAGCGGGCCTTCGCGATCCTGGCGGAGGAGCTGACCGCGCTCTCCTCCCCCGACGAGGCGCTCTTCTACACCTCGGGCCGGACCAGCAACGAGGCCGCGTTCCTGCTCCAGCTCTTCGCGCGCGAGTTCGGCACCAACAACCTGCCGGACTGCTCGAACATGTGCCACGAGTCCTCGGGCTCGGCGCTGACCGAGACGATCGGCATCGGCAAGGGCAGCGTCTCCCTGGAGGACCTGCACCGGGCGGACCTGATCATCGTGGCGGGGCAGAACCCGGGGACGAACCATCCGCGGATGCTGTCGGCGCTGGAGAGGGCGAAGGCGGCCGGGGCGCGGATCATCTCCGTGAACCCGCTGCCGGAGGCCGGTCTGGAGCGGTTCAAGAACCCGCAGACCCCGCAGGGCATGCTGAAGGGGACGGCGCTGACCGATCTCTTCCTCCAGATCCGGATCGGCGGCGACCAGGCCCTCTTCCGGCTGCTCAACAAGCTGGTCCTCGACGCGCCGGGGGCGGTCGACGAGGAGTTCGTGCGGGAGCACACCCACGGCTTCGAGGAGTTCCGGGCGGCGGCCGGGGAGGCCGACTGGGAGGAGACCCTGGCGGCGACCGGGCTCTCCCGCGCGGAGATCGAGCGGGCCCTGGAGATGGTGCTGGCCTCGGAGCGGACGATCGTCTGCTGGGCGATGGGCCTGACCCAGCACAAGCACTCCGTGCCGACCATCCGCGAGGTGGTCAACCTGCTGCTGCTCCGGGGGAACATCGGGCGGCCGGGCGCGGGCGTCTGCCCGGTGCGCGGGCATTCGAACGTGCAGGGCGACCGGACGATGGGCATCTTCGAGCGCCCGGCCCCGGCCTTCCTGGACGCGCTGGACGAGGAGTTCGGGATCGTCTCGCCGCGCCACCACGGCTTCGACGTGGTGCGCTCCATCCAGGCGCTGCGGGACGGCGAGGCGAAGGTCTTCTTCGCGATGGGCGGCAACTTCGTCGGCGCGACGCCGGACACCGGGGTCACCGAGGCGGCGATGCGCAACGCCCGGCTGACCGTGCACGTGTCGACGAAGCTGAACCGCTCGCACGCGGTGACGGGCAGGCGGGCCCTGATCCTGCCGACGCTGGGCCGCACGGACAAGGACGTGCAGAGGAGCGGGCGGCAGTTCGTCACGGTCGAGGACTCGATGGGCCAGGTGCACGCCTCGCGGGGCAACCTGCCGCCGGCGAGCCCGCACCTGCTGTCCGAGCCGGCGATCGTGGCGCGGATGGCGCGGGCGGTGCTCGGCGAGGCGTCGCGGACGCCGTGGGAGGAGTTCGAGGCGGACTACGCGGCGGTGCGGGACCGGATCGCCCGCGTGGTGCCCGGCTTCGAGGACTTCAACGCGCGGCTGGCGGCGGACCCGGCCGGCTTCGCGCTGCCGCACGCGCCGCGGGACGAGCGCCGCTTCCCGACGAAGACGGGCAAGGCCAACTTCACGGCGGCGCCGGTGGAGTACCCGCGGGTGCCGGAGGGGCGGCTGCTCCTCCAGACGCTCCGCTCGCACGACCAGTACAACACCACGATCTACGGCCTGGACGACCGCTACCGGGGCATCCGGGGCGGCCGCCGGGTGGTCATGGTGCACCCGGAGGACGCGGCGCGGCTGGGGCTCGCCGACGGGTCCTACGCGGACCTGGTGAGCGAGTGGACGGACGGCAGCGAGCGGCGGGCGCCCGGTTTCCGGGTGGTGCACTACCCGACGGCCCGGGGCTGCGCGGCGGCCTACTACCCGGAGACGAACGTGCTGGTCCCGCTGGAGTCGACGGCCGACATCAGCAACACCCCCGCGAGCAAGTCCGTCGTCGTGCGTCTGGAAGAATCGCCGCAGCCGTCCGCCTAAGCGCTTGCTCAGCGAGCGGGGCGGCGGGACGATCAGCCGTACGAAGACGAACGGAGCCGGGCCATGGGTGAGCAGCAGCACGTGAAGTTCCCGCAGGAGGTCATCGACGAGTACGCCGCGCTCGGCGTGGATCTGCCGGCGCTCTTCTCGGC
This sequence comes from Streptomyces sp. NPDC014656, assembly GCF_043084305.1. Lineage (NCBI taxonomy): Bacteria > Bacillati > Actinomycetota > Actinomycetes > Kitasatosporales > Streptomycetaceae > Streptomyces > Streptomyces sp. NPDC014656. Next base: position 188,917 of record NZ_JBIBZN010000004.1, read on the forward strand.
GGGACACCTGGGGAACCGGATGGGCGTCCAGATCCTGGAGGCGTCGGCCGAGCGGGTCGTCGGCACCATGCCGGTGGAGGGCAACACCCAGCCGTACGGGCTGCTGCACGGCGGCGCCTCGGCGGTGCTGGCGGAGACCCTGGGCTCGGTGGGCTCGATGCTGCACGGCGGCTCGTCGAAGATCGCCGTGGGCGTGGACCTGAACTGCACCCATCACCGGGGGGCGCGCAGCGGTCTGGTGACCGGCGTGGCGACCCCGGTGCACCGGGGCCGGTCCACGGCGACGTACGAGATCGTCATCAGCGACGAGGAGGGGCGCCGGGTCTGCTCGGCGCGGCTGACCTGCATGCTGCGGGAGGTCGGCCCCCTCGCGGCGGTGGAGGCGCCGAAGGCGGGGCGGGCCGACGGCGCCTGATCCGGAGCGAGTTCGACCGGTTTCCCGGAGGGGGCGGCACGCGGAGGCGTACCGCCCCCTTCGGCGCGTCCGGGCCCGGGTCCGGCGGGCCGACCGCGAAGGCCGCCGTGCGGACGGTCACCGTGCGCGCCCCAACTGCCGCTCCCGCATGTCGTTTTCACGCCAGCCCCTCCCAACTCACGGGCCTCGGAGGTACGTTCGAAAGTGGTGGATTCCAGCCGCCCGGGAGGCCGTCCGCACGGGCCCCGGCAGGCCGCTTTCCGTCACGCTCCGTAGCGATCACTCGGGGGTGCGGACCGGAGGCCGGGGCTTGACATCCGTCCGCTCAGTTCGGGCGCCCTGTCCGATATCCGGAGAGTCGCCGAAGTTCCTCGTCAGTACCAAGATTCCCTCAAGCCCCTTAGCGGAACTGCGCGTTCTCACTATGTGAACACCGTGTTACAGAGCATTATGACCGGATTTACCCGGACCTCTCAGCCCCGCTCGAGCCGTCGGCATAACAAGACAGTCACATCCTTCCCCCGGCGCTCCCCGACCCTCCCCACCTGCGCTTAGAGTCACCGCCAGTCACCGCGCCACTCGGCGCGACCTACTGCACGGCCTCGTATCAGCACTCAGTACGGCCCGGCATTCACCAACGGCACCTCTTGCTCCGCAGCTTCACGGCACCGCCTCGGCAGAGGGGGCCGCGCCAGGGAAAGGACCCTTCGTGCGAAACCGTTCGTTGCTCATACTCACCACCGCGGTCACCGCGGGAGCACTCACTCTCACCGCCTGCGGTTCGCGCGACGACAAGGGTGGTGACAGCTCGGGCGAGGGCGGCGGCGTCACCGTCACCATCGGTCTGGACGCCCCGCTCACCGGTGAGCTCTCGGCCCTCGGCCTCGGCATCAAGAACTCCGCCGACCTCGCGGTCAAGACGGCCAACAAGAAGCAGTACGTCAAGGGCGTGACCTTCAAGCTGGAGACCCTGGACGACCAGGCCCAGCCGTCCGCCGGCCAGCAGAACGCCACCAAGCTGGTCGCCGACAAGACCGTCCTCGGCGTGGTCGGCCCGCTGAACTCCGGCGTCGCCGAGTCCATGCAGAAGGTCTTCGACGACGCGAAGCTGGTGCAGGTCTCCCCGGCCAACACCAACCCGTCGCTTTCCCAGGGCCCGAACTGGGCCACCGGCGACAAGAAGCGCGGCTACAAGTCGTACTTCCGCACCGCCACCACGGACGCGATCCAGGGCCCCTTCGCGGCCCAGTACGTCTTCAACGACGCCAAGAAGACCAAGGCGTTCATCATCGACGACAAGAAGACCTACGGCGCCGGCCTCGCGGGCACCTTCAAGGGCGAGTGGGAGAAGCTCGGCGGCAAGACCGTCGGCACCCAGCACATCGACCCGGACACCAAGGACTTCTCCGCGGTCGCCACCCAGGTCAAGAACTCCGGCGCGGACGTCGTCTACTACGGTGGCGAGTACCCGGCCGCCGGCCCGCTGGCCAAGCAGATCAAGGAGGCCGGCGCCAAGGTCACCGTCGTCGGCGGTGACGCGCTCTTCAGCCCCGAGTACGTCAAGCTGGCGGGTGCCGCCGCGGCCGAGGGCGACATCGCCACCTCCGTCGGCGCCCCGATCGAGTCCCTGGCCTCCGCCAAGGAGTTCCTGGCCAACTACAAGGCCGAGAACTACAAGGAGGCCTTCGAGGCCTACGGCGGCTACTCCTACGACTCGACCTGGTCGATCATCGAGGCCGTCAAGAAGGTCGTCGACGGCAACGGCGGCAAGCTGCCCGACGACGCCCGCGCCAAGGTCGTCGAGGCCCTGCAGGGCGTCTCCTTCGAGGGCGTGACCGGCTCGGTCGCCTTCGACGAGTTCGGTGACACCACCAACAAGCAGCTCACCGTCTACCAGGTCAAGGGCGGCGCCTTCGCCCCGGTCAAGTCCGGCACCTTCGGCGAGTGACCGAGCACTCCGGCAGCTGATCCTCAGCTCCACCCCAACTCAGCACCACCATTTCACCGCGCGGGGGGCCGCACACACCAGGCACCCCGCGCGGTGTCATATCCGTCGAAAGTCTCGGAGGACAATGCGGTGAACGAACTGCCGCAGCAGCTGGTCAACGGCCTGCTACTGGGATCCATGTACGGGCTGGTCGCCGTCGGCTACACGATGGTCTACGGCATCGTCCAGCTCATCAACTTCGCCCACGGCGAGATCTTCATGACCGGCGGCTTCGGGGCCCTGACGGTCTGGCTCATCCTGCCCGGCGGCACCAGCATGTGGGTGGCCCTGCCGCTCATGATCATCGGTGCCGTGATCGTCGCGACGACCATAGCCGTCGGAGCGGAACGGTTCGCCTACCGTCCGCTCCGGGGCGGCCCGCGTCTCGCCCCGCTCATCACGGCCATCGGCCTGTCGCTCGCCCTGCAGTACGCCGTCTGGGTCTGGTACCCGGAGGCGAAGTCCGCGCGCACCTTCCCGCAGATCCCCGGCGGCCCGATCGAACTCGGCCCGGTCACCATCCAGACCGGTGACGTCTTCCTGGTGATCGCGGCCCCCGTCTGCATGGCCTTCCTCGCCTTCTTCGTCATGCGCACCCGCACCGGGCGCGGCATGCAGGCCACGGCGCAGGACCCGGACACCGCGAAGCTCATGGGCGTCAACACCGACCGCATCATCGTGATCGCGTTCGCCCTCGGCGCCGTCTTCGCCGCCGTCGGTGCCGTCGCGTACGGCCTCAAGTACGGCGTCGTCGACTACAAGATGGGCTTCCTCCTCGGACTCAAGGCGTTCACCGCCGCCGTCCTCGGCGGCATCGGCAACATCTACGGCGCCATGATCGGCGGCCTCGTCCTCGGCGTCGCCGAGACCATGGCCACCGCCTACGTCGACCAGATCCCCGGTATGGAGCAGCTCGGCGGCCAGTCCTGGGCCAACGTCTGGGCCTTCGTACTCCTCATCGTCGTCCTCCTCGCCAGGCCCCAGGGTCTGCTCGGCGAGCGCGTCGCGGACAGGGCGTGAGCACCATGACCACCATCTCCGAGAACCCCCAGGCACCCGCCACCGACGAGGCCGTGAAGACCGCCGACCGCGGCCTGATCGGCGTCCTGCCGGAGCGCGCCGCCCGCGCCGTCGTCCTCGGCGGCTCCGTCCTGACGGTCGCGAGCTGCTTCCTCTCCTGGACCTGGGACTCCGACTTCCCGGGCGACCTCACCGTCTACGGCTACCCGGCCGGACTCCAGCTCCAGGTCCTGCTGCTGGGCGTCCTGACCGCCCTCTTCGCCCTCTCCTCGTACGGCGTCAAGGGCCTCGGCTGGCTGACGCCGGCCGGCGCCGACGGCGCGGTCAAGTTCGGCGCGCTGGCCTCCTTCGGCACCGCCTGGTTCACCGTCATCGCGATCAGCGTCGAACTCGGCGGGCTCGTCAACCTGGAGCCCGGCGGCTTCGTCCTCGCGGTGGCCACCCTGGTCACCCTGCTGGCCGCCCTGGACCTGCCCTTCAAGCGTCCGACCGTGCTGCCGGTCGACCCGGAGGACACCTTCTGGGACCAGCAGAAGCACCAGCGGCGCAACAAGTGGGCCTACATCAAGGCCGCCTTCGCCGCCCCGCACGCGGTGCGGAAGCTCCCGGCGCTGCCGAACGCCGTCGAGATCCTGATCATCGCGGTCGTCCTCGGCCTGGCCCTGAGCGTCTTCACCTACGGCATCGGCACCGAGTACGACGAGCTCTTCCTCGGCTTCCTGATCACGGCCGGCCTCGGCTTCGCCGCGATCGGCGCCTCGGGTCTGCTCAAGCAGGTCACGCAGCTCACCGCGAAGCACCAGAACCTCACGATCGCGGGCGCGTTCATCGCCGCGGCGCTGTTCCCCTTCACCCAGACCGACGACCAGTACGCGACGCTCGGCGTCTACATCCTGATCTTCGCCACGGTCGCCCTGGGCCTGAACATCGTCGTCGGCCTCGCCGGTCTGCTCGACCTCGGCTACGTCGCCTTCCTCGGCGTCGGCGCCTACGCGGCGGCCCTCGTCTCGGGCGCCCCGACCTCGCCGTTCGGCGTGCACTTCCCCTTCTGGGCGGCGATCCTCGTCGGCGCCGCGGCCTCCGTGGTCTTCGGCGTCCTGATCGGCGCGCCGACCCTGCGGCTGCGCGGCGACTACCTCGCCATCGTGACGCTCGGCTTCGGTGAGATCTTCCGCATCACGGTGATGAACACCGACGGCACCTCGGGCCCGGACATCACCAACGGCTCGAACGGCATCGCGTCCATCCCGAACCTGAACTTCTTCGGGTTCGACTTCGGCCAGCCGCACACCATCGCCGGCTTCACCATCGGCCGCTTCGCCAACTACTTCTTCCTGATGCTGCTGATCACGGCGGTCGTCGTGCTGGTCTTCCGGCGCTCCGGCGACTCCCGCATCGGCCGCGCCTGGGTGGCGATCCGCGAGGACGAGACCGCCGCGCTCGCGATGGGCATCAACGGCTTCCGGGTGAAGCTGATCGCCTTCGCGCTCGGCGCCGGTCTGGCCGGTCTGGCCGGTACGGTGCAGGCCCACGTCACCTACACGGTGACCCCGGAGCAGTACCTCTTCGCCGGTCCGATCCCGCCCAACTCCGCCTTCCTGCTCGCGGCCGTCGTCCTCGGCGGCATGGGCACGATGAGCGGTCCGCTGGTCGGCGCGGCCCTGCTCTTCCTCATCCCGAACAAGCTCCAGTTCATGGGCGAGTACCAGCTCTTCGCCTTCGGCGTCGCGCTCGTGCTGATCATGCGCTTCCGCCCGGAGGGCATCGTGGCCGACAAGCGCCGTCAGCTGGAGTTCCACGAGCACGACGAGCAGCCGGCGCCCGCCGCGCCGTCCGCCAAGGCAGGTGCCTGAACCATGACGACGACCACCACCAAGGCCGACGCCACCGCGGAGCCGGCCGCCCGCGAGACCGTGCTGGACGCGCGCGGGGTCACCATGCGCTTCGGCGGCCTGACCGCCGTGCGCGATGTGAACCTCACCGTCAACAGCGGCGAGATCGTCGGTCTGATCGGCCCCAACGGCGCCGGCAAGACGACCTTCTTCAACTGCCTGACCGGTCTGTACGTGCCCACCGAGGGCGAGGTCCGCTACAAGGGCCAGGTCCTGCCGCCGAAGTCCTTCAAGGTCACCGCGGCCGGCATCGCCCGTACCTTCCAGAACATCCGTCTCTTCAACAACATGACGGTCCTGGAGAACGTGCTCGTCGGCCGGCACACCCGCACCAAGGAGGGCCTCTGGTCCGCCCTGCTGCGCGGCCCGGGCTTCAAGCGGGCCGAGGCGGCCTCCGAGAAGCGGGCGATGGAGCTCCTGGAGTTCGTCGGGCTCGCCGCGAAGGCGCAGCACCTCTCCAAGAACCTGCCGTACGGCGAGCAGCGCAAGCTGGAGATCGCCCGCGCGCTCGCCAGCGACCCGGGCCTGATCCTGCTGGACGAGCCGACCGCCGGCATGAACCCGCAGGAGACCCGGGCGGCCGAGGAACTCATCTTCGCCATCCGGGACATGGGCATCGCCGTGCTCGTCATCGAGCACGACATGCGCTTCATCTTCAACCTGTGCGACCGGGTCGCCGTGCTCGTGCAGGGCCAGAAGCTGATCGAGGGCGACAGCCAGACCGTCCAGAGCGACGAGCGGGTCATCGCCGCGTACCTCGGCGAGCCGATCGACGAGACTCCGAAGGCCGATTCCCCGAAGGCCGAGGCCCCGGCGGACGAGGCCCCGGCGGACGAGGCTCCGGCGGACGAGGCTCCGGCGGAGACCGAGGCCCCGGCTCCGGCCGAAGACGAGGACGAGGCCCCGGCTCCGGCCGAGGACGCCTCCGGCGCGGACGACGAGACGCCCGACGAGGCTCCGGTGGCCGACGGGACCCCGGCCGAGGACGACACCCCGGCGGACGCGGCGAAGACCGCGAAGGACGCCGCTCCGGGCAAGGAGAACGACGCATGACCGCACTGCTCGAAGTCGAGGACCTGCGCGTCGCCTACGGAAAGATCGAGGCCGTCAAGGGCATCTCCTTCTCCGTGGAGGCGGGCGAGGTCGTCACCCTCATCGGCACCAACGGCGCCGGGAAGACCACCACCCTGCGGACCCTCTCCGGGCTCCTCAAGCCGGTCGGCGGGCAGATCAAGTTCGAGGGCAAGTCCCTCCGCAAGATCCCCGCGCACAAGATCGTCTCGCTGGGCCTGGCCCACTCCCCCGAGGGCCGGCACATCTTCCCGCGCATGACCATCGAGGAGAACCTCCTCCTCGGCGCCTTCCTCCGGAAGGACACGGCCGGCATCGCCAAGGACGTGCAGCGCGCCTACGACCTCTTCCCGATCCTGGGCGAGCGTCGCAAGCAGGCGGCCGGCACGCTCTCCGGCGGTGAGCAGCAGATGCTCGCCATGGGCCGGGCGCTGATGTCCCAGCCCAAGCTGCTGATGCTCGACGAGCCCTCCATGGGCCTCTCGCCGATCATGATGCAGAAGATCATGGCGACCATCGCCGAGCTGAAGGCCCAGGGCACCACGATCCTGCTCGTCGAGCAGAACGCCCAGGCCGCGCTCGCGCTGGCGGACCACGGTCACGTGATGGAGATCGGCAAGATCGTGCTCTCGGGCACGGGCCGGGACCTCCTGCACGACGAGTCGGTGCGCAAGGCGTACCTCGGCGAGGACTGACACCCCCGTACGGGAACGAGGAGGCCCGCCCCGCGTCGCGCGGGGCGGGCCTCCTCGTCGTGCGCGGGGGCCTGGGGCTACTGCCCCTTCGCGGCCTTCTTCTCCTCGGCGTCCTCGATGACGGCCTCGGCGACCTGCTGCATGGACATGCGGCGGTCCATGGAGGTCTTCTGGATCCAGCGGAAGGCGGCCGGCTCGGAGAGGCCGTACTGGGTCTGGAGGACCGACTTGGCGCGGTCGACCAGCTTGCGGGTCTCCAGGCGCTGGCTGAGGTCGGCGACCTCCTGCTCCAGGGCGCGCAGCTCGGCGAAGCGGGAGACGGCCATCTCGATGGCGGGGACGACGTCGCTCTTGCTGAAGGGCTTGACCAGGTAGGCCATGGCGCCGGCGTCGCGGGCCCGCTCGACGAGGTCGCGCTGGGAGAAGGCGGTGAGCATGAGGACCGGGGCGATGGACTCGCCGGCGATCTTCTCGGCGGCGGAGATGCCGTCGAGGACGGGCATCTTCACGTCCAGGATGACCAGGTCGGGGCGGTGCTCGCGGGCCAGCTCGACGGCGGTGGCTCCGTCTCCCGCCTCGCCGACGACCGTGTAGCCCTCCTCCTCCAGCATCTCCTTGAGGTCGAGGCGGATCAGCGCCTCGTCCTCGGCGATGACGACGCGGGTGGTCAGCGGCGGGACGTGGGACGATTCGACGTCGTCGGCGGGCTGGGGCGACTCGGGGGCAGTCACGCGGGCTCCTCGTTCGATGGCCTCGTTCCGAGGCGGATACAGCTCCCCATGAGCCTACCCACCTCCTGTAAGGTAGGGGCACGGCGGGTGATCATCGGCCTTTGTTTCAAAGGAAGCCCCGGTAGCCCAGCGGTAGAGGCAGTGGTCTCAAACACCATCCAGCGTGGGTTCGAATCCCACCCGGGGCACATTACCTTCGATTCCTAGGAATGAGACCTTCAGGCGTTCCGCTCCAGGAGACGGCCGAGGGCTCCCCCAGCACACCTCCCTCGCGGTCCGGTACGGGACGTACGCGGGGCACGGACAGGGCCCGGGCCTCCTTCGCGCCGGGAGGGGTCGGTTCGTGCGCTTCGGGGGCCGGTCGAGGATCCCCTTCGGGCGCGGCGGGGCGCAGGTGCGGACCTTGGAGGGCGAAGCCGCCTCCCGTCCGACGGGGCGTGGTTCTCGCCGGGAGTCCTCGTCGAGGTTTCCGGGGACGTCCCTTCCCTCCGGTACTCCCTATGGCCCGGGAGCACGAGGGCCCCGCCACCAAGCGCGGGTGGCGGGGCTCTTTTCGGCGTGCCGTCAGGAGAGCGGCTCTCCGATGTGGTGGACGCGGACCAGGTTGGTCGAGCCCGAGACACCGGGCGGGGAGCCGGCCGTGATCACCACGACGTCGCCCTTCGCGCAGCGCCCGATGCGGAGCAGCTCCTCGTCGACCTGCGCGACCATGGCGTCCGTGGAGTCGACGTGCGGGCCGAGGAAGGTCTCGACGCCCCAGGTGAGGTTGAGCTGCGAGCGGGTCGCCGGGTCCGGCGTGAAGGCGAGCAGCGGAATCGGCGAGCGGTAGCGGGAGAGCCGCCGCACGGTGTCGCCGGACTGCGTGAAGGCGACCAGGAACTTCGCGCCGAGGAAGTCGCCCATCTCGGCGGCGGCACGGGCCACCGCGCCGCCCTGGGTGCGCGGCTTGTTCCGCTCGGTCAGCGGCGGCAGGCCCTTGGCGAGGACGTCCTCCTCCGCGGCCTCGACGATCCGGCTCATGGTGCGGACCGTCTCGATCGGGTGGCGGCCCACGCTGGTCTCGCCGGAGAGCATCACGGCGTCGGTGCCGTCGATGACGGCGTTGGCCACGTCGGAGGCCTCGGCGCGGGTGGGCCGGGAGTTGTCGATCATGGAGTCGAGCATCTGGGTGGCGACGATGACCGGCTTGGCGTTCCGCTTGGCGAGCTTGACCGCGCGCTTCTGGACGATCGGCACCTGCTCCAGCGGCATCTCGACGCCGAGGTCGCCGCGGGCGACCATGATGCCGTCGAAGGCGGCGACGATCTCCTCGATGTTCTCGACCGCCTGCGGCTTCTCGATCTTGGCGATGACCGGGAGGCGGCGGCCCTCCTCGTCCATGATCCGGTGGACGTCCTCGATGTCCCGGGCGGAGCGGACGAAGGAGAGGGCGATGACGTCGGCACCGGTGCGCAGCGCCCAGCGGAGGTCCTCGACGTCCTTCTCGGAGAGCGCCGGGACGGAGACCGCGACGCCCGGCAGGTTGAGCCCCTTGTGGTCCGAGACCATGCCGCCCTCGACGACCCGGGTGCGCACCCGGGGCCCGTCGACGGAGGTGACCTCCAGGGTGACGCGTCCGTCGTCGACGAGGATCCGCTCACCGGCGGTGACGTCCGCCGCCAGGCCGGAGTAGGTGGTGCCGCAGCAGTGGCGGTCGCCCTCCGCCGGCTCGACGGTGATGGTGAAGTCGTCGCCGCGTTCAAGGAGTACCGGACCCTCGCGGAAGCGGCCGAGCCGGATCTTCGGGCCTTGAAGGTCGGCGAGGACCCCGACGCTGCGGCCGGTCTCGTCGGCCGCCTTGCGGACCCGCTGGTAACGCTCCTCGTGCTCGGCGTAGGTGCCGTGGCTGAGGTTGAGGCGGGCCACGTCCATTCCGGCCTCGATCAATGCCTTGATCTGGTCGTATGTTTCGGTGGCGGGCCCAAGGGTACAAACGATTTTCGCTCGGCGCATGAGGCGAGCCTAGGGCCTTACCCATCAGTAGCCGGTGGGTCCCGCATGACTACTCAACAACCTTTCCATGAAACGCTGTTGACAAGACTTGAATCTGTGCGCCGGACTGCTCCGATGAGCGTTTTCCGCGCCTCGGGGCCCCTCGTCTCAGAGTGCGGGCGGCAGCATCGTGAAGCGCGCGACGACCTCGGCGGTCACCGTCCGGCGCTGCGGTTCGAGGTCGAGGGAGGGCGCCCCGCCGGCGCCCTCCTCGGCGAAGGCCGCGGACACCGGGAAGAAGCCGCCGCCCCGTCCCACACCCGGCTCGGGCAGCCCGGCGTCCGACAGTTCGAGGAGTGAGCCCAGCGAGGTGCCCAGCGCCTGCGCGTAGGAGCGCGCCCGCCGCACCGCCTCCGTCACCGCGAGCCGGCGCGCCTCCCCGTACGCCTCCGAGTCCTGGCGCAGCTCCCACCACGGGCCGTTCACCTCGACCTGGTCCCGGTCGGCGAGTTGGGCCACCAGCTCGCCGAGGGCGGCGAAGTCGGTGAGTTCGGTGGTGATCCGCACGTGCCCCCGGTGGATCCTCGGCTGCTCGCCCTTCCCCCGGCGGGGCCGCTCCGGGGCGATCGAGAGGCCGCCCGTCTCCAGCTTCGCCACGGCCGCCCCGCGCGCCCTGATCAGATCGAGGACCTCGGCGTTGCGCCGGGTCAGGTCCGCGAGCACGGGGGCCCGGTCGACGCCGCGCGCGGAGACGGTCACCGCGATGCGGGCCAGCTCCGGCTCGACCTCGATCAGGCCCTCCCCGCGGACCGTCACCTGCGGCGCCCCGGGGGTGGGGTGGGGGTGCGTCATGGCGTGCTCCTCCGGACCGGGGATCGGTGGCATACGAACACTTTCCCACTCCGTAACCCGAAAGGACTGTTCCCGGCGAAAGGTCTGAGCCAGAATCTACGCGCGTTGTGCACCCGAAGCAGCGCCACGGAACAAGGAGAGACACACATGCCGCTGAACCGCCGGACCTTCCTGGAGAGCTCCGCCGCCCTCGGAGCCGGGGCCGCCCTCACCGCCGGGGTCGCCGCTCCCGCCGAGGCCCGCGGTGCCCGCCCCAAGCCGGCCAAGCGGTACTCCTTCACCGTCATGGGCACCACCGACCTGCACGGGAACGTCCTCAACTGGGACTACTTCACGGACAAGGAGTTCGACGACAAGGCCCACAACGACGTCGGCCTCGCCAAGATCTCCACCCTGGTGAACCAGGTCCGCGCCGCCAAGGGCCGCCGCAACACCCTCCTCATCGACGCCGGCGACACCATCCAGGGCACCCAGCTCTCGTACTACTACGCCAAGATCGACCCCATCACGAAGGCCGGCGGCCCGGTCCACCCGATGGCCCAGGCCATGAACGCCATCGGCTACGACGCCGCCGCGCTCGGCAACCACGAGTTCAACTACGGCATCCCGGTGCTGCGGAAGTTCGAGGAGCAGTGCGACTTCCCGCTGCTCGGCGCGAACGCGCTCGACGCGAAGACCCTGCGCCCGGCCTTCCCGCCGTACAGCTTCCACCGCCTGCGCACCCCGCACGGCAAGGACGTCAAGGTCGCGGTGCTCGGCCTGACCAACCCCGGCATCGCCATCTGGGACAAGGCCAACGTCAGCGGGAAGATGGTCTTCCCCGGCCTGGAGGAGCAGGCCGCGAAGTGGGTGCCGAAGCTGCGCTCGATGGGCGCCGACGTCGTGGTCGTCTCCGCGCACTCCGGCTCCAGCGGCACCTCCTCGTACGGTGACCAGCTCCCGCACGTCGAGAACGCCGCCGGCCTCGTCGCCGAGCAGGTCCCCGGCATCGACGCGATCCTCGTCGGCCACGCCCACACCGAGATCCCCGAGTACCGGATCGCCAACAAGGAGACCGGCGAGGAGGTCGTCCTCTCCGAGCCGCTGAAGTGGGGCCAGCGCCTCACCCTCTTCGACTTCGACCTCGTGTGGGCCGGGGGCCGCTGGACGGTGGAGAAGGTCGCCGCCCAGGTCCTCAACTCCAACACCGTCGAGGAGGACCCGGAGATCACCGGCCTCCTCGCCGACGAGCACAAGAAGGTCGTCGAGTACGTCAACACGGTCATCGGCACCTCCACCGCCGCCATGACCACGGCCGACGCGCCGTGGAAGGACGAGCCGATCATCGACCTGATCAACGTCGTCCAGGCCGAGACCGTGAAGGCCGCGCTGGCCGGCGGCGCGTACGCCTCCCTGCCGGTGCTCTCGCAGGCCTCCTGCTTCTCCCGCACGGCCCGCATCCCGTCCGGCGAGATCACCATCAAGGACGCCGCCGGGCTCTACCCCTTCGAGAACACCCTGGAGGCCCGCCTGATGACGGGCGCCCAGCTGAAGGAGTACCTGGAGTACTCGGCGAAGTACTACGTCCAGACCCCGGCGGGCGCCCCCGTCGACACCGCGAAGCTCACCAACGCGGACAACACCCCGGACTACAACTACGACGCCGTCTCCGGGCTGACGTACGACATCGACATCGCCAAGCCGGCCGGGCAGCGGATCACCGGCCTGTCCTTCGAGGGCCGGCCGCTGGACCCGGCCGCGAAGTTCGTCCTCGCCGTCAACAACTACCGCGCCAGCGGCGGCGGCGCCTTCCCGCACGTCGCCGGGGCCGAGCAGCTGTGGGCGAACTCGGACGAGATCCGCAACACGATCATCCAGTGGGTGCGGGCCAAGGGCACGGTCGACCCGGGGCGGTTCGCCTCGGTGGACTGGAGGCTGACCCGGGACGGCGTGCCCGTCTTCTAGCCTCAGCTCTGCACGAGGGGCGTCAGCTTCCGGTCCTGGGACGGGAAGCTCGGCGCCTCTCGCGCGTCCAGGCCGAAGCTGGTGAAGGCGGTCCGGCGCGGCAGCGGATACGGCTCCTTGCCGGTGACCGCGTTGAGGATGACCGCGCTGCGCCAGGCCGCCAGGCCCAGGTCGGGGGCGCCCACGCCGTGGGTGTGGCGCTCCGCGTTCTGCACGTGGACCGCCCCGGTCACCGAGGGGTCGAGGACCAGCCGGTAGTGCTCGTCGATCCTCGCCCGGCCCGCCGCGTCGTGCCGCAGGTACGGGTCGAGGCCGGCCAGCATCCGGTCGACCGGGCGCTCCCGGTAGCCGGTGGCGAGGACGACGGCGTCCGTGGTGAGCCGGGAACGGGTCCCCTGCTGGACGTGCTCCAGGTGCAGCTCGACCTGGGTGGTGGCGACCCGGCCGGCCGTGCGGACCCGGACGCCGGGGGTGAGGACGGCGTCCGGCCAGCCGCCGTGCAGCGTGCGGCGGTACAGCTCGTCGTGCACGGCGGCGATGGTCTCCGCGTCGATGCCCTTGTGCAACTGCCACTGGCGGGGCACGAGTTCGCCCCGGACCGGCTCCGGCAGGGCGTGGAAGTAGCGGGTGTAGTCGGGGGTGAAGTGCTCCAGGCCCAGCTTCGAGTACTCCATCGGCGCGAAGGCCTCGGTGCGGGAGAGCCAGCTGATCCGCTCGGCGCCCGCCGGACGGGCCCGGAGCAGGTCGAGGAAGACCTCGGCGCCGGACTGGCCGGAGCCGATGACGGTGACGTGCCCGGCGGCGAGCAGCGACTCCCGGTGCGCGAGGTAGTCGGCGGCGTGGACCACCGGCACGCCGGGGGCCTCGGCGAGCGGGCGCAGCGGCTCGGGGACGTACGGCTCGGTGCCGACGCCCAGGACCACGTTCCGGGTGTAGGCGCGGCCCAGCGCGGCGGCCTCGCCGTCCGGGTCGAGCTGGGTGAAGTCGACCTCGAAGAGCCGGCGCTCGGGGTTCCAGCGGACCGAGTCGACCTGGTGGCCGAAGTGGAGGCCGGGCAGCCGTTCGCTGACCCAGCGGCAGTAGGCGTCGTACTCGGCGCGCTGGATGTGGAACTTCTCCGCGAAGTAGAAGGGGAAGAGGCGCTCGCGGCTGCGCAGGTAGTTGAGGAAGGACCAGGGGCTGGCCGGGTCGGCGAGGGTCACCAGGTCCGCGAGGAAGGGCACCTGGAGGGTGGCGCCCTCGATGAGCAGGCCGGGGTGCCAGTGGAAGGCCGGGCGCTGCTCGAAGAAGGTGGCGGCGAGTCCGCCGGGGACGCCGTCGGCGAGGGCGGCGAGCGAGAGGTTGAACGGGCCGATGCCGACGCCCACCAGGTCGTGCGGGCGGTCGAGGTCCTGCTGGGGGGTGCCCTGCTGAGGGGTGCTGCCGGTCATCGGTCGGTGCTGCCTTCCACGAGTGCTGCGGTCTCCACCACGAGGGCGATGAGCTGGGCCAGGTCGTCGGGGGTGGTGTGGGGGTTGAGGAGGGTGGCCTTGAGCCAGAGCCGGCCGTCCGCGCGGGCGCGGCCGAGGACGGCCCGGCCGCCGGCGAGGAGCCGGCGGCGGACCCCGGCGACCGCCGCGTCGTCGGCGCCGGCCGGGCGGAAGAGGACGGTGGTGAGGACGGGCCGGTCCCGCAGTTCGAGCTCCGGGCTCTTCTCCACCAGGTCGGCCAGGTCCCGGGCGTGCTCCACGCAGAGGTCCACCAGGGCGCCGAGGCCGGTCCTGCCGAGGGCGCGCAGGGTGACGGCGGCCTTGAGGACGTCGGGGCGGCGGGTGGTGCGCAGGGAGCGGCCGAGGAGGTCGGGGAGGCCGGCCTCGGTGTCGTCGCCGGCGTTGAGGTAGTCGGCGGTGTGGGCGAGGGCGGCGAGGTCGCCGGCCTCGCGGACGGTGAGGAGTCCGGCGGCGACCGGCTGCCAGCCGAGCTTGTGCAGGTCGAGGGTGACGGTGCGGGCCCGGTCCAGGCCGTCCAGGAGGTGCCGGTGGGCGCGGCTGAACAGGAGCGGTCCGCCGTAGGCCGCGTCGACGTGCAGGTCGGCGCCGTGCGCGGCGCAGGCGTCGGCCAGCGCGGGCAGCGGGTCGATCAGGCCCTCGTCGGTGGTGCCGGCGGTGGCGGCGAGGAGGACGGGCCCGTCCTGCGCGGCGAGGACCCGGGCGGTGGCCTCGGGGTCGAGGAGGCCGCGCGGGGTGGGGACGGTGACCGGCTCGGGGAGGCCGAGGAGCCAGGCGGCGCGGCGGACGGAGTGGTGGGCGGCGGCGCCGGTGACGGTGGTGAGGCGGGGGCCGTGCCGCTCCCGGGCGAGGAGCAGCGCGAGCTGGTTGGACTCGGTGCCGCCGGTGGTGACGAGCGCGTCGGGGCGGTCGGCCGCCGGGTGGACCTCGGCGGCGAGCGCGGCGGTGACCTCCGCCTCCAGGGCGGAGGCGGCCGGGGCCTGGTCCCAGGAGTCCATCGAGGGGTTGAGCGCGGCGGCGGCCAGGTCGGCGGCGGCGGCGAGCGCGAGCGGCGGGGTGTGCAGATGGGCGGCGCAGAGCGGGTGCGCGGGATCGGCGGCGCCGGCGGCGACCAGGTGCACCAGGGTGCGCAGCGCCTCGTCCGGTCCGGTCCCGGTCTCGGGGAGCACGTCCCCGAGGGTGGCGCGCACCCGTGCCGCGACCGCTTCGGGCCCGCCGGCCGGCAGCGGCCCGCCCCGTTCCTCCGCTCCGGTGCGCAGTGCGTCCAGGGCGGTGCCGAGGAGGCGGCTGAGCGGGGTGGGCTGGGCGGCGAGGGGGGGCGGGGGTGCGGCACGCATGGACGACAGCGTGCCGGGGCCGGCGCGCCCCTGTCCGGGGAGTCGCCGGTTGTGACCCGAACGGGGGACGGCACCTTGGCGTGAGGTGCCGTCCCGGTGGTTCAGCCCCGGCGGACGCGCAGGGCGCGGGCGAGGTCGTCGAGCTGGTCGACGAGCTTGCGGTGGAGGGCCGGGAGCATGGTGCCCTCGGCGAGGCGGCGCTCGCCGAGGGCGAGGGAGGCGGCGTCGACCGCGTGGGCGGGGAAGGCGTGGCGGCCGGCGGCCTCGGCCATGGCGGGGCCGCGGCGGTCGCCGAGGGCGATGGCCGCGTCGTAGAAGCGGTCGACGTACTCCCTCACCAGCTCGGCCTGTTCGGGCTGCCAGAAGCCGAGGGCGGTGGCGGTGAAGAGGTAGTTCGACAGGTCGTCGGAGTCGAACATGGCCGCCCAGGCCGCCGCCTTGGCGGCCTGGTCCGGGAGCGCGGCGCGGCAGCGGGCCGCGCCCTCCTGGCCGGTGGCGCTGGGGTCGCGCGTCAGCTCGGCCGCGATGGCGGCCTCGTCGGTGGCGCCGAGGACGGCGAGCCGGGCGAGGATGCGCCAGCGCAGCTCCGGGTCGAGCTCGGGGCCGCCGTGGACGGTGCCCTCGTCGAGCCAGGAGGCGATCTGGTCGGGGGTGGTGGCGCTGTCGATCAGGGCGCGGACGGCGGTGAGGCGCAGGCCGGGGTCGTCGCCGTCCTCGGTGCGGCGGAGGAAGGAGCGGGCGATCTCGCGGAGGGTGGCGAGGGCGGCGGGGCGCTCCTCCCCGGCGACGTACCGGTCGGCGATCTGCTGCCGGGCGAAGGCCAGGACGCCCTGGACGATGCCGAGTTCGGTCTCCTCGGGGAGGTGGGCGAGGGCGGTCTCCAGGTAGGCGGCGGGCTCCAGTTCCCCGTCGCGGACCATGTCCCGGAGGCTGTTCCAGATCACGGCGCGGGTGAGCGGGTCGGGGACGCGGGAGAGGCCGCGGAGGGCGGACTCCCGGGAGACCTCGTCGAAGCGGAGCTTGGCGTAGGTGTGGTCGCCGTCGTTGAGGACGACGAGGGCGGGGCGGGGGCCGGTGAGGCGGGTGGGCTCCTGCTGCGGGACGTCGATCCAGGCGCGCTCGCGCAGGGCGAGTTCGCCGTCGGGGCGGCGGTCGTAGACCCCGGCCTCGATGCGGTGGGGGCGGCCGCCGGCGTGCTCGACGGCGAGGTCCCAGCGGCCGGCCTCGCCGGTGAGGCGGGGGGTGAGGGTGTCGACGCCGGTGGTGCGGAGCCACCGCTCGGCCCAGGCGTGGACGTCGCGGTCGGTGGCGGCGGCGAGGTTGTCGATGAAGTCGGCGAGGGTGGCGTTGCCGAACCGGTGCCGCTTGAAGTGGATGTTGATGCCGGCGAGGAAGTCCTCCTCGCCGAGCCAGGCGACGAGCTGGCGCAGGGCGGAGGCGCCCTTGGCGTAGGAGATGCCGTCGAAGTTGAGGAGGGCGGAGGCGGTGTCGGGGACGGCCTCGGGGTCGGGGGCCACGGGGTGGGTGGAGGGGCGCTGGTCGGCGTCGTACCCCCAGGCCTTGCGGGCGACGCCGAAGTCGATCCAGGTGTCGGCGAAGAGGTCGGAGCAGGCCTCGTTGACGGTCTGGTAGCCCATGTACTCGGCGAAGGACTCGTTCAGCCAGATGTCGTCCCACCAGCGGAGGGTGACGAGGTCGCCGAACCACATGTGGGCCATCTCGTGGGCGATGACCATGGCGCGGGTCATCCGCTCGGTGGCGGTGACGGCGGAGCGGAAGACGAACTCGTCGCGGAAGGTGACGAGGCCGGGGTTCTCCATGGCGCCGGGGTTGAACTCGGGGACGAAGGCCTGGTCGTAGGAGTCGAAGGGGTAGGGCTCGTCGAACTTCTCGTGGAAGCGGTCGAAGCAGGCCTTGGTGACGGCGATGATCTCGTCGGCGTCGGCGTCGAGGTGGGGGGCGAGCGAGCGGCGGCAGTGGATGCCGAAGGGCAGTCCGGCGTGCTCGGTGCGGACCGAGTGCCAGGGGCCGGCGGCGACGCAGACGAAGTAGGTGGAGAGCGGCTGGGTGGGGGCGGCCTTCCAGCGGCCGTCGTCCTGGCGCTCGGTGACGGCGTTGGTGAGGACGGTCCAGCCCTCGGGGGCGGTGACGGTGAGCTCGAAGACGGCCTTGAGGTCGGGCTGGTCGAAGGCGGCGAAGACGCGCTGGACGTCCTCCATGAAGAGCTGGGTGTAGACGTAGGACTCGCCGTCGGTGGGGTCGAGGAAGCGGTGCATGCCCTCGCCGGTGTGCGAGTAGCGCATGGTGGCGGTGACGGCCAGCTCGTGCTCGCCCTCGGTGAGGTTCAGCGCGAGCCGGTTCCCGGTGAGGTCCGCGGGGTCGAGCGGCTTGCCGTCGAGGGTGGCGGAGTGCAGGGCGTCCGGCTTGACTTCGACGAAGGTGTCCCCGGCGGCGCGGGCCGTGAAGCGGATGAGGCTGGTGGACAGGAAGGTCTCGTCGCCGGTGGTGAGGTCGAGGTCCACCGTGTAGTGGTGGACGTCGAGCAGCTGGGCACGGGTCTGCGCTTCGTCGCGCGTCAGTACGGACATGGGCCCTATGCTGCCCGATCGCCCGGTCGGCGGGCAGGGGTGGTGCCGAAAGGGGCCGTCAGGCGAGGCCGGTGCCGTCGAGGTGGGCGAAGGCGGCGGTGATCCGGGGCCGGTCGTAGCCGGCGGGTCCCGCGGCGCCGCTGGAGACGAGGGCGGCGAGCAGGAGCCGGGCCTTGGCGGGGTGGAGCGGGCCGGCCGGGATCAGGCCGTGGTGGAGGAGGTCGTACTCGGAGCCGGGGCCGCGGTAGGTGTCGCTGAGGCCGGTGCCCGCTCCGGTGCGGGAGGCGAGGACGACCGGGACGCGGCGGGCGATCGCGGCGAGGGGCTCGACGAGCCAGGAGGGGGCGTGGCCGGCGCCGAAGGCGGCGACGACGAGGCCCTGGAAGCGGTCGTCGACGGCGGAGAGGAGTTCGCCGCGGTCGCCGAGGCCGAGGGTGACCAGGGCGATCCGGACCGCGGGGTCGTAGGAGAGCCGGCAGGGCGCGGTGGGCACGGCGGGGCGGAGCAGGAGCCGCGGGGTGCCCTCGACGACGGTGCCGAGGGGGCCCGCGCCGGGCGAGGCGAAGGTGGCGACCGAGGTGGTGTGGGTCTTGCGGGCGTGCCGGGCGGCGTGGATCTCGTCGGCGAGGACGACGAGGACGCCGAGGCCCCGGCAGGCGGGGTCGGCGGCGACGGCGAGGGCGGCGGCGAGGTTGGCGGGGCCGTCGGCGCCGGGGAGGTCGGCGCGGCGCATGGCGCCGGTGACGGCGATGGGGGCCCGCTCGGTGGGGCAGAGCAGGTCGAGGAGGAAGGCGGTCTCCTCCAGGGTGTCGGTGCCCTGGACGACGACGACGCCGGAGCCGGCGGCGACGGTCTCGTTCACCTCGGCGGCGAGGGCGGCGAGGTCCTCGGGGGCGAGGGAGGATGAGGGGAGCCGGCGGAAGTCGCGCAGCTCGACGTCCTCGGGGGCGCCGAGGGCGGCGAGGACCTCGGGCCCGGTCATGCGGGCCGCGTCGCCGCCGCGCGCGGAGATGGTGCCGCCGAGGGTGAAGACCGTGACGCGGGCCATCAGCGTGCTCCGTCCGTGACGGTCTTGGCGGGGTGTGCCATCAGCGTGTTCCGTCCGCGATCGTCTCGTGGTGGCGGATGACCTCGGCGATGATGAAGTTGAGGAGCTTCTCGGCGAAGGCCGGGTCCAGCCGGGCGCTCTCGGCGAGTTCGCGCAGCCGGGCGATCTGGCGGGCCTCGCGGGCCGGGTCGGCGGGCGGCAGCTGGTGCTCGGCCTTGAGGACGCCGACCTGCTGGGTGCACTTGAAGCGTTCGGCGAGCATGTGGACGACGGCGGCGTCGATGTTGTCGATCGACTCGCGCAGCCGGGTCAGCTCGGCTCGGACGGCGGGGTCGATGGCGCTGGAGTCGTTCGGGGTGTCGCTCATGGTCAGCGAGCCTATCCGGAGTCTCCGGTGAGGGTCGGGGGGTGTTCGGGATCCGGTACGCGGTCGCTCCAGCCGCCGTGGACGGCGCGGCCCTGCTGCTCGCGGAAGCGGACGGGGGCGAGTCCGACCCTTCGGGTGAAGAGCCGGGAGAAGTAGGCGGGGTCGTCGTAGCCGACGCGGCGGGCGACGGAGGCGACGGGCAGCTCGGTGGCGGCGAGGAGTTCCTTGGCGCGGCCGAGGCGGACGGTGAGCAGGTAGTCCTTGGGGCTGCACCCGGCGGCGCGGCGGACGGCGGTGCGCAGCTCGGCGGCGGTCATGCCGTGCCGGGCGGCGTGTTCGGCGACGGAGAGCGGCTGGAAGGCGTCGCGGGCGAGGCCGGTGAGGACGGGGTCGCCGTCGGCGTCGGTGTCGGCGCGGCCGCGGCGCAGGGCGACGAGGAGTTCGTGGACGGCGGCGGCGGTCTCGACCTCCAGGAGCGGGTTGCCGGGGCGGGCGGCGCGGGCGATGCGGCCGATGGCGGCGCGGGCGGGGCCGGCGTCGGCGAGGGGGACGACGGGCCGGTCGGGTTCGATGTAGCCGAGTTCGGTGTAGGTGGCGGCGGCGGGTCCGGTGAAGTCGACGAAGGACTCGTCCCAGCCGGTGGCGGGGTCGGCGCCGTAGTGGTGGGGGACGCCGGGGGTGAGCCAGAGCAGGGCGGGGGCGGCGACGGGGGTGCGGCGGCCGTCGGCGGAGCGGTACCAGCCGCCGCCGGCGGAGACGAGGACGGCGACGTGGTGGTCGAGGGTGCGGGGGCCGACGACGGGGAGGCGGCCGTGCTGGAGTCCGACGCCGAGGCAGACCAGGCCGAGGCGATGGTGGACGGGGCCGGGCGTGAAGTAGCGCATCCAGGTGTGGTACATCCGCCGGCCTGCCCTTCCGTCCGTCCTTCTAACGTCCAAACTGCGACGATCTTTGTCCATGGACCGGCTCGCCGCCAGGGGGTGAGGGTGGGGTCATGAGCACGTTCGCTGTGGGTGACGAGGACTTTCTGCTCGACGGGCGGCCGGTGCGGCTGCTGTCGGGGGCGCTGCACTACTTCCGGGTGCACGAGGGGCACTGGGAGCACCGGCTCGGGATGCTGCGGGCGATGGGACTGGACTGCGTCGAGACGTACGTGCCGTGGAACCTGCACGAGCCGGAGCCGGGCCGGTGGGCGGATCCGGAGGCGCTGGGCCGTTTCCTGGACGCGGTGGCGGCGGCGGGGATGCGGGCGATCGTGCGACCGGGGCCGTACATCTGCGCCGAGTGGGAGAACGGCGGGCTGCCGCACTGGGTGACGGGGCCGCTGGGGCGGCGGGTGCGGACCCGGGACCCGGAGTTCCTGGCGCCGGTGGAGCGGTGGTTCCGGCGGCTGCTGCCGCAGGTGGTGGCGCGGCAGGTGGACCGGGGCGGGCCGGTGGTGCTGGTCCAGGTGGAGAACGAGTACGGGAGTTACGGGAGTGACGCCCGCTATCTGGAGTGGCTGGCGGGGCTGCTGCGGGAGTGCGGGGTGACGGTGCCGCTCTTCACCTCGGACGGTCCCGAGGACCACATGCTGACGGGCGGTTCGGTGCCGGGGGTGCCGGCGACGGCGAACTTCGGCTCGGGCGCGGAGGAGGGCTTCGCGGTGCTGCGCCGGCACCGGCCGTCGGGGCCGCTGATGTGCATGGAGTTCTGGTGCGGCTGGTTCGACCACTGGGGCACGGAGCACGCGGCGCGGGACGCGGCGGAGGCGGCGGAGGCGCTGCGGGAGGTCCTGGAGTGCGGGGCGTCGGTGAACGTCTACATGGCGCACGGGGGCTCGAACTTCGGCGGCTGGGCGGGCGCGAACCGGGCCGGGGAGCTGCACGACGGGCGGCTGCTGCCGACGGTGACCTCGTACGACTACGACGCGCCGGTGGACGAGTGGGGGCGGGCGACGGAGAAGTTCCACCGCTTCCGGGAGGTGTTGGCGCCGTACGCGGCGGGTCCGCTGCCAAAGGTGCCGGAGCCGCCGGCCCGGCTGGCGGCGCCGGTGCGGGCGGACCTGGCGGAGTGGGCGGCGCCGGGCGCGGTCCTGGAGGGGCTGGGCGGTGCGGAGGCGGAGTCCGGGGCGCCGCCGACCTTCGAGGAGCTGGGCGTGGACCGGGGCCTGGTGCGGTACCGCTTCGCCGTGCCGGGCCCCCGGCGGCCGTATCCGCTCGCGGTGGCGGGGCTGCGGGACCGGGCGCAGGTGTGGGTGGACGGGGTCTTCGCCGGGGTGCTCACCGAGGAGGACGCGGTGCTGCCGGAGCCGGTGGCGGGCCCGGCCGTGGTGGAGCTGTGGGTGGAGTCGCTGGGCCGGGTGAACTACGGGCCGCGGCTGGCCGAGCCGAAGGGGATCACCGGCGGGCTGCTGCACGAGCGGCAGTACGTGCACGGGGTGCGGGCCCGGGGGCTGCGGCTTGACGCGTTCACGGCGGAGGCGGTGGGCCGGGTGCCGTTCGGGAAGGCGGCGGAGCGCGGCGACGGGCGGGGCCTGTACCGGGCCTCGGTGGAGGTCCCGGGCGCCGGTGACGCGGAGCTGCGGCTGCCGGGCGCGGGCCGGGGCTTCGTCTGGGTGAACGGCTTCTGCCTGGGCCGGTACTGGCCTGCGGCGGGCCCGCAGGAGGGGCTGTTTGTGCCGGGGCCGGTGCTGCGGGAGGGCGCGAACGAGGTGTGGGTGCTGGAGGTGGAGCCCGCGGCGGAGGGGGGCGGGCCGGTGGCCGTGGAGCTGGGCTGTGCGTCTTCGAACTGAATGAGGGGCCCGCGCGCGGAGGGACCCCGGGGCGCTGTGCCGCCCCGGGGCCCCCGTCCGTGGGTTACAGCGTGGCCGCGGCCGACTTGATCGCGGCGGCGAAGGTCGAGACCTCCGTGTAGACGCCGGGGTAGCCGGCCCGCGCGCAGCCCTCGCCCCAGCTCACGATGCCGACCTGGATCCAGGCGCCGGCGTTGTCCTTGCGGAACATCGGGCCGCCGGAGTCGCCCTGGCAGGTGTCGACCCCGCCCTGGCTGTAGCCGGCGCAGATCTCCTCGGACGGGACGAGGTCGCTGCCGTACGCGGACTGGCAGGAGGCGTCCGACACGAAGGGGACGTTGGCCTTGAGGAGGTAGCGCTGCTGCGCGCCGCCCTCGCGGGCCGCGCCCCAGCCGGCCACGGTGAAGGTGCCGCTGTTGTAGGCGGTGGTCTCGGCGATCTTCAGGTTGGGCAGCGAGGTGATGGGGCTGGCGAGCTTGATGAGGGCCCAGTCCTTGCCCTTGCCGTTGTAGCCGGGGGCCTGGAGGACCTTGGTGGAGCGGACCTTGATGGCGCTGCTCGACTGGAGGTCGACGACGCCGGCGGTGGCGGTGATGGAGGTGTTGTTGCCGGAGCCGCTGACGCAGTGGGCGGCGGTGAGGACGATCTGCGGGCTGATCAGGGAGCCGCCGCAGCCCATGGAGAGCCTGACCATCCAGGGGAACTCGCCCTGGGCGGCGCGGGTGCCCCCGACGACCGGGGCGGGGGCCGCGGTGGCGCTGGAGACGGGCTGGAGGCTGAGGGCGGCGAGGGCGACGGCGCCGGCGGCGGCGAGTTTCTGCAGGGTGCGGACGAGCCGGTTCTTCTGCACGGTCTGCCTTCTCTCGTGGGGGGTTCCTGCATGGGGGGTGCGGCCGTGACGGCGGGTCGCGCACGCCCATTGATGACATGCGCCCGTCAAGGCATGTCCGGATTATGGACAACCCTCAACTGCCGCCACAAGGAAGCCTTTTCGGCCAGGCGCCCGAGTCGGACCGTACAGTGGGAGCGGGGGTGGAGCGCGCATGACGGACCGCCACAGGGCCGACCGGGTCGGCGAGGACGCCCACGGGGTGCGGCACGGCTTCCCCCACCGGGAGGCCGTACGGGCCTCGCTCACCGCGCTCTACCGGCGCCTCGGCCCCGACGGCGTCGACCGGTACGCCACCGCCGTGGCCGCCGCCGACGTGTCCCTCTCCCCCGGCGAGGACCCGCTCCTCGGCGCCACCCGGGTGGCCGGGGTCCTGGTGCGCCACCTGCTCCTCCCGGAGGCCCGGATGGTGGTGTCGTTCCGCGCGATGGAGCACGCCGCCACCGTCGAACTCGCCGCGGGGCCCGAGTACTTCGTCGAGCTCAACGAGCGCTTCCGGACCCGCACCCGGGACGTCGGCGCCGCCCTCGCCCACGAGATCACCCACGTCCTGCTGCACCGCCTCGGCCTCGGCTTCCCCGACTCCGGGCGCAACGAGATCCTCACCGACGTGGTGACCACCTACCTGGGCGCGGGCTGGCTGCTTCTCGACGCCTTCCGGCAGGACGGCGCCGAGAGCCAGAAGCTCGGCTACCTGACCCCGGAGGAGTTCGGCTGGGTGCTCGCCCAGCGGGCCGAACGCTTCGGCGAGGACCCCTCTCCCTGGTTCACCAGCGCCGTCGCGTACGACGCCTGGCGGCGGGGCCGGGCCGAGGCCGGGCGGGAGCGGCGGCTGCCCCCGCTGGCCGGGGCCGGCCGGTCGGACCGGCGCCGCTACGCGCGGGAGCGGCGGCTGGGGCGGGCCGCGCCCGGCGCCCCGTACTCCTTCGACGGCGGCGCGCCGGCGAGCTCCGTCGCCTTCCCCTGCCCGGTCTGCCGCCAGCGCCTCCGCGTCCCGGCCGGCCGCGCCCTGCGCGCCCGCTGCCGGCTGTGCGGGACGGTCCTCGACTGCGCCGGGTGAAACATCCGCGACTCCCCCGACCGCCGGTGGCACCATGCGGGGATGACACGGAGTTTCGAGGAGCTGGTGGCGGAGGCCGAGGCGGCCCCGATGGAGGGCTGGGACTTCTCCTGGCTCGACGGGCGGGCCACCGAGGAGCGGCCGTCCTGGGGCTACCAGCGGCTGATGGGCGAGCGGATGGGCGGGGCGGCGGCCGCGCTCGACGTCCAGACCGGCGGCGGCGAGGTGCTGGCCGGGGTGGGGAAGCTGCCGCCGCTGGTGGCGGCCACCGAGTCCTGGCCGCCGAACGTGGCCAAGGCGACCCGGCTGCTGCACCCGCTGGGCGCGGTCGTCGTGCACGACGAGGACGAGCCCCCGCTGCCCTTCGGGGACGCGGCCTTCGACCTGGTCGTCAGCCGCCACCCGGTGACGGTGTGGTGGGACGAGATCGCCCGGGTGCTGCGGCCCGGCGGCACCTACCTCTCCCAGCAGGTGGGCCCGTCCAGCGTCTTCGAGCTGGTCGAGTACTTCCTCGGGCCGCAGCCGGAGGAGGTCCGCCGCGCCCGGCACCCCGAGGACGCCCGGCGGGACGCGGAGGCGGCCGGCCTGGAGGTGGTGGACCTGCGGGCGGAGAGGCTGCGGACCGAGTTCCGGGACGTGGGCGCGGTGGTCTGGTTCCTGCGGAAGGTGATCTGGATGGTGCCCGGCTTCACCGTGGAGGCGTACCGCGACCGGCTGCGCGAACTGCACGAGCGGATCGTCCGGGAGGGCCCCTTCACGGCGCACACCGCCCGCTTCCTCATCGAGGCGCGCAAGCCCTGACCGGACCGGGGCGGATTTGCGCCGGGAGCGGACGGCGGGTCAGGGTCGGCGCATGAGCACGCTGTTCGACGCCATCGGCGCCGGGGACGAGGACGCGGTCGTACGGGCGCTGCGCGGGGGCGCCGACCCGGAGGCCGACGACGACGGGGAGACCGCCCTCTACCGGGCGGCGGTCGCCGACGAGCCGGGGATAGTCCGGCTGCTGCTCGCCGCCGGGGCCGACCCCGGCCGGGCGAGCGGCCCGGACGGCGGCGACCTGCCGCTGTGCGGGGCGGCCTGCGGCGGCCACGCGGGGACCGTGCGGGCGCTGCTCGCGGCGGGCGCCCGCCCCGACCAGGAGGAGGAGTTCGGCTTCACGGCGCTCGCCTGGGCGGTCCGGCTCGGCCACGCGGAGACCGTACGGGCGCTGCTCGACCACGGCGCCGACCCCGACCGCCCCGGCCCCGACGGGCTGACCCCGCTGACCGCCGCGGCCCGGCGCGGCTCCACCGCCTGCGTACGGGCGCTGCTCGACCACGGCGCGCGGGGAGCGGCGCCGGCGCTGCGGGAGGCGCGGCGGTGGATCGGCGTGGACGTGGCGGCCGAGCTGCGGCGCGGGCTGGTCGCCGGGAACGGCGGCGGGGAGACGTACGAGGCCGTGGTCCGGCGGGTCCGGGAGGACGGCGGGGTGACCGTGGTGGTCGAGCTGCTGCGGGAGGACGGCCGGCCCGGGAGCGGCGACGAGCGGCAGACCGGGCACGCGGCCGTCGCGACGCTCCTGGAGGCGGCGCTCGGCCGGCACACCCCGTCCGAGGAGCTGGCCGCGCGGGCGCTGCGCTGCGGGGATCCGGAGCTGGACGACTGGACGACGGCGGTGGCCGAACTCGCCGGGCGGGCCGACGAGGAGACCTTCGTGGCGGCGGCCGCCTGGTGCGCCTACCGCGATCCGCTGCGGCAGGCGTTCGGGGCGCGGGTCCTCGGGGCGCTGCCGGGCTTCGCGGCGAGCGCGGTGCCGGTGCTGCGGCGCCTGGCGGCGGAGGCGGCGGGCACCGCGCGGGAGCCGGTCCTGTCGGTGGTGACGGCGCTGGGGGCGTGCGGGGAGCAGGCGGCGGTGCCGGAGCTGCTGGCCGCCGCGGGCCATCCGGACCCGGAGGTGCGGCGGGCGGTGGCGGGCGCGCTGGCCGGGCTGGTGCCGGCCGGGCACATGGAGGCGCTCGGGGTGCTGCTGGGGCTGAGCCGGGACGGGGACGCGCGGGTGCGGGACTGGGCGGTGCTGGCCCTCGCCGAGCTGCCGGACGACACCCCGCTGGTGCGGGAGGCGCTGGCGGAGCGGCTCGCCGACCCCGATCCGGAGACGGCGGCGGAGGCGGCCCGCGGCCTGGCGATCCGCCAGGACCCGCGGGCGGTGGACGCGCTGGCGGCGGTCCTCGCGGACGGCGACCCCGACGGCGCGCCGCGCGAGACGGCGCTGGCCGCCCTGGAGTTCGTGCGCGACGCCCGGGTCAGGACCCGGCTGGAGTGGATCCCCCCGCGCGGCCGCTGACGGCACGGGCCGCCCGGCCGGCTCCGTGAGGGCCGTGCGCGGCGGACCGGGGCGCCCCGACCCCTCCCGCCCGGTGCCGCCGGGCTGCTACCTTCCCCTCGACGTCACCTAACTAATGTTTGGTGGAAAGGAAGTCCTCCGTGCCCCTGTCGAGACGCGCCCTGCTGAGCACCGCCGGCGCCACCGCCGTCCTGGCCGGGGTCGCCCCTGTGGCCGCGGCCCGCCCCCGGGTCCCCGCCCCGGTCCGCCACATCCCGCTCCAGGGCGCGGTGAACCTCCGTGACCTGGGCGGCCACCCCACCTACGACGGCGCGCGGGTCCGGTACGGCCTCGTCCACCGGAGCGACCACCTCGGGAAGCTCACCGACGCCGACCTGGTCACGCTCGGCGGGCTCGGGCTCGCCCGGGCCGTCGACTTCCGGATCCCCCTGGAGGTCGGGTACGACGGCGCCGACCGGCTCCCCGCCGGAGTGACCGCCGTGGCCCGGCCGGTCACCGACAACGGCCTCTTCGGGCGGCTGACGGCCGCGATCGCCTCGCGCGACCCGGTGCTGCAGGAGCAGATGCTCGGCGGCGGGCGGGCGGCGGCCTTCATGGCGGACGTCTACCGGACCTTCGTCACCGACGCGGCGAACCGGGCGGCCTTCGGCCGGACCCTGCGCGAACTCGCCGCGCCCGGCTCCGGCCCGGTGCTCTACCACTGCACCTCGGGCAAGGACCGCACCGGCTGGACCAGCTGGCTGCTCCTCCGGCTCGTCGGCGTGCCGGAACGATTCGCCACCGAGGACTACCTGGCCTCCAACACGATCCGCGCCGCCCACGACGCCCGCGTCCGCGAGGGCCTCCGGCAGGGCGGCCTGATGCGGAACCCGGAGCTGATCGTGCCCCTCCAGGAGGTCCGCCGGGAGTACCTGGACGCGGCCCTCGACGAGGTGCGCGCCGGCTACGGCGGCCTGTACCGCTATGTGACGGCCGGCCTGGGCCTGGACCTGCGCACCGTCGCGGGTCTGCGGGAGCGGCTGGTCGGCTGACGCGGGCGCGGCGCGGCCCGTGCGGGGGCCGCGCCCGCCCGCGTACGACTCGGGGTGTCAGCCGCCCACGGCGATGCCGTCCAGGACCATCGACAGGTACTGGCGGGCGATCTCCTCGGGGCGGTGCCGGCCGCCCGGCCGGTACCAGGAGGCCGCGACCCAGACGGTGTCGCGGACGAAGCGGTAGGTGAGCCGGACGTCGAGGTCGGCGCGGAACACCCCGTCCGCCACGCCCCGCTCCAGGGTGCCGAGCCACGCCTTCTCGAACCGGCGCTGCGAGTCGGCGAGGTAGTGGAAGCGGGGCAGGTCGGTGAGGTGGCGGGACTCCTTCTGGTAGATGGCGACGGCGGCGCGGTGCCGGTCGATCTCCCGGAAGGACTCGGTGACCAGGGCCTCGATGGTCTCCCGGGGGCCGAGACCGGCGGCGAGGACGGCGTCGTACCCCTCCCAGAGCTCGGTGAGGAAGGTCGAGAGGATCTCGTCGAGCATCGACTCCTTGGAGTCGAAGTGGTAGTAGAGGCTGCCGGCGAGCATGCCGGCGGCGTCCGCGATCTTCCGCACGGTGGTGGCGTTGTAGCCCTGGGCGGCGAACACCTCGGCGGCCGTGTCGAGGAGTTCGCGGCGCCGCTCGGGCGCGGCGGCGTTCGCCTGGTTCTTCTTCTTGGTCGCTGACACCCGCCCATTGTCGTCGCTCCGGAAGGCGCCGGGCGCGGGCCGGCCTCAGGCGCCGTCCTCGCGCGGCGGGGCGTCGTCGTTGCCCCGCCGCAGGGTGCGGGGCGCGCGCCCGGGCCGCCAGGTGGTGAAGCAGATCTCCTCGCCGTCCACCCAGGTCCGCACCACCTCGGCGGGCTCCGCCCGGAAGAGGTGGAAGGGCAGCGGCGCCCCGGCCTCGGCGGCGTACCGCGCGAGCGCGTCCGGGTCGGTGACCTCGACGGCCCGTCCCGAGATCCGCACGTCGCCGCCGCCCATGTCCGTGCCGGCGCCGGGGTTGGCGAGCAGCGAGAAGCGCGGGTCGCGGCGCAGGTCGAGGGCCTTGCGGGAGTTCGGCATCATGCCGAGCCACAGCTCACCGCCCCGGAAGTCGGCCTCGATGCCGCTGAGCCGCGGCGAGCCGTCCTTCCGGAGGGTGGCGAGGGCGTGGTGGGTGTACCGCCCGAAGCGCTCCCGCACGGTGGCGGCGAGCGCGGGCTCGGCGGCCTCGAAGGCGGCCCAGGTGGTGGTTCCGGTGTCTCCCATGGCTCCAGGAAACACCGGATACCCGACACCTACTGTCCGGATTGCTCCGGACGGCGCGCGCTCAGGAGGCCGCCCGCTCCGCCGCGCCGCGCTCCACGCAGAACTCGTTGCCCTCCGGGTCGGCCATCGTCGCCCAGCCGGTCCCGTCGGCGTTGCGGTGGTCGCCGACGAGGGTCGCGCCGAGGGCGAGCAGCCGCTCGACCTCCTCGTCGCGGGTGCGGTCCCGCGGCTGGAGGTCGAGGTGGACCCGGTTCTTGACCGACTTCGGCTCCGGGACCCGGATGAAGAGGAGGCCGGCCCCCTCCGACTCGACGAGGGCCTCGGGGTCGCCGGGGCGGTCGTCGTCGGAGACCTTTCCGTCCAGCACCTCCGCCCAGAAGCGGGCGAGGGCGTAGGCGTCGGCGCAGTCGATGGTCACGTGGCGTACGAGAGAACTCATCCGGCCATGATCCCCCCGGGCCCCGGCCGGGGCCATCGGTTTCAGGAGCGGACGATGCCCTGGGCGCGGGCGGCGGCGAGCCAGCGGGGGAACTCGGCGACCAGCCGGTCGTACAGCTCCGCGTCCGCGACCCGGCCGGGGTCCTTGCCGGCGTGGAAGAAGCCGGAGTTGTCGACGCACCGCCGCTCCGGGACGGCGAGTTCGTCGAGCCGGCGCAGGAAGTCGAACTGCTTGCTGCCGGGGTCGCCGAAGCCGACGAACTGCCAGAAGAGCGGCAGCCGGGCCGCCTTGCACACGTACCGTTCGGCGGCGAGCCGGTTGATGGGGCCGCCGTCGGTCTGGAAGACGACGAGGGCGGGCGCGGTGGCCCCGCTGTCGAGGTAGTGGTCGATGACGGCGTCCATCGCGAGGTGGTAGCTGGTCTTCCCCATGTGGCCGAGGCCGGAGACGATCCGCTCCACCCGGCCCTGGTGGTCGTCGAGCCGGATCTCGGTCTCGGCGTCGACCTCGGTGGAGAAGAAGACGACCGGCACCCGGCCGTCGTCGTCGAGCTGGGCGGAGAGTCCGAGGACCCGGTCGGCGAGGGCCTGGACGCTGCCGTCGTTGTAGTACGGCTTCATCGAGCCGGAGTAGTCGACCACCAGGTAGACGGCGACGCGCTGTCCGTCGACGCCGTGCCGCCGCAGCGACTCCCCCGCCGACTTGTAGAGGCTGACCAGCGCGGGCGCGGTCTCCTCCACCTTGCGCAGGCTCAGTGCCATGTCAGCGCTCCCCCTCGGCTCTCTCGATGTCGGCGAGCATGGCCTCGGCCAGGTCGCGTTCGGCTGCGTGGTACCGCTCGGCCCAGGTGAGGGTGAGCTGCGGGTAGGCCCACGCCTCGTCGGCGCCGGCCTCGGCCGCGTCGGCGGCGGCGCGCCGGCGCGGGGTCTCGGACCGGTCGCGGTGGCCGGCCAGGACCTCCCGGACGCGGCCGGGTTCGAGGAGGTGGCCGAACCAGAGCCGCAGCAGCGGTCCGTGCTTGAGGACGGGCGGATCGACGGGGGCGGTTCCCGCCCAGGCGCGGACGGCGGCCAGGCCGGCCCCGGTGATGCGGTAGTTCCGCTTGTCGCGGCTGCCGGACTCGGGGGCGACCAGCCGGGAGGTGGCGTAACCGGCCCTCTCCAGGCGGCGCGGCTCGCTGTAGATCTGGCTGAAGGACGGGCTCCAGTAGAAGAGCCCGAGCGAGCGGTCGGCCCACTTCTTGCAGTCGTAGCCGGACAGCTCCCGTCCGAAGGAGAGCAGTCCGAGCACCGCCCAGCTCGTCGCGGGAAGTCCGGGCACGGTCGCGTCGTCGTCCTCCACGGACCGCAGTGTACGGCTCTTCCTCCCTCCCCCTATGCCTGCCAGAAGTACTTCGATCAGGCATGCGCGGCCGCCGACGGGAGGGCGGAGACGGCCGTCGCCCGTGGGGAGCGGCTGCGCCGGAACGGCGTCGACCAGGTGATGTGCCTGATCCGGAGGGGCACGGTGCCGCAGGAGGTCTGCCTGGAGACCGTCCGGCAGTGGGGCCGGACGGTGATCGCGCGCTCCCGGGAGGCCCGGGAACGCGCCGCGGCGCCCGCCCGGGTGTCCTTGGTCGGGGACGGTGGGCGAGCGCCGCGCTCAGTTCCGTACGTCGTTGTACGGGACGTTCGGGGGCCGGTCAGACCAGCAGGGAGCGGTCCGTCGGGCGGATCGGGGCCGGCAGGGAGCTGGCTCCGGTCAGGTAGCGGTCCACGCCGCGGGCGGCGGAGCGGCCCTCGGCGATGGCCCAGACGATGAGCGACTGGCCGCGGCCCGCGTCACCGGCGACGTAGACGCCGTCGACGTTGGTGGCGAACTCCGCGTCGCGGGCGATGTTGCCGCGCTCGTCCAGCTCGACGCCGAACTGGGAGACCAGGCCGTTGACGACGTCCGTGCCGGTGAAGCCCATGGCGAGGGTGACCAGCTGGGCGGGGATCTTCCGCTCGGTGCCCGGCTTCTGGGTCAGCTTGCCGTCGACGAACTCGACCTCGATGAGGTGGAGGAACTGGACGTTGCCGTCCTCGTCGCCCTCGAAGTGGGTGGTGGAGACGGAGTAGACCCGCTCGCCGCCCTCCTCGTGCGCGGAGGTGACCTTGTAGAGCATGGGGAAGGTCGGCCAGGGCTGGTTGGCGCTGCGCTCCTCGCCCGGCTTCGGCATGATCTCCAGCTGGGTGACGGAGGCCGCGCCCTGGCGGTGGGCGGTGCCGACGCAGTCGGCGCCGGTGTCGCCGCCGCCGATGACGACGACGTGCTTGCCCTCGGCGGTGATCGGGGCGGCCACGAAGTCGCCCTCGACGACCTTGTTGGCGAGCGGCAGGTACTCCATCGCCTGGTGGATGCCGGCCAGCTCGCGGCCCGGGACGGGCAGGTCGCGGGCGGTGGTGGCGCCGGCGGCGACCACGACCGCGTCGAACCGCTTGCGCAGGTCGGTGGCGGTGATGTCGCGGCCGACCTCGACGCCGGTGCGGAACTTGGTGCCCTCCGCGCGCATCTGCTCGATGCGGCGGTTGATGTGGCGCTTCTCCATCTTGAACTCGGGGATGCCGTAGCGCAGCAGGCCGCCGATGCGGTCGGCGCGCTCGTACACGACCACGGTGTGGCCGGCCCGGGTCAGCTGCTGGGCGGCGGCGAGGCCGGCCGGGCCGGAGCCGATGACGGCGACGGTCTTGCCGGAGAGGCGCTCGGGCACCTGCGGCTTGACGTCGTTGGCGTCCCACGCCTTGTCGATGATGGAGACTTCGACGTTCTTGATGGTGACGGCCGGCTGGTTGATGCCGAGCACGCATGCCGACTCGCAGGGGGCCGGGCACAGCCGGCCGGTGAACTCCGGGAAGTTGTTGGTGGCGTGCAGGCGCTCCTGCGCCGCCGACCAGTCCTCGCGGTAGGCGTAGTCGTTCCACTCGGGGATCAGGTTCCCGAGCGGGCAGCCGTTGTGGCAGAACGGGATGCCGCAGTCCATGCAGCGGCCGGCCTGCTTGCTGATGATCGGCAGCAGGGAGCCGGGGACGTAGACCTCGTTCCAGTCGCGGACGCGCTCCGCGACGGGGCGGGTCTCGGCGACCTCGCGGCCGGTGGTGAGGAAGCCCTTCGGGTCAGCCATGGGTCGCCGCCTCCATCATCTTCTCGGTGGTCTCCTGCTCGGAGAGACCGGCGAGCTCAGCGGCGTCCTTGGCGGCGAGCACTGCCTTGTACGTGGTCGGGATGATCTTGCTGAAGCGGCTCGCCGCCGCGTCCCAGTCGGCGAGGAGCTTCTCGGCCACGGTGGAGCCGGTCTCCTCCTGGTGGCGGCGCACGACGTCGTGCAGCCACGCCTTGTCGGCGTCCGACGGGGTCTCGATCGCCCCGTGGTTGCCGGAGTTGACGTTCGACCGGTCGAGGTCGATGACGTAGGCGACGCCGCCCGACATGCCCGCCGCGAAGTTGCGGCCGGTCTCGCCGAGGACGACCGCCGTGCCGCCGGTCATGTACTCGCAGCCGTGGTCGCCCACGCCCTCGGAGACGACCAGGGCGCCGGAGTTGCGGACGCAGAAGCGCTCGCCGGTGCGGCCGCGCAGGAACAGCTCGCCGCCGGTGGCTCCGTACGCGATGGTGTTGCCCGCGATGGTGGAGTACTCGGCCAGGTGGTCGGCGCCCCGGTCGGGACGGACGATCACGCGGCCGCCGGAGAGGCCCTTGCCGACGAAGTCGTTGGCGTCGCCCTCCAGGCGGAGGGTGACGCCGGCCGGCAGGAAGGCGCCGAAGGACTGGCCGGCGGAGCCGGTGAAGGTGAGGTCGATGGTGTCGGCCGGGAGGCCGGCGCCACCGAACTTCTTGGTCACCTCGTGGCCGAGCATGGTGCCGACCGTGCGGTTGATGTTGCGGATCGCGACCTGGGCGCGGACCGGCTGGGCCTGCTCGGCCGAGGCGGCGTTCAGGGCCTCGGCGGCGAGCTGGATCAGCTCGTTGTCCAGGGCCTTCTCCAGGCCGTGGTCCTGCTCGATCAGGGCGTGGCGGACCGCGCCCTCGGCGAGCTCGGGCACGTGGAAGAGCGGCTCCAGGTCCAGGCCCTGCGCCTTCCAGTGGGTGACCGCGCGGCTGGTGTCGAGCAGCTCGGCGTGGCCGACGGCCTCCTCGATCGTGCGGAAGCCCAGCTCGGCGAGGATCTCGCGGACCTCCTGCGCGATGAACTCGAAGAAGTTGACGACGTACTCGGCCTTGCCGGAGAAGCGACTCCGCAGGACCGGGTTCTGGGTGGCGATGCCGACCGGGCAGGTGTCGAGGTGGCAGACGCGCATCATGACGCAGCCGGAGACGACGAGCGGCGCGGTCGCGAAACCGAACTCCTCGGCGCCGAGCAGCGCGGCGATGACGACGTCGCGGCCGGTCTTCAGCTGGCCGTCGGTCTGGACGACGATCCGGTCGCGCAGGCCGTTGAGCAGCAGGGTCTGCTGGGTCTCGGCGAGGCCGAGCTCCCAGGGGCCGCCCGCGTGCTTCAGCGAGGTCAGCGGGGAGGCGCCGGTGCCGCCGTCGTGGCCGGAGATGAGGACGACGTCCGCGTGGGCCTTGGAGACGCCCGCGGCGACCGTGCCGACGCCGACCTCGGAGACCAGCTTCACGTGGATGCGGGCCGCCGGGTTGGCGTTCTTGAGGTCGTGGATCAGCTGGGCCAGGTCCTCGATGGAGTAGATGTCGTGGTGCGGCGGCGGCGAGATGAGGCCGACGCCGGGCGTCGAGTGACGCGTCCTGGCGACCCACGGGTAGACCTTGTGGCCGGGCAGCTGGCCGCCCTCGCCGGGCTTGGCGCCCTGGGCCATCTTGATCTGGATGTCGTCGGCGTTGACCAGGTACTCGGAGGTGACGCCGAAGCGGCCGGAGGCGACCTGCTTGATCGCGGAGCGGCGCGCCGGGTCGTACAGGCGGTCCGGGTCCTCGCCGCCCTCACCGGTGTTCGACTTGCCGCCGAGCTGGTTCATGGCGATGGCGAGGGTCTCGTGCGCCTCCTGGGAGATGGAGCCGTACGACATGGCGCCGGTGGAGAAGCGCTTGACGATCTCGGAGACCGGCTCGACCTCGTCGACGGGGATCGACGGGCGGTCGGAGGTGAAGCCGAACAGGCCGCGGAGCGTCATCAGGCGCTCGGACTGCTCGTTCACCCGGTCCGTGTACTTCTTGAAGATGTCGTACCGCTTGTTCCGCGTGGCGTGCTGGAGGCGGAAGACGGTCTCCGGGTCGAAGAGGTGCGGCTCGCCCTCGCGGCGCCACTGGTACTCGCCGCCGATGTCCAGCGCGCGGTGCGCGGAGGCGATGCCGGTGGCCGGGTACGCCTTGGCGTGGCGGGCGGCGACCTCCTGGGCGACGACGTCCAGGCCGGCGCCACCGATCTTGGTGGCGGTGCCGTTGAAGTACCGGGCGACGAACTGCTCGTCGAGGCCGACGGCCTCGAAGACCTGGGCGCCGCGGTAGGAGGCGACGGTGGAGATGCCCATCTTCGACATGACCTTGAGGACGCCCTTGCCGAGGGCGTAGATCAGGTTGCGGATGGCCTGCTCGGGCTCGACGTCGCTGAGGAAGGTGCCGGCGCGGAGCAGGTCCTCGACGGACTCCATGGCGAGGTACGGGTTGACCGCCGCGGCGCCGTAGCCGATGAGCAGGGCGACGTGGTGGACCTCGCGGACGTCGCCGGCCTCGACCAGCAGGCCCACCATGGTGCGCTGCTTGGTGCGGATGAGGTGGTGGTGGACGGCCGCGGTGAGCAGCAGCGACGGGATCGGCGCGTGCTCGGCGTCGGAGTGCCGGTCGGAGAGGACGATCAGGCGGGCGCCGCCCTCGATCGCCGCGTCGGCCTCGGCGCAGATGGCGTCGATGCGGGCGGCGAGGGCCTCGCCGCCGCCGGAGACCCGGTAGAGGCCGGAGAGCGTGGCGGCCTTCATGCCCGGCATGTCGCCGTCGTGGTTGATGTGGATGAGCTTGGCCAGCTCGTCGTTGTCGATCACCGGGAAGGGCAGGGTGACCGAGCGGCAGGAGGCCGCGTTCGGGTCGAGCAGGTTGCCCTGGGGACCGAGGGAGGAGCGCAGCGAGGTGACGAGCTCTTCGCGGATGGCGTCCAGCGGCGGGTTGGTGACCTGCGCGAACAGCTGGGTGAAGTAGTCGAAGAGCAGCCGGGGGCGCGCGGAGAGGGCCGCGATCGGCGAGTCGGTGCCCATGGAGCCGATCGGCTCCAGACCGCTGCGGGCCATCGGGGCGAGGATGACGCGGAGCTCTTCCTCGGTGTAGCCGAAGGTCTGCTGGCGGCGGGTGACCGAGGCGTGGGTGTGCACGATGTGCTCGCGCTCGGGGAGGTCGGAGAGCTCGATCTCCCCGGTCTCCAGCCACTCGGCGTAGGGCTGCTCGGCGGCGAGGCCGGCCTTGATCTCGTCGTCCTCGATGATGCGGTGCTCGGCGGTGTCGACGAGGAACATCTTGCCGGGCTGGAGGCGGCCCTTGCGGACGACCCTGGCGGGGTCGATGTCGAGGACGCCGACCTCGGAGGAGAGGACGACGAGGCCCTCGTCGGTGACCCAGTAGCGGCCGGGGCGCAGGCCGTTGCGGTCGAGGACCGCGCCGACCTGGACGCCGTCGGTGAAGGTGACGCAGGCCGGGCCGTCCCAGGGCTCCATCATCGTGGAGTGGTACTGGTAGAAGGCGTGCCGCGCCGGGTCCATGGAGTCGTGGTTCTCCCACGCCTCGGGGACCATCATCAGGACCGAGTGGGGCAGCGAGCGGCCGCCGAGGTGGAGCAGCTCCAGGACCTCGTCGAAGGAGGCCGTGTCGGAGGCGTCCGGCGTGCAGATCGGGAAGATCCGGTCGAGGCCCTTGCCGTCGCGGCTCTCGCCGAAGACGTCGGTGGCGAGCTGGGCCTCGCGGGCGGTCATCCAGTTGCGGTTGCCCTTGACCGTGTTGATCTCGCCGTTGTGGGCGACGAAGCGGTACGGGTGGGCGAGCGGCCAGCTCGGGAAGGTGTTGGTGGAGAACCGGGAGTGGACGAGGGCGATGGCGGAGGCCAGGCGCCGGTCCGACAGGTCCGGGAAGAAGGGCTCCAGCTGGCCGGTGGTCAGCATGCCCTTGTAGACGATGGTGCGGGCGGAGAGCGACGGGAAGTACGTCGCGGCCTCGCGCTCGGCGCGCTTGCGCAGCACGAACGCCTTGCGGTCCAGCGCGATGCCGGTGCTGTCGCCGCCGGCGACGAAGAGCTGGCGGAAGACCGGCATGGTGGAGCGGGCGGTGGCGCCGAGCAGGGCGGGGGCGACGGGGACCTCGCGCCAGCCGAGGACGGTGAGGCCCTCGTCGGCGGCGATGGCCTCGATCGCGGCGGCACTCTCGTCGGCGGTGTCGACGGGGAGGAACGCGGTGCCCACCGCGTACGCGCCGGCCTCGGGCAGCGCGAAGTCGGTGACCTCGCGGAAGAAGGCGTCCGGGACCTGGAACAGGATGCCGGCGCCGTCGCCGGAGTCCGGCTCGGAGCCGGTGGCACCGCGGTGTTCGAGGTTGCGCAGTACGGTCAGCGCCTGCTCGACCAGCGCGTGGCTGGCCACACCGGTGAGGGTGGCCACGAACCCGACACCGCAGGCGTCGTGCTCGTTACGGGGGTCGTACATGCCCTGGGGGGCGGGGCGACCGTCCATGGGCGACCAGGCGTCGGAACGCATCGGCTCTCCCGTCGTCGTCGTGGCATATGGAGCTGCCGAGGGACGACGTTGGCCCTCCGCGAAATTTCGTGCAGGTTACATGATGGAGTGCTTCTCGCCTAGCGGATAGCTCGTTCCAGCATGCGGACACCTCCGACACGGAGCGGTGGTGCGCGTTCACCTGTTCTCTCTGGGTGCGGGCGCAGTGACGGCACCGTGACTGCTCCGCGGGGGACGGAACCGTACCGGTCCGTCGGGGGAGGGCTTCGTTGCCCAACGACGCTTCAGCCTCTTTCCCGGTGGTCACGGGTTCGAAACCGCCGGGTAACCGGCTACATATGTGGCGTCCTGCATAGTGTCTCACCGCTGCGCGCCTTCCGGTCAGGGATATTCGTCACAGCGAGGATGCGTCTTCCATCCCGTTATGTCACCCCGAAAAGCCCGAAAGGCCCCTTGCGGGGGCCTCTCGGGCTTCTGCGGTGGTACGGATTCCGTCGCGACCGTCACGCAGCGGGATCAGGCCAGGTGGGGCCGGGTCCCGGTGGTCACACGGCGGCACCGATGAGCATGCCGAGCCCGTACGTGACGGCCGCGGCGGCACCGCCGAGCACCAGCTGGCGCAGACCGCTGAACAGCCAGCCGCGGGCGGTCACCCGGGCCACCAGCGCGCCGCAGGCGAAGAGCCCGACGAGCGCGAGGAGCACGGCCGGCCAGAGCGACGTCGCGCCCAGCAGGTACGGCAGCAGGGGCAGCAGCGCGCCGAGCGCGAAGGAGCCGAAGGACGAGACGGCGGCGACGACCGGCGACGGCAGGTCGTCGGGGTCGATGCCCAGCTCCTCGCGGGCGTGGATCTCCAGCGCCTGCTCGGGGTCCTTCGACAGCTGCATGGCGACCTCGCGGGCGAGCGCGGGCTCGACGCCCCGGGAGACGTACAGGGCGGCCAGCTCCTCCATCTCGTCGATCGGGTGCTTGCGCAACTGGCGGCGCTCCACGTCCAGTTCCGCCTGGACCAGCTCGCGCTGCGAGGCGACGGAGGTGTACTCGCCGGCCGCCATGGAGAAGGCGCCGGCCGCGAGTCCGGCGAGGCCGGTGACGACGATGGTCCCCGAGGAGACCGCGCCGCCCGCGACACCGGTCATCAGGGCGAGGTTGGAGACGAGTCCGTCCATCGCGCCGAAGACGGCGGGCCGCAGCCAACCGCCGTTCACGTCGCGGTGGGTGTGGTTGTCGCGGTGGGCCTCGTGCAGTGGTGCCTGGGCCTCGATGATGGACATGGTTCTCCCCTCGTTCCGGCGGGCCGGGTCGCACCCGCCGCCCCCAACACCCTCGAAAATACGCCCGATGTAAGGGGCGCGCCAGCAAGGCAGGCCGTACTTAGTAAGGCCCGCCTCAGTGTGGGAAGCCTTGCCTGACGCCCGCTCACCAGGGCTCTCCGTACTGCCGGACGGATGACAGACGGGTGACAGAAGCCGCCCACCGGGGAGTCGTCGGCCCGTCGTGGCACAGATCCAGGCGAGGGGGTACCGCCGAAGAGGTGCCCCGCACCGAGGGAAGGGCGCGCGGAGATGGTGACCACGACATGCGACACCCGGGAACGGGCGAGAGGGGCGCTGCTCGGCCTCGCCGTCGGCGACGCGCTGGGCGCCCCCGCCGAGAACATGAAACCGTCCGAGATCCGCCGCCGGTGGGGCCGGATCGAGGGCTTCCTGACGGACCGTCCGGCCGGCACGGACGACACCGAGTACGCGATCTTCTCCGCGCTGCTGCTGGCCCGGCACGGCTCGGCCCTCACCGTCGCCCACGTCGAACGGGCCTGGCACCACTGGATCGCCGACCTCGACGAGGGCCCCTTCCGCGGCGCCGGCTTCTCCGAGCGCGGCACCCTGGAGAACCTCCGGCGCGGCCTGGCCGCCCCCATCTCCGCCCAGCACCGGCACGCGTGGTCGGACGGACTCGCCATGCGGGCGGCCCCCTTCGGCGTCTTCGCGGCCGGCCGGCCGGAGGAGGCGGCCCGGCTCGTCGCCATCGACGGCAGCGTCAGCCACGAGGGGGAGGGCATCTACGGCGGACAGGCGGTGGCCGCGGGCGTCGCGGCGGCGATGTCCGGCGCGACCGTCACCTCCGTGATCGCGGCGGCCCTCTCGGTGATCCCCATGGACTCCTGGACGGCCCGCTCCCTGCGCCGCGCGGTGGTCGCCGCGCAGCGCGTCCAGCCGGACCCGCTCACCCGTGAGCGCCAGGTCCGCTCGGCGGTCGTCATCGGCGGCTACCCCTGGACCGACCTCGCCCCCGAAGCGGTCGGCCTCGCCTTCGGCGCCTTCGCGGCGGCCCGCGGCGACTTCCGCACGGCGGTCCTGACGGCCGTGAACATGGGCCGCGACGCCGACACGACGGCCGCGGTCGCCGGCGCGCTGGCCGGCGCGGCGGGCGGGGTCCGCGCGATCCCCGAACCCTGGGCGACGGCCATCGCCCCCGTCACCGGCAGCTGCCTGCCCTCCATGCGCGGCTACCACGTCCTCGACGTGGCCGACCTCCTGACCGAAGAGGACCCCCGATGAGCGCCGACCTCACCACCACCGAGCCGGCGCCCCCGGCCGCCGACACCCGTTCCGCACCGGCTGTGGGCACCCGTTCCGCAGGGCGGAACGGGTGGGCACAGCCCCCGATGCCGGGCACCGACGCGCAGAGCCTCGCCCCCCTGGACCCTCCCCCGGCACCCGGCACCCCCGTAGAGGCACCCGCGCCGCACGCCACAGGGGCCTGGGGCGCGCCCCAGGGGGCCCCGCGGTCCGCGCCGACGCGCAGGGCGGACCGCGAGAAGACCGAGGGCCTCCTCCTGGGCCTCGCCGCGGGCGACGCCGCCGGCTGGCCCGCCGCACGCCACCGCGCCGCCCGGATGCCCGAGTGGACCCGCCGCCTCACCCGCGAGCTCGACACCTTCGCGGAACAGAACGCCACGACCACCCTCCCCGTCCCGATCGCCCTGAACCAGCCCCCGGAGCCCCTCCGCCTCGGCCCCTCCGACGACGCCGAGTGGGCGGCCTTCACGGCGGAGGCGGTCCTGGCCGCCGACGGCCCCCTCTTCGCCGCCCTCCCCCGCGAGCGCCGGCTCCGCGCCGCCGTGGACCTCGCCTGGAACCACCTCGCGGGCCAGGTCGCAGCCGCCGCCGACCGCGCCCCCGAGATCGAGTCCGCCGTCCTCCCCCTCCGCGCCCGCATCTCCGTCCGCGCCGGCCTCGGCAACCTCGCGACCGGCCTGCGCCCGCCCGCCACCGGCCACGACAACCCGCACTACTTCGACGACGCCGCCTGCGTCCGGGCCGCCGTCCTCGCGGTCGTCCACCCCGGCGACCCCCGTGCCGCCGCCGAACTCGCCGAGTTCGACGCCCGGTACACCCAGGACGGCGACGGCGTGCACGGCGCCCGCGCCACCGCCGCGGCCGTCGCGGCGGCGCTCGGCGGCGCGGACCCGGACACCGCCGTCGAGGCCGCGCTGGCCGAACTCCCGTCCGCCACCGAGATCGGCCGCAACGCCCGCCACGCCGTGAAGCTGGCCCGCACCGCCGACTCCGCCTTCGATCTGGTCCCCCTCCTGGAGCACCAGATCGTCGACCACGTGTACAGCTACGGCATCGCCGCCGCCGAGACCGTCCCCGTGGCGCTCGCCCTGACCGTCGCCGCGCGCGGCGCGATGACCGCCGCGGTCCCGGCCGCGGCCTGCCTGTCCCGGGTCGCGGACTCCGCGCCCGCCCTGGCCGGGGCGCTCACCGGCGCCCTGGGCGGCGGCCGTTCGGTGCCGGCCAGCTGGCGGGACGCCTGCCGGACGCTCTCGGGCTGCGCGCTCCCCCGCCTCGCCGGTACCGACCTGGTGGAACTCGCCGGGCTCCTGGGAGCCACGGAACCGGCGCCCCCAGGTGGACAATTCAGACATGACACCCACTCTGGATGACCGGATCACCGGAAGTCTCCTCGGTGCCGCCGTGGGCGACGCCCTCGGCGGCCCCGTGGAGGGGTACACCCCCGAGCAGATCGCCGAACGCCACGGAGGCAGGGTCACCGGCGTCGTCGGCCCCTGGAACG
This sequence comes from Streptomyces sp. NPDC014656, assembly GCF_043084305.1. NCBI lineage: Bacteria > Bacillati > Actinomycetota > Actinomycetes > Kitasatosporales > Streptomycetaceae > Streptomyces > Streptomyces sp. NPDC014656. Next base: position 229,838 of record NZ_JBIBZN010000004.1, read on the forward strand.
GCGACTCCTGGCGCACCGCCCGCCCCATCGCCCCGTACCACAAGGGCGACGGGCACGTCACCGACGACACCCTGATGACCCACGCGCTGATCCGGGTGTACGCGACGGTCCGCGACCACCTCGACGCGTACGCGGTCGCCGACCACCTCGTCCCCGAACTCATGGGCACGCCCGTGTGGATCCCCGAGCTGGAGGCGGAGGCCCTCCCCCTCCAGCGCGTCTTCCTCGCCGAGAAGTGGCTGGTCGCCCGCCTCCACTACGGGCACAACGACCCGCGCGAGGCCGGCGCCGGGAACATCGTCAACTGCGGCGCCGCGATGTACATGGCCCCGGTCGGCCTGGTGAACGCCGCCGACCCGCACGGCGCCTACGCCGAGGCCCTCGACATCGCGGGCGCCCACCAGTCCTCGTACGGCCGCGAGGCCGCGGGCGTCTTCGCGGCGGCGGTCGCGGCGGCCTGCGTCCCCGGCGCCACCCCGCGCACGGTCGTCGACACCGTCCTCTCCCTCGCGAAGGACGGCACCCGCGCCGCGATCGAGGCGGTCGCCGAAGTCGCCGTCCGGCACCGCGACTTCGAGTCCGCCCTGGTGCCGCTGCGCAAGGCGGTCGCGCCGTACGACTCCGTCGGCCCCGACTACCGCAACCCGGGCCTGGACGCCCGCCGTCCCTCCCGCCTCCACTCCATCGAGGAGCTGCCGATCGCGCTCGGCATGCTCCTGGTCGGCGAGGGCGACTACCGCCGTACGGTCCTCGGCGCGGTCAACTACGGGCGCGACTGCGACTCCATCGCCACCATGGCGGGCGCGGTCGCCGGCGCCCTGCACGGCGAGGCGGCGGTCCCCGCCGAATGGGCGAAGCGGGTCGCGGAGGCCAGCCGCCTCGACCTGCACGCCCCGGCGACGGCCCTCGCCGCCGTGGCCCACGAGGTCTTCGCCCGCGACACCGCCCGCCGCCGGGCCCACGAGTCCGCCCGCGCCGCCCTGACGGACGCCTCCCGGTGACGCCCGCCGCTCCGGCCCCCGGCGCCGCCTCCGTGCGGCTCACCTGGGTGCAGCCCGAGGACCTCGTCGGGCACGAGCTGCGGCAGGCCGCCGAGGACGGACGGGAGGCCGGGAAGATCGCCGACCGCTGGTTCGCGGCCGGCGGGCACCCCGCGCCGGCCACGGCCGGCGCCTCCCCCGCCGCCGGGCCCGGACTCAGGGCGCTCGCCGGGGAACTGCTCGACGAGCTCGCCGCCCTCCCCTCCCCCCTCGCCGACGCCGAGCCCACCGCGCTCGACGCGATCGTCGCCGCCTGCCCCGACTTCCCCGCCCCGCCGCCCGGCGGAGCGGCCCACGACCCCGCCCTCCGCGACCGTCTGCACGCCGCCTGGCTCGGGCGCGCCGCCGGGTGCCTGCTCGGCAAGCCCGTCGAGAAGCTGCCGCTCGACGCGATCCGGGCGCTCGCCCGGGCGGCCGGGAACTGGCCGCTCGACGACTGGTTCACCGCCCGCGGAGTGCCGCCGGAGCTGCTCGCGGCCCATCCCTGGAACCGCCGCTCCGCCGCCACCTCGCTCGCCGAGACCATCGACGGGATGCCCGAGGACGACGACCTCAACTACCCCCTCCTCGCCCTGCTCCTCCTCCGCCGCCACGGCCGCTCCTTCACCACCGCCGACGTGGCCCGGCTCTGGCTGGACGAACTCCCCGCCGGCCGTGCCTTCACCGCCGAGCGGATCGCCTACCGCAACCTCCTCGACGGCATCGAGCCGCCGCTGACCGCCCTCCACCGCAACCCCTTCCGGGAGTGGATCGGCGCCCAGATCCGGGCCGACGCGCACGGCTGGACCCACCCCGGGGACCCGGCCGCGGCCGCCGCCCAGGTCCACCGGGACGCCGTCCTCAGCCACACCGGCAGCGGCGTCCACGGCGCGATGTTCGTCGCCGCCACGGTGGCCGCCGCCGCGAGCGGCACCGCCGACGTCCACCGGGCGCTGGCCGCCGGCCTCTCCGTCGTCCCGCCCCGCTCCCGGCTCGCCGAAGCCGTCCGGTACGGCATCGCCGCCGCCCGCGCCACCCCGGACCTCGACACCCTCGTGGACCGGCTGCACGCCCGGTACGGCGGGTACCACTGGGTCCATGCCGTGCCGAACACCGCGCTGCTCGCCGCCGCCCTCACCCACGCCGACGGCGACTTCACCCGCTCGGTCTGCGCGGCCGTCTCCGGCGGCTGGGACACCGACTCCAACGGCGCCACCGCCGGCTCCGTGGCCGGCCTCCTCGCCGGGCACCCGGACCGGCTCCCCGCCCGCTGGACCTCCCCCCTGAAGAACCGGCTCGCGACCTCGGTGCCGTCCTTCGACGGCATCGGCTTCGACGCCCTCGCCGATCTGACCCACCTGGAGGCAGTACGCCCATGACCAGCATCGTGGTGCTCGGGAGCACCAACATGGACCTCGTGGCCTACGTGGCGAAGGCCCCGGCACGCGGCGAGACGGTCACCGGCCGCTCGTTCCGCACGATCCCCGGCGGCAAGGGCGCCAACCAGGCGGTCGCCGCCGCCCGCGCGGGCGGCGAGGTCGCCATGATCGGCGCGGTCGGCTCCGACGACTTCGGATACCGGCTCCGCGACACCCTGGAGCACTGCTCCGTCGACACCGACCTGCTCCGCACCGTCGAGGGCCCCTCGGGCACCGCCCACATCGTCGTGGACGACGAGGGCGGCAACGCCATCGTCGTGGTGCCCGGCGCCAACGGCACCGTCACCTCCCTCAGCCACGGCGACGAAGCCCTGATCGACACCGCCGACCTGCTCCTCCTCCAGCTCGAACTCCCCCTCTCCGTCGTCGTCGACGGCGCCGCGCACGCCCGCCGGCGCGGGGTGAAGACCGTCCTCACCCCGGCCCCCGTCCAGCCGCTGCCGCCCGAACTCTTCGACGTCACCGACCTGCTGGTGCCCAACGAGCACGAGGCCACCGCGCTCACCGGCCGCGCCGACCCGCACGCCGCCGCGCTCGCCCTCCTCGAAGTCGTCCCCGAGGTCGTCGTCACCCTCGGCGCGGCCGGCTGTCTCTACGCGGCGCGCGGCGCGGAGCTGCTCACCGTGCCCGCCCCCCGGGTGCGGGCCGTGGACACCACCGCGGCCGGCGACACCTTCGTCGGCGCCCTCGCGGTCGCCCTCGGCGAGGGCCGCCCCGTGCCCGAGGCGCTGACCTGGGCCGGCACGGCCGCCTCGCTGTCCGTCCGGCGCGAGGGCGCGTCGACCTCGATGCCGTACCGCACCGAGATCGACGCGGCCCTCGGCACCCCCGAGACCCTGGAGGCCGGTCCCGCATGACCACCCCGCCCCCGTCCGAGAAGCTCCCGCCCCTCCACGGACTGCGCGTCCTCGACCTGGCGACGCTCTTCGCCGGGCCGCTGGCCGCCATGATGCTCGGCGACTTCGGCGCCGACGTCGTCAAGGTCGAGCACCCCCGCAAACCGGACCCGTCCCGGGGCCACGGCCCCGCCAAGGACGGGGTCGGCCTGTGGTGGAAGGTCCTGGGCCGCAACAAGCGGACCGTCACCCTCGACCTCTCCGCCCCCGGCGGCCGGGACGCCCTGCTCCGGCTGGCCGCCGACGCCGACGTGATCGTGGAGAACTTCCGCCCCGGCACCCTGGAACGCTGGGGCCTGGGCTGGGAGGAGCTGTCCGCGGTCAACCCCCGCCTCGTACTGGCCCGGGTCACCGGCTTCGGGCAGTTCGGCCCGTACGCCCACCGCCCCGGCTTCGGCACCCTCGCCGAGGCCATGAGCGGCTTCGCCGCGATCACCGGCGAACCGGACGGCCCCCCGACCCTGCCCCCCTTCGGCCTCGCCGACTCGATCGCCGCCCTCGCCACCGCGTACGCGGTGATGACCGCGCTCACCGCCAGGACGACGACCGGCGAGGGCCAGGTCGTCGACATGGCCATCATCGAACCGATGCTCTCCGTCATCGGCCCCCACCCCCTCTGGTACGACCAGCTCGGCTACGTCCAGCCGCGCACCGGCAACCGCTCCCGCAACAACGCCCCCCGCAACACCTACCGGACCTCCGACGGCTCCTGGGTGGCCGTCTCCACCTCGGCGCAGTCCATCGCCGAGCGGGTGCTGCGCCTGGTCGGCCGCCCCGAGCTGATCGACGAGCCGTGGTTCGCCGACGGCACGGGCCGGGCCGCGCACGCCGACGAACTCGACGAGGCGGTCGGCACCTGGATCGCCCGCCGCACCCGCGACGAGGCCATGGCCGCCTTCGAGAAGGCGGAGGCGGCGATCGCCCCGGTCTACGACGTCCGGGACGTCCTCGAAGACCCCCAGTACCGGGCGCTCGGCACGGTCACCGAGGTGCCGGACCCGGAGCTGGGCCCGATCCGCATGCAGAACGTCCTCTTCCGGCTCTCCGGGACCCCCGGCGGGATCCGCTGGGCCGGCCGCCCGCACGGCGCCGACACCGACGAGGTCCTGACGGCGGCCGGCTTCGCCCCGGCCGAGATCAGCGCCCTGCGCGCCCAGGGGGCGGTATGAGCGCCCCGGGCACCGTGAACGGCGGGCGGCGCGGCCGTCTCCCCCTCACCTGGCTGTACGCCCCCGGCGACCGCCCCGACGTGGTCGGCAAGGCGCTCGGCTCCGGCGCCGACGTCGTCATCGTCGACCTGGAGGACGCGGTCGCCCCGGACCGCAAGGCGTACGCCCTCGACGCCACCGTCGACCTGCTCTCCGACGCCCACCCGGTCCCGGTGCACGTCCGCATCCACACCCCGCGCGACATCCCCGTCCTGGCCTCCCTCCCCGGCCTCGGCGGTCTCCGTGTCCCCAAGGTGACACACGCCGCCGACATCCACCGGATCAGCGAGCTCGCGCCCGGCCTGCCGCTCTACCCGCTCCTGGAGAACGCGCTGGCCGTGGAGCAGGCGTACGCCATCGCCACCGCCCATCCGGCGGTCCGCGGCCTCTCCCTCGGCGAGGCCGACCTCCGCGCCGACCTGGGGGTGCGGGAGGACGGCGGGCTCGACTGGCCGCGCAGCCGGATCGTGGTCGCCGCCCGCGCCGCGAAGCTGCCGCCGCCGGTGCAGTCGGTCCACCCGGACATCGGGGACCTCGCCGCGCTCGCCGCCGGCTGCGCCCGGGGCCGGGCGCTCGGTTTCCTCGGCCGGGCGGCCATCCACCCCCGGCAGCTGCCGGTCATCGAGCGGGCCTACCTGCCGACCCCGCAGGAGGTCGACGCGGCCCGCGCGGTGGTGGCGGCGGCCGAGACCGACCGGGGCGCGCTGGCCCTGGCGGACGGCCGGTTCGTGGACGCCGCGGTGGTGGCGGGCGCCCACCGGGTCCTCGCCCTCGCGGAGCGCGTCGGCTGATCCTCGCCCGGGCACGCGCGAGGGCCGCCGGGACCCGTTCGGTCCCGGCGGCCCTCGTGTCGTCCGTGCGGAAGGGGCGTCAGCCCTTGGCGGCCGACCCGGCGCCGTTCCCGGCCCCGTTCTTCTCCACGTCGTCGGAGGCGGCGGGGGCCTCGGAGTCGTCCGGGCCGCCGTCCGCGTCGGCCTTCGCGGTGTCCGCGTCCTCGGCCTCCCCGGAGTCGTCCGTCTTCTCCGTCTTCTCCGTCTCCACCGGCCTGCGCGAGCGCGGCTCCACGGTCTCCTCTCGGCCCGGGCGGACCCGCGCCGAGACGACCATGTAGACGACGGCCAGCAGGAAGACGACGATCGCGGTCCACACGTTCAGCCGCAGGCCCAGGATGTGGTGGGCCTCGTCGACGCGCATGTACTCGATCCAGCCGCGGCCGGCGCAGTAGGCGGCCACGTACAGGGCGAAGGCGCGGCCGTGGCCGAGCTCGAAGCGGCGGTCGGCCCAGATGACGAGGAGGGCGACGCCGACGCACCACAGCGACTCGTAGAGGAAGGTCGGGTGGTAGAGCCCTGCCTCGCGGTTGGCGCTCTCGGTGATCTTCAGCGCCCACGGCAGGTCGGTCGGCTTGCCGTACAGCTCCTGGTTGAACCAGTTGCCCCAGCGGCCGACGGCCTGCGCCAGGGCGATGCCGGGCGCGATGGCGTCCGCGTACGCGGGCAGCGGGATGCCCCGGCGGCGGCAGCCGATCCAGGCGCCGACGGCGCCGAAGGCGATGGCGCCCCAGATGCCGAGGCCGCCCTCCCAGATCTTGAAGGCGTCGACCCAGTTCTCACCCTCGCTGAAGTACAGCTGGTAGTCGGTGATCACGTGGTAGAGGCGTCCGCCGACGAGGCCGAAGGGCACCGCCCAGACGGCGATGTCGGCCACGGTGCCGGCGGTGCCGCCCCGGGCGATCCAGCGCTTGTTGCCGAGCCAGACGGCGACGAAGACACCGAGGATGATGCAGAAGGCATAGCCGCGCAGCGGGACCGGTCCGAGGTGGATGACACCGGTCGACGGGCTGGGAATGTAGGCAAGGTCCATGGCAGGTCCGACGCTACCCTGCCGGACGGGCGGACCGGCAGCCCGCCCGGCAACTTCTGGGTAACCTTCCGCCCGGCTAGCCCGCCGAGGGGGAGGCCGTGCCGGGCTTCTTGCCCTTGTTGGCCTCGGCGACCCACTTCTTCAGGTTCTCCGGCGAGATCTGCTCGCCGCCCTTGGTCGGGAAGATCGATTCTCCGTTGAGCAGGACCGACGGGGTGCCGCGGAAACCGCCGTTCTGGAACGCCTCGTTGGACTTCTCGACCCAGCTGTCGTGGGTGCCGTCCTGCACGCAGGAGCGGAACGACGGGGTGTCGAGGCCGGGGACCTTGGCGGCCAGCTCGATCAGCTTGGCGTTGTTCCCGAAGGCGTCGTCGGTCTCCTGCGGCTGGTTGGTGTAGAGCGTGTCGTGGTACGGGGTGAACTTGCCGGCGTCCTGGGCGCAGGCCGCCGCGTTCGCCGCCCGGAGCGAACCGCTGCCGCCCATGTTGCCGTCGATGAGGGTGGCCAGGTGGTACTCGGCCTTGAGCGCTCCGGATGCCTCCAGCTCGTGGATGGAGTCCCGCATGACGTTCTCGAACTGGGCGCAGGCCGGGCAGCGGAAGTCCTCCCAGATCTGGAGGGTGGAGGGGGCGTCCGCCTTCCCGGTGGGGATGGCCGGCTTGTCGCCCTCGATCGCGCCGGCGGGGGCGACGACCGGACCGGCCTTGTCGGACCCGGAGTCCTTGTCTCCGCTCGCGGCGATCACGCCGACGACGGCGGCGAGGCCGAGGACGCCGACCACTCCCGCCGTCACGATCAGGACCCGCCGCTGCTTCTCGCGGGCCTTCTCGCGCTCGCGCTGCTGTTGAAGGCGCTCCCGCGCGCTCTTGTTGCTACCGTCACGGTTCTTCTCGCTCACGCCCACAGCAACGAACCGGGGAGGCGCGTCCGCGCCTCCCCGGTCCCATGTCCACCCGAACGGACTACGCCGGGCGATCAGTCACGGCGCACGCCCGCCGCCAGTTCGGCCGCCAGTTCCTTTACGGCGGCGAGTCCGGCGGCCTCGTCGCCGTCGGCGTCGAGGATCCGCTGGACGAAGGCCGAGCCGACGATCACCCCGTCGGCGAAGGCGGCGACCTCGCGGGCCTGGGCCGCGTTCGAGACGCCGAGGCCGACGCAGACCGGGATCTTCGCGGTGACCCGGGTGCGGCGGACCAGGTCGGCGGCCTGCTCGCCGACCGAGGCGCGGGTGCCGGTGACGCCCATCAGGGAGGCGGCGTAGACGAAGCCGGAACCGGCCGCCGTGATGGTGGCGAGCCGCTCGTCCCTGCTGCTGGGGGCGACGACGAAGACGGTGGCGAGACCGTGCTCGTCGGCGTGCTTCCGCCAGAGCTCGGACTCCTGGACCGGCAGGTCGGGCAGGATGCAGCCGGCGCCGCCGGCCTCGGCCAGCTCCCGGACGAAGCGCTCGACGCCGTACCGGTCGATCGGGTTCCAGTAGGTCATGACGAGGACCGGCTTGCCGGTGGCCTCGTGGGCCTCCTTCACTGTGCGCATGACGTCGGCGATCCGGACGCCACCGCGCAGGGCGATGTCGTCGGCGGTCTGGATGACGGGGCCGTCCAGGACCGGGTCGCTGTGCGGGAGGCCGACCTCGACGATGTCGGCGCCGCCGTCGAAGGCGGCCCTGACCGCCTTGATGCCGCCGTCCACGGTCGGGAAGCCGGCCGGGAGGTAGGCGATGAGCGCGGCCCGGTCCTCGGCCTTCGCCCGCTCCAGGGTGTCGGCGAGCAGCTGGATGTTCCCGGTCGTCGTCACTTCGACCCCTCCCCGTCGTACAGGCCGAAGTAGCGGGCGGCCGTGTCCATGTCCTTGTCGCCGCGGCCGGAGAGGTTCACGACGAGGAGCGCGTCCTCGCCGAGCTCCCTGCCGACCTCAAGCGCCCCGGCGAGCGCGTGCGCCGACTCGATGGCCGGGATGATGCCCTCGGTGCGGGAGAGCAGACGGAGCGCCTGCATGGCGGCGTCGTCGGTGACGGCCCGGTACTCGCCGCGGCCGCTGTCCTTGAGGTACGAGTGCTCCGGGCCGATGCCGGGGTAGTCGAGGCCCGCCGAGATCGAGTACGGCTCGGTGATCTGGCCCTCGTCGTCCTGGAGGACGTACGACCGGGAGCCGTGCAGGATGCCGGGCTCGCCGGCGGTGAGGGTGGCCGCGTGCTCGCCGGTCTCGACGCCGTGGCCGGCCGGCTCGCAGCCGATGAGCCGGACGCCGGTGTCGGGCAGGAAGGCGTGGAAGAGGCCGATGGCGTTGGAGCCGCCGCCGACGCAGGCGATCGCCGCGTCGGGGAGGCGGCCGGCCCGCTCCAGGAGCTGGCGGCGGGCCTCGACGCCGATGACCCGGTGGAAGTCGCGGACCATCGCGGGGAAGGGGTGCGGTCCGGCGACCGTGCCGAAGAGGTAGTGCGTCCGGTCGACGTTGGCGACCCAGTCGCGGAAGGCCTCGTTGATGGCGTCCTTGAGGGTGCGGCTGCCGGACGTCACGGCGATGACCTCGGCGCCGAGCATCCGCATCCGGGCCACGTTGAGGGCCTGGCGCCGGGTGTCGACCTCGCCCATGTAGATGGTGCATTCGAGGCCGAAGAGGGCGCAGGCGGTGGCGGTGGCGACGCCGTGCTGGCCGGCGCCGGTCTCGGCGATGACCCGGGTCTTGCCCATGCGCTTGGTGAGCAGGGCCTGGCCGAGCACGTTGTTGATCTTGTGCGAGCCGGTGTGGTTCAGGTCCTCGCGCTTGAGGAAGATCCGGGCGCCGCCGGCGTGCTCGGCGAAGCGGGGCACCTCGGTGAGGGCGCTGGGGCGGCCGGTGTAGTTGGCCATGAGGTCGCCGAGCTCGCGGGCGAACTCGGGGTCGTTCTTGGCCTTCTCGTACTCGACGGCGACCTCGTCGACGGCGGCGACGAGGGCCTCGGGGATGAACTTGCCGCCGAAGTCGCCGAAGTAGCCCTCGGCAGACGGGACCTGGCCCTCCGGGTCCGGGATGAAGAACTCGCTGGTCATACGGATGCTGCTCCTCGCGGGGCGATGCGGTCGTGAAAGGACGTGACTCGCTTCGTACGCGCGCGGCGTGGCCGACGGCCCTGTGGGCAGGCGTCCCGCAGGGCGAGACGGGTGGGCACAGGGACGGCGACGGCACCCCTGCCGGGCCAAGGCTTTCCGGGCCTGGACCCGCACCTTAGGTACGAGGCCGTACCGGTGCGGGTTCAGGCGCGGAGGCGGAGGCACCCGCCGACGGTGCCGTTCCGTCGTGCCCACCCGTTCCGCCCCAGCGGAACGACCGCCCACGACGAAACGGCGGCGCGGGCGCAGCCCGCCGGGGCTCCGTCAGAGGTACGCGCGCGTAGGACGGGCGCGCCATCGCATGCCCGGGACCGTGCCCGGCTCGGAGCCGATGCAGTGGCGGACCCGGCGGCCGTGGACACGGCGGGCGGGCGCCCGGCAGCCCCGGGGCCGGCAGCCCCGGGCCAGGCGGGCGTGGGCCGCGACGGCGACCGCGCGCAGGCCGACGGGCCCCTGGGCTGCGGAGCCCGGGGCGGTCGGCACGGCGCGGCGAGGGGTCACGGCGGGGTCAGCTCCGGCCGTGCCGCAGGGCCGGGTGGGCGCCGGCGGCGACCAGGTCGGCGACGGCGGTCTTCGGGTCGCGGCCGGTGACCAGGGACTCGCCGACCAGGACCGCGTCGGCGCCGGCGTTGGCGTACGCGATCAGGTCGTGCGGGCCGCGGACGCCGGACTCGGCGACCTTGACGATGCCGGCCGGGATCTCAGGGGCGACGCGCTCGAAGGTGGAGCGGTCGACCTGGAGGGTCTTGAGGTTGCGGGCGTTGACGCCGATGATCCGGGCGCCGGCGTCGACCGCGCGCTCCACCTCCTCCTCGTCGTGGACCTCGACGAGCGGGGTGAGCCCGATGGACTCGGCGCGCTCGATGAGGGAGACGAGGGCCTCCTGCTCCAGGGCGGCGACGATGAGGAGCGCGAGATCCGCTCCGTACGCCCGGGCCTCCCAGAGCTGGTAGGCGGTGACGATGAAGTCCTTGCGCAGGACCGGGATGTCGACCCGGGCGCGCACGGCCTCCAGGTCGGCGAGCGAGCCGCCGAAGCGGCGCTGCTCGGTGAGGACGGAGATGACGGCGGCGCCGCCCGCCTCGTAGTCGGCGGCGAGGCCGGCCGGGTCGGCGATGGCCGCGAGGGCTCCCTTGGACGGGCTCGACCGCTTGACCTCGCAGATCACCGTGACGCCGTCGCCGCGCAGTGCGGCGACCCCGTCCTTGGCCTGCGGGGCCTTGGCGGCCCGTTCCTTGAGCTCGTCGAGGGAGACCCGCGCCTGCCGCTCTGCGAGGTCGGCGCGCACGCCTTCGATGATCTCGTCGAGCACACTCACGCGAGAGGCCCCCTTCCGGGACGGTGACGGTTCCACGGGAACCTGATGAACACGGTTCAGCCATGTCGATGGTATCCGCAGGTGGCCTTCCGGTCCGCATCGAGCGGCGCGGCGTCCCAACTGCTGGGACTTCTAGGGTGCCAGTCCCGAGCCGGACGGAAGGTTCCTGACCACCGTGAACAGGGCGGTCAGCGCGCCGATCGCCCACCACCAGGCCGGCTTCGGGGCGACCCGGGTCGGCGTGCCGCGGACGGCGTGGACCAGCCACACCGCCATGAGGACCGCGCAGACGGCGTAGCCGGCGACGGCGAGGGCGTTGGCACCGAGGGCGGTCGCGAGGTCGCCGTGGGCGACGGCGTGGGCGCTGCGCAGGCCGCCGCAGCCGGGGCAGTACAGGCCGGTGAAGCGGAGCAGCGGGCAGACGGGGTAGTGGCCGGGTTCGTTGGGGTCGACGGCGGCGACGTACGCGAAGGCGGCGCCGGTTCCGGCGAGGGTGGCGAGCGGGGCGAGCAGCCGGCGTCCGAGGGGGCGGCGGCGGAACTCCTCGGCCTCCCGGAGGCCCGGGGGACGGGGCGGTGCGGGCGGGGCGGTCTGCGGCGTCGGCTCGGCGGTCACGCCGCGATTGTCGCCCGGGGCGCACCGGGACGCACGACGGCGCAGTCCGGACGTGCCGGACTGCGCCGTTCGAGTGGTTCTCGGGTCCGCGCGCGTCACGCGGCGGACCTCAGGATCCGGACGACCCGACCGGGGTCAGGCGCGGGCGCGGGCCGCGGCGCTCGCGGTCTCGCGGGCCGCGACGACGGCCTGGGAGTCCTTCGGCATGCCGAGGCCGGCGATCTTCATCGCGCCGCCGACGACACCGCCGAGGAGGATGACGCCGATGCCGGCCCAGAAGCCGGCCACGTTCGCCGCCACCATGAAGACTCCGGCGATGCAGAAGCCGATGAAGGAGATGATGACACCGGTCCAGGCGGCCGGGGTGTGTCCGTGGGCGCTGCCCGCCATGAGTTGCTCCTCGTAGATGTTGCTCGGTGGTGACGTCGAAGACGACGGCCGTCAGGTGATGACGGCCTCATTCTTCCGCACATGACCCCGCGGAGGTGACTCGGGGGGTCCCGGACGATCACGCGTCGTGCGTCGGGTCCTCGCCGCGGTCGAGCGCCTTCCACAGGTCCTCGGGCCGGTCGGGGTCGCCGGCGGCGGGGCGGCGCGCCGGGCGGGGCGCTCCGGAGCGCTCGTAGCGGCCGCCCATCGCGGGCCAGCTCTTGCCGTAGCGGAGGGCGAAGAGGCCGGCGAGGAGGATGAGCAGGGCGCCGGCGGCGGCCACGTACGGCCAGGCCGTGTGGGTGAGGCCGGCGACGGCGGCGGCGGTGTCGCCGCTGATCCGGGCGGCCTCGGCGTCGAGGGCGGCGCTGTCGGAGGCGCCGAGGAAGGCCGCGAGGGCGGCGCCCGCGCCGCTGAGGGCGAGGAGCCCGGCGACGAGGGTGCGGCCGGCGCGGCGCACGGCGAAGACGGCGACGAGGGCGGCGAGGCCGACGATCGCGAGGGCGGTCGGCACGCCGGTGACGGTGCCGCCGTCGGCCTCGACGGCGACGGTGCCCCCGGCGACCGACGCGGTGCCCTCGGCCCAGATCTGGCCGGCGGAGAGCAGTACGACGGTGGCCCCGAGGGCACCGAGGAGCAGGGCGAGGGCGAGGCTCCGCCGACCGCCGGAGGGGACGGCCGCGCGGGCGGCCCGGGGCTGGGGTACGGGTACGGCGCTCACGTACCCACTATCCCCTACGGCCTCGGTGAACCTTTCATCCGGTTGGCGGTGTGGACGGCGCGGAGCACGGCGGCGGCCTTGTTGCGGCACTCGGCGTCCTCGGCGGCCGGGTCGGAGTCGGCGACGACACCCGCTCCGGCCTGGACGTACGCGGTGCCGTCGCGGAGCAGGGCGGTGCGGATGGCGATGGCGGTGTCGGAGTCGCCGGCGAAGTCGAGATAACCGACACACCCGCCGTACAGGCCGCGCCGGGAGGGCTCCAGCTCCTCGATGATCTGCATCGCGCGGGGCTTGGGCGCGCCGGAGAGGGTGCCGGCGGGGAAGCAGGCGGTGAGGACGTCGAAGGCGGTCTTCCCCTCGGCGACCCGGCCGGTGACGGTGGAGACGATGTGCATGACGTGGGAGTACCGCTCGATCGACATGAAGTCGACGACCTCGACGGAGCCGGGCGCGCAGACCCGGCCGAGGTCGTTGCGGCCGAGGTCGACCAGCATGAGGTGCTCGGCGCGCTCCTTGGGGTCGGCGAGCAGCTCCTCGGCGAGGTCGTGGTCCTCCTGCGGGGTGGCGCCGCGGTGCCGGGTGCCGGCGATGGGGTGGAGCATCGCCTGCCCGTCCTCGACCTTGACAAGGGCCTCGGGGCTGGAGCCGACGACGTCGAAGCCGTTCTCGAAGCGGAAGAGGTACATGTACGGGGACGGGTTGGTGGCCCGCAGGACCCGGTAGACGTCGAGGGCGGAGGCGGCGCAGGGGGTCTCGAAGCGCTGCGAGGGCACCACCTGGAAGGCCTCGCCGGCCCGGATCCGCTCCTTGACGTCCTCGACGGCGTCCTGGTACGCCGGGCCGCCCCAGAGCGCCGAGTACGCGGGCAGCTCGGAGGCCGGGAGGGCGACGGGGGTGGTGGCGACGGGGCGGGCCAGGTCGGCCTCCATCGCGTCGAGGCGGGCGACGGCGTGCGCGTACGCCTCGTCGACTCCGGTCTCCAGGTCGTTGTGGTTGATCGCGTTGGCGATCAGGAGGACCGAGCCGTCCCAGTGGTCGAGGACGGCGAGGTCGCTGGTGAGCAGCATGGTGAGCTCGGGGAGCTCCAGGTCGTCGCGGGTGGAGTCGCCGATCCGCTCCAGGCGCCGGACGATGTCGTAGCCGAGGTAGCCGACCATGCCGCCGGTGAACGGCGGCAGGCCGCCGGCCAGGTCGCGCGGGGTGTGGAGGGCCTCGACGGTGGCGCGCAGGGCGGCGAGCGGGTCGCCGTCCGTGGGGACGCCGACCGGCGGGGTGCCGAGCCAGTGCGCCTCGCCGTCCTTCACGGTGAGGGTGGCGTCGCTGCGGACGCCGACGAAGGAGTAGCGGGACCAGCTGCGGCCGTTCTCCGCGGATTCGAGGAGGAAGGTGCCGGGACGTTCGGCGGCGAGCTTGCGGTAGAGCCCGACCGGGGTGTCGCCGTCCGCGAGGAGCCTGCGGCTGACGGGGATGACGCGGCGGTCGGCCGCCAGCTTGCGGAAGGTCTCGAGATCCATGGCGCCAGACCCTACTCGGATGCGGGGAGCCCCGCGGGGGGCAGGAGCACGTCGGCGTCGAAGCAGGTCCGGGTGCCGGTGTGGCAGGCGGCGCCGACCTGGTCGACCTTGACGAGGAGCGTGTCGGCGTCGCAGTCGAGGGCGACGGACTTGACGTGCTGGACGTGCCCGGAGGTGTCGCCCTTGACCCAGTACTCGTTCCGGCTGCGGGACCAGTAGGTGCAGCGGCCGGTGGTGAGGGTGCGGTGGAGGGCCTCGTCGTCCATCCAGCCGAGCATGAGCACCTCGCCGGTGTCGTACTGCTGGGCGATGGCGGGGACCAGGCCGTCGGGACTGCGCTTGAGGCGGGCCGCGACGGCCGGGTCGAGGTCGCTGGGGGTCCGGGGCGTGCTGCTCATGGCGCCATTGTGCCGTGGCGCGCGGGCGTGTCCGGCGGGGCGTCCACTGGGCGGACGGCGCGGCGCGGTCGTACGCTGGCGGGCATGTCGACCCATGCCAAACGTGAACGGCTTCTGCTCGCTGATCTGTTGGAGGCGGCCGGTCCGGACGCCGCGACGCTGTGCGAGGGCTGGCGGACGAGGGACCTGGCGGCGCACGTGGTGGTGCGGGAGCGCCGGCCGGACGCGGCGGCCGGGACGCTCGTGCCGGCGCTGCGGGAGCGGCTCCAGCGGGTGCAGGACGAGTTCGCCGCGAAGCCGTACGAGGAGCTGCTCCAGCTCGTCCGCACGGGGCCGCCGCGCTTCTCCCCGTTCGCGGTCAAGCAGGTGGACGAGGGGGCGAACGTCGTCGAGTTCTACGTCCACGCCGAGGACGTCCGGCGGGCCCAGTCCGGCTGGTCGGCGCGGGAGCTGGACCCGGTCTTCGCGGACGCCCTCTGGTCCCGCCTGGAGAAGGGCGCCCGGCTGCTGGCCCGCAAGGCACCGGTCGGCCTGGTGCTGCGCCGTCCGAACGGCCAGACGGTCGTCGCCCACAAGGGGACCCCGGTGGTGACGGTCTCCGGGGAGCCGGGCGAGCTGACGATGTACCTGTACGGGCGTACGGAGGTGGCGAAGGTGGGCGTGGAGGGCGACCCGGACGCGATCGAGCTGCTGAGCACGACGAAGCAGCTGGGGATCTGAGCTAACGGGGCAGTTCGGCGCGGCGGACGGCGCGGACCGCGAGGGCGTACCCGCCGGAGAGGGCGCAGACCGCGGCGCTGACGACGAAGACCGGGCCGGAGCCCCAGGTGCCGATGGCGGCGCCGGTGAGCGGGAAGCTCAGCGGGGCGATGCCGAGGCTGCCGAGACTGGCGACGGCGCTCACCCGGCCGAGGTACGCGGGGTCGCACTCGGTCTGGATCAGGGCGTTGCACAGGGCTCCGGAGAGGCCGGCGAACAGGCCGATGGAGAGGGCCACGGCGACGGCGGGGGCGAGCTGGGGCAGGTGGCCGAGCGCGCCGATCGACACGGCGCCGATCACCATGGTCCAGCCCATGACGAGCCCGGTCCTGGGCACGTGCCCCTTGACGGTCAGCAGCAGGGAGGCGCCGCCCGCCCCGACGCCGAAGCCGGCGAGGACCCAGCCGATGCCGGAGGCGCCCCAGCCGCGCTGTTCGGCGAGAACGGCGAGGCCGACGTTGAGGGGGCCGACGAAGCCGAGGTCGCTGAGGAGCACGACGATCATCAGCGGGCCGAGCACCCGGTGGCCGCGGAGGTAGCGCAGGCCGTCGGCGAGGCCGCGCGGGGCGGTGCCGTCGCGGGTCTCCTCCTCCCGGGGCAGCGGGCGGAGCCGGAGCGCGGCGAGCAGGGGCAGGGAGAGCGCGAAGAGGGCGCCGGCGACGGCGAAGGCGCTCGCGGTGCCGCCGACGGCGACGGCGAGGCCGCCGAGCGGGGCGCCGACGATGGCGCCCGTCCGGTGGGCGAGGCCGCGCATGCCCTGGACGCGGGCGAGCTGGTCGCGGTCGGCGACGCGGGGCGGCAGGGCGCCGACGGCCGGCAGGAAGAGGGCGTCGACGGTGCCGAAGACGAGGGCGACGGCGGCGAGCGCCCCCGGGCCGGGCGAGGCGAGGAAGAGGGTCGCGGCGAGGCCGAGGGTGACCAGGCAGCGGACGGCGTCGGAGGCGATGACGACCCGGCGCGGGCCGAGCCGGTCGGCGATCACTCCGCCGAAGAGCATGAGCAGCGCGCGGGGCACGGCCGCGACGGCCATGACGAGCCCGGCCTGGGCGGGGCTGCCGCCGCTGACGGCGGCCCAGGAGAGGGCCAGGTAGAAGACGCTGTCGCCGAGGGTGGAGGCGGTGTAGGCGCCGAGCCAGCGCAGGACCTGGGGGCTGCGGTGGGCGGGGCGGGCCTCGATGACGGCGGTCACGGCCGGTAGGGGAAGCCGTGGAGGTGGACGGCGACGTTCTCGCGGCCCTCGGTGTCGCCGGCGGCCTCGGCGGCGCGGGCGATGCGGTCGTACTTCTCGCAGACGGCGTCCAGCTCCTCGTTGAGCGCGGCGAGTTCGGCGGCGGTGAGGCGGGGCAGCCATTCGGAGCTGATCGAGGCGGAGCGCCAGGCGGCGGACCAGGTGAGGCGCTCGTCCAGGAAGCGGCGGTGGAGTTCGGCGCGCTGCTCGTTGACGGTGCGGCCGACCGCGTCGCTCGCGGCGGCCAGTTCGGGGGTGTCCCTGACGTCCTCGTCGCGGATGGTGACGCCGTACGAGCTGGGGCGCCACCAGCGCTCCCGGCCGTCGCTGGACTGGGCCTCGGCCTCTTCGATGAGGCCGTGCTCGGCGAGCTTGCGCAGGTGGTAGCTGACGAGCGAGACGGCTTCGTCGACCTGCTCGGCGAGCTGGGAGGCGGTGGCGGTGCGGGCGACGAAGAGGTTCCGGTAGAGGCGCATGCGCAGGGGGTGCGCGATCGCCTTGAGGGTGCCGAGGTCGGTGATCCGACGGTTCTCCTGCGAGGTCATGTCCACGACCGTAGATGCGAAAGAAAACTTGCACAATGAATATTGCGCAAGTTTCCTTTCGCATCTGGTCGGCGAAAAGGGCCCCCGAGGGGGCCCTTCCCTCAAGCGGAACGACGCCTCAGCGGACCGCGTGCCCCGCTTCCCGCAGCGCGCCCTTGACCTCGCCGATCCGCAGGTCGCCGAAGTGGAAGACGGAGGCGGCGAGCACCGCGTCCGCGCCGACCGCGACGGCCGGCGCGAAGTCGGCGAGCTTCCCGGCGCCGCCGGAGGCGATGACCGGGACGGTCACGTGCTTGCGCACGGCCGCGATCATCTCGGTGTCGTAGCCGTCCTTGGTGCCGTCCGCGTCCATCGAGTTGAGCAGGATCTCCCCCGCGCCCAGCTCGGCGGCGCGGTGGGCCCACTCGACGGCGTCGATGCCGGTGCCCTTGCGGCCGCCGTGGGTGGTGACCTCGAAGGAGCCGGAGGCCGTACGGCGGGCGTCCACGGACAGCACGAGGACCTGGCGGCCGAAGCGCTCCGCGATCTCCTGGATCAGCTCGGGGCGGGCGATGGCGGCGGTGTTGACGCCGACCTTGTCCGCACCGGCCCGCAGCAGCCTGTCGACGTCCTCCGCCGAGCGGACGCCGCCGCCGACGGTGAGCGGGATGAAGACCTGCTCGGCGGTGCGGCGCACCACGTCGTAGGTGGTCTCGCGGTTGCCGGAGGAGGCGGTGATGTCGAGGAAGGTCAGCTCGTCGGCGCCCTCGGCGTCGTACAGCTTGGCCATCTCGACGGGGTCGCCGGCGTCCCGCAGGTTCTGGAAGTTGACGCCCTTGACGACCCGGCCGTTGTCCACGTCCAGGCAGGGGATCACGCGTACGGCGAGGCTCATGCCGCATCACTCCTGTACGCCTCGACCTCGACCTCGACCACCAGGCGGGGGTCGACGAAGCCGGAGACGATGATCATCGAGGCGGCCGGGCGGACCGCGTCGAACAGCTCCTTGTGGGCGCGGCCCACCTCGTCCACGTCCCGCGCGTGGGTGAGGTACATGCGGGTGCGGACGACGTGCTCGGCGCCGAGACCCAGCTGCTTCAGCGCGGCGAGGGCGACGCCGAAGGAGTTGACGGCCTGCTCGTACGGGCCGCCGTCGGCGATCTCGCCGTCGACCACCGAGGTGCAGCCGGAGACGAGGACGGTGCCGTTGGGCAGCTCGACCGCGCGGGAGTAGCCGAAGGTCTCCTCCCAGGGGGCGCCGGTGACGACCTTGCGCACGGAATCGGTCATACGGCGGCCACCGCCTCCAGCGCCTCTTCCAGCGTGAACGCCCCGGCGTAGAGCGCCTTGCCGACGATCGCGCCCTCGACGCCCAGCCCGGTGAGACCGGCCAGGACGCGCAGGTCGTCCAGGGAGGAGACGCCGCCGGAGGCGACGACGGGCTTGTCGGTGGCCGCGCAGACGTTCTTCAGGAGCTCGGTGTTCGGGCCGGTGAGGGTGCCGTCGCGGCCGATGTCGGTGACGACGTAGCGGGCGCAGCCCTCGGAGTCGAGGCGGGCGAGCGTCTCGTAGAGGTCGCCGCCCTCGCTGGTCCAGCCGCGGCCCTTGAGGGTGGTGCCGCGCACGTCGAGGCCGACGGCGATCTTGTCGCCGTGCTCGGCGATGACCTTGGCGACCCACTCGGGGGTCTCCAGGGCGGCGGTGCCGAGGTTGACCCGGGTGCAGCCGGTGGCGAGGGCCGCGGCGAGCGAGGCGTCGTCCCGGATGCCGCCGGACAGCTCGACCTTGATGTCCATGGCCTCGGTGATCCGGCGGACCAGCTCGCGGTTGTCGCCGGTGCCGAAGGCGGCGTCCAGGTCGACGAGGTGGAGCCACTCGGCGCCGGAGCGCTGCCAGGAGAGGGCGGCCTCCAGCGGGGAGCCGTAGGAGGTCTCGCTGCCGGACTCGCCGTGCACGAGCCGGACGGCCTGGCCGTCGCGGACGTCGACGGCGGGGAGGAGTTCCAGAGTGCTCACAGGGTTCCGATCCAGTTGGTGAGGAGCTGGGCTCCGGCGTCGCCGGACTTCTCGGGGTGGAACTGGGTGGCCCACAGGGCCCCGTTCTCCACGGCGGCGACGAAGGGCTCGCCGTGGGTGGCCCAGGTGACCTTGGGGGCGCGGATGTTCTTGTTGCCGACCTCCAGCGTCCACTCGCGCACCGCGTAGGAGTGCACGAAGTAGAAGCGGGCGTCGGCGTCGAGGCCGGCGAACAGCTCGCTGTCGGCGGGCGCGTCGACGGTGTTCCAGCCCATGTGGGGCACGACGGGGGCCCGGAGCGGCTCGACCGCGCCGGGCCACTCGTCGAGGCCCTCGCTCTCGACGCCGTGCTCGATGCCGCGCTCGAAGAGGATCTGCATGCCGACGCAGATGCCCATGACGGGGCGGCCGCCGGAGAGGCGGCGGCCGACGATCCAGTCGCCGCGGGCCTCCTTGAGCCCCTTCATGCAGGCGGAGAAGGCGCCGACGCCGGGGACGAGGAGTCCGTCGGCGTTCATCGCCTTCTCGTAGTCGCGGGTGATCTCGACGTCGGCGCCGACCCGGGCGAGCGCGCGCTCGGCGGAGCGGACGTTGCCGAAGCCGTAGTCGAAGACGACGACCTTCTTGCCGTTGCCCGTGCCGCCCGTCATGCCCACACGTCCAGCCGCATGACGCCGGCGGCGAGGCACATCACCGCGCCGACGGAGAGCAGCACGATGACGCCCTTGGGCATCTGCTGCTTGACGAAGGAGTAGATGCCGCCGAGCAGGAAGAGCCCGACGACGATCAGGATGGTGGAGAGACCGGTCACGATTACAGCGCGCCCTTCGTGGAGGGGAGGATTCCGGCGGCGCGGGGATCCCGCTCGGAGGCGTAGCGCAGGGCGCGGGCGAGCGCCTTGAACTGGCACTCCACGATGTGGTGGGCGTTGCGCCCGTACGGCACGTGGACGTGCAGGGCGATCTGCGCCTGGGCCACGAAGGACTCCAGGATGTGCCGCGTCATGGTGGTGTCGTAGGAGCCGATCATGGGCGCCATGTTCTCGGGCTCGGTGTGCACGAGGTAGGGGCGGCCGGAGAGGTCGACGGTGACCTGGGCGAGGGACTCGTCGAGCGGGACCGTGCAGTTGCCGAAGCGGTAGATGCCGACCTTGTCGCCGAGGGCCTGCTTGAAGGCGGCGCCCAGCGCGAGGGCGGTGTCCTCGATGGTGTGGTGCGAGTCGATGTGGAGGTCGCCGTCGGTCTTCACGGTCAGGTCGAACAGACCGTGGCGGCCCAGCTGGTCCAGCATGTGGTCGTAGAAGCCGACCCCGGTCGACACGTCGACCTTTCCGGTGCCGTCGAGGTCGATCTCGACGACGACGGACGTCTCCTTGGTGGTGCGCTCCACGCGGCCTACGCGGCTCATGCGTTCTGCTCCTTCTTCAGCTGACGAACCGCGTCGAGGAACGCGTCGTTCTCTTCGGGGGTGCCGGCGGTGACCCGCAGCCAGCCCGGTACGCCGTTGTCCCGGACCAGGACGCCCTGGTCGAGGATCCTCCGCCAGGCCGCGTGGGAGCCCTCGGCTCCGTCGAAGCGGCCGAACTGGACGAAGTTGGCGTCGGACTCGGTGACCTCGTAGCCGGTCGCGCGCAGCTCGGCGACCAGCCGGTCGCGCTCGGTCTTGAGCTGTTCGACGTACCCGAGGAGGGTGTCGGTGTGCTCCAGGGCGGCGAGCGCGGTGGCCTGGGTGACGGCGGAGAGGTGGTACGGCAGGCGGACCAGCTGCACGGCGTCGACCACGGCCGGGTGGGCGGCGAGGTAGCCGAGGCGGAGTCCGGCGGCGCCGAAGGCCTTGGACATGGTCCGGGAGACCACCAGGTGCGGCCGGCCCTCCAGGAGGGGCAGCAGCGAGTCCCGGTGGCTGAACTCCACGTACGCCTCGTCCACCACGACCAGCGAGGGCTTGGCGGCCTGGGCGGCCTCGTACAGCCGCTCCACGACCCCGGCCTCGACGGCGGTGCCGGTGGGGTTGTTGGGCGAGGTGACGAAGACGACGTCGGGCCGGTGCGCGGCGACGGCCGCCTCGGCGGCCTCGACGTCGATGGTGAAGTCCTCGTTGCGCGGGCCGGAGATCCAGCCGGTGCCGGTGCCGCGGGCGATCAGGGCGTGCATCGAGTACGAGGGCTCGAAGCCGATCGCGGTGCGGCCCGGGCCGCCGAAGGTCTGGAGCAGTTGCTGGAGGACCTCGTTGGAGCCGTTGGCGGCCCACACGTTCTCCACGGCCACCGGGTGCCCGCCGGTGCGGGTGAGGTAGCGGGCCAGCTCGGTGCGGAGCTCCACCGCGTCCCGGTCGGGGTAGCGGTTGAGGCCGCGGGCGGCCTCGGCGACCCGCTCCGCGATCCGGGCCACCAGGGGCTCGGGCAGCGGGTAGGGGTTCTCGTTGGTGTTCAGCTGGACGGGCACGTCGAGCTGGGGGGCGCCGTAGGGCGACTGGCCCTTCAGCTCCTCGCGGATCGGCAGGTCGTCGATCCCGATGGTGTCGTTCTGGTCGCTCACTTGCCCTCCGGAACCTTCCAGCCGAACCTGGCCTTGATCGCGGCGCCGTGGGCCGGGAGGTCCTCGGCCTCGGCGAGGGTGACCACGTGGTGGGCCACGTCGGCGAGCGCGTCGCGCGTGTAGTCCACGATGTGCACCCCGCGCAGGAAGGACTGCACGGAGAGGCCCGAGGAGTGGCAGGCGCAGCCGCCGGTGGGCAGGACGTGGTTGGAGCCGGCGCAGTAGTCGCCGAGGGAGACCGGCGCCCAGGGGCCGACGAAGACCGCGCCCGCGTTGCGGACCCGGTCGGCGAGGGCGGCGGCGTCGGCGGTCTGGATCTCCAGGTGCTCGGCGCCGTAGGCGTCGACGACCTTGAGGCCGTCCTCCAGGTCGGTGACGAGGACGATCGCGGACTGCTTGCCGGCCAGGGCCGGGGCGATCCGGTCGTCGACGTGCCGGGCGACGGCGACCTGGGCCTTCAGCTCGGCCTCGACGGCCGTGGCCAGCTCCTCCGAGTCGGTGACGAGGACGGAGGCGGCCATCGGGTCGTGCTCGGCCTGGCTGATGAGGTCGGCGGCGACGTGCACCGGGTCGGCGGTGGCGTCGGCGAGGACCGCGATCTCGGTGGGGCCGGCCTCGGCGTCGATGCCGATGCGGCCCTTGAGGAGGCGCTTGGCTGCGGCGACGTAGATGTTGCCGGGGCCGGTGACCAGGTCGACGGGGGCGCAGCCGGGCTCGTCGCCGATGGCCTCGGTGCCGTAGGCGAACATGGCGATGGCCTGGGCGCCGCCGGCGGCGTACACCTCGTCGACGCCGAGGAGGGCGCAGGCGGCCAGGATCGTCGGGTGCGGCAGGCCGTCGAACTCCTTCTGCGGCGGGGAGGAGACCGCGATGCCCTCGACGCCGGCCTCCTGGGCCGGGACGACGTTCATCACGACGGAGGACGGGTAGACGGCGCGGCCGCCCGGCACGTAGAGGCCGACGCGGTCGACGGGGATCCACTTCTCGGTGACCGTGCCGCCGGGCACGACCTGGGTGGTGTGGGTGGTGCGGCGCTGGTCGCGGTGGACCAGGCGGGCGCGCCGGATGGACTCCTCCAGGGCGGCCCGGACGGCCGGGTCGAGCTCCTCCAGGGCGCGGGCGAGCGTCCCGGCGGGGACGCGCAGGCCCCGGAGCCGGACGCCGTCGAATTTCTCGCCGTACTCGATCACCGCGGCCGCGCCATGATGCCGTACGTCCTCGCAGATCGGCCGCACCTTCTCCAGGGCGGCTTCCACGTCGAACTCGGCACGGGGCAGCAGGTCGCGCAGGGCGGAACCCTCGGGGAGGGCCTCGCCGCGCAGATCGATTCGAGAGATCACGGGTCAATTCTCGCAGACGGCCCTCCGGCCCCGGACGTCCGTATCACTGGCTGATACGTGGCTTGCTACCCGTTGATACACGCCACTGTGGCGTCTCCTCGCCACTCCTGACCGTTAGCGTTCAGCCCGTCACAGTGCGGGAAGAACGACTGTACGAATCCACGACTCCCGGCAAGCGGAGTGGTGGGAGCGCATCGGGGAGAGCGAGGGGGCGGCAGTGACCGAGCCGCACGAGGACGGAATGCCGGACGGTCTCACGGGACCTGAGACGGCCATGTGGCAGGCGTTCCGGATCGGCAGGACCTGTGATCTGACGGAGGGGGTGCCGGAGCGGGACGACCCGTTCGGGGAGGTGCCGTGGGGGCCGGAGCGGAGCGTGCGCGCCGACGTGGTGGCGGCGCTGCTGCTCGACGGGCCGCCGGCCCGGTCGGGCCGGGTGGCCGCGCTGAAGCTGCGCGGGGTGCGGATCACCGGCGTGCTGGGCCTGGCCGGCGGGACCGTGGCGCCCTACGTGGAGCTGCACGACTGCCGCTTCGACGACGAGGTGGCGCTGCCCGAGGCCCGCTTCGGCACGCTGCGGATGGTCGGCTGCGCGCTCCCCCGCCTGGAGGCGGCCCGGCTGCACACGGAGGGCGACCTGCACCTGCCGCGCTGCCGGGTGCGGCGGGGCATCCGGCTGACGGACGCGCAGATCGGCACGGACCTGCTGATCAACCAGATCCAGGTGTGGCCGGACGGGCGCGGCCGGGCGGTCACGGCGGACGGCATGGTGGTGGCGCAGGACCTCCAGGCCGAGCTGATCGAGACGCACGGCGAGTTCAGTCTGCGCGGGGCGAAGGTCGGGGTCTCGCTCAGCCTGCGGGGCAGCGTGCTGCGCGGGGACCGGGGCCGGCGCGCGCTGAACGCCCCGCAGCTGTCGGTGGAGCGGACCCTGTACCTCAACGCGGCCTGGGTCTACGAGGGCGGCGGCCAGTCCACGGCGACCCCGCCCTACGGCGTGACGCCGGTGCGGGACGCCCGGCGCAAGCCGGCCGAGTTCCACGGCGGGGTGCGGCTGGACGACGGCCGCTTCGGCGACGCGGTGGACCTCAACCACGCCCGCTTCCTGCTGAGCGGGGCGCGCCGGGAGGAGCTGTCGCTGCGCCGGATCGTCACCCCGGAGCTGAGGTTCAACGGCGAGCGGCCCGAGGAGGGCCGGGTGGTGCTGAACGGCGCGAAGGTGGTGACGCTGATCGACCTGTCGACCAGCTGGCCCGACCCGGGCGGGCTGGCGATGAGCGGCTTCGTCTACGAGAACCTGGTGCCGTACGGCCACTTCCCGCTGGCCCGGCGGCTGGCCTGGGTGGCGGCGGCGACGCCGGAGTACGCCCCGGAGCCGTACGAGCGGCTGGCGGCCGTGCTCCGCGCCAGCGGGGAGGACGAGGACGCCCGGGAGGTGCTGCTCGCCAAGCAGCGGCGCAGACGCGAGACGCTGCCGATCGCCGGGAAGCTGTGGGGGTACGTCCAGGACTGGACGGTGGCGTACGGCTACCGGCCGGGCCGGGCGGCGCTGTGGATGGCGGTGCTGTGGGCGGCGGGCACGCTGGCCTTCTCGCGGTACGAACCGGTGCCGATCAAGGAGGGCGAGGGCCCGGCGTGGAACGGCACGCTGTACGCCCTGGACCTGCTGCTGCCGGTGATCACGCTCGGCCAGGACGGCTACTGGCGCCTGGAGGGCGGCTGGCAGTGGGCGGCTGCGGTGCTGATCCTGCTCGGCTGGATCCTGGCCACCACGGTGGCGGCGGGCGCCACCCGCCTGCTGCGGAGGGGGTGAGCCGCTCCCCCGGGCGGACGGCGTGACGGCCGGGGGGAGACCGGGTGAGATCCGGGTGAAGGGAGGCCGGCGGGGCGGGCCCGGAGGGTCCCCCGGTGGGAAGATACGTCCTGCCATGTCCTTCTTCCGCGCCCTGGTCCGCACCGCCCGTTCGGCCCGGCACGCCCCGCGCCTCGCCGCGGGGCTGACGCCGGACGACGACGTGCTGCTCGACGCCCCGGACGGGCGGCTGGCGCCCGCCCTGGTGGCCGCCGCGCTCGGCGACCCGGAGCCCGCGGCCAAGCTGCTCGCCACCACGCGGGACGCCGGGGAGTGGGAGGACCGGGACCGCTATGTGGGACGGCTCGCAACCTTCGCGTACAGCCGGGGCGAGTGGCTGGACCGGTGGCTGGAGGCCGCGCCGGGGGACCCCGACGCCCTGCTGGTGGCCGCGCAGCTCGCGGTCCGCCGGGCCTGGGAGTCACCGGCCCGGGCGGAGCGGCTGCGCGAGCTGGACCCGCTGCTGCGGCCGCTCACGGAGGACGCCGGGCGCGACCCGGTGCCGTGGCGGCTGGCGCTCGACCACGCGCGCGGCGCGCACGCGGGCCACGCGGTCTTCGAGGGCCTGTGGGAGCAGGCGCTGCTCCGCTCCCCGCACCACTACGGCTCCCACGTCGCGGCGCTGAAGTACCTGTCGGCGCAGTGGTACGGCTCGCAGCGGGCGGCCTACGACTTCGCGGAGCAGGCGGCCGACGACGCGGCGCCCGGCTCGCTGGTGCGGGCCCTGCCGGTGCGCGCCGCCTACGAGGGGCTGCGTCCGCTGCCGGGCGCGGGCCGGGACCGGCCGGCGGGACCGGCGGCGGACGGCGCGCGGATCGACCGGGCGGCGGACCGGGGCCTGGAGCTGTCGGCGGCGTTCGCGGCGGGCGACCCGTGGCCGGCCGAGGCGCGGAACCTGCTGGCGTACGTGCTGGTGGAGCGGGGGCGGTGGGAGGAGGCGCTGGCCGAGTTCGGCCGGACGGGGCCGTACGCCACCTCCTTCCCGTGGGGCGTCGGCGGCCACGATCCGCTCCGTCGGTTCCTGGCCACCCGGGACCGGACCCGGGCGGAGCTGGCGCGCCGGACCGCGCTGTGGGGGCGGGCTGGGGGAATCCCCGGACGGAGCGGTCCGCGCGGCCATTAGGCTGGCCGCTGTGACCACCGCTCGCCTGCCCCTCTTCCCGCTCAACGCGGTGCTGTTCCCCGGCCTCGTGCTGCCCCTCAACGTCTTCGAGGAGCGGTATCGCGCCATGATGCGCGCACTGCTCGACATCGACGCCTCCGAGCCGCGGCGGTTCGCCGTGGTCGCGATCCGGGACGGGCACGAGGTCGCGCCCACCGCGCCCGGCATGCCGGATCCGACGGCGCTGCCCGAGAAGGGCCCGGCGGCGGGCTTCGGGCCGGACCCGATCAAGAGCTTCCACCCGGTGGCGTGCGTCGCGGACGCGGCGAGCATCCGGCAGCGGGGGGACGGCTCGTACGAGGTGATGGTCACCGGCACCACGCGGGTGCGGCTGCGGGACGTGGACGCGAGCGGCCCGTTCCTGACGGCCGGGACCGAGGAGCTGCCGGAGAAGCCGGGCGAGGAGGCCGAGGCGCTGGCCGAGGGCGTGCTGCGGGCCTTCCGCGCCTACCAGAAGCGGCTGGCGGGGGCGCGGGAGCGGTCGCTGACGACCACGGAACTGCCCGACGACCCGTCGGTGGTGTCGTACCTGGTCGCCGCGGCGGCCCAGGTGGACGTGCCCACGAAGCAGCGGCTCCTGGAGGCGCCGGACACGACGGCCCGGCTGCGCGAGGAGCTGGCGCTGCTGCGCGCGGAGACGGCGGTGCTGCGGCACCTCCCGTCGCTGCCGGCGGTGGAGCTGACCCAGGCGCCCACCTACCCGAACTGACGGAGCGAGGGAACCGAGGAAGCCCCGTGGCGAAGAAGAAGCAGAAGAACGGCGGAGGCACCCCGGCGACGGTGGCCCTGGCCGCGGCGGGCACGGCGTACACCCTGCACGCCTACGAGCACGACCCGGCGACCCCCTCGTACGGCGAGGAGGCGGCGGAGGCGCTGGGCGTCACGCCCGACCGGGTCTTCAAGACGCTGGTGGCGGACGTCGACGGGGAACTGACGGTGGCGGTGGTGCCGGTCGCCGGCCAGCTGGACCTGAAGGCGCTGGCGTCGGCGGTGGGCGGCAAGCGGGCGGCGATGGCGGACCCGGCGGCGGCCGAGCGGACGACCGGCTACGTCCGGGGCGGGATCTCGCCGCTGGGCCAGCGCAAGCGGCTGCGCACGGTGCTCGACTCCTCGGCGTCCGCCCACGCCACGATCTGCGTCTCGGCGGGCCGGAGGGGCCTGGAGGTCGAGCTCTCCCCCGCCGACCTGGCCGCGCTCACCTCGGCGGTGCTGGCCCCGATCGGCCGCGGCTGACCCCCGCGGGTCAGTGCCCGGGGGCGTCCCAGTCCTGCTCCGGGTCGCGGGGCCCGAAGACGCCGGTCAGGAGCAGGTGGACGACCATCGCGGCGAGCGGCCAGGCCAGCATCGCGGCGGCGCCCATCTGGAGCTTCAGCGGGGCGTCGAAGACGACCTCGGGTCCGACGGCCTTGGCGTGGGCGACCACGTCCGAGGTCGGTCCCAGCTTGGTCCCCAGCCACCAGGCGAGCAGCGAACCGAGCACGCCGCCGGCCGCGAGGCCGAGGACGAGCGTCACGCCGCCCTTGCGGCGGACCAGGAAGACCACGAGCCCGGCGACCGCGCCGAAGGCGAGGGCGAGGAGGACGAAGGTGCCGTCGGCGCCGATCGCGGCCTCCCCCTCGGAGTTCCGCAGATAGACGCCCTTGCCGTCGGAGATCAGCTGGACCGTGGGCGCCAGCCACACCCAGAGCGCGCCGAGCACGGCCCCGGCGGCCGCGGAGGCGGCCGTCACCACGAGGCCCTGGACGACCTCGGCCGCGGTGATCGGGTCGCCGGCCGGCCCCTGGTGCGGCGGGGGCGGCGGGGGCCACGACGGATCGTGCGGCGGCTGCTGGGAGGGCGTCAGGGGTGCGGTCACCCCGCCATCGTGCCAGGTGTGCCCGTGGCCCGCCTCAGCGGACCGCGGCCCTGCGGTAGGCCCAGGTGGCGACGGCCAGCGACAGGACGCCGACGGCGCCGCAGACCCCCAGGTCGAGGACGACGGCCGCCCAGTCCGGGTGCGGGTCGAAGGCGCGGGCCAGGGCCTCGACGCCGTACGTGGAGGGCAGCAGGTCCCGCGCCCAGCCGATCGGCTGCGGCATCCGCTCGCCGGGGAGCACGCCCAGGAGCAGCGCGGCGGACATGCCGAGCTGGCCGAGGAGGGTGGCCAGCTCCTGGCGGGGGGCGAGCAGCCCGAGGGCGGCGCCGAGCCCGGCGAGGGCGGCTCCGGAGAGCGGGACGACGGCGGCGAGCAGCCACAGGTGGCCGAGCGGCAGGCCGAAGAGGACGGCGCCGGTGACGGCGGTGACGAGCGTGCCGGGGACGGTGAAGGAGGCGTACGCGCCGGCGGCGCCGAGCACCACGGCGGCGGGCGGCACCGGCAGGGTGGCGTAGTGGTCGAGGCCGCCGCCCGCCCTGAGCTGCCCGAAGTACTGGGCGAGCAGGTTGAGGGCGACGAAGGCGACGACGAGGACGGTGGAGCCGGCGACGACCGCGCGGGCCTCGGAGCCGCCGTCGACGACCCCGCGCATCAGGATCATGATCCCGATGGACTGGAAGGTGGCGACGAAGAGCAGCGGGATGCGGGCCACCCGGGCCCGGCTGAGCTGCGCCTTGTAGACGGCGGCGAGGGAGGGCAGCAGCCGGGCGGCCGGGGCGAGGGGCGCGGCCTCCCCGGCGTCTCGGACCCGGGCGGCCGGCACGCCGGCCGGCAGGGCCTCGGCGGGCAGGGTGCTCAACGCGGACAGCTCCTGGAGGTGGCGTGCGGTACGTGGGGGGCCGCGCCGGTGGTGCGGGGGGCGGGGTTCATGCCTTCACCAGTCCTTCGCGGGCGGCGCCGCCGAGGGCGAGGTAGACGTCCTCCAGGCTGGGCGTGGCGAGGGTGAAGTCGTCGAGGGCGGCGAAGGCGGCGCCCCCGGTGACCGCGGCGACGGCCGCGCGGGCGTCGTCGGGGGCGAGCCGGAGGACCCAGCGGCGGCCGGACTCCTGGGCCAGCTCGCGCAGGGCGGCGACCTCGGGGAGGCCGAGCGGGGCGGACTCGCGCCACAGCAGCTCGACGCGGACCTCGCCGGCGACGCGCTCCTTGAGCCCGGCGGGGGTGTCGCAGGCGATCACCCGGCCGCGGTCGAGGACGGCGACCCGGTCGAGGACGGTCTCGGCCTCGATGACGTTGTGGGTGACGAGGAGGACGGTGGTGCCGTGTTCGGCGCGGCGGCGGTCGACGGCGGCCCAGACGGCGCGGCGGGCGACCGGGTCCATGCCGGTGGTGGGCTCGTCGAGGACGAGGACGGGCCGGTGGCCGACGAGGGCGGTGGCGAAGCAGGCGAGCCGCCGCTGGCCGCCGGAGAGCTTCCTGAGCGGCCGGCCGGCCAGCCCGCCGAGGCCCAGCTCGTCGAGGACGGCGTCCCGCTCGGCGCGGGCGTCGGCGGCGGTGAGGCCGCGCAGCCGGCCGGTGGTCTCGGCGGCGAGGGCGACGGTCAGCTCGTCGAGGGCGGTGGACTCCTGGCCGAGGTAGGCGAGGAGGCGGGCGGCGCGCTCGGGGTGGCGGACGAGGTCGTGGCCGAGGAGCTCGACGGTGCCGGAGTCGGGGCGCATCAGCCCGGTCAGCTGGCGGACCAGGGTGGACTTGCCCGCTCCGTTGGGTCCGAGCAGCCCGAAGACCTCGCCGCCGCGCACGTCGAGGCTGATCCCGTCGGTGGCCCGCACCTCGGGGGTCGCGGGCGCGCCGCGCCCGCCGCGCGTGGCGGGGTACGTCTTGACCAGGTCCCGCACCACGCACACCGTACTCACGGGGGAAGAGCCTACGGGGTCACCGGGCCGGGTCCGGGCGCGGGGGCTTGTTCGGCGGCGGCGCGGACGTCGATCTCGCGCCAGAAGCCGGCGCGGATGGCGTAGCGGTCGTGCTCGTCGATCTGGTCGTCCTTGTGGGCGAGGAGACCGAACCGGGCGGCGTAGCGGAGGAGTTCGCCGTCGATGCGGTGCGGGATGCGGGGGTAGAGGACGGAGAGCCGGTGGACGTGGCTCTGTTCGGGGAGCCGCTCCAGCCACCGCCGGGCGAACACCTGTCCGACCTCGAAGGGGTCGCCGCCGACGGTGGTGATGTCGTCCTCGCGGTCGGCCCAGCGCTGCTCGGCGCTGGTGAGCTGGGCGAGGGTGGGCAGCGAGGCGGTCTCGGGCGGCTCGCCGAGGGCGGTCGCGGGCCGCTCGATCCAGCCCCGGTCGGAGGACCAGCGCAGGGCGCTGGCCGTCTGGGGCGCGGCGGGGTGCGGTGCGGCGGCGGGGCGCAGTCCGGCGAGGTCCTTGGGGGTGGGGACGGCCTTGCCGGCGGCGGGGGCCGGGACGGCGTGGCCGTGGCCGTGGCCGTGGCCGTCCGCGGAGGGTGCGGGGGCTCCGGCGGGGGCCTGCCGTCCGTTCCGCTCGGCGGCGGCCTCGGCGGCCCGCTCGGCGGCCCGCTCGGCGGAGGCGAGGGCCGCCTCGGGCAGCGGCGCGGAGAGGATGGCGGCGATCTCGGGGCGGGGCGCCGGCGGCGGGGCGCAGACGCCGGTGAGGTCCTTGGCGCGGACGGCCCGGGTGATCCAGGTCCGGTCGAGGACGCGGCGCTCGTCGGCCTCGGCGACCAGGTCCTCGGACTGGTTGTAGTCGCCGTCGGCGGCCTGGACGGCCCAGAGGTGGACGGCGACGCCGTGCTCCTTGGCGGACATCAGTCCGGGCAGCAGGTCGCCGTCGCCGGTGACGAGGACGATGTCGGTGCAGGCGCGGTTGCGGGCCAGCTCGGTCAGCTCGGTGTGCATGGCCGCGTCGACGCCCTTCTGGGCCCACCGCCCGTCGCTGCGGGTCAGGGCCCCCAGCCGGACGGTGACCCGGGGCATCACGCGCAGCCTGCGGTGCTCGGGCTGGGGGACCCGGTCGGGGGCCCCGTCGAACCAGTAGATCCGCAGCAGCGGGAGGCCGGTCTCGGTCTCGGCGCGTTCCCTCAGCTGCTGGATGAGACCCGCGTGGTCCACGCTGATGCGGGAGCGGGCCGGTTCCCCGGCGAGCAGGCTGGCGGCGGCCCCCAGCAGATAGCCGGCGTCCACCAGAACGACGCATCGGTCCACGTGCTCCACCCTCTTTCGGATCTCGGCCGGACTCGGGATCTCAGGTGTTCCGGGTTCCTTCGAGTCTGCCCGACGGCCAGGGGGTTGACGGCCGGAACTGGATCATCGGCGTGGCGGAGCCGCGCCGGGCCTCCGCGCGGGGTGCCCTCACGCACCGTAATGATCCAACATGCGGCGGTTTCTCCCGTGTGTGAGTCTGACAGCGGCTTTGGCCCCCAGATCCCTTCGAGGAGGCATCATCCCCATGGCCAAGAACCGCAACCAGAACCGTCAGAAGCAGCAGTCGCCGGCCGAGCGCGGTGCCCAGCAGGCGCAGCAGTCGTCGATGGAGTCCCAGGCCGAGAACCGCGCCTCCCAGGTCACCCCCGGTGACATGGCGCGGAAGGGCCGTCAGAAGCGCTTCGGCCACAACTGACGCCCGGTACGGACGGCAAAGGGGCGCGCCCGTGACGACGGGCGCGCCCCTTGCGCGTGCGCGCGGGCGGACGGTGCGGACGGGCCGTTCGGGCGGACCGTCCGGGTGCGCTATCCGGCCAGGCAGGCCGGGCCGAGCAGCACCTTCAGGTCGCCGAAGAGGGCGGGGTCGGCCGTCACCCGGTGCCGGTCGAGACGGAGCACGGTGGTGGTGCGGGGGCCCTGGAGCTTGATCCGCACCTCGGTGTTGCCCTTGTGGTGGCGGAGGATCTCGTCCAGTCGGCTCACCATCGGCGGGGTGACCTTGAGGGCCGGGATGGTGAGGACCACGGGGGCGTTGGTCCCGGCGTTGGACAGGTCGGGGACCATCAGCTCCATGGCGACCAGCCGGGGGACGTCCTCGCGCTTGTCGAGCCGGCCCTTGACGAAGACGACGGCGTCCTCGACGAGCTGGGTGGAGACCAGCTGGTAGGTGGCGGGGAAGAACATGCACTCGATGGAGCCGGCGAGGTCCTCGACGGTGGCGATGGCCCAGGCGTTGCCCTGCTTGGTCATCTTCCGCTGGAGGCCGGAGATGATGCCGCCGATGGTGACGACCGCGCCGTCGGCGTGCTCGCCGCCGGTGAGCTGGGAGATCGCCGCGTCGGTCTTGTCGGACAGGACGTGCTCGATGCCGAAGAGCGGGTGGTCGGAGACGTACAGGCCGAGCATCTCACGCTCCTGGGCGAGCAGGTAGGACTTCTCCCACTCGACGTCGGAGAACTCGACGTCGAGGCCGAAGCCCGGCTCGTCGCTCGCCTCGTCGCCCATGCCGCCGAACAGGTCGAACTGTCCCTCGGCCTCCTTGCGCTTGACCGCCACCACGTTGTCGATCATCGGTTCGTGGTGGGCGACCAGGCCCTTGCGGGTGTGGCCCATCTCGTCGAAGGCGCCGGCCTTGATGAGCGACTCGACGGTCCGCTTGTTGCAGACGACGGCCTCGACCTTGTCGAGGAAGTCGGGGAAGGTGGCGTACTTCCCCTTCGCCTTGCGCGACTTGATGATCGACTCGACGACGTTGGTGCCGACGTTGCGGACGGCGGAGAGGCCGAAGAGGATCACGTCGTCGCCCTGGGCGGCGAAGTTGGACTCGGACTCGTTGACGTTGGGCGGGAGCACCTTGATGCCCATGCGGCGGCACTCGTTCAGGTAGACCGCGGACTTGTCCTTGTCGTCCTTGACCGAGGTCAGCAGTCCGGCCATGTACTCGGCCGGGTAGTTGGCCTTGAGGTAGGCGGTCCAGTAGGAGACCAGGCCGTACGCGGCCGAGTGGGCCTTGTTGAAGGCGTAGCCGGCGAAGGGGACCAGGACGTCCCAGAGGGCCTTGATGGCCTCGTCGCTGAAGCCCTTCTTCTTGGCGCCGGCCTCGAAGATCACGAAGTTCTTCGCCAGCTCCTCGGGCTTCTTCTTGCCCATCACGCGGCGGAGGATGTCGGCCTCGCCGAGCGAGTACCCGGCGATGATCTGGGCGGCCTTCTGCACCTGCTCCTGGTACACGATGAGGCCGTAGGTGACCGCGAGCACCTCTTCGAGCGGCTTCTCCAGCTCGGGGTGGATCGGGGTGATCTCCTGCTGCCCGTTCTTGCGCAGCGCGTAGTTCGTGTGCGAGTTCATGCCCATCGGGCCCGGCCGGTACAGGGCGGACACGGCGGAGATGTCTTCGAAGTTGTCGGGCTTCATCAGCCGCAGCAGGGACCGCATGGGCCCGCCGTCGAACTGGAAGACGCCGAGGGTGTCGCCGCGCTGGAGGAGCTCGAAGGTCTTCGGGTCGTCGAGCGGGAGGGCCAGGAGGTCGAGCTCGATCCCCTTGTTGGCCTTCACCATCTTGACGGCGTCGTCCATGATCGTGAGGTTGCGCAGGCCCAGGAAGTCCATCTTGAGCAGGCCGAGCGACTCGCACTGGGGGTAGTCCCACTGCGTGATGGTGACGCCGTCGGTGTGCCGCACCCAGATCGGGGCGTGGTCGACGATGGGCTCGCTGGACATGATGACGCCGGCGGCGTGCACGCCCATCTGGCGGACCAGGCCCTCGACGCCCCGGGCGGTGTCGATGACCTTCTTGACGTCCGGCTCGTTCTCGTACATCGCGCGGATCTCGCCGGCCTCGCCGTAGCGCGGGTGCGAGGGGTCGGTGATGCCGTTGAGGTCGATGCCCTTGCCGAGGACGTCGGCGGGCATGGCCTTGGTGAGCCGGTCGCCCATGGCGTACGGGTAGCCGAGGACGCGCGCGGAGTCCTTGATGGCGTTCTTCGCCTTGATCTTGCCGTAGGTGCCGATCATGGCGACCTTGTCGGAGCCGTACTTCTCGGTGACGTACCGGATCACCTCGACGCGCCGGCGCTCGTCGAAGTCGATGTCGACGTCGGGCATGGAGATGCGCTCGGGGTTGAGGAAGCGCTCGAAGATCAGGCCGTGCGGGATCGGGTCGAGGTCGGTGATGCCCATGGCGTACGCGACGATCGAGCCGGCCGCGGAGCCTCGGCCCGGGCCCACCGCGATGCCCTGCTTCTTGGCCCACATGATGAAGTCGGCGACGACGAGGAAGTAGCCGGGGAAGCCCATCGAGATGATGGTGTCCATCTCGTACTCGACCTGCTTCATGCGGTCCTCGGGGATGCCCCCGGGGAAGCGGCGGTGCATGCCGCGCATGGTCTCCTCGCGGAACCAGGTGACCTCGGTGTAGCCCTCGGGGATGTCGAACTTCGGCATCAGGTTCTTCTCGACGAACATGCCCTCGGTGGTCACCTGCTCGGCGACCAGGAGGGTGTTGCGGCAGCCCTCCTGCCAGGCGTCCGAGGAGTCGACGGCGTACATCTCGTCCGTGGACTTGAGGTAGTAGCCGGTGCCGTCGAAGCGGAAGCGGTCCGGGTCGGAGAGGTTCTTGCCGGTCTGGATGCACAGCAGCGCGTCGTGGGCGGTGGCCTCGTGCGCGTAGGTGTAGTGCGAGTCGTTGGTGACCAGCGGCGGGATGCCGAGCTTCTTGCCGATCTCCAGGAGGCCGTCGCGGACCCGGCGCTCGATCTCGATGCCGTGGTCCATCAGCTCCAGGAAGTAGCGGTCCTTGCCGAAGATGTCCTGGTACTCGGAGGCCGACTTCAGGGCCTCGTCGAACTGGCCGAGGCGCAGCCGGGTCTGGAGCTCGCCGGAGGGGCAGCCGGTGGAGGCGATCAGGCCCTCCGACCACTGCGAGATGGTCTCCTTGTCCATCCGGGGCCACTTCTGGAGCCAGCCCTCGGCGTAGGCGTCGGAGGAGAGCTTGAAGAGGTTGTGCAGTCCGGTGGCGTTCGCCGCCCAGATCGTCTTGTGGGTGTAGCCGCCGGAGCCGGAGACGTCGTCCCGCTTCTGGTGCGGCTGACCCCACTGGATCTTGCGCTTGTTGCGCCGGGACTCGGGGGCGACGTACGCCTCGATGCCGATGATCGGCGTCACGCCCGCCTTCTTGGCGCTGTGGAAGAAGTCGTACGCGCCGTGCAGGTTGCCGTGGTCGGACATGGCGATGTGGGTCATGCCCATCTCGTTGCACGCGTTGAACATGTCCTTCAGCCGCGCGGCACCGTCCAGCAGGGAGTACTGGGTGTGGACGTGGAGGTGCGTGAAGGGCGGCTTGGTCACGGGGGGTGCCTCCGGCGATGCTGCGATCTCCCGGGGAGCGACCCCCGGGCCCCCGCTCTCCGGGGGGACAGCCCCGAAGTCTACGTCGGACGAGTGACAGGAGGAGGGCACCGAGGGCTAGGGTCGCGCGTTGGGTGAGGTGAAACACCTGCCCCATTTGTCTGGACCCCGTCACGTACCAGGAGGCACCCTCGATGCCGGTCCCCCAGCCCGCCGCCGACGAGCGCGGTGAGCAGATCCTCGCCGTCTTCGACACCGCCTTCGGCGAGCTCCTCGCCGCCGACCCGGCCGCCTTCCGGGTCAAGTTCCGGAAGATGGCGGGCTCCGCCTTCGCCTTCTACCGGGGCACCGCCTGCCTCTTCTACCAGGACCTGGAGCAGGAGGCCCACGAGGGCCCGTTCCTGGACGAGCGGACCGGCCGGGTGTGGATCCACGGCGATCTGCACGCGGAGAACTTCGGCACCTACATGGACGCCAACGGCCGCCTGGTCTTCAACGTGAACGACTTCGACGAGGCGTACGTGGGCCCCTTCACCTGGGACCTCAAGCGGCTCGCCGCCTCGCTCGCCCTGATCGGCTACGCCAAGGCGCTGAGCGACGAGCAGATCACCCACCTGGTCCGGATCTACGCGGCCGCCTACCGGGAGCGGATACGCGCCCTGGCCTCCGGCGCCCGCGGCGACCAGGCGCCCGGCTTCACCCTGGAGACCTCCGACGGCGCGCTGCTCGGCGCGCTGCGCGAGGCCCGGGCGATGACCCGCTTCGGGCTGCTGGAGTCGATGACCGAGATCCGGGAGTACGAGCGCCGCTTCGCGCCCGGCGGCGGGGCGATCGAGCTGGACGCGGCGACCCGCTACAAGGTGCTGGCGGCCTTCGACGGCTATCTGGCGACCCTGCCGGAGTCCTCGCTGGTCCGCCCGGACTCGTACCGCGTGAAGGACGTCGTCGGGCGGCGCGGGATCGGCATCGGCTCGGCCGGCCTCCCCTCGTACAACATCCTGCTGGAGGGGCACAGCGACGCCCTGGAGAACGACGTCGTGATCTACATGAAGCAGGCGCAGACGCCGGCGGTGTCGCGGCACGTCACGGACCCGGCGGTGCGGGGCTACTTCCGGCACGAGGGGCACCGCACGGTGATCTCGCAGCGGGCGCTCCAGGCGCACGCGGACCCGTGGCTGGGCTGGACGGAGCTGGACGGCGCCGGGCAGCTGGTGGCCGAGGTCTCGCCGTACGCGGTGGACCTGGACTGGTCGGACATCGACGATCCGCAGGACATCGCGCTGACCGTGGGGGACCTGGGGCGGGCGACCGCGACCATGCACGCGGCGGCGGACGAGTCCAGCGGCCACTCGCTCGTGCCGTTCTCCACGGAGCAGGCCATCGACGCGGTGATCGCGGCCGACGAGGAGGGCTTCGCGGAGCTCCTGGTGGAGTTCGCCCACGCGTACGGGGCACGCGCGCGTGCCGACCACCAGATCTTCGTGGACCTCTTCCGGAACGGCCGGATCCCGGGGCTGTAAGCGGTCGCACAGCTCTTTCTTAGGGGGTGCTTACGACCTGCCGTGGCACACTCGTCCAATAATGGACATGGCAGGGACGCGGCTGAGGGCGCTGCGGGCAGCGGTCTTCACGGCACTGGTCGTGACCCTGTCCGTGGCCTCCCACGTGCTGCTCTCCCGGGCGCCGCTGCCGCTGGCCACGGTCCTGCCGGTCGCCGCCGGGGTCTTCGCCGTGGCGTACGCGCTGGCCGGCCGGGAGCGCGGCTTCGGCCCGATCGCGGGGGTGCTCGTCCCGCTGGAGCTGGCCGCCGACACCCTCTTCACCTCCGGTCAGGCCGTCTGTTACGGCCCCTCCGGCGGGCCGGTCGCCGGCGCGCTGCGGTCCTTCGGGGTGGAGGTGCTGTGCGGCGGGGCCGTGGGCACGCCGCTGCCGGGGGTCGCCGCGCCCGAGGGCGGGGCCGCCGCGGTGCTCGCCTCCCCCGATCCGGCGCTGCCGTGGCTGCTGCTCAGTGCCCACGTGCTGGTCGGCCTCTCGGCCGCGAGCTGGCTGCGCGGCGGCGAGCGGGCGCTGGCCCGGCTGCTCGGCGCGGCGGCGGCATCGGCCTTCCGGCCGCTGGAGCTGCTCGCGGCCCTGGTCGGCGCGGACCGCCCGGCGGCAAAGGGCCCGGCGCGTCCGGCGCCCCGGCCGCGCCCGTCCCGGACGCGCCTCCTCGTGCACTCCGTGGGGCGGCGGGGGCCGCCGCGGGGACCGCTCGCTCTCGTCTGAGCGCACGGTCCCCCGACTTTCCCCCTTTTCACTCCCCGGAGATTCACGATCATGAGTGCACGCAACAACCAGGCCAGCAAGGCCGCCGCCCGCGAGCGTCTGCGCGTGGAGCGCGAGCGCCAGGCCAAGAAGGACCGGGCCCGCCGGCAGCTGGTCGTCGGCGTCTCGGCGGTGGCCGTGCTCGCCGCCGCCGGCGGCATCGGCTACGCGGTCGTCCAGGCCAACCGGCCGACCGCGTGGGAGACCGCGGCCGACGCGAAGACGGTCACGGCCCCGAAGAACACCGAGGGCGCGAACGGCACGACCGTCGTCGTCGGCAAGGAGTCCGCGAAGAAGACCCTGGAGGTGTACGAGGACTCCCGCTGCCCGGTCTGCGCGACCTTCGAGCAGTCGGTCGGCTCCACCGTCGAGAAGGACGTCGAGGCCGGCAAGTACAAGCTCAAGTACGTGGGCGCGACCTTCATCGACAACATGGACCAGGGCGAGGGCTCGAAGAACGCCCTGTCGGCGCTCGGCGCGGCGCTCGACGTGAGCCCGGAGGCCTTCCTCGACTACAAGGCGGCGCTCTACTCGGCGAAGTGGCACCCGGAGGAGAGCGAGGACAAGTTCGCGAAGGACTCCTACCTCCTGGAGGTCGCGGACACGGTTCCGGCACTGAAGGGCAACGCGGCCTTCAAGAAGCACGTGGAGGGCGGCACCTTCGACGCCTGGGCGATGAAGATGTCGAAGACCTTCGACGAGAGCGGCGTGACGGGTACGCCGACGCTGCGGATGGACGGCAAGACGCTGACGGCCGAGGGTTCGCAGAACCCGCCGCTGACCGTCGAGGAGTTCAACGCCGCCCTCACCCCGGCCCTGGCCGGCTGACCCTCCTCTCCTCCGCCTCCCCGGTCCGCGCGGACCGGGGAGCGAGGGACGGAGGGCGGAGGGCGAGGGGCGAGGGGCGGAGGGCGAGGGGCGCCGCCGGGAGATCGTCGTGAGCGGCGGGCGAATCCCCGGAGAACTTTCCGGATTCCGTCTGTCAACCTTTCGTACCCGTCAGTAATCTGACTGGCCGTGACCAGTCACCTCATACCTCCCGCCCCCACGCGGCGCACGGTCGTCAAGGCCGCCGCCGTCACCGCCGTCGCCACCCCCGCGCTGCTCGGCGCGGCGGCGCCGGCCCTCGCGGACGCCCCGGCGCCCGCCTTCCTGCACGGCGTCGCCTCGGGCGACCCGCTGCCCGACGGCGTCCTGCTGTGGACGCGCGTCACCCCCTCCCCCGAGGCCGTGCCCGGCTCCGGGCTCGGCGCGGACGTCCGCGTCGACTGGGAGGTGGCCGAGGACCGCTCCTTCGCCCGGGTCGTCGCCTCCGGTTCGGCCACGGCGGGCGCCGCCGCCGACCACACCGTCAAGGCCGACGTCCGCGGACTGCGCCCGGCCACCGCGTACTTCTTCCGCTTCACCGTCGGCGGGGCCGTCTCGCCCACCGGCCGCACCCGCACCGCCCCGGCCGCCGACTCCGCCGCGCCGGGCGTCCGCTTCGGCGTGGTGTCGTGCGCCAACTACGAGGCCGGCCACTTCTCCGCGTACCGCCACCTGGCCGCCCGCGCCGACCTCGACGCGGTCCTGCACCTGGGCGACTACATCTACGAGTACGCGAGCGGCGTCTACCCGGAGGCGAAGGACACCGTCCGGACGCACGAGCCGCGCCACGAGATCGTGTCGCTCGCCGACTACCGCACCCGGCACGGCCGGTACAAGACGGACCCCGACCTCCAGGCGCTGCACGCGGTCCACCCGGTGGTGGCGATCTGGGACGACCACGAGTTCGCCAACGACGCCTGGACCGGCGGGGCCGAGAACCACACCCCCGGCGCCGAGGGCGACTGGGCGGCCCGGGTCGCCGCCGCCAAGCGGGCCTACTTCGAGTGGATGCCGGTCCGCGCCTCCACCGAGGGCACGGTCTTCCGCCGGATCCGCTTCGGCAGGCTGGCCGATCTGCACCTCCTGGACCTGCGCTCGTTCCGCTCCGCCCAGGCGAAGACCGGTTCCGGCACGGTCGACGACCCGGACCGCACGATCACCGGCCGTGCGCAGCTCGACTGGCTGAAGTCCGGCCTGGCCGGTTCGGACGCCGCCTGGCAGCTGGTCGGCACCTCGGTGATGATCTCGCCGGTCGCCTTCGGCTCGCTGCCCGCGTACCTGCTGGAACCGCTCGCCGAGCTGCTGGGGCTGCCGGCCGAGGGGATCGCGGTCAACGTCGACCAGTGGGACGGCTACACCGACGACCGCAAGGAGCTCCTGGCGCACCTGAGCTCCCGGGCGATCAGGAACACCGTCTTCCTGACCGGCGACATCCACATGGCCTGGGCCAACGACGTGCCGGCCAGGGCGGCCACGTACCCGCTCTCGGCTTCGGTGGCCACCGAGTTCGTGGTCACCTCTGTGACCTCGGACAACCTGGACGACCTGCTGAACGTCGCCCCCGGCACCCTCTCGGTGGTGGCCGCGGGGGCGGTGAAGGCGGCCAACCGGCACGTGAAGTGGGTGGACATGGACCACCACGGCTACGGCGTGCTCGACGTGACCGCCGAGCGCTCGCAGATGGACTACTACACGGTCTCCGACAAGCGCGATCCGGCCGCGAGCGCGTCCTGGGCCCGCTCCTACCGGACGCTCAGCGGAACGCAGCGCGTCGAGCGAGTGTACCAGCCGGTCATCTGAGCGACGACTGACCGTCGATTTTCAGCCATGATCCTCTTTGTTAACGGGAGATCACACGGCTACGGCGGGTGGTGGATCCGGAGGCTCGAAACCGGACACACCACCCGCCACCGGTACGGCTTTCGTTACGTCGATGTCTCAAACTCCGGAAGCCGCGCCAAAATTTCTTCCCGATGAGCCGAATTGTCCTCCGATTGATTGGGCCTGATCACCGCTCAACGGTGTCTGACATGGACGCGTAATCTCCCCGCCGTGGCGAGGAAGTACCTCTCCACCACCCCCCGCGAGGAGTCACCTGTGCGTGCTCTTGTCCGTATATCGCCGCGTACGTCACGTCGTGTGCTCGGCACCGCCGTCCTGGCCGGAACCCTGGCCCTGACGCCCCTTTCCGCCCCCGTCATCGCCCAGGCGTCCCCCACCCTGGCCGGCGCCTCCGCCGAGGAGTGCGCCGACGACACGGCCGCCCTGTCCGGAGCCCGCAAGGAGAAGGGCGCCGACACCCACGCCCACGAGCCGAACGAGGTCTCCGCCGCCCAGGCCAAGGCCATGGACGCGGACCTCGGCAAGAAGCTCTCCGAGCTGAAGTCGAGCGGCCGGCTCTCCGCCACGGCCGCCGCCGCCGGGGCGAACATCCCGGTCTACTTCCACGTCGTCCACAGCGGCACGACGGGCAAGCTGAGCGCCACGGACATCAACAACCAGATGAACGTGCTCAACGCGGCCTTCGGCGGCCAGGGCACCGGCAACGTGAACACCGGCTTCCAGTTCACGCTGGCCGGCACCACCTACACGGACAACGCCAGCTGGTACAACCTGGCCTCCGGCTCCACCGCCGAGAAGTCCATGAAGCAGTCCCTCCGCCAGGGCGGCGCGAACGCGCTGAACATCTACACCGCCAACCTCAGCGGCGGCCTGCTCGGCTGGGCGACCTTCCCGTCCTCGTACAACTCCAACCCGTCCATGGACGGCGTGGTCCTGCTCGACGCCTCCCTGCCGGGCGGCTCGGCGGCCAACTACAACCAGGGCGACACCGCCACCCACGAGGTCGGCCACTGGATGGGCCTGTACCACACCTTCCAGGGCGGCTGCAACGGCAACGGCGACTACGTCACCGACACCCCGGCCGAGAAGTCCCCGGCGTACGAGTGCCCGACCGGCCGCGACTCCTGCGCCTCCAAGACCGGTGTGGACCCGATCCACAACTTCATGGACTACACGTACGACGCGTGCATGTACCAGTTCACCACGGGCCAGGTGACCCGGATGAACGACCACTGGACCGCGTACCGCGCCTGACGGCCCGTCCGCGCACGCTGATCCGCGCGAAGCGGACGGCCCCCGGGGAGCACTCCCCGGGGGCCGTCCCCGTCCTCAGTCCTCCTCGCCGAGCCCGTCGAGGAAGTCGAGGGCGACCGCCCAGGTCCGCTCCGCCGCCTCGGCGTCCCAGTCCGGCAGCTCCGGGTCCGTGTACACGTGCCCGGCCCCCCGGTAGCGGTAGACCTCCACCTCCGCCCCGGCCTTCCGCATCTGGAGGTACCAGGCGGACAGCCAGTCGTCGGTCTCGAACGGGTCGGGTTCGGCCACGTGCAGCTGCACGGGCAGGGCGTCCACCGAGGCGTTCGGCGCGAGGTCCGAGGTGCCGTGGAGGAGCAGCAGTCCGCGCGCCTTCTCGTCGCCGAGCGCCAGGGTCTGGGCGACCGAGGCGCCGAAGGAGAAGCCCGCGTAGACGAGACCCCGCTCCGAGTAGGGGGCGGCGGCCAGCACCGCGCGCTTCAGCAGCTCGTCCGAGCCGATCTCGTCCTTCTTCGCCATGCCCTCCTCCACCGATTCGGTGGTCCAGCCGTCGAAGAGGTCCGGCACCCACACCTGGTGGCCGGCGGCCCGCAGCCGGTCGGCGGCGGCCTCGACGGCCGGGCGCTTCCCGTGCACCGAGTGGAAAAGCATGATGTCCATGCCCGCCATCCTGCCACCCGCCGCCGGGGACGCGCCGGAACCCCCAGGTCAGCGCATGGACCGCACATCGAGGTGGCGCAGCACCCGGTCGACCACCTCGGGGTCGGCGCCCGGCTCGCTGCGCGCCGAGAGCACCGCGTGGCGCGCGGCGGACATCATCTCCCGCTGGATCGCCTGGAGCCGCTTCACCCGCTCGACCCGCTCGGCGAAGGCGGCCCGCCGCTCCTCGTCCACCATGTCCGGGCTGATCCGCGCCCCGATGTCGAAGGCCCCGCGCTGGAGCCGTTCGGCGACCTCCTCGGGCAGCTCCTCGACCTCCTCGATCTCCTTCAGCCGCCGCTTGGCGGCCTTCGCGGCCCGCAGCGCCAGCTCCCGCTCGAAGGCGCGCTCGGCGTCGGCGTCGGCCCGCACGCCGAGCGTGCGCACCAGCCAGGGCAGGGTGAGCCCCTGCACCACCAGGGTGGCGAGGATCACGCAGAAGGCGAGGAAGATCAGCTCGTCCCGGCCGGGGAAGGGCGAGCCGTCCTCGGTGGTGCGGGGGATGGCGAGGGCCAGCGCGACCGAGGCCACCCCGCGCATCCCCGACCACCACATGACGACGGTCTCCCGCCAGCTCGTCGGGATCTCCTCGTCGACGTCCCGCCGGTCGTGCAGCCTCTGCGCCAGCCAGCCGGCCGGCAGCAGCCACAGCAGCCGGACCCCGACGACCACGGCGACGACCGCCGCGCCCCAGGCGAGCATCTCGCCCAGGTGCCCCTCGGCGACGCCGAGGACGTGGATCAGCTCCAGGCCGATGAGGCCGAAGGCGATGCCGGTGACGAGGGTGTCGACGATCTCCCAGAAGGTCTGGCCGGCCAGCCGTCCCATCACGTCGTCGGCGTCGGCCGCGTACTCGGCGAGGAAGAGGGCGGTGACGAGGACCGCGAGGACGCCGGAGCCGTGCAGCTCCTCGGCGAGGACGTAGGAGACGAAGGGCACGAGGAGGGTGAGCCCGGTCTGCAGGGTGGCGTCGCCGAGGAAGCCCATGAGCTTGTTGGTGGCCCAGCCGAGGGCGAGGCCGACCGCGACGGCCACCACCGCGGACAGGACGAACTCGCCCAGCGCCTCGGGCCAGGAGAACTCGCCGCTCACCACGGCGGCGATGGCCACGTGGTAGAGCACGATCGCGGTGACGTCGTTGAAGAGCCCCTCGCCCTCCAGGATCGACACCAGGCGCCGGGGCAGCCCCAGCGAGCCGGCCACGGCGGTCGCCGCGACCGGGTCGGGCGGCGCGACCAGGGCGCCGAGCGCGAGGGCGGCGGCCAGCGGGATCCCCGGCACCAGCGCGTTCGCCACCGCGCCGACCGCGGCCGTGGTGACGAAGACCAGGGCGACCGCGAGCAGGAAGATCGGCCGCCGGTTCGCCGCGAACTGCCGCCAGGAGGTCCGCTGCACCGAGGCGTAGAGCAGCGGCGGCAGCACCAGCGGCAGGATGAACTCGGGCGGGATGTCGACGTTCGGCACGAACGGCAGGAAGGCCAGCACGATCCCGAGGAGCGTCATCAGGACCGGCGCGGGCAGACCGAGCCGGTCCCCCAGGGGGACGGTCAGCAGGGCGCCGAGGAGCAGCAGGAACAGGAGGGCCAATTGATCCACGGCCCCACCCTGTCACGTACGTCCGTTTTGGCGGCGATTACCCCATTGATGGAGTCACATGTCCGCTGTGGTACGGGGCGGTCGCGCTCAGAGCGCGCGCCGCATCGCCCGGTGCGGGATGCCCGCGTCCGGGAACTCGCCGCCGTACGCCACGTATCCCAGCCGCTCGTAGAAGCCGAGGGCCCGGGTCTGGGCGTGCAGGTCGACGGCGGCCAGGCCGCGCTCGCGGGCCGCGTCCTCGATGGCCCGGACCAGCGCCGCGCCGACCCCGAGGCCGCGCGCGTCGCCGGTGACGGCGAGCCGGCCGAGCGAGCCGACGGAGGCGTCCGCCCCGGTCCTGCCGGTCGCGTCGGCCCCGTGGAGCAGCCGCCCGGTGCCCAGCGGCACCCCGTCCTCGCGGACCGCGAGGACGTGCACGGCGGTGGAGTCGTACGCGTCGTACTCCAGCTCCCTCGGGACGCCCTGCTCCTCGACGAAGACCGCGCGGCGGACCGCGAAGCACTTCTCCAGGTCGTCCTCGCCCGCGGCCTCGCGGACCGCGTACGCCCCGCTCACCGGCTCTCCGCCTCGATGCGGTCCAGGGCGGTGCGCAGGTCGTCCGGGTAGGTGGACTCGAACTCGACCCACCGGCCGTCGCCGGGGTGCTCGAAGCCCAGCCGGACCGCGTGCAGCCACTGGCGGGTCAGCCCGAGCCGCTTGGCCATGGTCGGGTCGGCGCCGTAGGTGAGGTCGCCGACGCAGGGGTGGCGGTGGGCCGACATGTGCACCCGGATCTGGTGGGTGCGGCCGGTCTCCAGCTTGATGTCGAGCAGCGAGGCCGCGCGGTAGGCCTCGATCAGGTCGTAGTGGGTGACCGACGGCTTGCCCTCGGCGGTCACGGCCCACTTGTAGTCGTGGTTCGGGTGCCGGCCGATGGGCGCGTCGATGGTGCCGCTCAGCGGGTCCGGGTGGCCCTGGACCAGCGCGTGGTAGCGCTTCTCGACCGTGCGCTCCTTGAACTGGCGCTTGAGCGAGGTGTACGCGTACTCCGACTTGGCGACCACCATCAGGCCGGAGGTGCCGACGTCGAGGCGGTGCACGATGCCCTGGCGCTCGGCGGCGCCCGAGGTGGAGATCCGGTAGCCGGCGGCGGCGAGGCCGCCGATCACGGTGGTGCCGGTCCAGCCGGGGCTGGGGTGGGCGGCGACGCCGACCGGCTTGGTGATCACCACGATGTCGTCGTCGTCGTGGACGATCTCCATGCCCTCGACGGGCTCGGCGACGATCTGCACCGGGGCGG
Organism: Streptomyces sp. NPDC014656; assembly: GCF_043084305.1. Taxonomy (NCBI): domain Bacteria; kingdom Bacillati; phylum Actinomycetota; class Actinomycetes; order Kitasatosporales; family Streptomycetaceae; genus Streptomyces; species Streptomyces sp. NPDC014656. The sequence goes on from NZ_JBIBZN010000004.1 coordinate 274,742, forward strand.
GGGCGCCGGGCATCTCGACCTCCAGCCACGCGCCGCCGCTGACCCGCTCGGACTTGCCGACGACGGAGCCGTCGACCTGGACCTTCCCCGCGGCGGCGAGCTCGGCCGCCTTGGTACGGGAAAACCCGAACATACGGGCGATGGCGGCGTCGACGCGCTCGCCCTCCAGGCCATCGGGAACGGGCAGGGTGCGGATCTCGGGACTCGTGCTCACCCGTCGAGTATGCCTTGTGCGCACGCCTGCTCGTTCTGCGCGCGGGCCCGGCTCAGTCCTTGTGGACCGTGCCGTCGGGGTCCAGGCCCCGGAAGGACAGGATGACGATCAGGATGCCGCCGCAGACGATCGCCGAGTCGGCGAGGTTGAAGACGGCGAAGTGGGCCGGGGCGATGAAGTCCACGACCGCGCCCTCGAAGACGCCCGGCGAGCGGAACAGCCGGTCGGTGAGATTGCCGAGCGCGCCGCCGAGCAGCAGGCCCAGCGCGATCGCCCAGGGCAGGCTGTAGAGCTTGCGGGCCAGCCGGACGATCACCACGATGACGGCCGCGGCGATGCAGGTGAAGACGATCGTGAACGCCTCGCCCATGCCGAAGGCCGCGCCCGGGTTGCGGATCGCCTCGAAGCGGAGCAGGTCGCCGATCACCTTGATCGGCTCGCGGCCCTCCAGCTTCTCCACCACGACGATCTTGCTGCCGAGGTCGATCAGATAGGCGAGCACGGCCACCACGAAGAGCGCGACGATCCGCCGCTTGCCCCGGGGCCGCTCCTCGGAGCGCTCCTCGGGGGCGGCCGAGTCCTCGGCCCCTGCTGAATCCGGCGTACCGATGACGCTCTCCGCCTCTGCCACGTGAGTGAGTCCCTCGTACCTCGATGCCTGACCGTGCACCGAGAGTACGGCACAGGCGTACGGGACCGGCAGCCCGTGCCACCGGTCCGCGCACGTCGGGACGGGCGGCACGGGCCGGCGGGCGGCGGCTAGCCGCGCCGCTCCTGCTTCTGCTTGTCCTCCACGCAGAGGGTGGCGCGCGGGAAGGCCTGCATCCTGGCCTTGCCGATGGGCTTGCCGCAGACCTCGCAGAGGCCGTACGTGCCCGCGTCGAGCCGCTCCAGGGCGTGCTCGGTCTGCTCCAGCATCTCCCGCGCGTTGGCCGCCAGGGCCAGCTCGTGCTCGCGGGTGATGTTCTTGGTGCCGGTGTCGGCCTCGTCGTGGCCGGCGCCGTCGCCCGAGTCCCGCATCAGGCCGGTCAGCTCCTCCTGGGAGTGGGCCAGCTCGCTGCGCAGCCGCAGCACCTCGGCCTGGAGCTCGCTGCGGGCCTCGGCGACCTCGTCCGGCGTCCACGGGTCCTCGCCGGGCCGCACCGCGAGCTCCCCGGTACGCGCGGGGGGCACGGCCGCCTCGTCCCCGGCGGTCGTGACGCCACCCGCGCTCTTCTTCGCTGCCACCGTCCTGGCTCCTGTCTGCTTCTTCGCGGCGGCCTTCCGGCCGACGGCCTTCTTCACGGACTTCACGGGCTTCCCCGCGGACTCCTCCGCGGTCTTCCGCGCGGCCGGCTTCCTCCCGGCCGGTTCCTTCGCGGCCGCCTTCTTCGCCGCCGCCTTCTTCGCGGGGCGCTTCGCGGCCTTCGGGGCGGCCGCCTCCTCCGCCACGGACACGGACGCGCGGGACGGGGCCGCCGTCCGCTTCGCCGGCTTCTTCCCGGCCGCGCCCTCCGGGGCCCCGGGTCCGCCCGGGGAACCGGCCGAGCCGAGGTCCCCGGCGGCGGCCGGGGACTGCTTCGCGGCGGTCTTCTTCGCCACCATGTCGCGGCCCCTTCACATTTTGTGATCTTGCTCGCGCATCGTGCTGGGACGATAAATCGGCCCAAGGCCGCTAGCAACGGGGCACGCCGCCCGTTTCGCCCGCCCCACGGCCCCCGGGGCGGACCCGTGGGAACAGGTGCCCAACTCCCCGCCGGGTTATCCGCCCCGCCGCTCCCCCGCACGGCCCCGCGAAGTCCGCGCCGCCCGTGTGGCCATTCGGGTCACCCGGAATCCGGTCGGCCCGGCGCCCCCGCGCCCCGTACACTGGCCTCAGCGAGAGGCGTCGATGGGGCCAGTAGCGTCGTACGCAGCCATGAGCGATCCGGGGACGGTGAGAGCCCGGGGGCGAGCCCGATGCGAAGCATCACCCCGGAGCTGCCGGAAGAAAGCCGCGTGGACACGCACCACGAAGCGCGGTGACTAGAACCGGTGTCGCGACCCCAATGAGGGGGCTACGGACGACCACGCCCGGAGCCAAGGAGGGTGGTACCGCGGGAGCGCAGCTCTCGTCCCTCCGACGGAAGCAGGAATCGTCCGTCCGGAGGAGAGTCCACCGCATGACACCGCCCCAGTACCGCCAGGTGCCCGCCCAGGTCGACCTGCCCTCGCTCGAGCGCGCCGTGCTCGACTTCTGGCAGGAGAACAAGGTCTTCGCCAAGACCCTGGAGCAGTCCGAGGGACGCCCCGAGTGGGTCTTCTACGAGGGCCCGCCGACCGCCAACGGCATGCCCGGCGCCCACCACATCGAGGCCCGCGTCTTCAAGGACGTCTTCCCGCGCTTCCGCACCATGCGCGGCTACCACGTGGCCCGCAAGGCCGGCTGGGACTGCCACGGCCTCCCGGTCGAGCTCGCCGTCGAGAAGGAGCTCGGCTTCTCCGGCAAGAAGGACATCGAGGAGTACGGCATCGCGGAGTTCAACGCGAAGTGCCGCGAGTCGGTGACCCGCCACACCGACGCCTTCGCCGAGCTCACCACCCGCATGGGCTACTGGGTCGACCTCGACGACGCCTACCGCACCATGGACCCCTCGTACATCGAGTCGGTCTGGTGGTCGCTCAAGCAGATCTTCGACAAGGGCCTGCTCGTCCAGGACCACCGCGTCGCCCCCTGGTGCCCCCGCTGCGGCACCGGCCTCTCCGACCACGAGCTGGCCCAGGGCTACGAGACCGTCGTCGACCCCTCGGTCTTCGTCCGCTTCCCGCTGACCTCCGGCCCGCTCGCCGGCAAGGCCGCCCTCCTCGTCTGGACGACGACCCCGTGGACCCTGGTGTCCAACACCGCCGTCGCCGCCCACCCCGAGGTCACCTACGTCGTCGCCACCGACGGCGACGAGCGCCTGGTCGTCGCCGAGCCGCTGCTCGACAAGGCCCTCGGCGAGGGCTGGGTCACCACCGGCGAGTCCTTCACCGGCGCCGAGATGGAGCGCTGGACCTACCGGCGCCCCTTCGAGCTGATCCCCTTCGACGCCCCGGCCCACTACGTGGTCAACGCCGAGTACGTCACCACCGAGGACGGCACCGGCCTCGTCCACCAGTCCCCCGCCTTCGGCGAGGACGACCTCAAGGTCTGCAAGGCGTACGGCCTGCCGGTCGTGAACCCGGTCCGCCCCGACGGCACCTTCGAGGAGGCCGTGCCGCTGGTCGGCGGCGTCTTCTTCAAGAAGGCCGACGAGGCGCTCACCGCCGACCTCGACGCCCGCGGCCTGCTGTACCGGCACATCCCGTACGAGCACAGCTACCCGCACTGCTGGCGCTGCCACACGGCCCTGCTCTACTACGCGCAGCCGTCCTGGTACATCCGCACCACCGCCGTCAAGGACCGCCTGCTCGAGGAGAACGAGAACACCAACTGGTTCCCGGACTCGGTCAAGCACGGCCGCTTCGGCGACTGGCTGAACAACAACATCGACTGGGCGCTCTCCCGCAACCGCTACTGGGGCACCCCGCTGCCGATCTGGCGCTGCGAGGAGGGCCACCTCACCTGCGTCGGCTCCCGCGCCGAGCTCACCGAGCTGACCGGCACCGACCAGTCGGCCCTCGACCCGCACCGCCCGTACATCGACGACGTGACCTTCACGTGCCCGGCCGAGGGCTGCTCCCTCGAAGCCGTCCGCGTCCCCGAGGTCATCGACGCCTGGTACGACTCGGGCTCCATGCCGTTCGCGCAGTACGGCTACCCGTACCAGAACAAGGAGCTGTTCGAGAGCCGCTACCCGGCGCAGTTCATCTCCGAGGCCATCGACCAGACGCGCGGCTGGTTCTACACGCTGATGGCCGTCGGCACCCTCGTCTTCGACAAGTCCTCGTACGAGAACGTGGTCTGCCTCGGCCACATCCTCGCCGAGGACGGCCGCAAGATGTCCAAGCACCTCGGCAACATCCTCCAGCCGATCCCGCTCATGGACCAGCACGGCGCCGACGCCGTCCGCTGGTTCATGGCGGCCGGCGGCTCGCCCTGGGCGGCCCGCCGCGTCGGCCACGGCACCATCCAGGAGGTCGTCCGCAAGACCCTCCTCACGTACTGGAACACGGTCGCCTTCCAGGCCCTGTACGCCCGTACGTCCGGCTGGGCGCCGTCCGCCGCCGACCCGGCCCCGGCCGACCGCTCCGTCCTCGACAAGTGGCTGCTCTCCGAGCTGAACACCCTCGTCGCCGAGGCCACCGAGGCGATGGAGGCGTACGACACCCAGCGCACCGGCAAGCTCCTGTCGGCCTTCGTCGACGACCTCTCCAACTGGTACGTGCGCCGCTCCCGCCGCCGCTTCTGGCAGGGCGACAAGGCGGCCCTGCGGACCCTGCACGAGGTCGTCGAGACCGTCACCCGCCTGATGGCCCCGCTGACCCCCTTCATCACCGAGCGGGTCTGGCAGGACCTGGTCGTCCCGGTCTCCCCGGACGCCCCCGAGTCGGTCCACCTCGCCACCTGGCCGGAGGCCGACGCCGCCCTCGTCGACGGCACCCTCTCCGAGCAGATGGTCCTCGTCCGCCGGCTCGTCGAGCTCGGCCGCGCGACGCGCGCCGAGTCCGGCGTGAAGACCCGCCAGCCGCTCTCCCGCGCGCTGGTGGCGGCGACCGGCTTCACGGCGCTCTCCCCGGAGCTCCAGGCCCAGATCACGGAGGAGCTGAACGTCTCCTCCCTGGCCTCCCTCTCCGAGGTCGGCGGCAGCCTGGTCGACACCACCGCCAAGGCGAACTTCCGGGCGCTCGGCAAGCGCTTCGGCAAGGGCGTCCAGGACGTGGCGAAGGCCGTCGCCGCGGCCGACGCGGCGGCGCTGGCGCTGGCGCTGCGGGACGGCGGGGCGAGCCTGGAGGTGAACGGCGAGACGATCACCGTCACCCCCGAGGAGATCATCATCACCGAGACCCCCCGCGAGGGCTGGTCGGTCGCCTCCGACTCCGGCGCGACGGTCGCTCTGGACCTGGAGATCACCCCGGAGCTCCGGCGCGCGGGCCTCGCCCGTGACGCGATCCGCCTGATCCAGGAGGCCCGCAAGAACAGCGGCCTGGACGTCGCCGACCGCATCGCGCTGCGCTGGGCCACGACGTCGGAGGAGACCGCGGAGGCCCTGACGGTCCACGCGGACCTGATCGCGGACGAGGTCCTGTCGACGGACTACGCCCAGGGCGAGCCGTCCGACGGCTACGGCCCCGCCTTCGAGGACGAGCCCCTGGCGCTCACCTTCCACCTGCGCAAGGCCTGAGACCCCACGGGAAGGGCCCCGCACTCCGAGGGAGTGCGGGGCCCTTCCCGTGTGCCCGCGCGGAGCGCGGAGGGGCGCGGACACGGCGAAGGGCCGGTCCCCGGAGTACGGGGCCGGCCCTTCGGCTGCCGACGGCTACGTGCTCAGCGCACGCTCAGGCGCCGCCTCAGTTGTCGTCCTCGTCGATCAGGAAACCGCGCATCGGCGCCGGCGCCTGCTGCATCGGCTGCGGCGCCTGCGGGCGGACCGGAGCCATCGGCTGGGTCATCGCCGGCGACATCTGCTGCTGGCCGCCGTAGGACGGAGCGGCACCCATGGACGGACCGCCGCCCATCGGGCCGTTGCCGCCGTAGGACGGCGCACCCGCACCGGCGGACGCCATGGACGGGGCCGGCGGCAGCGAGGCCGTCGCCGGGGTCCGCGGCGGAGCCAGCGAGTCGTCCGCCTGGGTCTCCAGCTGACGCAGCTGGGACTCCAGGTAGGACTTCAGGCGGGTCCGGTACTCGCGCTCGAAGCCGCGCAGGTCCTCGACCTTGCGCTCCAGCGTGGCGCGGGCGGACTCGAGGGAGCCCATCGCGACGCGGTGCTTCTCCTGCGCGTCCCGCTCCAGCGCGTCCGCCTTGGCGCGGGCGTCCCGCTCCAGGCCCTCGGCGCGCGAGCGCGCCTCGCCGACGATCTTGTTGGCCTCGGAACGCGCCTCGGCGATCGCCTGGTCGGCGGTCTGCTGGGCCAGCGAGAGGACACGGGCCGCGCTGTCGCCACCGGGCTGCTGGGGCGGCTGCGGCTGCATCTGCTGCTGCTGCGGGTGGCCCATGGGGCCGCCCTGCATCGGGCCGGGACCCATCGGACCGCCCTGCATCGGGCCCGGACCCATGGGTCCGCCCTGCATGGGGCCGGCGGGAAGCTGAGGAGCGCCGGAAGGCAGCTGCGGCGGGCCCATCTGCTGCTGCTGCTGGACCGGCGGACCGGATATGGCGGCGGGCACGGGGGCGCCGGGACCGACGGGACGGTTGTCCTGCGGCTCCGGGGGCTTGCGCATGGCCTGCTGCTGGTTCTGCGCGGCCGCGCGGGTCGCCGCGGCCAGCTTGGCGCGCAGGTCCTCGTTCTCGCGGAGCAGGCGGGTCAGCTCGGCCTCGACCTCGTCGAGGAAGGCATCGACCTCGTCCTCGTCATAGCCTTCTCGGAGGCGGACGGTCGTGAACTGCTTGTTCCGCACGTCCTCGGGGGTCAGCGGCATCTCTTCTTCACCTCTACGTAGTCGTCGGCAGTCGGCAGGACCGTATCGTCCATCCTCACCTCGCGAGCGAGTTCACGACGTTGATGAGGATGTAGACGATGATCATCAGAACGAAGAAGGACAGGTCGAGTGCCACGCCCCCGAGACGCAACGGCGGGATGAGCCGCCGCAGAAGCTTGAGCGGTGGATCGGTGACAGTGTAGGTGGCCTCCAGAACGACCACCATCGCCTTGCCGGGCTGCCACGAACGGGCGAACTGGAAGACGTAGTCCATGACCAGCCGGAAGATCAGGAAGACGAGGAAGCACATCAGCGCGATGTAGACCACCTGTAGTGCGACGCCCATCCCGCGGTTCCCTCTCCCCTGGCTCTCGTTTTCTCAGCTTGCTCCGGCCGCCCTCGCGGCCGGTCCGTCCGGTCTCGGTTCTCAGCTCTGGTTGAAGAATCCGCCCTCTGCGATACGGGCCTTGTCCTCCGCCGTGACATCGACGTTAGCAGGCGACAACAGGAACACCTTCTGCGTCACGCGCTCAATGCTGCCATGGAGCCCGAAGACGAGTCCGGCGGCAAAGTCGACAAGTCGCTTCGCGTCCGTGTCGTCCATCTCCGTGAGGTTCATGATCACCGGGGTGCCCTCACGGAAGTGTTCCCCGATGGTACGGGCTTCGTTGTAGGTCCGGGGGTGGAGCGTGGTGATGCGGTAGGGCTCCCGCTCGGACACGACCTTGGGCATGATCACCGGTGCGTTCTTCTCCAGGCTCGGGCGTTCGGGTGTGATGGATGCCACGGGGGCAATTCGGGCCGGACGACCGCTTTCGGCGAGTACCGGGGCAGAGTGGGCGACCGGTTCCCGGGGGGCCGGAGGGGCCACCACGCGCACCGGCTCCTCGCGCTCGATCTGGCGGGGCGGGGTGTGACGCCGCTCCCTCTCGGGCTCCGGCTCCAGCTCGGGCTCGAAGTCGTCGTCGGGGTCGAAGCCCCGGCCGTCGTACCCATCGTCCTCCACGAGACCGAGGTAGACCGCCATCTTGCGCATCGCGCCGGCCATGCTCCGATTCCTCCGCTCTGTGGTGGATCGGCCTCGTCACCAAGTGCCCGCGATCCACGCGGTCACCCCGCCGTTCGCGGAATGACCATATTTTCTGCTGTGGTCCGACCTGCTTCGCGACGTTACCCGAGCTTCGGACGGACTCCGAGTACCGCCGTACCGACGCGTACGTGTGTCGCCCCGGCGGCGACGGCGTCCTCGAGATCCGCACTCATTCCCGCTGAGACCATGTTCGCAGCCGGACGTGTCGCGCGCAGGGCAGTCGACAAATCCATCAGCCGGTCGAAGGCGGCGCGTTGCCTGCCCGCGTACTCGCCGACGAGCGGGGCGACCGTCATCAGGCCGCCGAGCCGCAGCCCGGGGGCCTCGTCGAGGGCGGCGGCCAACTCCTCGACCCCGTCCGGCGACACGCCGCCGCGGTCGCCGCGTCCGCCGGACTCGGCGTCGAGGGCGACCTGGATCAGGCAGCCGAGCTCGCGTCCGGCCCTCTCCGCGGCCGCGGAGAGGGAGGAGACGAGCTTGAGCCGGTCGACGGACTGCACCACATCGGCATAACCCACCACGGATCTGACCTTGTTGGTCTGCAACTGACCGACGAAGTGCCAGGTGAGATCGAGGTCGGCGCAGGCGGCCGCCTTGGGCGCGGCGTCCTGGTCCCGGTTCTCCGCCACGTTCCGCACCCCGAGTCCGTGCAGGATCCGCACGTCGCTCGCGGGGTAGGTCTTGGTGACGACGATCAGGGTCACCTCCTCGCGGGGGCGCCCGGCGGCGGCGCAGGCGGCGGCGATCCGCTCCTCCACCCGCGCCAGGTTCTCCGCGAGTTCGGCCGTACGGTCCGTCATGCCTCTTCCCTGCCCAACCAGACATATCCCGCGAGTCGCCCCGTGGTGCGGTCGCGTCGGTACGAGTAGTGATCGCCGGACTCCAGGGTGCAGACCCCGGCGTCCTCGACGTCGGTGACCCCGAGCCGCGCCAGCTGGGCCCGGACGCCGGCGGCGACGTCGACGGCGGGGGTGCCCCAGGAGGTCTCGGCGTGGGCGGCGGGTTCGACGGCGGCGACCTCGGCGCGCATCGCCTCGGGGACCTCGTAACAGCGTCCGCAGACGGCGGGGCCGGTGCGGGCGGTGATCCGCGCGGGCTCGGCGCCCAGTTCCGTCATCGCCGCGACCGCCGCGGGGACGACCCCCGCGATCATGCCGGGGCGTCCGGCGTGGGCGGCGGCGGCGACCCCGGCGACCGGGTCGGCGAGGAGGACGGGGACGCAGTCCGCGGTGAGGACCGCGAGGCCGAGGCCGCGACGGGTGGTGACGATCGCGTCGACGGCGGGGACGGCCCCGCCGTTCTCCCAGGGGCCGTCGACCACGGCGACGCCGGCGCCGTGGACCTGGTTCATCCAGACGACCAGTGCGGGGTCGAGCCCCAGCTCGGCGGCGGCGCGGGCCCGGTTGGCCCGGACGGCCTCCGGGTCGTCGCCGACGGCGCCGCCGAGGTTGAGCTCCTCGTACGGAACGGCGCTCACCCCGCCCCACCTGTCGGTGAAGGCGAAGTGCGCGCCGTTCGTGGTGAGGCGGTGCCCTATCACTTCAGGAAGTCCGGGACGTCCAGCTCCTCGGCGGGGCTGTCCGCGTACGGACGGGCCGGCGGGACCACCGGCGGGACGGGCGGCAGCGGGGCCTCGTTGACGACCGGGGCCGGCTCGGCCTGGACGGCGGGGGGCTCCTCGCGGGGGGTCACCGTGCCGAGGCCGCCGAGCGGACGGGGGGTCTCGGCGACGCGGGGGGCCGGGGCCGGCTCCTCGCGCTTGGCGGAGACCGAGCCGATGATGTTGTCCCGGCGGGCCGGCGGCTGGCCGCCGTCGAAGCCGGCCGCGATGACGGTGACCCGGACCTCGTCGCCGAGGGCGTCGTCGATGACGGCGCCGAAGATGATGTTGGCCTCCGGGTGGGCGGCCTCGCTGACCAGCTGGGCGGCCTCGTTGATCTCGAAGAGACCGAGGTCGCTGCCGCCGGAGATGGAGAGCAGCACACCGCGGGCGCCGTCGATGGACGCCTCCAGGAGCGGCGAGGAGATCGCCATCTCGGCGGCGGCCACCGCGCGGTCGTCGCCGCGGGCGGAGCCGATGCCCATGAGGGCCGAGCCGGCCTCGGACATGACCGACTTGACGTCGGCGAAGTCGAGGTTGATCAGACCCGGGGTGGTGATGAGGTCGGTGATGCCCTGGACGCCGGAGAGCAGGACCTGGTCGGCCGACTTGAAGGCGTCGAGGACCGAGACCTGGCGGTCCGAGATGGACAGCAGCCGGTCGTTCGGGATGACGATGAGGGTGTCGACCTCTTCGCGGAGCTCGGCGATGCCGTCCTCCGCCTGGTTGGCGCGACGACGGCCCTCGAAGGTGAAGGGGCGGGTGACCACGCCGATGGTCAGGGCGCCGAGCGAGCGGGCGATGTTGGCGACGACGGGCGCGCCGCCGGTGCCGGTGCCGCCGCCCTCGCCGGCGGTGACGAAGACCATGTCGGCCCCCTTGAGGACCTCCTCGATCTCCTCACGGTGGTCCTCGGCCGCCTTGCGGCCGACGGCGGGGTTGGCCCCGGCCCCGAGGCCGCGGGTCAGTTCACGGCCGACGTCGAGCTTGACGTCGGCGTCGCTCATCAACAGTGCCTGTGCGTCGGTGTTGATGGCGATGAACTCGACGCCCTTGAGACCGACCTCGATCATTCGGTTGATGGCATTGACACCACCGCCGCCGACACCGATGACCTTGATGACTGCGAGGTAGTTCTGCGGTGCTGCCACGTCGAAGGCCTCTCGCCTCGAGTTACGTGTCGTCATTGCGCGGTGGTTGGCGCGCCGCGACGACGGATGCCGATGGGGTGGTCCGTTGCGCCGACCCCAACCCTAACGTTGAAGTTTAGGGTTACCAGTGTCCCTGTCCGCTGGACTCTTCCGAACAGGACACTAAGTCGACACGTGGCGCGTGTTCAACGAACACGCCGAACCTCCCGTTTTTCTTTTCACCCTATGTGATCACCCGTAGCGCTGGCCAACCAGGGTGCTGGCCAGCGCGGATGCGCGTCAACTCCCGGAGGAGGCGGGCGCGCTGGGGGCACTTACATCGAAGTGCCCCGCTTTGGGGGTCGCCTTCATGAGGGCGGTGAGCACCCGGGCCTTCGTGGGCCCGTGTTCGGCACTGCCCCAGAACACGGTGCGATCCCGGGTCAGCTCCAGAGTGACGGAGTCGTACGAGGAGAGGCGTACGACACGAGTGTCCTTCGCGATCGCGTCCGGGAGTTCACTCCGTACGCGCACCGCCTCGGCCAGCAGGCGGTCCGCGTCGAACCGGCGCAGGCTGGGCGAAGCGGCCGCGTCGAGGACGAGCCGGGGCACTCCGCGGGGCGGAGTGGTGACGGTCGCGAACGGGACGGCGGTGGAATCGACTTCGGTGAAGGATCCGCGTTTCTCCAGAAGGAGCACGGGTTTCCTTTCGGTCACTTTCAGACCGATTTCGTGCGGCCAGGACCGGAATACCTCGACCGAGGCGATCCGGGGCAGTTCCTCCCGGAGGCGGGCCTCGATCGCGTCGACGTCGACGGTGGCCAGCGGGGCGCCGACGGGGACGGCGGCGACGGCCTCGACCCGGGCCGGGGTGAGCACCGCCGTGCCCGAAGTCTTCACACGTTCCACACGGAACCAGGTCGAGCCGTAGAGGGCCCAGGCCGTGCCGCCGGCGAGCAGGAGCGCACCGGCGGCGAGCAGGGCGAGCTTCAGGCCGGCCGGGCGGAAGCGCCCGCCCGGCCCCTCCGGACCGGACCGCCGGTCCGACGACCCCTTCGGCCTCTCGGTGCCGCTCTTCTCCGCGGTCGTCGGTCCGGCTGCCACGCGCGCCCCTTCCCTCGGTCCCCCGCTACGCCTGCCGGCGGGCGGCGATCGCCTCGTACACCATGCCGACGAGCAGGTCGTCGGCGTCCCGGCGGCCGAACTCGGAGGCGGCGCGGGACATCTCGTACAACCGGTGCGGATCGGCCAGTACGGGCAGGACGTTGGCCTGCACCCACTGCGGCGACAGCTCCGCGTCGTCGACGAGGAGTCCGCCGCCGGCCTTGACCACCGGCTGCGCGTTGAGCCGCTGTTCGCCGTTGCCGATGGGCAGCGGGACGTAGGCGGCGGGCAGTCCGACGGCGGAGAGCTCGGCGACGGTCATGGCGCCGGCGCGGCAGAGCATCATGTCGGCCGCGGCGTACGCGAGATCCATCCGGTCCACGTACGGTACCGGTACGTACGGCGGCATTCCGGGCATGTTGTCGACGCGCGGCACCTCGTTCTTCGGGCCGACCGCGTGCAGGATCTGGATGCCGGAGCGCTGGAGCACCGGAGCGACCTGCTGGACGACCTCGTTGAGCCTGCGGGCGCCCTGCGAGCCGCCGGAGACCAGCAGCGTCGGCAGGTTGGGGTCGAGGCCGAAGGCGGCGCGCGCCTCGGGCCGGACCCGGGCCCGGTCGAGGGTCGCGATGGTGTGCCGCAGCGGGATGCCGATGTAACGGGCGTTCCGCAGCTTGGAGTCCGGGGTGGAGACGCCGACGGCGGCCGCGTACCGGGAGCCGATCTTGTTGGCCAGGCCGGGCCGGGCGTTGGCCTCGTGGACGACGATCGGCACGCCGAGCCGCTTGGCGGCCAGATAGCCGGGGAGCGCCACGTAACCGCCGAAGCCGACGACGACGTCCGCCCTGGTGCGCTCCAGGATCTGCTCGGCGGCCTTGATGGTGCCGCGCAGGCGTCCGGGGACGGTGATCAGCTCCGGGGTGGGCTTGCGGGGCAGCGGTACGGCCGGGATGAGCGCCAACTCGTAGCCCCGCTCGGGCACGAGCCGGGTCTCCAGGCCCTTCTCCGTGCCCAGCGCCGTGATGCCCACGCTCGGGTCCTGCCTGCGCAGGGCGTCCGCGAGGGCGAGCGCCGGCTCGATGTGACCGGCGGTCCCCCCGCCGGCGAGTACGACATGCACCGAAATTCACCGCTCTCCGGACGGGCGCTTCTTGACGCGCCGTCGCATCGACTTCCATCTCACCCCGGCCCGCTTGCCCCAGCCGGGGCGGCGCAGGGCCAGGGCCGCTTTCGCGGCGGGTTCCTGTCGCGCGAAGGCGATCAGGAGCCCGACGGCGAACATGGTCGGCAGCAGGGCCGACCCCCCGTACGAGAACAGCGGGAGCGGGACGCCGGCGATCGGCAGCAGACCGAGCACCGCACCGATGTTGACCACGGCCTGGGCCGTGATCCAGGTGGTCACGCCTCCCGCGGCGAATCGAACGAAGGGGTCCTCCGTGCGTCCGGCCACGCGGATACCCGCATAGCCTAGGGCCGCGAACAGGGCGAGCACCGACAGCGTCCCCGCGAGGCCCAGTTCCTCACCGGCGACCGCGAAGATGAAATCGGTGTGCGCTTCGGGCAGTTGGCCCCATTTTTCCACACTCGCACCGAGCCCGGAACCGAACCATCCGCCCGATGCCAGAGCATAGATTCCGTGCGCGGCCTGGAGGCACGGGGCCCCCTCGCCACCCGGATCGGTGGCGCCGATGCACTGGAAGCGGTCCATCCGGTGCGGGCTGGTCTTGATGAGCAGCACGCCGAGGGCGCCGGCCACCGCGAGCACCCCGACGAAGAGCCGGGTGGGGGCGCCGGCCGTCCACAGCAGGCCGAAGAGGATCGCGGTGAGGATGATCGCGGTGCCCATGTCGCCGCCGAGCATGATCAGTCCGAGCAGCATGAAGGCCCCCGGCACCAGCGGCACGAGCATGTGCTTCCACTGCGTGAGCAACTTCATGTCCTGCTTGCGGGCGAGCAGGTCGGCGCCCCACAGGATCAGGCCAAGCTTGCCGAACTCGCTGGGCTGGAGCATGAACGGGCCGCCCAGCGAGATCCAGTTCTGGTTGCCCCCGACGGAATGCCCTATCCCCGGGATCTGGACGAGCACCATGAGGAAGACCGCCCCGGCCAGGATCGGGTAGGCGAGCGCCCGGTGGAGCTTCACCGGCATCCGGGAGGCGAGGAGCAGCAGCCCGGTGCCCAGGAGGGCGGCGAAGAACTGCTTGCGGAAGAAGTAGGACGGCACGAGCTCGTAGCGGAGCGCGGTGATCATCGAGGCCGAGTAGACCATCACCAGGCCGAGCGTGGTGATGAGCAGCCCCGCTCCGATGATCACGTAGTACGCCGTGAGGGGCCGGTCCCAGGCCCGCCGCACGCGCGCGGGGAGCCCGCGCACGCCTCCGCCGCGCGCCGCACGCGGGGCCGCGGGAGCCCGCCCTCCGCCCGGTCGGGCGGAGGGCCGGCGCGTCCCGACGATCTTGCTCGGCATGGTCGCTGCCCCCTCCGGTCAGGCCCGGTACGGCCGGACCCTCGCAGTGGTCGGGTCAGGCGTCGCCGGTGGCGGCGAGGGCGCGGACCGCGTCCGCGAACGCCTCGCCGCGCTTGTTGTAGTTGGTGAACATGTCCATCGAGGCGCAGGCCGGGGCCAGGAGGACGGTGTCCCCCGGGCGGGCGAGCCGGGCCGCCTCGCGGACCGCCTCGGACATCGCCCCAGTGTCGGTCCGGTCGAGGTCCACCACCGGGACCTCCGGGGCGTGTCGCGCCAGCGCTTCGCGGATCAGCGCGCGGTCCGCGCCGATCAGGACGACGCCGCGCAACCGCTTCGCGGACTTCTCCACCAGCTCGTCGAAGGTGGCGCCCTTGGCGAGTCCGCCGGCGATCCAGACGATCGGGTCGTAGGCGGCCAACGAGGCTTCGGCGGCGTGGGTGTTGGTGGCCTTGGAGTCGTCGACGTACGTCACGCCCCCGACCTCCTCGACCAGTTCGATCCGGTGCGGGTCGGGGCGGAAGGCCCGCAGCCCGTCCCGTACCGCCTGCGGCTCGACGCCGAAGGCGCGGGCGAGGGCGGCCGCGGCGAGCGCGTTGGCGATGTTGTGCGGGGCCGGCGGCCGCACGTCGGCGACCTCGGCCAGCTCCTGGGCGTTCTTCTGCCGGTTCTCGACGAAGGCCCGGTCGACGAGGATCCCCTCGACGACGCCGAGCTGGGAGGGGCCGGGGGTGCCGAGGGTGAAGCCGATCGCCCGGCAGCCCTCCTCGACGTCGGCCTCGCGGACCAGGTCCTCGGTGAGCGGGTCGGCGACGTTGTAGACGCAGGCGACCCGGTTGCCCTCGTAGATCCGGCCCTTGTCGGCGGCGTACGCCTCCATGGAGCCGTGCCAGTCGAGGTGGTCGGGCGCCAGGTTGAGCACGGCGGCCGAGTGGGCGCGCACGGAGGGCGCCCAGTGCAGCTGGTAGCTGGACAGCTCGACGGCGAGCACGTCGTACTTCTCGTCGCCGAGGACGGCGTCGAGGAGCGAGACGCCGATGTTGCCGACGGCGGCGGTCCGCAGCCCGGCGGCCTCCAGGATGGAGGCGAGCATCCGGGTCGTGGTGGTCTTGCCGTTGGTGCCGGTGATCGCCAGCCAGGGGGCCGCGTCCGGGCCCCGCAGCCGCCAGGCCAGCTCGACGTCGCCCCAGACCTCCACGCCCGCCTCGGCGGCGGCCGCGAAGAGCGGCTTGTCCGGCTGCCAGCCGGGGGCGGTGACGACCAGCCCGGTGCCGGCCGGCAGGGTCGCCCCGTCGCCGAGGCGGACGGTGATCCCCTCCGCCTCCAGCTCCGCGGCCTGCGCCCGGGAGCGCTCGTCGTCCCCGTCGTTCACGACGGTCACCACGGCGCCCCGGGCGGCCAGGGCCCGGGCGGCCGGGATGCCGGACACCCCGAGGCCCGCGACCGTGACGCGCTTGCCCTGCCAGTCCAGCTCTTCGCTCACTTGTCGGCTGCCCATCCCGCGTAGAAGAGGCCCAGGCCCACGATGACGCACATGCCCTGGATGATCCAGAACCGGACGACGACCAGGACCTCGGACCACCCCTTGAGTTCGAAGTGGTGCTGGAGGGGGGCCATCCGGAAGACGCGCTTGCCGGTCATCTTGAACGAGCCGACCTGGATGACCACGGACATCGTGATCAGCACGAACAGGCCGCCGAGCAGCGCGAGCAGCAGCTCCGTACGGGAGCAGATGGCGAGACCGGCGAGCGCGCCGCCGAGCGCGAGGGAGCCGGTGTCACCCATGAAGATCTTGGCGGGCGAGGTGTTCCACCACAGGAAGCCGAAGCAGGCGCCCATGAGGGCGGAGGCCACGACCGCGAGGTCCAGCGGGTCGCGGACCTCGAAGCAGGCGTTCGGGTTGGTGAGGGTCAGCGCGTTGGCGCAGGACTCCTGGAACTGCCACAGCCCGATGAAGGTGTAGGCGCCGAAGACCATCACGGAGGCGCCGGTCGCCAGACCGTCCAGACCGTCCGTCAGGTTCACGCCGTTGGACATGGCCAGGATCATGAAGAGCGCCCAGACCACGAAGAGGACCGGGCCGATCGACCAGCCGAAGTCGGTGATGAAGGAGAGCTTCTCGGAGGCGGGGGTGAGCCCGCGCAGGTCCGCGAACTGGAGCGAGAGCACCGCGAAGGCGATGCCGACGATGAGCTGGCCGGCCATCTTCGCCTTGGCCCGAAGGCCCAGCGAACGCTGCTTGACGATCTTGATGTAGTCGTCGAGGAAGCCGACCAGGCCCATGCCGGTCATCAGGAACAGCACCAGGACGCCCGAGTACGTCGGGTCCTCGCCGGTGATGACCTTGGCCAGGGCGTACGCGATGAGCGTGGCCAGGATGAAGGAGATGCCGCCCATGGTGGGCGTGCCCTTCTTCCCGGCGTGACCGCGCGGGCCGTCGTCCCGGATGAACTGCCCGTACCCCTTGCGGGCGAGCAGCTTGATGAGCAGCGGGGTGCCGATCAGGGTGAGGAAGAGGCCGATGGCCCCCGCGAAGAGGATCTGCCTCATCGGCCGGATACCTCGCCCTCAGCGTCGAGCAGCGCCAGGGCGACCTGCTCGAGACCGACCGACCGGGAGGCCTTCACCAGGACCACGTCCCCCGGGCGCAGTTCCCTGCGCAACAGGTCGACAGCCGCCTGCGCGTCGGACACGTGCACCGACTCCTCACCCCACGAACCCTCGTTATAGGCGCCCAGTTGCAGCCAGGACGCTTCCCTGTCCCCGACCGCGACGAGCTTGCTGACGTTGAGCCGGACGGCGAGCCGTCCGACCGCGTCGTGCTCGGCGAGCGACGCGTCACCGAGCTCGGCCATCTTGCCGAGCACCGCCCACGTGCGGGTCCCCCGGGCCTGTCCGGCCCTGCCCATGGCCGCGAGCGCGCGCAGGGCGGCTCGCATGGACTCGGGGTTCGCGTTGTAGGCGTCGTTGACGATCGTCACGCCGTCCGGACGCTCGGTGACCTCCATGCGCCAGCGCGAAAGGGAGCCGGCCTCGGAGAGCGCGGTGGCGATCTCCTCGACAGGCATGCCCAGCTCGTGCGCGACGGCGGCCGCTGCGAGCGCGTTCGACACGTGGTGCTCACCGTACAGGCGCAAGGTCACGTCGCTGCACCCGGTGGGTGTGTGAAGCGTGAAAGCGGGCCGGCCGGAGTCCGTGAGGCGGACGTTCTCGGCACGTACGGCCGCTTCGTCCGCTTCGCCGAAGAGGGTCACGCGGGCCTTGGTGCGGCTCGCCATCGCGCGGACGAGCGGATCGTCGGCGTTGAGGACCGCCACTCCGCCGTCCTCGGCGGACGGCAGGGACTCGACCATCTCGCCCTTGGCCTCGGCGATCTGCTCGCGTCCGCCGAACTCGCCGATGTGGGCGGTGCCCACGTTGAGGACGAGCCCGATCCGGGGCGGGGTGAGCCCGGTCAGGTAGCGGATGTGGCCGATGCCGCGGGCGCCCATCTCCAGGACGAGGTGCCGGGTCTCCCCGGTGGCCTTCAGCGCGGTGAGCGGCAGGCCGATCTCGTTGTTGAGGGAGCCGGGCGTCCAGACGGTGGGCGCGTGGCGGTCGAGGACCTGGGCGATCAGGTCCTTGGTGGAGGTCTTGCCGGCCGAGCCGGTGAGGGCGACGACATCGGTGCCGAGCCGCTCGACGACCGTGCGGGCGAGGGCGCCCAGCGCGGTCTGCACGTCGTCCACGACGATCGCGGGGACGCCGAGGGGGCGGACGGCGAGCACGGCCGTCGCGCCCGCCGCGACGGCGCGCTCCGCGTAGTCGTGGCCGTCGACGCGCTCCCCGGCGAAGGCGGCGAAGAGGCTGCCGGGCTTCACCTCGCGGGAGTCGATGACGACGGGCCCGGTGATCCGGGCGCCCGGATCCGGTATGTCGTGCGCCTGCCCGCCGACGATTTCGGCGATCTCGGCGAGGGAGAGGGCGATCACTGCTTCATCCCTGACTGTTCTGGTGACGGTGTCCGATCGCGGCGGCGGCCGGTGTCCCGCTCGCCGCCTCGATCGCTTCGCGGAGGACCTGGCGGTCGTCGAAGGGACGGACCTTCCCGGCGATCTCCTGGCCCTGCTCGTGGCCCTTGCCCGCGACCAGGACGGTGTCGCCCGGCCGGGCGCGGGCGACTGCGGCGGCGACGGCGGCGGCCCGGTCGGGTTCGACCAGGACGTCGCCGCGCTCCGCGGCGGGCACCTCGGCGGCGCCCGCGAGCATCGCGGTGAGGATCGCGAGCGGGTCCTCGGAGCGGGGGTTGTCGGAGGTCAGTACGGCGGTGTCGGCGAGCCGGGCCGCGGCGGCGCCCATGGGGCCGCGTTTGGTGGTGTCCCGGTCGCCGCCGCAGCCGATGACCACGTGCAGCCGGCCCTCGGTGACCTCGCGCAGCGAGCGGAGCACCGACTCGACGGCGTCGGTCTTGTGGGCGTAGTCGACGACGGCGAGGTACGGCTGGCCGGCGTCGACGCGCTCCAGGCGGCCGGGGACGCCGGGGACGGCGGCGACGCCGTCGGCGGCGGTCCGCGGGTCGAGCCCGGCGGTCGCGAGGGTGGCGATGGCGGCGAGGGTGTTGGCGACGTTGAAGGGGCCGGGCAGCGGGGCGGTGGCGGGGATCCGCTCGCCCTCGGGGCCGACGGCCGTGAAGGTGGATTCGGCGGCGCCCAGGACGACGTCCTCGGCGCGCCAGTCGGCGTCGGCGCGGCCCTCCGCGGAGAAGGTGACGACCGGGACGGTGGCCTCCTTCGCGAGCCGGCGGCCGTACTCGTCGTCGGCGTTGACGACGCCGGTGCGGCTGCGCTCCGGGGTGAAGAGGGTCGCCTTGGCCCGGAAGTAGTCCTCCATGTCGGAGTGGAACTCCATGTGCTCCGGGCTGAGGTTGTTGAAGACGGCGACGTCGAAGACGCAGCCGTCGACCCGGCCGAGCACGAGGGCGTGGCTGGAGACCTCCATGGCGACGGCCTCGACGCCCCGCTCGCGCATGACGGCGAAGAGGGCCTGGAGGTCGGTGGCCTCGGGGGTGGTGCGCTCCGACTTGATGCGCTCGTCGCCGATCCGCATCTCGACGGTGCCGACGAGCCCGGTGTGCTTCCCGGCGCCGCGCAGTCCGCCCTCGACGAGGTAGGCCGTGGTGGTCTTGCCGGAGGTGCCGGTGATGCCGATCTGGAGGAGGTCCGCGCCGGGGCGGCCGTAGATCTCGGCGGCGAGTTCGCCCATCCGGGCCCGCGGGTCCTCGACGACGAGGACGGGCAGGCCGGTGGCGGCGGCGCGGTCGGCTCCGGCCGGGTCGGTGAGGACCGCGGCGGCTCCGAGGCCCGCGGCCTGGGCCACGAAGTCGGCGCCGTGCAGGCGGGCGCCGGCCAGGGCCGCGTACACGTCCCCGGGGCGTACCGCCCGGGAGTCGTGGGTGATGCCCGAGACCGGGACGTCCTGTGCGGCGTCGGGGGCCTCGGTGCCGAGCCGCTGCGCGAGCTCGCCCAGGGGTGTCGGGCGGGCCCGCTCCGGGCGGGGCGGGGTGGTTCGGGACTGATCAGCGTGTGGCACGGCGGTGAGCGTACCGGGCTCACCCTGCGGGGGACCAAACGAGCGGGGGGCGTCGCCGGAGTTCGATTTCCGGTTCCCGGAGTGGGGGGTGATCGTCGTCACTGGTGGTGCTCCCGGGGGTCACGGGGTGGGTTCGAAGGTGACCGGCAGGCGGGCGGACTCGCTGCCGGTGGGTGCCACGTGGAGGGTCTTGAGCGCGAACTCCATGACCTTCTTGTAGATGGGTCCGCAGATCTGGCCGCCGAAGTAGCTGCCCTTGGTGGGGTTCTGGATGGCGCAGTAGACGGTGACGCGGGGCTGGTCGGCGGGGGCGAAGCCGGCGAAGGAGGCGGTGTAGCCCTTGTAGCGGCCGAGTTCGGGGTCGACGCGGTTGGCGGTGCCGGTCTTGCCGGCGACGCGGTAGCCGGGGATGGCGGCCCGGGTGCCGGTGCCCTCGCGGTCCTCGACGACCGATTCCAGCATCTGGGCGAGGGTCTTGGCGGTCTTCTCGCTGACGACGCGGTTCTGCTCGGGCGTGGCGGCGGGGGTGAAGCGGCCGTCGGGGCCCTTGGTGCCGCGGACGAGAGTGGGTTCGATCCGTACGCCTCCGTTGGCGATGGTCGAGTAGACGGAGGCGGCCTGGAGGGCGTTGACGGAGAGGCCCTGGCCGAAGGGGATCGTGTACTGCTGCGAGGTGGACCAGTCCTCGGGCTTGGCGAGGATGCCGGGGGTCTCGCCGGGGAAGCCGAGGCCGGTGGGGCTGCCGATGCCGAAGCGGCGGAGGTAGCCGTCGAGGACGCGGTTGGACTCGGCCTGGTCCTTGCCGAGCTGGCCGGTGGCGAGGATGGTGCCGATGTTGCTGGACTTGGCGAGGACGCCGTTGAGCGTCAGGTACCAGGTCCTGTGGTCGATGTCGTCCTTGAAGAGCCGGTCGCCGCGGTGGAGCCGGTTGGGGACGACGACGTGGGTGTCGGGGGCGGCCTTGCCCTCCTCCAGGACGGCGGCCATCGACATGACCTTGCTGGTGGAGCCGGGTTCGTAGGCGTCCTGGAGGGCGGCGTTGCCCATGGCGGCGGCGTTGGCGGCGGAGAGGTCGTTGGGGTCGAAGCCGGGGGCGTTGGCCATGGCGAGGACCTCGCCGGTGCGGGTGTCCTGGACGATGACGTAGCCGCGGTCGGCCTTCGACTTGCGGACCTGGTCGCTGATGGCCTGCTGGGCGGCCCACTGGATGTCCCGGTCGATGGTCAGCTCGATGTCGGAGCCGGGGACGGCGGGGGTGCCCTGGGAGCCGGCGGTGGGGACCTGCCGGCCGCCGGAGGCGGTGAAGCGGATCTTCCCGTCCCGGCCGGCGAGTTCGGGGTCGAGCATGGACTCGACGCCGCCGGCCCCGCGGCCCTCGGCGTTGACGTAGCCCAGTATCCCGGCGCCGAGATCGCCGTTGGGGTAGACGCGCTTGGTGCTGGGCTCGCTGAGGACGCCGCCGAGCAGGTTGACGCCGGTGCCGCCGGCCGCCTGGGCCTTCTGCGCGTAGACCTTCTTGAGGTCCTTGATCTGGTTCCACACCTGCGGGGTCTGCTTGCGGGCGAGCAGGGTGTAGCGGGACTTGGGGGTGCGGAGCTTCTTCGCCAGGTCCGCCGGCTCCTTGCCGAGGATCGGGGCGAGGAGGGCGGCCGCCTGCTCGGGCGCGTCGCGGACCTTGGACTCCTCGGGGGTGAAGAGCTTCGGGTCGGCGGTGATGTCGTAGGCGTCGACGCTGGTGGCCAGGGCGATGCCGTTGCGGTCGGTGATCTCGCCGCGCTCGGCGGAGAGCGTGTACTCCTGGTAGCGGTACTTGTCGGCCTTGGCCGCGTACGCGCTGGCGTCGACCGCCTGGACCTGGAGCAGCCGCACCACGAAGGCCAGCATGACGAGGGTGAGGCCGACGGAGATCAGCCGCAGCCGGGGCTTGGGGCTGCCGAGCTTGATGGTGCGGGGCCTGCGGGCGGGCGGCCGGGGCGCGGGGCGGCGGGCGGGCGGGCGCGCCGCGGGGCGCGGGGCCCGGGCGCCGGCTCCGGCGGGCCGGGGGCGGGCCGGGCGCGCGGGGCCGGGGACGCGGCGGCGCGGGGGCTCCTGGGAGGGCACTGCTCGGTCACCTGCCGGAGGTCGTGGGGGCGGTCTCGGTCGCGGTCGGGGTGGTGCCGGTGGCGGTGGGCTTCGGGGCGGGGCTCGCGCCGGGGCCGGGCGCGGCCTCGCGCGTACGGGAGGGGCCGGGGTCGCCCGTGCGGTCCGGGGCGCGGCTCGGCGTGCGGGAGGGCTTCGGGGAGGCGGCGACGGTGGGTTCGCCGAGGACCTTGCCGTCGGGGCCGAGGAAGGCGGGGCTGCCGCCGGGGACCATGCCGAGCTCGCGGGCGCGGCGCTCCAGGGCGTCGGGGGCGGCGTTGGCGTCGACGTCGCGCTGGAGGGCCTGCTCCTCGTCGGTGAGCTCGGTGGTGCGGTCCTTGAGCTCGCGCAGCTCGAAGGAGCCCTGGTTGAGGGCGGAGTTCAGCAGCAGCAGGGTGATGAGGCCGCCGCCGAGGAGGAGGAAGACGAGCAGGACGAAGGGGGTGCGGGCGGCCGTGCTGGGTCCGGACGGCATCAGCCGTCCGAGCCGCGCGGCCCGGCCTTTGAGCGGCCCCCTCGCCGTGCTCACAGCACGTCCTCCCGGATGCGCTCGACGCCCCGGAGCCTGGCGGGGGCGGCCCGGCGGTTCTCGGCCACCTCCTCCTCGGTGGGGAGTTCGGCGCCGCGCGTGAGGAGCTTGAGGCGGGGCTGGTACTGCTCGGGGACGACCGGGAGGCCGGGCGGGGCGGTGGTGGCCGCGCCGGCCGCGAAGACCTGCTTGACGAGCCGGTCCTCCAGGGAGTGGTACGAGAGGACGGCGACCCGGCCGCCGACGGCGAGGGCCTTCACGGCGGCCGGGATGGCCCGCTCCAGGACGCTCAGTTCGCCGTTGACCTCGATGCGCAGGGCCTGGAAGGTGCGCTTGGCGGGGTTGCCGCCGGTGCGCTTGGCGGCCTGCGGGAGGGCGTCGCGGATGAGCTCGACGAGCCGGGCGCTGTTGGTGAAGGGCTCCTTGTCGCGCTCGCGCACGATGGCGGAGACGATCCGCTTGGCCTGCTTCTCCTCGCCGTAGGCGCGCAGGATGCGGACCAGCTCGCCAGCCGGGTAGGTGTTGAGGACCTCGGCGGCGCTCATGCCGGTCGTCTGGTCCATGCGCATGTCGAGCGGGGCGTCCTGGGCGTAGGCGAAGCCGCGGTCGGCCTCGTCCAGCTGCATCGAGGAGACGCCGAGGTCGAAGAGGACGCCGTCGGCCTTGTCGATGCCGAGCCGGTCGAGGACCTCGGGGAGTTCGTCGTAGACCGCGTGGACGAGGGTGGCGCGGTCCCCGAAGGGGGCGAGCCGCTCGCCGGAGAGGCGCAGGGCCTCCTTGTCGCGGTCGAGGGCGACGAGCCGGGCCTCGGGAAAGGCGCGGAGCAGGGCCTCGCTGTGTCCGCCGAGGCCCAGGGTGCAGTCGACGACGACCGCTCCGGGGTGCTGGAGGGCCGGGGCCAACATGTCCAGGCACCGCTGGAGCATCACCGGGACGTGTCGGTCGTTGCTCAACGCACCCTCTCAGAACGGGCACGGCGAGCGGGTAAGGGGGCGAGCCGTGGGTGCCGCCGCGCACACGGGGGAGAAACCGCTGCAAATCGCTCGATTGTCTCCGGGAACTCCGCGTCACTCTAGTCCACGGACGGGGCCGGTCAATCAACCGGCTGGCGCGCCGCGCGGCGCCGGGCGCGCGGGTGGACCTTCCGGGCGGTTCACCCGATCGGCGGCGGCCCGTGAGCACTGTGGGTTGGCTCACACACGGGATCATCGGTGTTCTTTGTCCGCTTCTCACAGCGGGTCCGCGGGGGTGGTGCGCACTACCGTCGGAGTCATGACGATCTCCGCACACCCCTCCCCCGGCCCGTCCGGCGCGACGCCCGCCGACGCCTCGGTCACCGAGCGGCTCGTCGAGGCGAACGCGCGGTACGCCGCCGACTTCGCGGACCCGGGCATGGACGCGCGTCCGGTGCTCCGCGTCGCCGTCGTGGCCTGCATGGACGCCCGGCTCGACCTGCACGCCGCGCTGGGCCTCGAACTCGGCGACTGCCACACCATCCGCAACGCGGGCGGCGTCGTCACCGACGACGCGATCCGCTCCCTCACCATCAGCCAGCGGGCGCTCGGCACCCGGGCCGTGATGCTGGTGCACCACACCGGCTGCGGCCTGGAGTCGCTCACCGAGGACTTCCGGCACGAGCTGGAGGACGAGGTGGGCCAGCGGCCGGCCTGGGCGGTGGAGGCGTTCCGGGACGTGGACCAGGACGTGCGGCAGTCGATGCAGCGGGTCCGCACCTCCCCCTTCCTGCCGCACACCGACGACGTCCGGGGGTTCGTCTTCGACGTCACGACCGGCCTGCTGCGCGAGATCCACCCTGTGGAAAATGGTTCCGGCACCGGCCCGAGCACAACTTCCGCCCCCGCGTAAGACGACAAACCCCGGCATTTCGCCTGCGGTTGTCCACAGGCGAGTGACAGGGCCCGGCCATCCCCACGAGAATGCTCGGGTGACACCCCCCGTACATCCCATCGGGGGCAGGTGTCCGTGTTCCTGCAAGGCCGAGGAGGGCCGGGGTGACGACCTATGACGACCGAGCGAGCCTCACAGATCTGACCACCACCGCGGAGCGCGTCCGCGGCTCGGTGGAGAGCGTGATCGAGGGCAAGCCCGAGGTCGTACGTCTC
Source organism: Streptomyces sp. NPDC014656 (assembly GCF_043084305.1). Classification (NCBI taxonomy): domain Bacteria; kingdom Bacillati; phylum Actinomycetota; class Actinomycetes; order Kitasatosporales; family Streptomycetaceae; genus Streptomyces; species Streptomyces sp. NPDC014656. The sequence goes on from NZ_JBIBZN010000004.1 coordinate 299,204, forward strand.
GCGCTGACCGTGCTGCTCGCCGAGGGCCATCTCCTCATCGAGGACGTGCCCGGCGTCGGCAAGACCATGCTCGCCAAGACGCTCGCGCGGTCCATCGACTGTTCGGTGCGCCGCATCCAGTTCACCCCCGATCTGCTGCCGTCGGACGTCACCGGCGTGTCGATCTTCGACCAGCAGCGTCGGGAGTTCGAGTTCAAACCGGGCGCGATCTTCGCCCAGATCGTCATCGGCGACGAGATCAACCGTGCCTCGCCCAAGACGCAGTCCGCGCTCCTGGAGTCGATGGAGGAGCGCCAGGTCACCATCGACGGGCACACCTACGAGCTGCCCAGCCCGTTCATGGTCGTGGCCACCCAGAACCCGGTCGAGATGGAGGGCACCTACCCGCTGCCCGAGGCCCAGCGCGACCGCTTCATGGCCCGCGTCTCCATCGGGTACCCGAGCGCCGAGGCCGAGTTCCGGATGCTCGACGTGCACGGGGCGGTCAACCCGCTGGACGACCTCCAGCCGGTCGCCCACGCCCACGAGATCCTCAAGCTGATCGAGGCGGTCCGCGCGGTGCACGTCGCCGACGCCGTCCGGCGGTACGCGGTCGACATCGTCGCCGCCACCCGCAGCCACCCCGACCTGCGGCTCGGCGCCTCCCCGCGCGCCACGCTCCACCTGCTGCGGGCCGCCCGGGCCTCCGCCGCCCTCGCCGGCCGCGAGTACGTGCTGCCCGACGACCTCCAGGCACTGGCCGTCCCGGTGCTCGCGCACCGGCTGCTGCCCACCGCGCAGGCCCAGCTGGGCCGGCGCAACGCCGAGCAGGTCGTCCTCGACATCCTCCAGCGGACCCCCGTCCCGTCCACGGCCCCGCCCGCCGGGCCGGTCCACGGCCGGCTGCCCGGGGGCCGACAGCTGTGATGGCGACCCCCGCCGCACCCGAGGGGCAGCGGGCCGACGACCGCGCCGGCCCCCGGGCCGAGGACGGCCGGGCCGGCCTGCGGGCCGCCCTCTCCGGGCTCACCACCCGCGGCCGGTCCTTCCTGGCCGCCGGGGCGGCCGCCGCGGTCTGCGCCTACGTGCTCGGCCAGGCCGACCTGCTCCGGGTCGGCCTGCTGCTCGCCAGCCTGCCGCTGATCTGCGCCGTCGTCCTGCACCGCACCCGCTACCGGGTGGCCACCTCCCGCATGCTCACCCCGCAGCGGGTGGAGGCGGGAACCGAGGCCAGGGTCCGGCTCCGGATGGAGAACGTCTCCAAGCTCCCCACCGGGCTGCTGATGCTCCAGGACCACGTGCCCTACATGCTGGGCCCCCGCCCCCGCTTCGTCCTCGACCGGGTCGAGGCCGGCGGCCGGCGCGAGGTCTCCTACCGGGTCCGCTCCGACCTGCGCGGCCGCTTCCCGCTCGGGCCGCTCCAGCTCCGGCTGAGCGACCCCTTCGGGATGTGCGAGCTGACCCGCTCCTTCCACGCGTACGACACCCTGACCGTCGTCCCGCGCACCACGGCGCTGCCGCCGGTCAGGCTGGGCGGCGAGGCGTCCGGGTACGGGGAGGGCCGGCAGCGCGCCCTGGCCCTCGCCGGCGACGACGACGTCATCCCGCGCGCCTACCGGATCGGCGACGACCTGCGCCGCGTCCACTGGCGCTCCACCGCCCGCTACGGCGAGCTGATGGTCCGCCGCGAGGAGCAGCCCCAGCGCTCGCACTGCACGGTCCTCCTCGACACCCGCCGGGTCGGCTACCAGGGCTCCGGCCCCGACTCGGCCTTCGAGTGGGCCGTCTCCGGCGCCGCCTCCGTCCTCACCCACATGCTGGAGCGCGGCTACGCGGTCCGGCTGCTCACCGACACCGGCACCGCCGTCCCCGGCGAGGGCTCCGAGGGCTACGCGGGCGCGTCGGCCGGCGACTCCGCGGAGACGGCCGGGCTGCTGATGGACACCCTCGCGATCGTCGACCACTCCGACGGCGCCGGGCTCTCCCGCGCCTCCGACGTGCTGCGCGCCGGGAGCGAGGGACTGCTCGTCGCCTTCCTCGGCGACCTCGACGAGGAGCAGGCCGCCCTGGCCGGCCGGATGCGCGGCCGGGCCGGCGCCGCCGTCGCCTTCGTCCTGGACTCCGGCACCTGGCTGACCGGCGGCGCCGTGGCCGGGGCCGTCGAGAACCGGATCCGGGAGCTGCGCGAGGCCGGCTGGACGGTCGTCTCCGTGCCGCCCGGCGCCCGCATGGCCGACCTCTGGCAGCAGGCCGCCGGGGCGCTGCGCGACACCGCCGCCGCGGACAGCTACGGAGGATGGGCATGAGCGGGCTCACCCGTCTGGCACTGGCCGCCTGGGCGGCCTCCCTGATGGCCGCCGGGGCGCTGCTGCCCCTGGTCAAGCCGGCCACCTGGATCTTCACCGCCGCCTTCCTGCTCGCCCTGCAGAGCGCCGCCGGCATGCTGTGCCGGCGGGTGCCGCTGGCCCGGCCGCTGACGGTCGGCGTCCAGCTGCTGGTCGGCGTGGTCGCGCTGACCGTGGTCTTCGCCCGGGAGCAGGCGCTCCTCGGCTTCCTGCCCGGGCCGCTCGCGGTCCAGCGGGTGGCGGAGCTGTTCCGGCTCGGCGCCGAGGACGTCGGCACCTACGCGATCCCCGCCCCGGACACCGAGGGCATCCGGCTCATGCTGGTCGCGGGCGTGCTGACGATCGGGCTGCTGGTGGACGTCCTGGCGGTCACCTTCCGCCGTGCCGCCCCGGCCGGTCTGCCGCTGCTCGCGCTGTACTCGGTGGCCGCCGGGCTGTCCGGGGGCGGCGCCGGCCAGCTCTGGTTCCTGCTCGCCGCCACCGGCTACCTCCTGCTGCTGCTCGCCGAGGGCCGCGACCGGCTCTCGGCCTGGGGGCGGGTCTTCGGCGGCGCCCAGCGCTCCGGCCGGCCCGGCTCGGCCGCGGGCGGCGGCGGGAACGCCTTCGCCCCGGTCCGCACCGGCCGCCGGATCGGCGCCGTCGCGATGGGCACCGCCCTGGTGGTGCCGCTCGTCCTGCCGGGCTTCTCCGGCGGGCTGCTGGGCACCGGCGGCGGATCGGGTCCCGGCGAGGGCGGTGGGGGCGGCGGCACCATCGCCGCGGTGAATCCGCTGGTCTCCCTCCAGGACAACCTGCGGCAGCCGGAGGACTTCGAGGTCCTGCGCTACCGGACCAACGCCCTGGACAACAGCGGGCTGTACCTGCGGCTCGTCGCCCTCGACCAGTTCGACGGCACCTCCTGGAAGTCCTCGGTCCGCCCGATCGAGGCGGTGCCGAAGGTGCTGCCGTGGCCCGACGGCCTGGCGCAGTCCGTCCGCACCTCCGAGGTGACCAGCAACTTCGTCGCCTCGGACGGGTACGACCAGAAGTGGCTGCCGATGCCGTTCCCGGCCGCCCGGGTCGACATCGAGGGCCGCTGGCGGTTCGAGCCGTCCGGCCGGATGCTCGTCGGCGACGACAAGCAGACGACCAAGGGCGTCCGCTACCAGGTGACCAGCCTCGACGTGCAGCCCACGAGCGAGCAGCTCGCCGGGGCGGGCCCGGCGCCGGAGCAACTGCTCCGCGAGTACACCAAGGTGCCCGGGAGCCTCCCCGCCGACGTGCGGTCGACGGCCCTGGAGGTCACCAAGGACGCGGCGAACGACTACGAGCGGGCGGTCCTGCTCCAGGACTGGTTCTCCGAGGACGGCGGCTTCCGGTACGACGTCGACGTGACGTCCGGGACGGGCACGCAGGCGATCTCCCGCTTCCTGAGGGACAAGGAGGGGTTCTGCATCCACTTCTCCTTCTCGATGGCGGCGATGGCCCGCACGCTGGGCATCCCGGCCCGGGTCGCGGTCGGCTTCATGCCGGGCACCCCCCAGTCCGACGGCTCGGTGTCGGTCGGCATCCGGGACGCCCACGCCTGGCCGGAGCTGTACTTCGAGGGCTCCGGCTGGACCCGTTTCGAGCCGACGCCGTCGCGCGGCTCCACCCCGGCGTACACCCGGCAGGCCTCCCCCACCGGTGGTCCGACCGGTCCGGCGCAGCCCTCCGCGACCTCCTCGGCGCAGCCCTCGGCGGCGCCGAGCGCCTCGGAGAGCTGCCCGCCGGAGATGCGGCGCCTCGGCGAGTGCGGCCCGAACCCGGCGGCGGCGGACGACACGTCCTCCGGCGGCGGCACGGACCTGCTGAAGGTCGGCGGATGGACGCTGGCGGCGCTGCTGGTCCTGGCCGTGCCCCTGGTCCCGCTCCTCTGGCGGACCCGGGTGCGGGCCAAGCGGCTCGCCCCCTCGGCCGGCGCGCTGGCGGTGTGGCGGGAGATCGGCGACACGGCCTGGGACCACGGTCTCGAACCCGACGAGGCGCAGACGCCCCGCAGGACCGCGGAGCGGATCGTCCGGGCGGGTGAGCTGTCCGGGGAGGCGGCGGAATCGGTGCACCGGGTGGCGCGGGCGGTGGAGGAGGCCCTCTACGCGCCGTCGCCGCGGATGGTGGCGGGGCTCGCGCGGGACGCGGAGCGGGTACGGGCGGGGTTCCACGCGCGGGCCACGCGCGCGGTCCGGCTCCGTGCCCTCCTGGCCCCCCGGTCCGCGGCCCGTCTCCACTGGTCCGCCTCCGCCCGCTGGGCCGCCCTCAAGTCCCGCGCCCCCCGGCTCCACGCCTGAGCCGCGTCGTGGGGCGCGTCCGGCGGGCGCGGCCCACGACGCGGGGGCGCGGGGAAAGACCGCGCCCCGCCGGGCTCGGGCCGGCGGGGCGGGGTCACGGGGGTGCGGGGTCTCCGCTCAGCGGGGCGTCAGTGACCGCCGCCCTGCTGCTCGTCGCGGCGTCGCTGCCACCGCGTCTCGATCCGGTCCATCATGGAGCGTCGCGCCTGCCCACCGCCACGGCGGCCCCTGGCCGCCTGCTGCGGCTGCTCGCCCGGCTTCGGCGCCTTGCGCCAGCCGGTGACCGCCAGGACCGCGCAGCCCAGCATGACGAGGAACCCCACCACGCTGATCCAGATCTGCTGGATAACCATTCCGGTCATGAGGAGCGCGATACCCACCAGGAAGCCGGCGACTGCCTGGTAGACCCGTCGCCGGGTGTACGTGCGCAGCCCGCTTCCCTCGAGCGCTGTCGCGAACTTGGGGTCTTCGGCGTACAGCGCTCGCTCCATCTGCTCGAGCATTCGCTGCTCGTGCTCCGAGAGCGGCACGGAGTCCTCCTAGTCGTCGGTCGCGGGGGCGACCGGTTGCGGCCCTTTCAGGATAGGCAGGGAATCGCCCCCGTGAAACCCGCCCTCAATACCGATCAGCCAATCCGGGCCGCCATGCGGTTCGGTTGGTGAGGCGTTGATTCCCCAGCCGTCCGCCCGTCATGCCGGATGGTTTCCCTCGATCATACGGCGCGAAGCCGCATATGGGGCGGCCTGTGGCAGAGCCGGGCCCGCACCTCCGAACGGGTGGCGCGGCCCCGGAGTTCCGCCGGATCAGACGGGCTTCTCGGCGAGCACGTGGAGCTGGGTGGCGATGGCGTGGAAGGCGGCCAGTTCGGCGGCGGCCTCCTCCAGCTTCAGGAGGGCCTCGGCGGCTCCGGGCTCGGTGTCGACGAGGACGCCGGGCACGAGGTCGGCGAAGATCCGCACGCCGTGGACGGCGGCCACGGAGAGGCCGGCCTCCTCGGCCAGTCCGGTGAGCTGCTCGGCGGTGAAGCGCCGGGGCACGGGGTCGCCGGCGCCCCAGCGGCCGTCGGGGTCGCCGAGCGCGGTCCGGGCCTCGGTGAAGTGTCCGGCGAGGGCGCGGGCGAGGACCGCGCCGCCGAGTCCGGCGCCGAGGAGGCTGAGCGCGCCGCCGGGGCGGAGCGCGGCCACCGTGTTCCGCACGCCCTCGGCGGGGTCGTCGACGTATTCCAGGACGCCGTGGCAGAGCACCACGTCGTAGGCGCCGCGCTCGGCCACGTCGAAGAGACCGCGGACGTCGCCCTGGACGCCGGTCACCAGGTCGGCGACCCCGGCCTCGGCGGCGCGGCGCTCCAGCGCGAAGAGCGCGTTGGGGCTGGGGTCGACCACGGTGACGCGGTGGCCGAGGCGGGCCGCCGGCACCGCGAAGTTGCCGGAGCCGCCGCCGGTGTCGAGGACGTCCAGGGCGGCCTTCCCGGTGCTCCCGACCCGGCGGTCGAGGGCGTCCTTGAGGACGTCCCAGACGACGGCGGTGCGCAGGGAGGCGCGCGACGGGCGCGACGACGCCTCGCGGCTGAAGACAGCGGATGGGTCCGGCACGGCTCTCGGCTCCTTCGTGACGGGTACGGACGTCCCCACCCTATGGCCTCCGGGGTGGGGTGCCGATCAACCGGCGACGCCGTCCGCCGGGGGCTGCCGGGGCAGCACCGGCTGGAGCACGAGCAGCCGCTCGACCAGGCGCAGGAAGTGGGCGGCGTCCCTGACCAGGTCGTCGGCCTCGCGCGGGGTCGCGGCCGCGGCGACCCCGGCTTCGGCGAGGGCCCGGCGCGGGGCCCCGGAGGCGAAGAGGACGCTCCACTCGGTGAGCTCGGGCGCGAGCTGCGGCAGCAGCTCCCAGGCGCTCCTTATGGCCTGGCGCCGGCGGGTCGGGGGCACGGGGCGGGCGCGGGCGGCGAGGACGGCGGCCGCCGCGCGCAGGGCGGCGAGGTGCGCGGTGGCATACCGCTCGTGGGGGCGGTCGAGGGCGGCGGCCTCGTCGAGCCCGGCGTGGGCCTTGGCGAGCAGGTCGAGGGCGGCGGGCGGGGCGGCGCTCCTGCGGGACACGGGGTGGACGTCGGCTGCTGCGAAAGGGCTGACCATGACGAGCCTCCTGTCGTCGGGTGACGGACTTGTCGCCGTCTGTGTCCATGGTGGAGGCGCCCACTGACAATCCGGCTGAGCTGGGGTTTTGCCAGCGAAGCGACTCGCGGGTAACTTTTGCACTGACCAGTCAGTTCAAAAGTGGGGAAGCGGGGGGTGGATCCGTGGGATCCGACGACCTGACCACACGGCCGTCTCCGGAGGACGCCGGCGGGGAGCCCGGCACCGGCCACGGCCCGGCGGCGCACGGCGCCGCGCTCGTGGCCGAGGGGCTGGGGCTCAAGGGCCCCCGGGGCTGGGCCTTCCGGGAGGTCTCCTTCCGCGCCGGGGCCGGGTCCCTGGTGGCGCTCGAAGGCCCGTCCGGCAGCGGCCGCACCTGTCTGCTGCTCGCGCTCACCGGGCGGATGAGGACCCACGAGGGCCACGCCGAGGTCGGCGGGCTGCCGCTGCCACGCCGGATGGCGGCCGTGCGCCGGATCGCCGCGCTCGGGCAGGTGCCCGGCGTGAGCGAGCTCGACCCGTCCCTCACGGTGGCCGAGCACCTGCGCGAGCGGGCGCTGCTCCAGCGCCGTTTCGACGGTTCGGTCCGCGCCCTGCTGCGCCGCCCCGGCGCCCGGGCCGCCGAGGCCGGGGCCCGGATCGACGAGGCCCTGGCGGCCGCCGGGCTGGACCCGGCCGCCCTGCCGAAGGGCGAGCGGACCTCCGTACGGGACCTGGAGCGCCTGGAGGCGCTGCGGCTGTCGATCGCGCTGGCCCTCATCGGCCGGCCGCGGCTGCTCGCCGTGGACGACACGGACCTGAAGCTGTCGGACGCCGACCGGGCCGAGGCCTGGGCGCTGCTGCGCGCGGTGGCCGACGCCGGCACCACCGTCCTCGCCGTCTGCAGCGAGGCCCCGGCCGGCGCCCTGCGCATCACCACGGTCGGCGCCGACACGAGGCCCGACCGGGACGCGGAGCCCACCGCGGACACCCCGGGGCCCGACCAGGACGCGAAGACCACCGCGAAGACCGCGACGGCCGGTCCGGACACGGGAACCACCGCCGAAGACGACATCACCGAGGAGGGGGCGGACGATGCGCTCGCCGAAACTGGCCGCGCTTGAGCTGAGGCGCTTCGGGAGGGGGAAGCTGCCGCGCGCCGCGCTCGTCGCGGTCCTGCTGCTGCCGCTGCTGTACGGCGCCCTGTACCTGTACTCGTTCTGGGACCCGTACAGCAGGCTCGACCGGCTGCCCGTGGCCCTCGTCGACGAGGACCGCGGCGCCACCGCCGACGGCAAGCGGATCACCGCCGGCGCGGACCTCACGGAGGGGCTGCTGGAGAGCAGGACCTTCGAGTGGCACCGGGTCGGCGACGCGGAGGCGCGCAAGGGCGTCGAGGACGGCACGTACTACCTGTCCCTGACCGTGCCCGCCGACTTCAGCGAGCGGATCGCCTCCAGTTCCGGGGACTCCCCCGAGACCGGCGCCCTGAAGGTCCGGACGAACGACTCCAACAACTACATCGTCGGCCAGATCTCGCGGACGGTCTTCTCCGAGGTGCGCACCGCCGCGTCCACGAAGTCCTCCCGGACCTTCCTCGACAAGATCTTCATCTCCTTCTCCGACATCCACGAGGCCACCGCCGAGGCCGCCAAGGGCGCGGCCGACCTCAAGAAGGGCGTGGACAAGGCCAAGAAGGGGTCCAAGGACCTCTCCGACGGCCTGACCGACGCCAAGACCGGCAGCAGCGACCTGGCCTCCGGCCTGAAGAAGCTGGACAAGGGCTCCAAGGACGTCCAGACCGGCACGCGCAAGGTCGCGAACGGCACCCAGTCGCTCGCCGACAAGGTCAACGGCACCGCGGACAAGGTCCGCCCCTACCTGGCGAACAACGGCAAGTCGATCCGCGACACCGCCAAGCTGGTCTCCGACTCGGCCACCGCCGCCCGCAACGACCTGGAGGACCTGGTCCGCCGCGCCCCGGTGCTGCGCACCGCCGCCCACAAGGCGGCCGACACGCTCTCCCGGCTGCACCGCGAGTCCTGCGCGAAGCCCGGCACCGCTCCGCCGATCGAGCTGCCCGAGGGCGTGACCCTGCCCGAGGGCTTCGCCCTCCCCGACAACAAGGAGTTCTGCGCCGCCCTGAAGGAGGCGTCGACCAACGCCGGGGACGTCGCGACCGTCGCGGACGACGTGCACGAGCTGACCGGGAGCGGCAAGGGCGATCTGAAGACGCTCGACACGCGGCTGAAGAAGCTCAAGAAGGAGGCCGACGAGCTGGCCGCCCGCGCCCCGCACCTGGACGAGGACGTCGAGGACGCCATCCGGAAGATCAACGAACTCAACAGGGGCGCGAAGAAGGTCGCCGACGGCGCCGAGCGGCTGCACACCGGCGTCACCGGCGCCCGCGCGGGCTCGGTCAGCCTGGACAGCGGGGTCGGCCGGCTCAAGAAGGGCGCCGGCGACCTCGACGGCGGCCTGTTCAAGCTGGCCGACGGCTCCGGCTCGCTCGCCACCGGGCTCAAGGACGGCGTCGACCAGATCCCGGACTACGACAAGGACGAGCGCGACCGGCGCACCGAGGTCATGGCCGACCCGGTGAAGCTGGCCGCCCAGTCGCTCCACAAGGCGCCGAACTACGGCACGGGCTTCGCCCCGTACTTCATCCCGCTCTCCCTCTGGGTCGGCGCGATGGTCGCCTACATGATCATCCAGCCGATGAACCGGCGGGCCCTCGCGGCGGGCGCCTCCGCCTGGCGGATCGCGCTGGCCGGCTGGTTCCCGGTGGCGGCGATCGGCGTCCTCCAGGTCGGCGCGCTCCTCTCCGTCCTGCACTGGGGCCTCGGCCTGGAGATGGCGAGGGCGGCCGGCACGGTCGGCTTCCTCGCCCTGGTGACCTGCTGCTTCGCCGCGATCATCCAGTGGCTCAACGCCCGCTTCGGCGCGGCCGGCCGGATCCTGGTGCTCGCGCTGCTCATGGTCCAGCTGACCTCGGCGGGCGGCACCTACCCGGTGCAGACCAGCCCGGGCTTCTTCAACGCCGTCCACCCCTTCCTGCCGATGACCCACGTGGTCGACGCGCTGCGCCGGCTCATCAGCGGCGGCGGGCTCGGTCCGGTCTGGGAGGCCGTCGCCGTCCTCACCGCCTTCACCCTGGGCGCGCTCGCCCTGACCGCGGTCTCCGCGCGGCGCAAGCAGGTGTGGACGCTGGACCGGCTGCACCCCGAACTGTCCCTGTGACCCGCGCCGCCTCTGTGAGAATCGATCCCATGGAAAGCAGCAGCACCCGGCGCCAGGCCACCCGCGCCAAGCTCTACGAGGCGGCCGTCACCCTCATCGCCGAGCAGGGTTTCTCGGCCACGACGGTCGACGAGATCGCCGAGCGGGCCGGGGTGGCCAAGGGCACGGTCTACTACAACTTCAAGAGCAAGACCGAGCTCTTCGAGGAGCTGCTGCGCCACGGCGTCTCCCTCCTCACCGCCTCCTTGCGGACGGCGGCCGAGGAGACCGCGGCGGCGGGCGGCAGCCGGACGGCCGCACTGGACGCGATGATCCGGGCCGGCCTCGTCTTCATCGACCGCTACCCGGCCTTCACCCAGCTGTACGTGGCCGAGCTCTGGCGCACCAACCGCGCCTGGAACTCCACGCTCCTGGTGGTCCGCCAGGAAGCCGTCGCCGTCGTGGAGGGCGTGCTGCGCGAGGGCGTCGAGGCGGGCGAGCTGAGCGAGGAGATCGACGTCCAGCTGACGGCGGCGGCCCTGGTCGGCATGGTCCTGGTCGCCGCCCTGGACTGGAAGGCCTTCCAGAGCGAGCGCTCCCTCGACGACGTGCACGCGGCGCTGTCGCTGCTGCTGCACGGGCGCGTGGGCGGGCGCGGCTGAGCCGGTACGCGACCCGGACGAGGAGAAGGAACGACGGGCAGGAACGACGAGAAGCGCCGGTCCCGCGAGGCTCGATCCCCCCGAGCCACGCCGGACCGGCGCTTCCTTCGTACACCCCCGTGCACGTCCCCCGTGCCGGCAGGCGCACGGCCCCGTTCCGCCGCCCCGTGCCGGCGGTTCCGGAGCCGTGCCCCTTCCGTGGGCTCCACTCTCTCCTCCGGACGGCCCCTCCCCCATCCGCGCGCGTACTCATCTCGGCGTCTGAGTACACGTACTCAGTCGTGACGTACGGGCGCGGCCTCGTTACGATCGCGAGCGTGTCCGTACTCCCCCTGGTCTTCACGAGCGGCTGGGCGAGCGGGATCAACGCCTACGCGGTGGTCCTGCTCCTCGGTGTCTTCGGCGCGACCGGGCTCACCGACGAGGTGCCCGAGGCGCTCCAGCGCACGGACGTGCTGATCGTGGCCGGCGTGCTGTTCCTGTGCGAGGCCGTCGCGGACAAGATCCCGTACGTGGACAACGTCTGGGACTCCGTCCACACCGTGATCCGGCCGGTCGCAGGCGCCGTGGTGGCGGCCCTGCTGGCGGGCGAGAGCGGTTCGCTGCCCGAGCTGGCGGCGGGGGCGATCGGCGGTTCGACGGCGCTGATGAGCCATCTGGTCAAGGCGGGGACGCGGATGGCGGTGAACACCTCGCCGGAGCCGTTCTCCAACATCGCGATCAGCACGGGCGAGGACCTCGCGGTCGCCGGTGTCATCACCTTCGCGATATTCCATCCGGTGGCGGCGGCGGTGATCGCCGCCGTGCTGCTGGCGCTCGGCGTGTGGCTGCTGGTCTTCCTGGCCTCCCGGATCCGGCGCTTCCTGCGCCGCCGGGCGCAGCGCCGCGAGGAGCGCAGGCCGGCCTCGGCGGAGGGCGGCCCACCTGCGGACCGCTCTGTCGGCGGGGGCCGATAGGGTCCCTGACATGGGACGGATTGTGGTGATCGGCGCGGGTCTCGGCGCCATGTCGGCGGCGGCGCGGCTCGCGGTCGCCGGACACACGGTGACGGTGTACGAGCGGTCCTCGACGTACGGCGGGGCGGTGGGCCGCTTCGAGCGCGACGGCTTCGCCTTCGACACCGGACCCGGGCTGCTGCACCTGCCCGCGGTCTACCGCGATCTCTTCGTGAAGACGGGGAAGAAGCCGCTGGAGGAGTGTGTCGGGCTGCGCCAGGTCGATCCGGCCGCCCGGCACGTCTTCGCCGACGGCATCCGCGTGGACCTGCCGAACGCCTCCCGGGCCGGCACGGTCGCCGCGCTGGACGCGGCGCTCGGCGCGGGCGCGGGCGAGCGCTGGGGCGACTTCCTGACGCGGGCCCGCGAGGCGTGGGACCGCACCCGGCGCCCGCTCCTGGAGGAGCCGCAGCCCGCCGACCCGAAGGCGCTCGCCCAGGAGCCGTATCCGGCGCTCAAGGCGGGGCTCCTGCGCCGTCCGACGCGGTCGCTGGCCCAGGTCGGCGAGCGGGAGCTGAAGGACCCCCGGTTGATCGCGCTGCTCGACTCCTACGCGGAGGCGTACGGCTTCCCGGCGTCCTCCGCCCCGGCGTCCGCCGCCGTGCTGCCGTACATGGAGCAGACCTTCGGCAGCTGGTACGTGGCGGGCGGCATCCGGGCGCTCGCGGACGCGGTGTACGAGCGCTGCCGGGAGCGGCGGGTGGAGTTCGTCTTCGACGCGGCCGTGGACGAGGTCCTGACCGAGGCCGGGCGGGCGGTGGGCGTCCGGCTGTCCGGTGGCGAGACCGTCGAGGCCGACCACGTGGTGTCCGGGGCCCCGCTGCCGGCGCTCCCCCACGGTGAGGTGCCGCCTCGCCACCAGGCGAACGGGACGAGCCGGGTGACGGTCTGTCTGGCCCTGCGCGGCCCCCGGGAGGCGGGGGCGGTCCACCGGACCGTCGTGCACGCGGAGGGCGGGCGGCCGACCGTGACGGTGCTGCGGCCGGACGACCCGGCGCTGCGTCCGGGGGGTGCCTACGAGGCGGTGACGGTCACGGCGACCGTGCGGACCTCCGGTGAGCGGGAGTGGGAGCCCTTCGCCGGCCGGATGGCCGGGACGGCCCTCCCCGACCGGATGGTCGAGGCGGCCGAGCGTGCGGTGCCGGGGCTCGCGGAGCGGCTGCTGTGGCGGCACGTCCGCACGCCGGAGGACGTACGGGCGGCGACCGGGTCGGCCGAGGTCCCGGGTCCGGCGCTGGCGGACGCGGGCGGGGAGTGGCTGCCCGCGCCCAGCCTCTCCCCCGTCCCCGGCCTCTACTTCGCCGGCGGCTGGTCGCACCCCGGCGGCGGGCTCGCCCACGCGGGCATGTCGGGCGCTCTGGTGGCCGGGCTGATCGTGGAGGGCGCGGAGTTCCGCGGCTCGCGGTGAGCCGGTCCGCCCCGTCGGCTCAGTAGCGGTACTGGGACTGCTCGTCCGGGTGCGGCTCGTAGCCGTACTGCCCCGGGGCGTGGGCCTGGGGCGGCTGCTCGTCGGTGTCGCGCTGCTGCGGGACCCAGACGCCGCCGGGCGGGGTGTCGTAGCTGTACGAGGGGGCGTAGGGGTCGCCGTAGTACGACGTGTACTGCTGGCCGTCGGTGCCGGGGCCGATGTACGGGTCGGAGTAGGCGGCGTACTGCTGCGGGGCGCCCGCGGTGCCGTAGTCGTAGCCGGGCTGCTGCTCGTAGCCGGCGGCGTAGGTGTCGTACGCGGGGGCGTCCTGGCCGGCGGGGGCGTAGCCGCCGGTGCCGTAGCCGGTGGTGTCGTACGCGCCGGTGTCCTGGGCGCCCGGGTCGTAGCCGCCGTACGCGGGGGCCTGCTGGGCCTGGTCGTGCTGCCCGCCGTAGACGCCGTACTGGCCGGTGTCCTCGGGCAGGGGCTGCGGCTCGTAGACGGAGTCCGGGCCTGCCCCCGCGCGCAGTTCCTCGGCGTCGGGGCCGGGGGCGCGTGCCGCGTCGGCGTCCTCGTAGGCGAGGCCGGAGACCTCCAGGGTGGGGCCGGCCCCCGGTTCCGTGCCCGCCTTGCGGCGGCGGCTGGCGCCGGGGCGGCCGCCGATCGCCCAGCCGGTGGAGAAGCCGCGGCGGAAGGAGAGGGTCACGAAGGTCTGGCCGACGGCGAAGGCGACGGCGCCGGCGATGATGACCGCCACCGAGGGCAGCAGCACGCCGGCGACCACGCCGAGGAAGCCGCAGAAGGCGAGGATCCGCCAGCGCAGCCGTGCCTTGTACTGGAGGAGCACTTCGCCCAGCAGCCAGAGCGCCACCAAGCCGAACGCGATGTAGAGGACCGTCCACCCCATGCCCCGCAGCCCCTCTCTACGGCCACCGCCGCGGGTCGGGGCGGGTGTGACCGGTCAGGACTGCTGGTGCAGTCCGAGATTCTCGTAGATCTCGAGCGTCGCGGTGGAGCTGTTGAGCGTGATGAAGTGCAGTCCGGGGACGCCCTCGGCCAGCAGCCGCGCGCAGAACTCCGTCGCGAACTCGATACCGATGGAGCGTACAGCGGCGGGATCGTCCTTGACCGCGAGGATGCGTTCTTTCACGTCGGCGGGGAAGGCCGCGTTGCTGAGCTGGGGCAGCCGGTCGAGCGTCTTCACGTTCACGACGGGCATGACCTCGGGGATGATCGGGGTCTCGCAGCCGGCCTTCTCGACGCTGTCGCGGAGCCGCAGGTAGTTCTCCGGGTCGAAGAACATCTGGGTCACCGCGTAGTCGGCGCCCGCCCGGCACTTGTCGACGAAGTGCCGGATGTCGGTGTCCCGGTCGGCGGACCGGGGGTGCATCTCGGGGAAGGCGGCGACGCCCACGCAGAAGTCGCCGGACTCCTTGATGAGACGGACCAGGTCGGCGGCGTAGCGGACGCCCTCGGGGTGCTCGACCCAGTCGCCCAGCGGGTCGCCGGGCGGGTCGCCGCGCAGCGCGAGCATGTTGCGGATGCCGGCGTCGGCGTACTGCCCGAGGACGTTGCGCAGCTCGGCGACCGAGTGGTCGACGGCGGTGAGGTGGGCGACCGGGGTGAGGGTGGTGTCCGAGGCGATCTTCTGGGTGGCCTTGACGGTGCCGCCGCGGGTGGAGCCGCCGGCGCCGTAGGTCACGGAGACGAAGCTGGGGCCGACGGCCTCGACGCGGCGCATGGCGTTCCAGAGGACCTGCTCGCCCTTGGCCGTCCGGGGTGCGTAGAACTCGAAGGAGTACGACGTCCCGGAGGCGAGGATCTCGCGGACCGTGCGGGCTCGGTCCGTACGGACGGAAGCGGTTCCAAGGGCCATACGGGCAGGTTAGACGGGGTCCAGGGAGGCGCGGAAACCGCGTCCGAGTACTGGACACCTTTTCGGACACCGGTGCGAGACGGAACCGGCCCCTCCGGGCCCGGCCGGGCGGGGCCGACGGGGCCGTGTGCCGTGGGGCCGCGCGCCGGAGCCGTGCGCCGCGCGGCCGTCCGGCGGGGCCGTCAGGCTCCGGCCCGCTCCCGGACGCGCGCGGCGAGGGAGGCGGCGGCCGCGGCCGGGTCGTCGGCCTCGGTGAGCGCGCGGACCACGACGATCCGGCGGGCCCCGGCGTCCAGCACCTCGTCCAGGTTGGTCCCGTCGATGCCGCCGATGGCGAACCAGGGGCGGTCCTGGGCGAGGCCCGCCGCGTACCGCACCAGGTCGAGGCCGGGGGCGTACCGGCCGGGCTTGGTGGGGGTGGGCCAGCAGGGGCCGGTGCAGAAGTAGTCGACGCCGGGCTCGGCGGCGGCCGCGGCCACCTCGGACTCGGCGTGGCAGGAGCGGCCGATCAGCACCTCGTCGCCGAGGATCGCGCGGGCCGCGGGGACGGGCAGGTCGCCCTGGCCGAGGTGGAGGACGTCGGAGCCGATGGCGTGGGCGACGTCAGCCCGGTCGTTCACGGCGAGGAGCTTGCCGTGGCGGCGGCAGGCGTCGGCGAGGACGGCGAGGTGCTCCAGCTCCTCGCCGGCCTCCATGCCCTTGTCGCGGAGCTGCACGACGTCCACGCCGGAGGAGAGCACGGCGTCGAGGAAGTCGGGCAGGTCGCCCTGGCGCTTCCGGGCGTCGGTGCACAGGTAGAGCCGGGCGTCGGCGAGCCGCTCACGAGGCGTGGGCATGGTGGTTCCCCCGTCGGGTGGCGCCGGTGCCGCGGCGCGGGGCCGCGGCACCGGCGGTGGTGGTCCGGTGGTTCAGAGGGCGAGCGCCTGGGCCCGGCGCTTCACCTCCGTGCCGCGATTCTCGCCGAGGGCCTGCGCGGGGGTGCCGGGCAGGGTCGGGTCCGCGGTGAAGAGCCACTCCAGCATCTCCTCGTCGGAGAAGCCGTCGTCCCGCAGGAGCGTCAGGGTGCCGGCGAGGCCCTTGACGACCTTGTCGTCCTGGATGAAGGCGGCGGGCACCTGGAGGGCGTTGTTCTCCCCGCGGCGCACGGCGATCAGCTGGCCCTCCTTCACCAGCTGCCGCACCCGCGTCACCTCGACGTCGAGCATCTCCGCGATGTCGGGGAGGTAGAGCCAGGCGGGGACGAGAGCATCGATGTTTGCGTCAATCTCGGTCACGGGACAAGCCTGCCATCCGGGACCGGCGGCCGGTAGTCGGGCCCGCCCCGCCCGCCTCCGTACGGGGGTGCTACCGGACCGCCGGCTCCAGGCGCGCTACCGGACCGCCGACTTCAGCGGGACGCCCGGGTCTGCGACGCGCTCGGGGTCGACGGGGGTGCCGGCCTCGATGAGCCTGCGCCCCTGGGCGAGGTCGCGGGGGCGGCCGACGGCGAGCAGCGCGACGGGCACTCCGGCGCGCAGCCAGAGCACCGACCAGGAGGCGCCGGACGAATCGCCGCGCCGCACCAGCGCGTCGGCGCCCGCGTGGTGGCCGGCGTACTGGACGAAGCGGCCGAACTGCTCGGACCAGAAGTACGGGACGGGGTCGTACGGCTCCGGGGCGGGGCCGTCGGCGCCGGTGAGGTCGGCGGCGACCGTGCGGGGGCCCTGGAGGGCGTTGTCCCAGTGGTGGACGAGGAGCCGCTCCCCGTAGCGGGCGGAGGGGAAGGAGGCGCAGTCGCCGACCGCGTACACGTCGGGCAGGGAGGTGCGCAGCCGGTCGTCGGCGGTGACGGCGCCGCTCGGGTCGAGGGCGATGCCGGAGCCGGCGAGCCAGCCGGTGGCGGGCCGGGCGCCGATGCCGACGACGACGGCGTCGGCGGGCAGTTCGCGGCCGTCGGCGAGGACGACGGCGCCGGGCCTGACGGTCTCCACGCGCGCGTGGGTGAGGAGTTCGGCGCCGCTCTCGGCGTACCAGCCGGCCATGGCGGTGGTGACCTCGTCGGGCAGGGCGCCGGCCAGCGGGAGGGCGGCGGCCTCGACGACGGTGACGGCGCAGCCGGCCTCGCGGGCGGCGGTGGCGAACTCGGCGCCGATCCAGCCGGCGCCGACCACGACGACGGAGCCGCCGCCGGCGAGGACGGGCCCGAGGCGGACGGCGTCGTCGAGGGTGCGCAGCAGGTGGACGCCGGGGACGCCCTCGGTGCCGGGGAGGGTGAGCGGGTGGGCGCCGGTGGCGATGACGAGGGCGTCGTACGGGAAGCGGCCCTCCTCGGTGACGAGCTCGCGCTCGGCGGGGCGCAGTCCGGTGACGTCGAGGCCGAGGCGGAGGTCGACGCCGAGGGACTCGAAGTCGACGTCGAAGGCGGAGTGCTCGGCCTTGCCGAGGAGGACGGCCTTGGACAGCGGGGGCCGGTCGTAGGGCTGGTGGGGTTCGGCGCCGATGAGGGTGACGGGACCCTCGAAGCCCTGTTCGCGCAGGGCGACGGCGGTCTGTACGCCCGCCATGCCCGCGCCGACGATCACGACGTGCCGCTGGGTCTGCTTCTGCTCGCTCACCCGCCCACCTTACGCATCTGACGGCCCGTCAGGAAGGGAGGTCCCCTGCGGCGCCCCGCCGGCGGGGGCTAGGGTGGCGGGCACACACCACTCGCGGGAGCCCGGACGCACCGGGCTGAGAGGGAGGCTGGCCGGCCTCCGACCGTACGAACCTGATCCGGGTCATGCCGGCGAAGGGAGGGGCGGCGACGCCCATGCGTTCTTCCGACAGCACCGACACGAACACCACCGACGTCCTCGTGGTCGGCGGCGGCGTCATCGGCCTGGTCACGGCCTGGCGGGCGGCCCTGCGCGGGCTGACCGTCGCGGTCGTCGACCCCGAGCCGGGCGGCGGCGCCGCGCGCGTCGCGGCCGGCATGCTCGCCGCGGTCACCGAACTGCACTACGGCGAGGAGACCCTGCTCGGGCTCAACCTCGCCTCCGCCGCGCGCTACCCCGCCTTCGTCGCCGAGCTGGAGGAGGCCACCGGCCTCGACGTCGGCTACCGCGCCTGCGGCACCCTCGCGGTGGCGCTCGACGCCGACGACCGCGCCCACCTGCGCGAGCTGCACGCCCTCCAGACCCGCTGCGGGCTCGCCTCCACCTGGCTGTCCGGCCGCGAGTGCCGCCGCCTCGAACCCATGCTGGCGCCCGGGGTGCGCGGCGGGCTCCGGGTGGACGGCGACCACCAGGTGGACCCCCGCCGGCTGGCCGCCGCGCTGCTCGTCGCCTGTGAGCGGGCCGGGGTGGTCCTGCGCCGGGCCGTCGCGGAGCGGCTCGTGGTGACCGGCGACCGGGCGCGCGGCGTCGTCCTCGGCGACGGCACCGAGCTGGCCGCGGACCGGACCGTCCTCGCGGCGGGCAGCCTCAGCGGCCGGCTGGCGGGCGTGCCCCCGGCGGTCCTGCCGCCGGTCCGCCCGGTGAAGGGCCAGGTCCTGCGGCTGCGGATCCCCGCCCCGTACGCCCCCTTCCTCTCCCGCACCGTCCGGGCCGTGGTCCGGGGCAGCCACGTCTACCTGGTGCCGCGCGAGAACGGCGAGCTGGTCGTCGGCGCCACCAGCGAGGAGCTGGGCTGGGACACCACGGTGACCGCGGGCGGGGTGTACGAGCTGCTGCGCGACGCCCACGAGCTGGTCCCCGGCCTCACCGAGCTGCCGCTCACCGAGACCCTGGCCGGGTTGCGCCCCGGCTCCCCCGACAACGCGCCGCTGCTCGGCCCGAGCGCCCTGCCCGGCCTCCTCCTGGCCACCGGCCACTACCGCAACGGGATCCTCCTCACCCCCGTCACCGGCGACGTCATGGCGGAGGCGCTGACCACCGGCGTCCTCCCCGACGAGGCCCGCCCCTTCTCCCCCCGCCGTTTCCCCACCGCTCTGCCCGTACGTCAGGAGCAGCCCGCATGAACGCGTCCGTGACCGTCTCCGTGAACGGCGAGCCGCGCGCGCTCGCCGCCCCCGCCTCCCTGGCCTCCCTGGTCGCCGGGCTCACCGCGGCCCCCGCCGGGGTCGCCGCCGCCGTCAACGAGACGGTGGTGCCGCGCGGCGAGTGGGCGGCGACGCTGCTCGCCGACGGCGACCGGGTCGAGGTGCTGACCGCGGTGCAGGGGGGCTGAGCGCGATGTCCGACGACACCTTCGTCCTCGGCGGTACGGAGTTCTCCTCCCGGCTCATCATGGGCACCGGCGGCGCCCCCAGCCTGGACGTCCTCGAACGCTCCCTGGCGGCGAGCGGCACCGAGCTGACCACCGTCGCCATGCGCCGCCTCGACCCGACCGTGCAGGGCTCGGTCCTCTCCGTCCTGGACCGGCTCGGCATCCGCGTCCTGCCGAACACGGCGGGCTGCTACACGGCGGGCGAGGCCGTCCTCACCGCCCGGCTCGCCCGGGAGGCGCTGGGCACCGACTGGGTCAAGCTGGAGGTGGTGGCCGACGAGCGGACCCTCCTCCCGGACGGGGTGGAGCTCCTCGACGCCGCCGAGACCCTGGTGGACGACGGCTTCACCGTCCTCCCCTACACCAACGACGACCCGGTCCTGGCCCGGAAGCTGGAGGACGTCGGCTGCGCGGCGATCATGCCGCTCGGCTCCCCCATCGGCTCCGGCCTCGGCATCCGCAACCCGCACAACTTCGAGCTGATCGTGGAGCGGGCCGGCGTCCCGGTGATCCTCGACGCCGGCGCGGGCACCGCCTCGGACGCGGCGCTCGCGATGGAGCTGGGGTGCGCGGCGGTGATGCTCGCCTCGGCGGTGACCCGCGCGCAGGAGCCGGTCCTGATGGCCTCGGCGATGCGGCACGCGGTCGAGGCGGGCCGGCTGGCCCGCCGCGCGGGCCGCATCCCCCGCCGCCACTTCGCGGAGGCGTCCTCCCCCACGGAGGGCCGCGCCCGCCTCGACCCGGAGCGCCCCGCCTTCTGACCCCGCCCGGGCGCCGGGGCGCGGGGTACGTCACAAGCGTGCTGCGGTCGGCCCCGGGGGGCGGGCCGCGTCCGTACCGGCTCGTAGACTCGACGCCGTGGACACGACCCTTCAGGACCCCCTCGTCGGGCGGCTGCTCGACGGCCGCTACCGCGTCGACGCGCGCATCGCCGTCGGCGGGATGGCCACGGTCTACCGGGCCGTGGACACCCGTCTCGACCGCGTCCTCGCGCTCAAGGTGATGCACCCCGCCCTGGCGGCCGACGCCGTCTTCGTCGAGCGGTTCATCCGCGAGGCGAAGTCCGTCGCCCGCCTCGCGCACCCGAACGTGGTCGCCGTCTTCGACCAGGGCGCCGAGGGCGCCTACGTCTACCTGGCGATGGAGTACGTCTCCGGGTGCACCCTCCGGGACGTGCTCCGCGAGCGCGGCGCCCTCCAGCCCCGCGCCGCCCTGGACGTCCTGGAGCCGGTGCTCGCCGCGCTCGGCGCCGCGCACCGGGCCGGGTTCGTGCACCGGGACATGAAGCCGGAGAACGTGCTGATAGGGGACGACGGCCGGGTCAAGGTCGCCGACTTCGGGCTCGTCCGGTCCGTCAACTCGGCGACCGCCACCACAGGGGCGGTCCTCGGCACCGTCTCGTACCTCGCCCCCGAGCAGATCGAGCACGGCACCGCCGACACCCGCGCCGACGTGTACGCCTGCGGCGTCGTCCTGTACGAGATGCTGACGGGCGCCAAGCCGCACTCCGGCGACACCCCGGCCCAGGTGCTCTACCAGCACCTGAACACCGACGTGCCGGCCCCGTCCGCCGCCGTCCCCGGGCTGCCGCCGGAGCTGGACGAGCTGGTCGCCGCCGCGACCGCCCGCGACCCCGAGGCCCGCCCGCACGACGCCGTGGCCCTGCTCGCCCGGGCCCGGGAGGCGCGGGCGGCGCTCACCGACGCGCAACTGGACGCGGTGCCGCCGCGGGCCCGCGCCGAGGAGCGGGACACCGGCGAGGACCGCACCAGCGTGATCGCCCGCCCGGTGCCCTCGGCCGAGGCCGCCGACCCGCACGCGGTGCAGCACACCAGCCGCCTCGCGACCCCCGCGCCCCCGCCGCCCGGCGCGGGCGCGGGCCGCACCCGCCGCCGGCCCGTCCCGCGCGGCCCGCTCATGATCGTCCTCGGCGTGCTGCTCGTCCTGGGCCTCGGCGGCGGCGTCTGGTACATCAACGCCGGCCAGTTCACCCGCGTCCCCGCCGTCCTCGGCCAGACCGAGGAGGCGGCCGGCAAGCGGCTGGCCGACGCCGGTCTGGAGCTGGGCACGACGAAGCGCGCCTTCAGCGACGTGTACGAGCGGGGCACCGTGATGGGCGTCGACCCGGCTCCCGGCGAGCGGGTCCGCAGCCACACCACCGTCACGCTCACCCTCTCCCGCGGCCCGGAGATCGTGAAGGTGCCCAACCTGCGGAACAAGCCGCTCGACGAGGCGAAGCGGATCCTCACGGAGCAGGGCCTCGCCCCCGGCGTGGTGTCCACCGCCTTCAGCACGACCGTCGCCCAGGGCGCGGTGATCGGCTCCGACCCGGAGCCGGGCACCGAGCGGGCCCCGGACTCGGCCGTCGCCCTCGTGGTCAGCAAGGGCGCGCCCGTCGACGTCCCCGACGTGACCGGCGAGACCGTCGCCGACGCCACCGCCGCCCTCCAGGAGGCCGGGCTCAAGGTCACCGTCGCGCCGGAGCGGGTGCACTCCGCCGAGGCCGCCGGCTCGGTCGCCGCCCAGTCCCTCGCCGAGGGCAGCCGCGCCGCGAAGGGCGACGCGGTCACCCTGACGGTCTCCAAGGGCCCGCGCCCCGTCGAGGTCCCGGACGTGCTCGGCATGACGACCGACGAGGCCCGGACGGCGCTGGAGGAAGCCGGTTTCGAGGTGAAGGTCGAGAAGTCCTTCCCCTTCCTCGGCAACGAGGTCACGGGCCAGTCCGTGGAGGGCGGGACGACCGCCCCGGAGGGCTCCACCGTCACCGTCACGATCAAGGGAATCTGAGAGAGCCATGCGCAACCCCGTCGGCGGCCACGTCCCCGTGGCCGGCGGTCTCGCCACGACCGGTCTGGGCTACGCCCGCGAGCTGGGCGCCGAGACCGTCCAGGTCTTCGTCGCCAACCCGCGCGGCTGGGCCACCCCGACCGGCAACCCCGCCCAGGACGAGCGGTTCCGCCAGGAGTGCGCCGCCGATTCGGTCTCGGCCTGGGTGCACGCCCCCTATCTGATCAACTTCGGCTCCCACACGGAGGCCACCGTCGAGAAGTCGGTGGAGTCGCTGCGCCACTCGCTGCGGCGCGGCCGGGAGATCGGCGCGCGGGGCGTGGTGGTCCACACCGGCTCGGCCACCGGCGGCCGGCCCCGTGAGGAGGCGCTGGCGCAGGTGCGGGAGCACATGCTGCCGCTGCTCGACGAGCTGACCCACGAGGACGACCCGTACCTGCTCCTGGAGTCCACGGCGGGCCAGGGCTCCTCGCTCTGCTCCCGGGCGGAGGACTTCGGTCCGTACTTCGACGCGCTCGACCACCACCCCAGGCTGGGGATCTGCCTCGACACCTGCCACATCTTCGCGGCCGGCCACGACCTGGCGGAGCCGGGCGGGGCGGTACGGACCCTGGACGAGCTGGTCGCCACGGTCGGCGAGGGCCGGCTGCGGCTGATCCACGCCAACGACTCGAAGGACGTCGCCGGCGCGCACAAGGACCGGCACGCCAACATCGGCGTCGGCCACATCGGCCAGGAGGCCTTCCGGGAGCTCCTGCGCCACCCGGCCACCGACGGCGTCCCGCTGGTCATCGAGACCCCGGGCGGCAAGGAGGGCCATGTCGCCGACATCGAGCTGCTCAAGAAGCTCCGGGACTGATCCGCTTCTGATCATTTCCGATTGAGGCATACCCAGAGGGGGTATACGGTTCCCGAGGAGAAGCAGGAACCGCTACCCGAGGCTGGGGGCACCCTCATGGAGCACGAAGCACACGAGACGCACCACCATCACGGCGAACACGCAGGTCACGACCACGACCCCGACGCACACGCGGACCCCGCCGGCCACGAGGGCCACCACGCCGGTCACGGCGGCGGGACGGCGTCCTGGGGCACGGCGGCGAAGGCCACCCTCCACTGCCTCACCGGCTGCGCCATCGGCGAGGTCCTCGGCATGATCATCGGCACCGCGCTCGGCTGGGGCAACGCCCCGACCATGGTCCTCGCGATCGCCCTGGCCTTCTTCTTCGGCTACGCGCTCACGCTGCGCGGCGTCCTCGCCGCCGGCCTGGACCTCCGGTCCGCCGTCAGGGTCGCGCTCGCCGCCGACACGATCTCGATCCTCGTCATGGAGATCGTCGACAACGGCGTGCTGCTGCTGGTCCCCGGCGCCATGGACGCCCACCTGGACGACGCCCTCTTCTGGGGGGCGCTCGCCTTCGCCTTCGCCGTCGCCTTCCTGGTCACCACGCCGGTGAACAAGTGGATGATCGGGCGGGGCAAGGGCCACGCGGTGGTGCACCGGTACCACCACTGACCCGCGATCGAGCCGTACGCGACGGCCCGGGGCCGCTACAGCTCCGGGCCGTCGCCCGGCTCCTCCTGGTACGAGTAGCGCTGCTCGGTCCACGGGTCGCCGAGGTTGTGGTAGCCGCGCTCCTCCCAGAAGCCCCGGCGGTCGGCCGTCATGTACTCCACGCCCCGGACCCACTTCGGGCCCTTCCAGGCGTACAGGTGCGGCACGACGAGCCGCAGCGGGAAGCCGTGCTCGGCGGTGAGCAGCTCGCCGTCCTTGTGGGTGGCGAAGATCGTGCCCTCGGCGGCGAAGTCGGCGAGCCGCATGTTGGCGCTGTAGCCGTACTCGGCCCACACCATCACGTGCGTGACGTGCGGCGCGGGCGGCGCGAGCTCCAGGACGGTGCGGGCGGCGACGCCGCCCCATTCGGCGCCGAGCATGCTGAACTTGGTCACGCAGTGCAGATCGGCCACCACCGTGGAGAACGGCAGGGCCGAGAACTCCTCGTGGTTCCAGCAGCGCTTGTCGCCGTCGGCGGTCGCGCCGAAGACGCGGAACTCCCAGCGCTCCGGCTTGAACTTGGGCACGGGGCCGTAGTGGGTGACCGGCCAGCCGCGCTGGAGCCGCTGCCCCGGCGGAAGCTCGGGCGAAATCTCCGGCATCCCCACGTCCCGGTGTACTCCGCTCTCCGGCTGACCCATGCCTCCCATGGTGACAGACCGCAAGGGGTGGTCATGACCAGCCACCCGCCCGGACGCGGCCATTCGGGCAAGTCCTACTAAGCCTGCACTTACTGGACGCCCCCCATTCGGAGTGCGAGGATGCGGCCATCCTGCCCCGTGACGGGGTGGATACACCCCGTGATGGAAGGAACCTGGAGCGATGCAGGGCGACCCCGAGGTCCTGGAGTTTCTGAACGAGCAGCTGACCGGCGAGCTGACGGCCATCAACCAGTACTGGCTGCACTACCGCATTCAGGACAACAAGGGCTGGACGAAGCTCGCGAAGTACACCCGCGAAGAGTCCATCGACGAGATGAAGCACGCGGACAAGCTGACCGAGCGCATCCTGATGCTCGACGGCCTGCCCAACTACCAGCGGCTCTTCCACGTGCGCGTCGGCCAGACCATCACCGAGATGTTCCAGGCGGACCGCCAGGTCGAGGTGGAGGCGATCGACCGCCTCAAGCGGGGCATCGAGGTCATGCGCGCCAAGGGCGACATCACCTCGGCCAACCTCTTCGAGGAGATCCTCGCGGACGAGGAGCACCACATCGACTACCTGGACACCCAGCTGGAGCTGATCGAGTCGCTGGGCGAGGCGCTCTACGTCTCGACGCTCATCGAGCAGCCGAGCTAGGCGGCCTCGGGCAGCTCGATCTCGGCGTCCTCGGAGGCGAGGGCCGGCATGCCCTGGTCGATGAGCTCGCGGCGCGGGCAGTTCCCCCGCCCGAGAATGGCCTGAATGCGCCGTACGCACGAACCGCAGTCCGTGCCGGCCTTGCAGGCCGAGGCGACCTGGCGGGGCGTGCGGGCGCCGGCCTCCGCGTGCTCCTTGACCTGCTTCTCCGTGACACCGAAGCATGAGCAGACGTACACGCGGATCACCTCCCGCCGAGATCGATTAGGCTAACCTAACCTTACCCGGCGGGCCCGGAGCGTAAAAGCCTTCGATACGACGATGGGGCGCGGATCACAAGGATCCGCGCCCCATCGTCGTAGGTATCTACTTACTGATCGCGGTACATCTCGGCCACGAGGAACGCGAGGTCGAGCGACTGGCTCCGGTTGAGGCGCGGGTCGCAGGCCGTCTCGTAGCGCTGGTGCAGGTCGTCGACGAAGATCTCGTCGCCGCCGCCCACGCACTCGGTGACGTCGTCGCCGGTGAGCTCGACGTGGATGCCGCCCGGGTGGGTGCCGAGCTCCTTGTGGACCTCGAAGAAGCCCTTGACCTCGTCGAGCACGTCGTCGAAGCGGCGGGTCTTGTGGCCCGAGGCCGCCTCGAAGGTGTTGCCGTGCATCGGGTCGGTCACCCAGGCGACGGTGGCGCCCGAGGCGGTGACCTTCTCGACCAGCTCCGGGAGCTTGTCCCGGACCTTGTCGGCGCCCATGCGGACGATGAAGGTCAGCCGGCCCGGCTCGCGGTCCGGGTCGAGGCGCTCGATGTACGTCAGCGCCTCCTCCGGGGTGGTGGTCGGGCCCAGCTTGATGCCGATCGGGTTCGCGATCCGCGAGGCGAACTCGATGTGGGCGTGGTCCAGCTGGCGGGTGCGCTCGCCGATCCAGACCATGTGGCCGGAGGTGTCGTACAGCTTGCCGGTGCGCGAGTCCGTACGGGTCAGGGCGCCCTCGTAGTCGAGCAGCAGCGCCTCGTGCGAGGCGTAGAACTCCACCGCCTTGAACTCGGCCGGGTCGGTGCCGCAGGCCTTCATGAAGTTCAGCGCGTTGTCGATCTCGCGCGCCAGCTGCTCGTAGCGCTGACCCGACGGGGACGACTTCACGAAGTCCTGGTTCCAGGCGTGCACCTGGCGCAGGTCGGCGTAACCGCCGGTGGTGAAGGCGCGGACCAGGTTGAGCGTGGAGGCGGAGGCGTTGTACATCCGCTTCAGGCGCTCGGGGTCCGGGACGCGGGCCTTCTCGTTGAAGTCGAAGCCGTTGACGGAGTCGCCCCGGTAGGTGGGGAGCGTCACGCCGTCACGGGTCTCGGTGCCCTTGGAACGGGGCTTGGAGTACTGCCCGGCGATGCGGCCCACCTTGACGACGGGCACCGAGGCCGCGTACGTCAGGACGGCGCTCATCTGGAGCAGGGTCTTCAGCTTGGCCCGGATGTGGTCGGCCGACACCGCGTCGAAGGCCTCCGCGCAGTCGCCGCCCTGGAGCAGGAACGCCTCGCCACGGGCGACGGCTCCCATCCGGGCGCGCAGCTGGTCGCACTCGCCGGCGAAGACGAGCGGAGGATACGACTCGAGGTCCGCGATCACATCGCGCAGAGCCTCGGCATCGGGGTACTCGGGCTGCTGCGCCGCGGGCAGGTCTCGCCAGGTCGCCTTGGCGACGGCGTGGGATTCGGCGTTCACGGTCACGCGGACAACACTACGGGGTTCTTCGTCCTGTCCTGCCCCGTGCCCAGTCACTGAGACGCGCATCCGTTATGTCCGGGCGCGATCTTCATGCCATCGAGTGATGTTACCCTCGGGCCCGTTTCGCAAACGAGCAAACCCGCTCGCCAAATACATAGCTGACAACAGGGGTGGGTGTGACCCAGAGTCACCGCAGGGATCGCAAAAAGAAACGACTCTTGTACGGAGCGGCGGCCGCCGTCGTCGCCACCGCCACCATCGGGACCCTCGCGGTCGCCTCGCCGAACCTCCTCGGCACGGCCGGCGACGCGAAGCCCGGTGCCGACGCCTCGCTCCAGGAACAGTTCGCCGCGGCGGCGAAGGAGTTCGACGTCCCGCAGAGCGTGCTGATGGCGGTGTCGTACCAGCAGTCGTGGTGGGAGACGCACGACGGGCAGCCGAGCACCACGGGTGCCTACAACGTGATGGGTCTGACGAAGGTCGACCCCGAGGACATCGAACCGCAGGACGACAAGGAGCGGCTCGCGCACCTCAACGCGAGCGACAGCCCCGAGGTCGAGAAGAAGTTCAACGCCGCGAAGGCCCTGCGCGAGTCGCCGAAGGAGACCGTCGACACGGACGATCCCCGGCTGCACACGCTGGACAAGGCGGCCGGGCTGATCGGCAGCTCCACCGACGCCGTCGAGAACGACACCGCCGCGTCGATCCGCGCCGGCGCCGCCCTGCTGGTCGACTACCAGAAGCAGGCCGGCGGCAAGCTGTCCGACGAGGCCGGCGACTGGTACGCCGCCGTCGCCCGCTTCAGCCAGTCCCCGGACAGGAAGGGCGCCGACCTCTTCGCCCAGCGCGTCTTCTCGTCGATCAAGAAGGGCGAGCGGGCCCTCACCACGGACGGCCAGCAGGTCTCCCTGCCCGCCGACCCGTCGGTCGTACCGGTCAAGCCGGCCAGCCAGCCGCTGGCCGCGAGCTTCGCGGACACCGCCGCCGACCCCACGCCGGAGTGCCCCACGACCCTGGCCTGCGAGTTCGTCCCCGCCGTGGACCCGACCAACGGCACCAAGAACTACAGCGTCGCCAACCGCGGCAAGGACCCCGCCGGCTTCCAGATCCGGCAGATCGTGATCCACGACACCGAGGGCGAGTACGACGGCTCGCTGGCCACCTTCCGCAACTCCAGCAAGGGCGTCAGCACCCACTACCTGATCCGCTCCTCGGACGGCCACGTCGCCCAGATGGTCGAGAACAAGGACGTCGCCTGGCACGCCGGGAACTGGACCCTCAACATGCACTCCATCGGAGTGGAGCACGAGGGCTTCGCGATCAAGGGCAACTGGTACACGCCCTCGCAGTACCAGTCCTCCGCCGCCCTGGTGAAGTACCTGGCGGCCCAGTACGACATCCCGCTGGACCGCGAGCACATCATCGGTCACGACGAGATCCCCGGCACGCTCGACGCCAAGGTGTCCGGCATGCACTGGGACGCCGGTCCGTTCTGGGACTGGAACCGCTACATGGCCCTGATGGGCGCGCCCACCGGCGACCAGCGCGCGGGCGGCCTGCTCCAGGCCGGCCAGGTGGTCCGGGTCGTGCCGCCCTTCACCACGGCCAACCAGCCGAAGCTCACGTACGGCGGCGACGCCGTCGCCGCGCAGCCGACGAACTTCGGCTACCTGTACGCCTCGGCGTCGACGGCCACCCCGCTCGCCGACCCGTACCTGCCCTCCGGCTGGGGGTCCACCGAGGCCGCCAACTGGGGCAGCAAGGTCAGGGCCGGCGCCTCCTACGTGGTCGCGGAGTCCACGACCAGTTGGACGGCGATCTGGCACAACGGCCGCAAGGCCTGGTTCTACAACCCGGGCGGCCAGTACACCTCCGTCGTCTCCTCCCCGACGGCCAAGGTCGTGAAGGCCAAGGCGGGCGTCGCGCCCCGGATCTACGGGCGCTCCTTCCCCGAGGCCGAGGCCTACGCCGGCACCGGGCAGACCGCGCCGGCGGACAACCCGAACTACCTGTCGAAGTACTCCTTCGCGGCCGGTGCCGCCTACGTGAAGGCGGGCGACGCGGTCAAGGGCGACGACTACTTCGGTTCCGCCCAGACGCGGGTGGTCGGCAACGACACGTACGTGCCGATCCGCTACAACCACCGCATCGCCTGGGTGAAGCAGGACGACGTCGTGGAGGAGTCCCCGGCCCCCGCCGTCTCCGCCACCGACCGCCACAACATCATCGCCCGTGACGCCTCCGGCGTCCTCTGGCAGTACCAGGGCTCCGGCAGCGCGACCGCCCCGTTCCTGCCCAAGTACCGGGTCGGCAGCGGCTGGCAGGTGTACAACGCGATCACGCCGATGACGACGCTGCGGGCCGACGGCACCGGGGACGCGGTCGCCCGGGACAAGGACGGCGTGCTCTGGTACTACCAGGGCAGCGGCAACCCGAACGCGCTGTTCAAGGCCCGGCTCCGCACCGGCGGCGGCTGGCAGGTCTACAACAAGATCCTCGGCATCGGCGACATGAACGCCGACGGCAAGGCCGACCTGATCGGCCGCGACGCGGCCGGCGTGCTGTGGTTCTACAAGGGCACCGGCGACCCGCTGAGGCCCTTCGCGCCCAAGTCCCAGGTCGGCGGCGGCTGGCAGACGTACGACGAGATCGTCAGCACCGGCGACGTGACCGGCGACGGCAAGCCCGACCTGCTGGGCCGGGACAAGACCGGCGTGCTGTGGTTCTACAAGGGCACCGGCGACCCGCTGAAGCCCTTCGCCCAGCGCGTCCAGGTCGGCGGCGGCTGGCAGGCGTACAACCTGATGGTCGGCCCCGGCGACCTGAACAAGGACGGCAAGCCGGACCTGATCGCCCGCGACGCCTCCGGCGTGCTCTGGTTCTACAGGAACACCGGCGGCTACCCGAACCCCTACGCCCCCAAGGCGCAGGTCGGCGGTGGCTGGCAGGGCTTCAACCTGATCGTCTGATCCGGTCGCTCCCGACGGACGGGGCCCGTTCCGCGCCTTCCACGGTGTGGGACGGGCCCCGTTCCCGTGCCCGGCTGGGTTACAGTGCTCGCATGTACGCGCCTTCGAACCAGAACTGGTGGTGGACCGTCCCTCCGGCGGCCCACTGACTGCGCGTACCCGAAGACCACGCGAAGGCCGCCCGAGGGGCGGCCTTTCTCGTACCCGCGAGGCCGTTCCTCTCCGCACTCCGACCGGAAGGAACCCACTGCCATGGACTTCGACCTCTCCCGTCTCCTCGACGGCTCCGCCCCGCCCTTCGCCCTGCTGCGCCGCCGCACTCCCGGCCGCGACCACGACACCGTCGAGGTGCTGACCGGCGCCGTCCACGAGGTGGAGCGGCTCGCCGAACTGCCGGTGGGCGAGCGGCCGGCGCTCGCGCTGGTGCCGTTCCGGCAGATCCGGGAGCGCGGGTTCGACGTGCGGGACGACGGGACGCCGCTGTCGGTGCTCGTCGCCGAGGAGACGTACGAACTGCCGCTCGGCGAGGTGCTGGAGGCGCTGCCCGCGCACCCCGTCACCGTGACCGGCGGGCGGTTCGACGTCTCCGACGAGGAGTACGCGGCCACCGTGCGGCGGGTGATCGAGGAGGAGATCGGCGGCGGCGAGGGCGCGAACTTCGTCATCCGCCGGACCTACACCGGCGAGATCCCGGGCTTCGGCCGGGCCGACGCGCTGGCCCTCTTCCGACGACTGCTCCAGGGCGAGCGGGGGGCGTACTGGACCTTCGTCGTGCACACCGGGGAGCGGACGCTCGTGGGGGCCAGCCCCGAGGCGCACGTGCGGATGTCGGGCGGGACCGTGGTCATGAACCCGATCAGCGGAACGTACCGCTACCCGGACGGGGCGGCTCCGACCGCCGAGGGGCTGCTCGGCTTCCTCGCCGACCGCAAGGAGACCGAGGAGCTCTCCATGGTGGTGGACGAGGAGCTGAAGATGATGTGCACGGTCGGGGACATGGGCGGGGTGGTGATCGGCCCCCGGCTGAAGGAGATGGCCCATCTCGCGCACACCGAGTACGAGTTGCGCGGCCGTTCCACGCTGGACGTGCGGGAGGTGCTGCGGGAGACGATGTTCGCGGCGACCGTGACGGGCTCCCCGGTGCAGAACGCCTGCCGGGTGATCGAGCGCCACGAGACGGGCGGGCGCGGCTACTACGCGGGCGCGCTGGCGCTGCTCGGCACGGACGCCAACGGGGCGCAGACGCTGGACTCCCCCATCCTGATCCGCACCGCCGACGTCGCGGCCGACGGGCGGCTGCGGGTCCCGGTGGGCGCGACGCTGGTGCGGCACTCGGACCCGGCGGGCGAGGTCGCGGAGACCCACGCGAAGGCGGCGGGGGTGCTGGCGGCGCTCGGGGTGCGGGAGGGACGCCCCGAGGAGGACTCCGCCACCCGGCCCCGGCTGGCGGACGATCCGCGGGTGCGGGCCGCGCTGGACGCCCGGCGGGCGGACCTGGCGCCGTTCTGGCTGCGGATGCAGACCCGGTCGGCGGAGCTGACGGGCCACGCGCTGGTGATCGACGCGGAGGACACCTTCACGGCGATGCTGGCCCACCTGCTGCGCTCCTCGGGCCTGGAGGTGTCGGTGCTGCGCTACGACGAGCCGGGGCTGCGGGAGCTGGCGCTCGCCCACGAGGGCCCGGTGGTGCTGGGCCCCGGACCCGGCGACCCGATGGACGCGGCCGACCCCAAGATGCGGTTCCTGCGCGGGCTCACCGCCGAGCTGCTGCGCGGCCACCGGCACGGCCTGCTGGGGGTGTGCCTCGGGCACGAGCTGATCGCGGCCGAACTGGGCCTGGACCTCGTGCGCAAGCGCGTCCCCTTCCAGGGCGCGCAGGTCCGGATCGACCTGTTCGGGCAGGAGCGGACGGTCGGCTTCTACAACAGCTTCACGGCGCGCTGCGACGAGCGGGAGGCGACGGAGCTGGCGCTGCACCGGATCGAGGTGAGCCGGGACGCGGACTCGGGCGAGGTGCACGCGCTGCGCGGCCCGGGCTTCGCCGGGGTGCAGTTCCACCCGGAGTCGGTGCTGACCCTGGAGGGCGCGTCGGTGACGGCCGGGCTGCTGGCCGGGGTGCTGGTCTAGGGGGCGGCCCGCGGGACCAGGACGTTCTCGCCGCGCTCGCCGCGGGTGTAGTCGAGGACGTTCCGGACCGTGGTGTCGATGATCTGGCCGACCGCGTCGGCGGTGTAGTACGCCTGGTGGCTGGTCACGACGACGTTCGGGAAGGTCACCAGGCGGGCCAGGGTGTCGTCCTCGACGCCGGCGAGGGACTTGTCGAGGAAGAAGAGGCCGGCCTCCGCCTCGTAGACGTCGAGGCCGACGCCGGCGAACCGGCCGGCACGCAGCTCGGTGACGAGGGCCTCGGTGTCGACGAGACCGCCGCGGCTGGAGTTGACCAGGATCGCGTCGTCCTTCATGGCCTTGAGGGCGGCGGCGTCGATGAGGTGGTGGGTGGTGGGCAGCAGCGGCACGTGGAGGCTGACGAGGTCGGCCTCGGCGAGGAGGCGGTCCTTGTCGGCGTACTCCATGCCCAGTTCGACGCAGGCCGGGTTCTCGGCGACGTCCCAGCCGAGGAGCCGCATGCCGAAGCCGTGGGCGATCCGGGCGAAGGCCTCGCCGATCTTGCCGGTGCCGAGGACGCCGGCGGTGCGGCCCCGCAGGTCGCGGCCCATCAGTCCGTCGAGGCGGAAGTCGAAGTCGCGGGTGCGGTTGGAGGCGCGGACGATCCGCCGGTTGACGGCCATGGCGAGGGTCCAGGCGAACTCGGCGACCGAGTATGGCGAGTAGTACGAGACGCGGGCGACGGTGAGGCCGAGGCGCTCGGCGACCTCCAGGTCGATGTTGTTGAAGCCGGTGGAGCGCTGGGCGATCATCTGGGTACCGCCGGCCGCGAGGGTCTGCAGGACCCGGTGGTCGAGGACGGCGTTGACGCTGGTGGAGATGACCTCGTAGCCGGCCGCGATGGGGGCGGTGTCCTCGGTGAGGAAGACGTCGAGGCAGCGGACGTCGTGGTGGCCCGCGAACGCCTTCTCGATCATCGGCTTCTCGTCCGCCTGCACGCCGAATGCCAGGATCTCCACGCCAGTCCTCTCGCCGAAGAGCCGCGGGGCCACAGGGCCGCACATGCGCCTGAATATACGGCTCTGTCCCCCGGGCCGCCCGGCGTCCGGCCGGTCAGCCCTCGTCGAGGCCGCGCTCGATCGCGTACCGGACCAGCTCGACGCGGTTGTGCAGCTGGAGCTTGCCCAGGGTGTTCTGGACGTGGTTCTGCACGGTGCGGTGCGAGATGACCAGCCGCTCGGCGATCTGCTTGTAGCTGAGGCCCTTGGCGACGAGCCGCAGGACCTCGGTCTCGCGGTCGGTGAGGCGGGGCGCCTCGGGCTCGCCCGCGCCGGCGGCGGGGGCGGGCTCGGAGGCGAGGCGGCGGTACTCGCCGAGGACCAGACCGGCCAGGCCCGGGGTGAAGACGGGGTCGCCCGCGGCGGTGCGGCGGACCGCGTCGGTCAGCTCCTCGGTGCTGGCCGACTTCAGCAGGTAGCCGGTGGCGCCGGACTTCACGGCCTCCAGGACGTCGGCGTGCTCGCCGCTCGCCGAGAGGACCAGGACCCGCAGTCCGGGCAGCGTCCCGACCAGCTCCTTGCAGACCTGGACGCCCGGCTTGGCCGGCAGGTTCAGGTCCAGGACGAGGACGTCGGGGGCGGCGGCCGGGGCCCGGCGGACGGCCTGCTCGCCGTCGCCCGCGGTGGCGACGACGGAGAAGCCCGCCTCGGCCAGGTCGCGGGCGACGGCGTCCCGCCACATGGGGTGGTCGTCGACGACCATCACCTTGATGGGCCGCCCCTGCTCCGCCCCGTCGTGTGCCTCGTTCACTTCTCTCCTGCCTTCCCCCGTGCGTCCCGCGCCGGTCGCGGGACCTTCAGTTCCACTTCGGTGCCCTGGCCGGGGACCGAGATCAGCTCGGCCGTGCCGCCCAGGTCGCGCAGCCGCCCCCGGATGGAGAGCGCGACGCCCATCCGGCCCTCGCCCTCCGCCTCGGCGAGCCGGCCCTCCGGGATGCCGGGCCCGTCGTCCCGGACGGTGACGATGACCTCGTCGTCCCAGTCCTCGACCAGGATCCACGCGCGCGCGTCCGCGCCCGCGTGCACCCGCACGTTGTCCAGGGCGGCGCCGACGGCGGCGGCCAGCTCGCGGGCGGCGGCCGCGGGCAGCGGCACGGGCACCCCGGGGTCGGAGAGGGTGACCCGGGCGCCGGCCCGCGGGGCGAGCAGGGCGCGCAGGTCGACGGGGGTGTCGTCGGCGGGCTCGTCGTCGACCTCCACGACCCGGACGACCGCGCCCTCGGACTCGTCCTCGGAGACGTGGCTGGTGCGGGTGAGACCGCCGGCCACCAGGGTCCGCAGCGCGACCTCCTGCTCACCGGCCATCCGGCCCAGCTCGGCGGCCTCCCCGCCGATGGCGGTGCCGCGCCGCTGCACCATGGCGAGGACCTGGAGGACGCTGTCGTGGATGTCGCGGGCGAGCCGCTCGCGCTCCCGGGTGGCGGCCTCGATCTCCAGGGCGCGGGCGAGGGTGCGCTCGGAGGCGCGGGCGACCTCGACGACGTATCCGATGGCGATGGAGGCCACCCAGACCAGGATCACGTTGTGGACGGTGTCCCGGCTGGGGTGGCCCCGCTCGATGATGTTGGCGACGGCGACGAGGGAGGAGGCGAAGCCGGCCCAGCGCCAGCCGCCCTTGATGGCGTAGGCGAGGACCGAGCCGGCGGTCCATATCGTCGGCAGCGTGGGGCCGTCCACGGACTGGGCGTGGGCGTCGGCGAGCGGGGTGAGGAGGATGCCGGTGAGGGCGAGGGCGAGGTCGGCGGCGAGGAAGCGCTTGGTGCAGCTCGCCGCGTTCGCCACCTTGGGCAGGGTGGCGAGGGTCCAGACGCAGAGCACCGCCAGGTAGGCGACGGCGATCCAGGGCCGCTCGTAGCGGTCCCGGCCGGTGGCGAAGATCAGCACCGCGTAGACCGTCGTCAGGACGCGGTAACCCGTCAGCGCGCGCCACAGCGGCTGTTCCACCGACATGCGCACGACGCGCTCGCGCTTGGCCATCTCCCCCACCCCCACCGGCGCCCCGTCGACGGGAGCGTCAGGCGCCGGACTCTTCCCGTGCGGCGATCTCCGCCTTCACGGCCTCCTTGGCGGCCTTCTCGGCCTCGGCGAGCTGCCGCTTGGCGGCCGTCGCGTAGATGTCCACGTACTCCTGGCCGGACAGCTTCATGATCTCGTACATGACCTCGTCGGTCACCGACCGGAGGATGAAGCGGTCGCCGTCCATGCCCTGGTAGCGGGAGAAGTCCAGCGGCTTGCCGATCCTGATCCCGGGGCGCATCAGCTTCGGGACGACCTTGCCGGGCGGCTGGATCTTCTCGGTGTCGATCATGGCGACGGGGATCACCGGGGCACCGGTGGCCAGCGCGACCCGGGCGAGCCCGCCGGGCTTGCCCCGG
Organism: Streptomyces sp. NPDC014656; assembly: GCF_043084305.1. Taxonomy (NCBI): domain Bacteria; kingdom Bacillati; phylum Actinomycetota; class Actinomycetes; order Kitasatosporales; family Streptomycetaceae; genus Streptomyces; species Streptomyces sp. NPDC014656. Next base: position 334,198 of record NZ_JBIBZN010000004.1, read on the forward strand.
TAGAGCCGGCCGTCGGGCGAGCGGGTGCCCTCGGGGTAGATGCCGAAGAGGCCGCCGCCCTCGATGACCTCGATGCCGGCCTTGATGGCCGCCTCGCCGGCGCCGCGGGCGCCCGAGCGGTCCACCGGGAGCTGCCCGACGCCCTTGAAGAAGGCGGCGGTCAGCCGGCCCTTCACGCCGGGCGTGGTGAAGTACTCCGCCTTGGCGATGAAGGTGACCTTGCGGTCGAGGACCGCGGGCAGGAAGAAGGAGTCCGAGAAGGACAGGTGGTTGCTGGCCAGGATCGCGGGCCCTTCGGCGGGCACGTTCTCCAGGCCCTCCACCCAGGGCCGGAAGGCGAGCTTCAGGGACCCGCCGATGGAGAACTTCATTGCGCCGTAGATCAACTCGCCATGCCTTCCGTGTGCCGTCGCCACGACTTTATCCCGTGGTGACGTGCCGTCCCCGCTGCGGCCCTGGTCGGTGTCGGTCCGGTCGCGTACCGTGAAGGTCCTTCCCCCATCGCCGTACGGCTCCCCCGCCCCGACGCGCCGGAGCCGCAGACCGAACAGGAGACCCCGGTGCCGGTCCTTCCCGGAGCCGAGCCCTACCGCCATGAGGGCGGAGAGGTCGGCGTCCTTCTCTGTCACGGATTCACCGGTTCCCCGCAGTCGATGCGCCCGTGGGGCGAGTACCTCGCGGACCGCGGCCTGACCGTGTCGGTGCCGCTGCTGCCCGGGCACGGCACGCGCTGGCAGGACATGCAGCTCACCACCTGGCACGACTGGTACGCGGAGGTGGACCGGGCGCTGCGCGAGCTGACCGCCCGCTGCTCCTCGGTCTTCGTCTTCGGCCTCTCCATGGGCGGGGCGCTGACCCTCCGGCTCGCCGCGAAGCACGGCGACGCGGTCCGCGGCATCGTGCTCGTCAACCCGGGCAACAAGGTCCACGGCCTCGCCGCGCACGCCCTGCCCGTCGTGCGGCACCTCGTCCCGACGACGAAGGGCGTCGCCAACGACATCGCGAAGGAGGGCGTGACCGAGGTCGGGTACGACCGCGTCCCGCTGCACGCGGCGTACTCGCTGCGGCAGTTCTTCCGGCTGGTGGACGGCGAGCTGCCGCAGGTCACCCAGCCCCTCCTGCTGCTGCGCAGCCCTGACGACCACGTGGTGCCGCCGGCCGACTCGGCGCGGGTGCTCGGCCGGGTCTCCTCCACCGACGTCCGGGAGGTGCTGCTGGAACAGAGCTACCACGTCGCGACGTTGGACCATGACGCGGAGAGGATCTTCGAGGAGAGTCTGGCGTTCGTCGAGCGTCTCGCCCCGGGAGTCGTGGGCGGGAAGGGGAGCAGGAGCGGTGGCTGACCAGCAGGACGGCGGCGAGCGGGAGCCGCAGCCCATCGACGAGGAGGCGGCGTGGGCCGCGATCGTCGCGGGGTACGGCGAGGAGCCCGCGGATCCGCCGGGGGCACGGCCGTTCCGGCCGATCGAGAACCTGCGGCTGCCCGAGCCGGAGGAGCTGGAGGCGCGGGAGGCCCGGGCCGCCTCGGGGGGTGACGTGCCGAAGCCGGACAAGACGAAGCGGGAGGCGTCCGCGCCGCCCGCGGCGGAGCCGGAGCCTGAGCCGGAGCCGGAGGAGGCCCCCGGGGCGGACGACGACGCCGGCGACGGCGGCACCGGCGGAGGGAAGCCGGCCCTCGGCGGCTCGATCACCTTCGCGCCCGGGGTGCGCCCGGGCAGCGGCCCGCGCGACTACAGCGTGGCCGAGCCCGAGGAGGGCCCCGGCGGCTCGGACGAGGGGCACTTCGTGCCGCCGGAGCCGCCGCCGCTCCCGGAGGCGGACACCACCACCAAGTTCGCCTGGCTCGGGGTGGTCGGCGGCCCGGTCCTGATGCTGCTCGCGGTCCTCCTCCGGTGGGACATGACCTGGTGGCTGACCACCCTGTGCATCGGCGGCTTCCTGGGCGGCTTCGTGACCCTGGTGGCCCGGATGAAGGGCGACGACGAGGACGGCGACGGCTACGACGACCCGGGCCGCGGCGCGGTGGTGTGACCCGCCCCGGGCGGATGCCCGGAACCTGACCGCCGCCGGCACCGGCCGGCGGGCCGCCCCTCCCCACGCCGCCCTCACACCGCTCGGCGCCTGGGCGCCTCCCGGGCTTCGGCCGGCTGCGGCGGACTCCGCCCGCCGGCCGCGGACCCGGACGGTCGTCAGGCCTGCGCCCGGAGCCTGACCGCCGCCAGCACCGGCAGGTGGTCGGTGGCGGCGGTCAGGTCGGCCGGATCGAGGTCGGGCGGGACCCCGCAGCCGAGGAACTCGACGCCGTCCGTGCCCAGGACCGCGTCGATGCGCTGGCGCGGACGGTCCGCGGGATGGGTGGGCCCGGTTCCCCGGGGGGCCGCCTCCCAGCCGTCGCGGAGGGTGCCCGTGAGCCGGGTGAAGGCCGGTCCGCCGGGGCGCTCGTTGAGGTCGCCGGCGACGATCGTGTACGGGGTGCCCAGCGCGGCCACCCGGTCGAGGACCAGCCCGGCCTGGGCGTACCGCTCGTCCTCGCGCAGGCTCAGGTGGCAGCTGACGAGACCCAGCCGCACGGCCCCGAAGCGGACGACGGCGGTGGCGAGGCCGCGCCGGTGCAGGCCGGGGGTGAGCGGCAGGAGGACGTCCTCGGTCCGCTCGACGGTGGCGCGCAGCGAGCAGAGCAGCAGCGGCCCCGCGGCGGTGGCCCCGCCGGAGAGCACGACCAGTTCGCTCTTGGCGGCCAGCCGGGCCGCGTGCTTGCGCCAGCGGAAGAAGCGCGGGGCCTCCTGGACGAGGACGACGTCGGGGGCACAGGCCCGGATCACCCGGGCGAGGGCGTCCTCGTCGTCGCGCATCGAGCGGATGTTGTAGCTGAGGATCCGGACCACGGCGGAGCCGTCCGGCTCGGTACGGGAGGCGGGCAGCGCGCCGGTCGCGTCGAGGGCCATGGGCCCAACATAGGCCGGATGCCCGCCCCGCCCCAGGGGGCGCGGCGGGCATCGGCCGGGCGGGACGCGGGGGTCAGCCCTGACGGGCCAGGTCCGCGGCGCCGACGAGACCGGCCTTGTTCCCGAGCTGGGCGGCGAGCACCTGGGCGTGCGGTCGCCACTGACCGCCGATCAGCCAGCGCCGGAAGGACTTCCGGATCGGGTCCAGGACGAGGTCGCCCTCGTCCGAGACGCCGCCGCCGACGATGAACGCGGAGGGGTCGAAGAGCGACGCCAGGTCGGCGAGGCCCGCGCCGGCCCAGCGGGCCAGCTCGCGGAAGGAGTCGACGGCGACCGGGTCGCCCGCGCGGGCGGCCTCGCTGACGTGCTTGCCCTGGATGCCCTCCGGGGAGCCGTCGCCGAGGCCGAGCAGGACCTCGGCGCGCTCCGGGGTGGCGTTGGCGCGCTGCCGGGCGTACCGGACGAGGGCGCGGCCGGAGGCGTACTGCTCCCAGCAGCCCTGGCTGCCGCAGCCGCACAGCAGGCCGTCGGGGACGACCCGGATGTGACCGAATTCGGCGGCGACGCCGAAGCGTCCGCGGCGCAGCTTGTTGCCGATGATGATGCCGCCGCCGAGGCCGGTGCCGAGGGTGATGCAGATGACGTCCTCGTGGCCCTGGCCCGCGCCGAAGCGGTACTCGCCCCAGGCGGCCGCGTTGGCGTCGTTCTCCACGACGACGGGCAGGCCGACGCGCTGCTCGACCTTGTCCTTCAGCGGCTCGTGCCGCCAGTCGATGTTCGGCGCGAAGAGGACGGTGGCCCTCTTGTCGTCGACGTATCCGGCGGCGCCGATGCCGACGGCCTCGATCCGGTGTCCCTTGCCGGCCTCGGAGACGGCCGCGCAGATGGCGTCGACGATGCCTTCGGGGGTCGGCGGGGTGGGCACCGTGTGCGTGTCGAGGATGTTGCCCTCCTCGTCGACCACGCCGGCCGCGATCTTCGTGCCGCCGATGTCGACGCCGATGGTGAGTCCCATGAATCCCTCAGTTTTCGGTCGAGCCCCGCTAGGGCCCACCGTACCCGAGGGGAGCGTGCCGTACTGATCAGTCCAGATCGATGGGGCGGCCGGTGGCGGGGCCGTCCCCGTCGTCGCGGCGGTCCTCCGGAGCGGGCTCGGGAGGGGTGCCGGCGGCGCGGCGGGGGTCGTCCTCGGAGAGGCCGGGGCCCCGGGTCCAGCGGGTCTCGTGGCCCTCGACGGCCGAGCGGTAGGCGGCGAGGAGTTCGCCGCCGGCGGCGGCGAGGTGGTCGAAGACCTGCGGATTGCGCTCGATGACGGGCTCGACGGCGGCCTTCGCCTGGTTGACGAGTCCCTTGACGGTCTCGGCCGCCTGGGCGGCGGCGCCCGCCGCGTTCTGCCCGCCGAACAGCGGGGCCGCGGCGCCGAGTCCGCCGGTGAGCTTCTCGGCGACGGCCTCGAAGAGCCTGCGGAACTCCTCGGCGGGCGAGCCGGGTTCCTCCCCGTGTTGGGCGCGGCGGCGGGCCTTCTCCGCCTCCAGGTCCTCGGCACACGCGTCGGCCCAGGGGTCCCGCTCGCTGCTCATGGCGTACTCCTCCGTCGCTTCCCTTCCTTCGACGGTACACGCCCGGGGGCGGGGGTCAGGAGGGCTCGGGCCACAGTCCGGGGTCGGGGGCGAAGCGGATCGCGAGGTCGCCGTCGACGAGTCCGGCGCCGGTGACGGTGCAGCGGCGCAGGGCGGGAGGGAGGGGCAGGGTGCGGCGGAAGGGGCCGGCGCCGAGGAGCAGCTCGTCGCCCCGGCGGACGAGGGAGAGGTCCTGCTTGACGGCGCCGGGCAGCGGCAGGTGCCAGACGAGCACGCCGTCCCGGGCGCGCCGGTCCTCGACGGCGGGCGCGGGCGCGGGGACGGGCGGGAGGCCGGGGCGCACGGCGGCGAGCAGGGCGAGGTCCTCGGGGCCCCGGGGGTCGCGGCCGAGGTGCGGCAGCTCGTGCAGGAGGTCCCCGGCGCCGGCGCGGAGGGCGGCCAGGTGCCGGTGCTGTTCGGCGGTGAGGGCGGCGAGCCAGGGGTCGTCGGAGGCGGCGGGGAGGAGCCGGTTGGCGATCACGGCGTCGAGGGCGAGGCCTTGGAGGGCGAGGCCGAGGCGGGCGTCGCGGAGGGTGGCGGCGGCGGCCGGGCCGGGTTCGAGGACGAGCCGGACGGTGGTGCCGGGGGCCTCGACGACGGCCTGGACGGCGGCCAGTTCCCGCTCCCAGCGGGCGGCGGTCCCGTACAGCCACTGGGCGGGCATGGGGACGCCGGCGAGCTGGGCGAGCATCGGGCGCAGCGCGCGGGCGGCCTGCCGTTCGGGCGGCAGCAGCCGGCGCAGGTAGCGGCGGAGCTGCTCGGGGAGGGCGAGGACGGTCAGGGCCTCGCGCAGCGGCGGCAGGTCGACGACGGCGAGGTCGTGGTCCCCGGCGGCGGCCTCCCGCAGCGCCCGGAGCAGGGAGAACTGGCGGCTGCCGGGCAGTTCGGTGAGCTCGGCGTCCTCGAAGGGCGAGGCGCCGAGGAGGTCGAGCGCGGTCGAGGAGCGGGCCTGGAGGGCGAGGAACTCCCGCCGGAAGTCCCCGGCGGAGTCGGGCCGCAGCACGGTCAGCGTCCCGGGGCCCGCGGCGCCGGCGGCCTCGGCGACCGGTCCGGGGCGTGCCGGGTCCGTGTCGCCGGTGACGAGCAGCACGCGCCGGCCGGCGCGTGCCTCGGCGAGGGCGGTCGCGGCGGCGACCGTGGTGCGCCCGGCGCCGCCGGCTCCGGTGACGAGGATGATCCGCATGCGGGTGACGCTATCGCGGTGCGGTGCGGGGGCGGGCGGGCGGCCGTCCGCCTCCGGTCCCCGGGCCCGGGGTCCCGGCCTTCAGGCCTTGGACTCGACGCGCTTCTTCAGGCCGGCGAGGGCGCGGTCGATGATGACCTTCTCGGCCTTGCGCTTGATCATGCCGAGCATGGGGATCTTGACGTCGACGGTCAGCTGGTAGGTGACCTCGGTGCGGTCGCCGGGGAGTGCGGCGAGGCGGTAGGAGCCGTCGAGGGAGCGCAGCATCTGGGACTTGACCAGGGTCCAGCTGACCTCGTTCGCGCCGGTCCAGGTGTACGCGAGGGTGTGGTCGTCCTTGATCGCGCCGGCGTCGAGGACGAGCCGGACCTTCTCGGCGCGGCCGGCGTCGTCGGTCGTCAGGACCTCCGCCTGGGTCACCTCGCCGGTCCAGTCGGGGTAGCGGGCGAAGTCGGCGATCACGCCCATGACGTCGGCCGACGCCGCCTCGATGGTGATGCTCGAGCTGGTGTGTTCGGCCATCGCGGTGGCTCCTCCACTGTGCGGTCCGGCGGGCGTGCGTAGGGGCACGGACGTGCCGACGGAAGGCTATCGCGCCCCCGTGTCGCCCCCGTCACCACTCCAGGGCGAAGGGGCGGCCGGTCGCGGCGAAGTGTCCGACGTTCACGCACTCGGTGGAGCCGATCCGCATCCGGCGGACCAGCGGCTGGTGGACGTGGCCGAAGAGGGCGTAGCGGGGGCGGGTGCGGCGCAGGGCGTCGAGGAGGGCGCGGCTACCGCGTTCGAAGCGGCGGGCGACGGTGTCGTAGGTGAGGTCGGGGACGTCCGGCGGGATGTGGGAGCAGAGGACGTCGACCTCGCCGAGGGCCTCGACCTTGGCGGCGTACTCCTCGTCCGAGATCTCGTACGGGGTGCGCATGGGGGTGCGCAGGCCGCCGCCGACGAAGCCGAAGAGCAGGCCGCCGAGCTCGATCCGCTGCCCGTCGAGGACGGTGGTGCCGGGGCCGGCGTACTCGGACCAGAGGGTGGGGATGTCGACGTTGCCGTAGGTGGCGTACGTGGGGGTGGGGAAGGCGGCGAAGAGCTCGGCGTACTGGCGGCGGACGGCGGCCTCGATGGCGGTCTCGCGGTCGACGGCGAGTCCGGCCCAGAGGCTGCGGCCCAGGTCACGGGCCTCGTCGAAGCGGCGGGCGGTGCGCAGCTCGACGAGCCGGTCGGCGTTGGCCGTGCCGAAGAGGTCGGGGAAGATGCCCCGGCTGTGGTCGGCGTAGTCGAGGAAGAGGACCAGGTCGCCGAGGCATATGAGGGCGTCGGCACCGTCCCCCGCCCGGGCGAGGGCGCCGGTGTTGCCGTGCACGTCGCTGACCACGTGGACTCGCATGTGCCCACCTTAGGGCGTCGGACCTGCGGTTACTTGGGAGTCGGGAAAGCTGTGGATTACTGTGCGGAGAGGGCCGTCACGCTGGTGTGACGCACGGAACATCTGGCCGGAACCCCCTATCGGGAACCACGTACTGGTGGGTAACGTCCGGGCAGTCCACAGTCGTGCTCACCCCCACGAGCACCTGCCCGATCATGGACCGCACCGGTGCGTCCACACAGAGCCGTGGCACCGGAGCCCGATGAGGAGCAGCAGTCTTGCGCGAGTTCAGCCTTCCGGCCCTGTACGAGGTCCCTTCGGACGGCAACCTGACGGATCTCATCCGCCGCAACGCCTCCCAGCACCCAGACGTCGCCGTGATGGGCCGCAAGGCCGACGGCGTGTGGACGGACGTGACCGCCAAGGAGTTCCTCGCCGAGGTGCGCGGGGCCGCCAAGGGCCTGATCGCCGCCGGGGTCGGGGTGGGCGACCGCGTCGCGCTGCTCTCCCGCACCCGTTACGAGTGGGTGCTGCTCGACTTCGCGATCTGGAGCGCGGGCGCGGTGACCGTGCCGGTGTACGAGACCAGCTCGCCGGAGCAGATCCAGTGGATCCTCGGCGACTCGGGCGCCTCGCTCGCGCTCGTGGAGTCCGCGGCGCACCAGGCGGCGGTGGAGTCCGTACGGGACGGGCTGCCGGAGCTGAAGGGCCTGTGGCAGATCGAGGACGGCGCGATCGAGCGGCTGACGGCCTCCGGCGCGGAGGTCTCGGACGAGGCCCTGGACGCGCGGATGTCGGCGGCGAACGCGGACGACCCGGCGACCATCGTCTACACCTCGGGCACGACGGGCCGCCCCAAGGGCTGCGTGCTGACGCACCGCGCGTTCTTCGCCGAGTGCGGCAACGTGGTGGAGCGCCTGAAGCCGCTCTTCCGCACCGGCGAGTCCTCGGTGCTGCTCTTCCTCCCGGCGGCGCACGTCTTCGGCCGGCTGATCGAGGTGGCCTCGGTGATGGCCCCGATCCGTCTGGGCTGCCTCCCGGACATCAAGACCCTCACGGACGAGCTGGCCTCCTTCCGCCCGACGCTGATCCTGGGCGTCCCGCGCGTCTTCGAGAAGGTCTACAACTCGGCGCGGGCCAAGGCGCAGGCCGACGGCAAGGGCAAGATCTTCGACAAGGCCGCGCACACGGCCATCGCCTACAGCCGCGCGCTGGCCACCCCGCAGGGCCCGTCCTTCGGCCTGAAGCTCAAGCACAAGGTCTTCGACAAGCTGGTCTTCTCGAAGCTGCGGGCGGTCCTCGGCGGGCGCGGCGAGTACGCGATCTCCGGCGGCGCGCCGCTGGGCGAGCGGCTCGGCCACTTCTTCCGCGGCATCGGCTTCACGGTCCTGGAGGGCTACGGCCTGACGGAGTCCTGCGCGGCGACCGCCTTCAACCCGTGGGACCGGCCGAAGATCGGCACGGTCGGCCAGCCGCTGCCGGGTTCGGTGGTGCGGATCGCGGACGACGGCGAGGTGCTGCTGCACGGCGAGCACATCTTCACGGAGTACTGGAACAACGAGGCGGCGACGGCCGATGCGCTGGCCGACGGCTGGTTCCACACCGGTGACATCGGCACCCTCGACGAGGACGGCTACCTCGCGATCACCGGCCGGAAGAAGGAGATCCTGGTGACGGCGGGCGGCAAGAACGTCGCCCCGGCGGTCATCGAGGACCGGATCCGCGCCCACGCCCTGGTCGCGGAGTGCATGGTGGTCGGCGACGGGCGCCCGTTCGTCGGCGCGCTGGTCACCCTCGACGAGGAGTTCCTGGGCCGCTGGGCGTCCGAGCACGGCAAGCCGGCCGGCACCACCGCCGCCGCCCTCCGCGAGGACCCGGAGCTGCTCGCCGAGGTCCAGCGCGCGATCGACGACGGCAACGCGGCGGTCTCGAAGGCGGAGTCGGTCCGGAAGTTCCGCGTCCTGGCCTCCCAGTTCACCGAGGAGGCGGGGCACATCACCCCGTCGCTGAAGCTGAAGCGGAACGTGGTGGCGAAGGACTTCGCGGACGAGATCGAGGCGATCTACGCCAAGTGAGGCCATGGGGAAGGGGCCCGGCGCACCAGCGCCGGGCCCCTTCCCCATGGGCTACAGCAGTTCCCTGAGCCGTTCCGCCAGCAGGTCCCAGCGCCACTTCTCCTCCACCCACGCGCGGCCGCGCTCGCCCATGCGGGCGCGCAGGGCCGGGTCGAGGAGGAGGGCGGTGACGCGGTCGGCGGTGTCCTCCGCGGACTCGCCGCGCACGACCCAGCCGGTCTCGCCGTCGAGGACGGCGTCGGGGGCGCCGCCGGAGTCGCCGGCGACGACCGGGAGGCCGGTCGCGGACGCCTCCAGGTAGACGATGCCGAGACCCTCGACGTCGAGGCCGCCCCGCCGGGTGCGGCAGGGCATGGCGAAGACGTCGCCGGCGCCGTAGTGGGCGGGCAGCTCCGACCAGGGCACGGCGCCGGTGAAGCGGACGGAGGCGGCGACGCCCGTCTCGGCGGCGAGCCGGCGCAGGTCCTTCTCGTACGGGCCGCCGCCGACGATCAGCAGGACGGCGTCCGGCACCTGCCGCAGGATCCGGGGCAGGGCGCGGATCAGGGTGTCCTGGCCCTTGCGCGGGACGAGCCGGGAGACGCAGACGACGACCGGACGGTCGGTGAGGCCGAGGCGGGCCCGCACCTCGTCGCCGCCGGAGCCGGGGTGGAAGGTCTTCTCGTCGACGCCGGGCGGCAGCTGCACCATGCGGCCGGCGGCGGCCGGGGTGAGCGCGGAGGCGATCCGGGAGCGGGTGTACTCGCCGAGGTAGGTGATCGTGTCCGTGCCCTCGCCGATCCGCCGCAGCAGCTGCCGGGCGGCGGGCAGCTGGGCCCAGCCTGCCTCGTGCCCGTGGGTGGTGGCGACGAGCCGCTCCGCACCGGCCCTGCGCAGCGCGGGCGCCATCAGACCGAGGGGCGCGGCGGCGCCGAACCAGACCGATTCACAGCCGTGTTCGCGCAGCAGCGCGGTGGCCCTGGCGGTCACACGTGGTGTGGGCAACAGCATGGTGGTGCGGTCCCGGACAACCGTGAAAGGCTGTTCCGCGTCGAACAGAGCGGTGGCCTCCGCCCCTTCGCGGCCTCGCTTCCACGTGGAGGCGTAGACCACGAGCCGGTCGGGGTCCAGTCGCAACGCCATGTTGTGCAGGAACGCCTGGATTCCGCCGGGACGCGGCGGGAAATCGTTCGTTACGATCAGGGTCTTGTGCATCGTGACAGACAGTACGTGATGGCACGCGACCGCACCCTCGCCCGGCACCACCCCCCTCCGCACGAGCGGACCGACAGGACAGGAACAGGACAGGTATGACGGGCGCAGTGGGGATCGGCTCGCGCACGGCTGGACGACTGCGGGAGTTGCGCCTGCCGCTCGGTCTGTGGGCGCTGACCAGGATCATCCTCCTGGTGTGCGTCTTCCGGATCGTCGTGGTGCCGGGCCCGGACGTCACCAGTGACGTGGAGCAGATCTACCAGAGCTGGTACGAGGTCCTGAAGACCGGCACGTATCCGCAGGACGACGTCACCTGGCAGTACCCGCCGGCGGCGGCCCTCGCGATCCTCTCCCCCGTCCTCCTGCCGTTCCTGAACTACTCGGCCGCGTTCTTCGTGCTGGCCTTCCTCTGCGACGCCTTCGTCTTCGGGCTGCTGGTGTACACCGGCGGCCGTCCGGGCCGGACGATGCGGGGGGCGTGGCTGTGGCTGGCCGCGGTGCCGCTGATGGGCCCGACCGCGTACGCCCGCTACGACATCATGGTCACCGCCGTCGCCGTGGCGGGGCTGCTCGCCGCGATCCGCAGCCCGCGCGTGCTGGGCGCGCTCGCCGGTTTCGGCGCGGTGCTGAAGGTGTGGCCGGCGCTGATCCTCGCGGGAACCCCGAAGGGCCGGGCGACCTGGCGTTCCTGGCCGGTGGCGGCCGGGACGGCGGTGGGCGTGCTGGTGCTGTGCATGGTCTGGATGCCGGGCGGGCTGGCCTTCCTCTCCTTCCAGAGCGAGCGGGGCACGGAGGTCGAGTCGCTGGGCGCGATGGTCTTCCACGTGGCCCGGCACTTCGGCTGGGACGGCGAGGCGCGGATGAACTACGGCTCGATCGAGTTCCTCGGCCCGTACGTGTCCTGGGTGTCGAAGGGCGCGATGGCGCTGACGGCGGCGGCCTTCGGCTGGCTGCTGGTGTGGCGGTTCAAGGCGCGCCGCTTCACCTCCTCGACGGTGGCGGACGCGGCCTTCGTCGCGGTGCTGCTCTTCACCGCGACGAGCCGGGTGATCTCCCCCCAGTACATGATCTGGCTGGTCGGGGTCGCGGCGGTCTGCCTGGTCTACCGGTCGAGCCGGATGCGGGTGCCGGCGTACCTGATCCTGTGGGCGACGGCCGTGACGCAGTTCGAGTTCCCGGTCTGGTTCTCGCACGTGACGCAGAGCGACTGGCTGGGCATCGGGGTGCTGTTCCTGCGCAACGGCCTGCTGATCGCGGCCACGCTGATGGCCTGCAGGATCCTTTGGAAGCACACGGTCACCGAGGCGGGTTCGGTGGCGATCCCGGTCCCGGCGGATCAGCCGGAGCCCGAGAAGGTGCTCACCCGCTCGGCGTGAGCGGCGCGCGCGGTGCGGCGGTGCAGCAGCGCCAGCGCGCCGAGCTGCGCGGCCATGGCGAGCGTCATGGCCAGGCAGATCCCGGGGAGTCCGAGTCCTGACAGGGCGAGGGCGAGCGGCAGCTGGAGCAGGACGCCGGCGACGGTGATCCCGGCCAGGCGCGGGCTCGCCCCCGCGCCCTCGAAGACCCCGGCGGCGGCGATGTACGCCCCCATGAGCGGCAGGTGGCCGGCGAGGCAGCGCAGGAAGAGCGCGCCCGCCCCGGCGACCTCGGGCGCGGCGCCGAAGAGCCGCATCACGCCGTCCGCGCCGGCCCACAGGAGCGCGGCGAAGCCCGCTCCGAGCCCGGCGCCGAGCAGGGCCGTGGCGCGGACGACGGCCCCGCGTCCGCCGGCCCCGGCGCCGAGCAGGTGGGCGGTGTGGATGGCGGCGGCCTGGCGCACGGCGTAGAAGGCCATGGTGGCGACGTACATGCCCTTGGTGGCGATGCCGTAGGCGGCGGTCTCGGTCACGCCGAGCCGGGCGACGACGGCCACGAGGGCGAGCGCGCCGCCCATCCGCAGGGTGAAGTCGGCGGCCATCGGCAGTCCGGTGGCGGCGGTGCGGCGCAGGGCGGCGCCGGCGGTCCCGGTCGGCGCGGCGGCCCGGGCGGCCGCGAGCAGCGGGTTCCGGCGGAGCGCGGCCAGCCCGGCGGCGAGGGCGGCGGTGCGGCCGAGGACGGTGGCGAGGGCGGCGCCCGGCACTCCGTACGCGTGGATGAGCAGCGGGTCGAGGACCAGGATCAGCCCGTTGGCGAGGAAGGCGAGCCGCATAGGGGTGCGGGTGTCGCCGGCGCCCTTGAGGACGCCGTCGACGACGTTCCCGGCGTAGAGGACGGCGGTGCCGGGGAGCGAGACGGCCAGGTAGGCGACGGCGAGGGCGTACGCGCCGCCGCCCCCGGTCCCGCCGCCGCTGCCGCCCAGGAGCAGGGCGGCGAGCGGTTCGCGGAGCAGGTACCCGCCGAGGGCGACGGGCGGGACGAGCAGGGCGCACAGGGCCGCCCCGCCCCGGACGGCGGTGCGGACGGACCCGGGGTCGGCGGCGCCCCGGGCCCGGGCGACGAGCACGGTGGTGCCGGAGCCGGCCATGAGGACCACCCCGAGGAGGAGGTTCTCGACGTTGGTGGCGACGGCGACGGCGGCGACCGCGTCCCCGCCGAGCCGGGCGACCCAGATCATGTTGATGACGCCGGCGGCGACCCCGGCGAGCAGTTCCAGATAGACCGGCCCGCCGAGCCGGACGAGCGTGCGGCGGTGACTCGGCTGCGTCCCCACGGATCCCCCTCGAATCGTGGTACCTCGATTCGAGGCACCACGAAAAGAGGTAGCATGCGGGGACGAGCGAGGACAAGCGTGGGAGGAGGGCGCCCGGTGCTGGAGCTGTCGATCCTGGGCTTCCTGTACGAGCGGCCGCTGCACGGGTACGAGCTGAAGGAGCGCATCCAGGCGCTGAGCGGCCACGTCCGCCCGGTCAGCGACGGCGCCCTCTACCCGGCGATCAACCGCCTGGTGAAGAACGGCCTGGTGGAGAGCCGCACCGAGCCCGGTGCCGGCGCCGCGCCCCGCCGCACCCTCTCGCTCACGCCCGGGGGCCGCGCCGGGCTCCTCGACCGGCTCCGCTCCCCCAAGGACGTCGAGATCACCGACGGCCAGCGCTTCTTCACCCTGCTGACCTTCCTCGGCCTGCTGCCGGACCCGGCCGAGCAGGCGGCCGTCCTCCGCCGCCGCCAGGCCTTCCTGCTGACCCCGGCCAGCTTCTTCTACGAGGACGGCGCCCCGGCCACCGTCGAGGCGGAGCCGGACCTCTTCCGCCGCGGCATGCTCCGGATCGCCCGCGCCACCGGCACCGAGGAGAAGGCCTGGCTCGCGGAGGCGCTCGCGGAGCTCGACGCCCGCCGTCAGCCGAGCTGAGCCCGCAGGTACGCCCGCCAGTCCTCGGTGAACTCCGCCGGCGTCGTGTCCAGCACCTCGCGCAGGGCGCTCTCCACCGCGCCCTCCCGGCCCGGATGGGCGCCCACCTCGCGGTAGAAGGCCGTCAGCCGGGCCTCCCCCCAGCGGTCGGCGATCATCGCGCAGGCCAGCCAGCCGCTCTCGTAGGCGCGGGCCAGGGCGTCGCCGTCGCCCTCGAAGCCGAAGTCGGCGTCCTCGGGGAGGGCGGCGGGCACCTCCCCGGCCCGCACGGCCCGGCGCAGCTCGGGGGCGGCCTCGGCGGGGGTGCGGCCGCCGCCCCGGTAGGCGACCCAGTCCGCGAAGCCCTCGGAGAGCCAGACCGGGGTGGACGGCGAGGTGTGGGCGCGGGTGGCGACGTGGACGGTCTCGTGGGTGAGGATCAGCTCCCGGCCGAAGTCTCCGAGCACGCCGTACGCCTCGGGGTTGACGATCACCCGGTCCGCGGGCGCGTCGGCGCGGTGCCCGGTCTCGCCGGTGGTGACGGCCGCTATCCCCCGGTACTGCGAGCCGTCCACCGCGAGCAGCCCGCCCATGGCGTCGAGGGAGCCGGGGACCAGGACCAGCACCCGGCGGGTCCACCGGGGGCTCCAGACCGCGTCGACGGCGGGCACGGCCCGGTCGGCGAGCCGGGCGATCTCGGCCAGCCGGTCCCGGTCCTGGCCGACGCCGAGGACGAGCGACCGGGCGCCGCGCACCGCGGTGACCTCCCCCTGCTCCCAGAGCCGCACCGGGGCGCCCTCCGCGGGCCGCTCCCCGGTCAGGTACCAGCGTCCGTCCCGCTCGGCGAAGTCCATGACCCGGTCGGCGCCGAGGGGACCCGCGTCGTACCCCTCGACGCGGTGGCCGCGCTCCACGCGGGCGGTGAGCCGGCCCCCGCCGGTCCGGTCGACGCCGGTGACGCGGTAGCTCCAGCCCGCGAGCGGGACCTGGGCGAGCCTGCGGAACTCGGTCCGGGCGGCATCCTCGTACGCGGGACCCGCGGCGGCCAGCCAGGCGCCCTCGTCCCGGTCGAGGAGGGCTTCGGCGTGCCGGTCGAGCAGGGCCTGCACCTCGCGCAGGGCGGGGTCGGCGGGCCGGGCGGCGGTGCCGCAGCCGACGAGCGCGGCGAGCGCGAGGACCAGGGCGAGCACCACGGCCGCCGGCCGTCGCGCTCCCCGCCCCTGTTCCGCCACGCCTCAGATCGTACGACCGGGTGACGGGCCGGCGCCTCCCGGAGCCCGCGGCGGCGGGCTCAGGGGCGGGTCACCGTCACGTGGGACATCATGTTCACCGGGTCGTAGCGGACCCGGGCGCCGGGGTAGGGGGCGTGGATGACCTGCCCGTTCCCGGCGTAGATGGCGACGTGGCTGGCGTCACCGCGGTACGTGACGAGGTCGCCGGGCTGCGCCTGGGAGAGCGGCACCTGCCGGCCCGCGTGGCGCTGGGCGGCCGAGGTGCGCGGCAGGCTGATCCCGGCCTGCCGGTACGACCAGACCATCAGCCCCGAGCAGTCGAAGGCGGTGGGGCCGATCGCGCCCCAGACGTACGGCTTGCCGACGGCGCTGCGGGCGGCGAGCACCGCGGCGGCGGCCCGCGAGTCGGCCGGGCCGAGGTCGGCGGGCGGCGGCAGCTCCTCGCCCGGGCCGTCGGCGCGTCCGCCGGAGCGGGAGGCCCGCTCGTAGTCGGCGCGCTCGGCGGCGGTGAGGGAGGCGAGGAGCCGGCGGGCCTCGGCGAGCTTGCGCTCCACGGACCGCTTGTGGCGGGCCACCTCGGCGCGGCTGCGCTCCAGCTCGCCGAGGGCGGTGCGGGCCTCGGCGCGCTCCTGGTCGAGCCGGCGGCGCTCCCGGTGGAGCTCGGTGAGGGCGGCGCTCTGCCGGGCGGTCACCCGGTCGAGGGCGGAGGCGCGGTCGAGGTAGCTGTCCGGGTCGGAGGAGAGCAGCAGGACGAGGGCCGGGTCGAGGCCGCCGGAGCGGTACTGGGCGCCGGCGAGGGAGCCGAGCGCCCCCCGCATCCGGTTGATGCGCTCCTGGCCGCGGGCGAGGCTGTCCTGGGCCTGGCCGACCTCGCGCCGCAGCGCGTCCGCCTTCTCGTCCGCCCGGTTGTAGCCCTCGGCGGCCCGCTCGGCCTCCTCGTAGAGCCGGTCGACCTTGGCGCGGACGGCCGCGACGCCGGCACCCGGGTCGGCGTTCGCGGGGACGGCGCCGAGGGAGGCCGCCGCGGTGGCCGCGGCGGCGGCGGTCAGGACGGTGACCCGGGCGGGTCGGCGGTGGGAGGCCACGGCTCGCGCTCTCCGTTCGGCTCGTGGGGACTGGCGCGGCAGACAGTAGCCGCTCCCCCGACCTCGTCCAACGAAGGCGCCGGGCACGAAAAATGACGCCCCGCCGGAGATCACGAGGTCACCGGCGGGGCGTCAGGTCAGCGAGGTGTGCCGCGAACCACCCGTTCGGGCGGCACGGCCGGGCGGGTCAGCCGCCGATGCGGACACCGAACTGGAAGGTGCCCATGTAGTTCATCGACTCGTAGCGGACCGAGGCGCCCGGCTTCGGGGCGTGCAGGATCGTGTTGTTGCCCGCGTACAGGCCGACGTGCGACAGGCCGTTGAAGAAGACCAGGTCGCCGGGGCGGAGCTGGCTGCGGCCGATCTTGGTGCCGTCGTTCTGCTGGGTGTAGGTGGTGCGGGTCAGCCGGGCGCCGGCCTTGCCGTAGGCCCACATCGTCAGGCCGGAGCAGTCGTACGCGTTGGGGCCCTCGGCGCCGGAGACGTACGGCTTGCCGAGCTGGGTGGCGGCGGCGGAGAGGGCGGCGGCACCCAGACCGCTGGCCGGGGCCTCGTTGCCCAGGTCGAGGCGGGGGGCGGCGGCACGGGAGGCACGCTCGGCCTCGGCCCGCTCCTCCTGCTGGATGCGGGCGCGCTCGGCGGCGGTGAGGGTGTTGAGCAGCTTGCGCGCGTCGGCGAGCTTGCCCTGGACCTTGCTCTTCTTCTCGGCGAGCGTCTTGCGGACCTCTTCGAGGTCGGTGAGCTTGGCGGTGGCCTCGGCGCGCTGCTGGGCGAGGGTGCGCTGCTTGTCCTGGATGGTGGCGAGGACGTCGGCCTGCTGGTCGGTGACCCGGCCGATGGCGGACGCCTTGTCCAGGTAGTCGTCCGGGTCCGAGGAGAGGAAGAGCTGGAGCGCCGGGTCGATGCCGCCGGAGCGGTACTGGGCGCTGGCGACCGAACCGATCTGGTCCCGGAGGGTGTTCAGCTCCTGCTGACCACGCGCCACCCGGTCCTGGATCTGGCCGATCTCCTTCTGCAGCTTGCCGCGGCGCTCCTCGGCCAGGCTGTGCTGCTCCGTGGCCTCCTCGGCCTCGTGGTAGAGCTTGTCGACCTTCGACTTGACCTCGTCGATCTTCGGCTTGGGGGCCGCCTGGGCTCCGGTCTGGGCGGAGAACGCGACGGCGGCGGCCGCGGTCGCGGTGAGCACGGTCACACGGGTGCGGCTCGGCTGCTTGGGTCGACGGTGGGACGCCACGAAGGCGAGCTCCTTCTTCCTCGAGCCGCCCGGCCGGTCAGGGGCAGGCGGTTCCTCCACGGACCGCCCTGATGGGTGATCAACCGCGCGAAGGTTCGAGGCCTGACCCTAGTGACCAAGTTGTGATCAGTTCAAATCCCGATGGCAAAAAACTCGCTCACGCGGCACTTTATTTACACGCATCACACCGCGCGTGACCGGCACTTGACGGTCCGCCCTCCAGAAATCGGGCATAGAACACAAGAGTTGCGAGCCGGGCGAGTCGTTACGAGAGCCGCGAAAGGCGCTTGAGGAGCAGGGCCGACGCCACCGGCCGCGCGCCGGCCTTCGCGACGCCGTCCGCCACCTCGCGGTCGGTGGAGACCACGACGACCGGCCGGCCCGGCGGCTCCGCCCGCACCAGCTGGCGGATCAGCTCGTCCGCCGTGACGCCGGGCTTGGAGAAGAGCACCCGCACCCCGCGCGGCGGCGCGAGGAGCACCGGGGCGGCCAGCTCCGCCCCGTCGAAGACGCAGGTGACCTCCGCGCCCGAGCGGGCCGCGAGCGCGGAGAGCCCGCCGAGCAGCCGCAGCCGCTGCTTCTCCAGCGGCATCGTCGGGTAGCCGGTCTTGGTGACGTTGTAGCCGTCGACGACCAGATGCGTCTGCGGCAGCTCCAACAGCTGGTCGAGCAGGGCCGGATCGGTCTCCGACAGGGCGCGGGCCGCGATGTCCTTCGGGGACATCCGCCCCGGCTCCACGGCGTCCACGGTGTCCGCCGGGTGCACCGACACGGGCGGCAGGGCGAGTTCGCGCCGCAGCCCCTGGGCCGCGTCGAGGACGGTGTCGAGCAGCAGCCGCAGCCGCATGTCCTCCACCGAACGCCCCTCGCGGGCGGCCCGGCGGCTCGCCTCCAGGGCCGCCTCGACCTCGCCGAGCCGGGCCTTGAGCCGCCGCGACTCGCTCTCCGCCGCGGACACCTGGGCGGCCGACTCGGCGCGGGCGGCCTCCGTCTCGGCCCGGGCGCGGCGCAGCGCCGCCTCGCCGCGCTTCACGTCGCTCTGCGCGCTGCGCAGCTTGCGGTGAAGCGATTCGGCTTCCCTGCGGGCGGCCTCCAGGTCGTGCCGCAGCTGTTCGGTCTCGTCCCGGGTCCGGTCGCGGGCGGCGGCCAGCTCCTCGCGGAGCCGCTCCACCTCGCGCCGGCCGGCCTCGTCGGCGCGTTCGGCGTCGGCGCGCTGGACCTCCTCGCCGGCGGCGGCCACCAGCTTGGCCCAGCCCGGCGGGCGCAGCACATAGGCCGCCGCGGCCACGTCGACGGGGTCGGCGGCGGCGGGCGGGGTGCCGGTCTCCACGGCCCCGGCCAGCTCCGGCTGCGCCTGCTTGAACCGTTCGCCGATCCGCTGCCGGAAGAGCGGGTCGGCCTCCAGGGCGGCGGCCATCGCGTTGCCGGCGAACTTGGCGCGCCGGCTCGCGGTGAAACGGGCGTACTGGCGCAGGGGGGCGGGCAGCTCGGCGACGGTCAGGCCGCCGAAGGCGTCGGCGACCAGTGCGATCACCCGTCGCCGTACCCCCTCCGGCAGGGGATGGTCGAGCGTCTCGGCAGCGTCACCCGCCGCGCCGGCCGGTTCGTCACCGTGCGCGGACTGCTCCACGATCCGTCACCCCTACTGTCGTCGGCGCCGTCCGTCAGGACTCGACGCCCGGCTTGTCCACCAGTTCGATCTGGTCCACCGCGTTGCACCAGCGGCAGCGGACCGACTCGATGGTCTCACTGAGCACCTCGCGCTCCTCGACCTTGGGCTCCCCCGCCAGGTCCAGATGGACGTACTCCACGACCTTGGACGAGCGCGTCACGTCGAAGCGGGTCAGATTGCCGCACAGGGTGCAGCGCCAGCGGGTCTCGGCGGTCGGCTGGGGAACGGTCGTCATGGTGCCGTCCTTCTTCCTGTTCGTGGTGGTACCAGGTACGGGAGCCGCGGTGCGCCGTCGGACTGCGGTGCTCGATCCCGTAACCCTACGGCCTCACCGCCGGGCGCCCGGCCCGGCGAGGCACTCTGTCCACTTCGTCCCTCTTGGGCCATGATCTGTCCATGATCGACTGGCGAGGCACGGCCCTGGGCGCCTACCGGAGCGTCCGCACCGGACCTGCGGTGACCTACGGACTGATCGCCGCCTGCTGTCTCCTCTTCATTGTCAGCCCCGTCTCCGGACTGAACCCGTCGCACGCGACCGGGGACGAGGTGCTCGCGGCGCAGAGCGCCTACTTCCAGCGGTGGGGAGTGGTGCCGGCCGAGCTGACGCGGGGCGATCCGGGCGCCCTGCTCACCCCCTTCACCGCCCTCTTCGTGCACGGCGGGTGGCTCCACCTGCTCGGCAACATGCTCTTCCTCTGGGTCTTCGGGGCGATGGCGGAGGAGCGGATGGGGCACGCCGAGTTCGCCCTCTTCTACCTGGGCACCGGCTACCTCGCCCTGCTCGGCTACGCGGTGGCGCACGCCGACAGCGAGCAGACCCTGGTCGGGGCCTCCGGGGCGATCTCGGCGGTGCTCGGGGCCTTCCTCTTCCTCTTCCCCCGCTCCCGGGTGACGAGCCTCTTCCCCTTCCTCTTCTTCCTGCCGCTGCGCTTCCCGGCCTGGGCGGTGCTCGTCTTCTGGTTCACGCTCCAGTGGCTGGCGGCGCGGGCCGCCGGCGCGGGGCCGGGGGTCGCCTATCTGGCCCACGTCGTGGGCTTCTCCGTCGGCTTCCTCTACGCGTGGGCGCGCTTCCGGGGTGGGGATAGAGTGAAATCCCCAGCAGCGGCGACCGAGGGAGACAGCCAGCCGTGATCACCGCGATCGTCCTCATCAAGACCAGCGTGGACCGCATCCCCGAGATCGCGGAGTCGATCGCCGCGCTCGACAACGTCAGCGAGGTCTTCTCGGTGACCGGTACGTACGACCTCATCGCGATGGTCCGGGTGCCGCGCCACGACGACCTGGCCGAGGTCATCCCCGGCCGGATCAGCAAGATCCCGGGCGTCGAGGGCACCGACACGCACGTCGCCTTCCGCACGTACTCGCAGCACGACCTGGAGGCGGCCTTCGCCATCGGCCTGGAGTCCTGAGGCCGGGCGCCGTGCCGTCCCGCGGAAGCCCGGACGGGGACATCCCCGTCCGGGCTTCGTCGCACTTGTCTTCGAGGGGTGAGCGCGTGCGGCTCTCGGTCCCGCCCGCCGGTCAGCCGCGGTCGGGGACGCAGCGGCCGTCCTCCGTGCGGTACTTCCACCGGGCGCCGTCGCGGACCAGCTCCTTCACGGCTCCGACGAACCGCTCGACGTGCTCGTCCGGCGTACCGGCCCCGAAGCTGACCCGGATGGCGTTCAGGGAGCGCTCGCCGGGGGCGGCCGGCTCGGGGGCGCCGCACTCGCCCGGGTCCTGCGGGTCGGAGCCGAGCAGGGTGCGGACCAGCGGGTGGGCGCAGAAGAGGCCGTCGCGCACGCCGATGCCGTACTCGGCGGAGAGGGCGGCGGCGAAGTGGGAGCTGTTCCAGCCGTCGACGACGAAGGAGATGACGCCGACGCGCGGGGCGCCGTCGCCGAAGAGGGAGAGGACGCGGACCTCGGACACCTCGGCGAGCCCGGCGCGGACGGTGTCGACGAGGTGCCGCTCGCGGGCGACGAGGGCGTCGAAGCCGGCCTCGGTCAGCGCCCTGCAGGCGGAGGCGATGGAGTAGACGCCGATGACGTTCGGGGAGCCGGCCTCGTGGCGGGCCGCGGTGGTGTGCCACTCGACGTCCACGCCGCCGTCGGCCCTGCGGGCCACCGTGCGGGAGGCGCCGCCGCCGGCCAGGTAGGGCTCGGCGGCCTGGAGCCAGTCGGCGCGGCCGGCGAGGACGCCGGAGCCGAAGGGCGCGTACAGCTTGTGCCCGGAGAAGGCGACCCAGTCCACGTCGAGTTCCCGGACGGAGACCGGGTGGTGGGGGGCGAGCTGGGCGGCGTCGAGGACGATCCGGGCGCCGTGGGCGTGGGCGGCGGCGGCCAGTTCGCGCACCGGCCACAGCTCGCCGGTCACGTTGGAGGCGCCGGTGACGCAGACCAGGGCGGGGCCGTGAGGATCGCGGTCGGCGAGGGCCCGCTCCAGGGTCTCGACGGCCTGCGCCGGGGTGCGCGGCGCGTTGAGGTACGTCACCTGGGCGTCGCGCCAGGGCAGCAGGGAGGCGTGGTGCTCGGTCTCGAAGACGAAGACCTGGCAGTCGGCGGGCACGACCTGGGCGAGCAGGTTGAGCGAGTCGGTGGTGGAGCGGGTGAAGACGACCTGGTCGCCCTCGCGGCAGTCGAGGAACTCGGCGACGGTGACGCGGCTCTGCTCGAAGAGGTCGGTGGAGAGCTGGGAGAGGTAGCCGGCGCCGCGGTGGACGCTGCCGTAGTACGGGGCGTAGGCGGCGACGTCGTCCCAGACGCGCTGGAGGGCGGGGGCGCTGGCCGCGTAGTCGAGGGCCGCGTAGGTCACCTCGCCGCCGGTGACGAGCGGGACGGTGACGTCACGGCCGAGGACCGGCAGCGGCTCGGCGCAGCAGGCGTCGGCGGAGGCGGCGGAGGGGGCGGCGGCGTTCGGGCGTGCGGACATGGCGGTATCTCCCGGCGGGACAGGCGAAAGGGCGTGAAGGGCCCGCAGGGCAGCGCGAAACGGCGTGCCGCGTACGGGTGTTGCCTCGACGCACGGCGAGAACGGGGCCGTACGGAGGGGGAGAAGAAGGGGGCCGGAGGCCCTAACGCATTCGCTTGCTCACGAAACCGCTCCCTCAAGGACCAGGACCCCAGGGACGGCGCAGGGGTCCGCGCTTGCCATGGACCTTGCTGTCCACGGCCTGGTCTTCACCCGGGGCACCCCGCCACGGACGGAGGGTTGCCGGACAGCCAGCCGGGGCTTGGGGCTGTCACTCATGACCTGTTGCCGAACGTATGCCACCGCTCGCGGTCCGCGCAACCCCGTCCGAATTCCGGAACGGGGCCGCGCGGACCGCGCGGCGGCTCTCAGGCGTGAGTGGCGGCGACCCAGCGGTCCAGGCTCGCGCGGGCGGCCCCGGAGTCGATCGACTCGGCGGCCCGCGCCATCCCGGCCCGCAGCTGCTCGGCGAGGGTGCCCTCGCCGGGCTCCAGGGCGGTGAGCGCCGCCGCCGCGTTGAGCAGCACCGCGTCGCGCACCGGCCCGGTCTCGCCGGCCAGCAGCCGGCGGGCGACGTCGGCGTTGTACGAGGCGTCGGCGCCGCGCAGCGCCTCCAGGGGCGCGTAGTCGATGCCGGCGTCCTTCGGGTCGAAGACCTCCTCGCGGACCGAGCCGTCCCGGACCACCCACACCCGGGAGGTGCCGGTGATGGTCAGCTCGTCCAGGCCGTCGTCGCCGCGGAAGACCAGGGCGGAGTTGCCGCGCTCGGCGAAGACCCCGGCGACGATCGGCGCCATCCGCGGGTCGGCGACGCCGACGGCCTGGGCGCGCACCCGGGCGGGATTGGTGAGCGGGCCGAGCACGTTGAAGGTGGTGCGGATGCCGAGCTGGCCGCGGGCGGCCGCCACGTGCCGCAGCGAGGGGTGGAACCTCACCGCGAAGCAGATGGTGATGCCGGCCTCCTCGGCGACCGCGGCCACCCGGGCGGGGGTGAGGTCGAGGTTGATGCCGAGCTTCTCCAGGACGTCGGAGGAGCCGGAGGCGGAGGAGGCGGCCCGGTTGCCGTGCTTGACGACCTTGGTGCCGGTGCCGGCGACGACGATCGAGGCCATCGTGGAGATGTTGACGGTCTTGGCGCCGTCGCCGCCGGTGCCGACGATGTCGACGGCCGGTCCGGGCACCTCGATGGTGTTGGCGTGCGCGTACATGGTCCGGACGAGCCCGCTGATCTCCTCGACGGTCTCGCCCTTGGCCCGGAGCGCCACCATGAAGCCGGCGATCTGCGCGTCGGTCGCCTCGCCGCTCATGATCAGGTCCATCGCCCAGGCGGTGTCGTCGGCGGAGAGGTTCCTCCCCTCCAGGAGGCCGTTCAGGAGGACGGGCCAGGAGCGGCCCGCCGTGGTAGGTCCTCCAGCGGGGGTCACAGCGCTCATGGCAGCTCCTGATGATCGTGCGTCGGATACGGGGCCAGCCTATCGAGCCCCGGGGACGGCAAAGAGCCCCGTCCATCGAATGGACGGGGCTCTCGCCGTGGCGACCTACGTCAGGAGGTCAGGAGGGAGTCAGTGGTGGCCGTGGCCGCTCTGGATCTCCTTGTACTCCTCCAGGGTGGGCTTGGCGACCTGGTTGTCGTCGCCGTAGTAGCCCTTGTTGAGCTTGACCCGGAGCTTCTCCATCGCGCCGATCTTCCGCTGGACGCCGTTCTCGTCGACGGCCGGCGGCAGCGCGGCGGGCTCGTACTGCTCGTGCGCGGTGAGCTTGTACAGCTCGCCCTGGCTGAGCGGCTCGTGGACCTCGACGAACTCACCGTGCGGCAGGCGCTTGATGATGCCGGACTCGCGCCCGTGCAGCACCTTGTCCTTGTCCCGGCGCTGGAGGCCGAGGCAGATCCGCTTGGTGACGATGAACGCGATGACCGGGCCGACGAAGAAGAAGATCCGCACGAACCAGGTGATCGAGTTGATCGACAGGTGGAAGTGGGTCGCCCAGAGGTCGTTTCCACCACCGACGAGCATGATCATGTACGCGGTGATCCAGGCGACACCGAAGGCGGTGCGCGTCGGAGCGTTGCGCGGGCGCTGCGCGATGTGGTGCTCGCGCTTGTCGCCCGTGATCCAGGACTCGATGAACGGGTAGACCGCGATGGCCGCGAGGACCGCCGGGAAGATCGCCAGCGGGATCATCACGCCGAGGACCAGCGTGTGGCCCCACAGGTTGATCTCCCAGCCCGGCATGACACGGATCAGACCCTCGGCGAAGCCCATGTACCAGTCGGGCTGGGCGCCGGTGGACACCTGGTCCGGGCGGTACGGGCCGAGCGCCCAGATCGGGTTGATCGAGGCGACCGCCGCGATGACCGCGATGACGCCGAAGACCAGGAAGAAGAAGCCTCCGGCCTTCGCCATGTACACGGGGAGCAGCGGCATGCCGACGACGTTCTTGTTCGTCCGGCCGGGGCCCTCGAAGTGCGTGTGCTTGTGGACGAACACCAGGATCAGGTGAGCGACCACCAGGCCCAGCATGATGCCGGGGAGCAGCAGCACGTGCGCCGAGTAGAACCGGGCGACGAAGTCGCCGCCGGGGAACTCGCCGCCGAAGAGGAACATCGACAGGTAGGTGCCGACGATCGGCACCGACAGGATCGCGCCCTGCATGAAGCGGACACCGGTGCCGGAGAGCAGGTCGTCCGGGAGCGAGTAACCGGTGAAGCCGGTGAACATGCCCAGGAAGAACAGCAGGAAGCCGAACAGCCAGTTGATCTCACGCGGCTTGCGGAACGCGCCCGTGAAGAAGACGCGCATCATGTGCACGAACATGCCGGCGAGGAAGATCAGCGCCGCCCAGTGGTGGATCTGCCGGATCAGCAGACCACCGCGCACCTCGAAGGAGATGTGCATGGTCGAGTTGAACGCCTCGGACATCAGCTGTCCCTGGAGCGGGACGTACGAGCCGGCGTACTCCACCTCGTTCATCGACGGGTGGAAGAACATCGTCAGGTAGACGCCCGTCAGGATGATGATGAGGAAGCTGTAGAGGCAGATCTCGCCCAGCATGAAGGACCAGTGGTCCGGGAAGATCTTCCGCATGTTGGCCTTGGCCAGCGTGTAGATCCCCAGGCGTCCGTCGGCCCAGTCGGCGACCCGCTCACCGGCGGGCGCCTTCTTCTGCGTGTTGGTCACAGTGCTCATCCGCGCTCCCAGAATGCGGGACCGACGGGCTCGTCGAAGTCGCCGTGCGCTTCGAGGAAGCCCTTGTCGTTCACGCCGATCCGCAGCTGCGGGAGGGCGTGACCGGCCGGGCCGAAGATGACTCGGGCGCCGTCGGACAGGTCGAAGGTGGACTGGTGGCACGGGCAGAGCACGTGGTGCGTCTGCTGCTCGTACAGGGAGATCGGGCAGCCGACGTGGGTGCAGATCTTCGAGAAGGCGACGATGCCCTCGTGCGACCACTCGAGCTCGCGCTTGTCCTTGATGTCCTCCGGCTGAATCCGGACGATCATCAGGGCGGCCTTGGCGATCTCGGTCTGGAAGTGGTGGTCGTGCTCCGAGAGGCCCTCGGGCATCGCGAAGGTCAGCGAACCGACGGCGACGTCCTCGGGACGCAGCGGCTCGTGCGTGTTCATGTTGATGAGCAGCTTGCCCTTGGCCCACAGGGTGGTCCGGAGCTTGCGCTCGGGCAGCGGTCCCATGTCACGCAGCAGCATGACTCCGGAGAGCGGCACCAGGGCCAGCGCGCCGAAGAGCGTGTTGCGGATGAGCTTGCGGCGGCCGAAGCCGGACTCGGCGGCACCGGCCGCGAAGTCCGCCATGACCTTCGCCTTGACCTCGGGCGACGCCGCCATCGGGTGGCGCTCGTCCGCGATCTCGACGTCGGACATCAGGGTGCGGGCCCAGTGGACCGCGCCCGCGCCGATGAAGAAGAGGGCGAGGCCGAGCGTCCAGCCGAGGGCGAAGTTGAGCGCGGACACGTGGCCGAAGGGCCAGATGTACACGATCTTGTCGACCGGGAAGATCACGTACGAGGCGATGAAGCCGATGGTGGCCAGCATCGACAGCACGAACATGAAGGCGACCGCGCGCTCGGAGCGCCGGGCGGCCTTCTCGTCGATGTCCTGGACACGCGGCTTGTGGGGCGGAAGGCCCGGGTCGGCGAACGGGTTGTCCGCGACCTTCACCGCGCCGTGCGCGGTGTCCTGCCCTGCCGGCAGGTTCTCTTCTGGAATCTCTTGGGTACTCATGACTTCTTGGCCTTAGCGGTGTGGGCCGCGACCCAGATGGCAACTGCGATCAGCGCACCCAGACCGAAGATCCAGGCGAACAGGCCCTCGGAGACGGGGCCGAGGCCACCGAGCGACAGGCCGCCCGGGCTCGCGGTCTCGTCGCCGTTCACGGCCTGGACGTACGCGATGATGTCCTTCTTCTCCTTCTCCGGCATGGTGGTGTCCGGGAAGGAGGGCATGTTCTGCGGGCCGGTCTGCATGGCCTCGTAGAGGTGCTTCGGGCTGACGCCCTCAAGGCTCGGGGCGTACTTGCCGTGCGTCAGCGCGCCGCCCTCGCCGGTGAAGTTGTGGCACTGCGCGCAGTTGGTGCGGAACAGCTCGCCACCCTTCGCGATGTCGGCGCCCTCAGGGCTGTACTGGCCTTCCTTCGGCGTGGCCGGACCGGCACCGAGGGAGGCGACGTACGCCGCGAGCTGATCGATCTCAGCCTGCGTGTAGATGACCTTCTTCTTCGGGACCTGGGCGCCCGGCTGCTGCGCGGGCATGCGGCCGGTGCCGACCTGGAAGTCCACGGAAGCGGAGCCCACGCCGACGAGGGACGGGCCGTCAGAGGTGCCCTGACCGCCGGTTCCGTGGCAGCTGGCGCAGCCGACGGAGTAGAGCTTCTTGCCCTCCTCGATGGCGAGGGACTGGGCGGTTTCATCGGCCTTCGCCGTGCCCGCGGGCGCGAACGCGGCGTACAGCCCCCCCGTGGCCGCCAGCGCGAGAAGTAGGACGACGACCGCCGCCAGCGGATGGCGTCGTCGTGCGGAGAGCTTTTTCACGGATTACCCCGGTGTCAGGATCTTCTGCGTCGATGCTTGCTGGATGTCGGTCCGCCGTGACCGGCGGTGACCGACTACTTGATCATGTAGATCGTGGCGAAGAGGCCGATCCAGACGACATCGACGAAGTGCCAGTAGTAGGACACGACGATGGCGGCGGTTGCCTGCTCGTGAGTGAACCTCTTGGCGGCGTACGTCCGGCCGAGGACCAGCAGGAAGGCGATGAGACCGCCCGTCACGTGCAGGCCGTGGAAGCCGGTGGTCAGGTAGAACACCGTGCCGTACGGGTCCGACGAGAGCGAGAGGCCCTCGTGCTTGACCAGCTCGGTGTACTCCAGGACCTGGCCGCCGATGAAGATCGCACCCATCACGAACGTGATGATGAACCACGTCCGGAGCTTCTTCACGTCGCCCCGCTCCGCGGCGAAGACGCCGAGCTGGCAGGTGAGGGAGGAGAGCACCAGGATCGTGGTGTTGGTCGCCGAGAACGGGAAGTTCAAGGCCGCGGCCTTTTCCGCCCAGAACTCGGGACCTGTCACCGATCGCAGGGTGAAGTACATCGCGAAGAGGGCCGCGAAGAACATCAGCTCGGAACTCAGCCAGATGATGGTTCCGACGCTGGTGAGGTTCGGTCGATTGACCGACGGGTGCGCGTGCCCGGTATCTACTGTCGTTACTGTCGCCACGACCGACATTATGTCGGTCGCTTATCCCGCCCTCACTCCGGGGGGTGCCGTTCGGAGTGTCAGAGGGGTGTGTCCAGCCCGAACGGCCCATCGCGAGGCCCTCCCGGCACCCTTCGAACAGGTGTTGAACGGGTGTTGACGGGGTGTGGAGCGGAGTAGGCTCCGCGCACCGGTCGAGGACGACCGGCCCGCCTTCCGGACGGAGGAACGATGCAGTCGAGTGCCACGGTCCTGGTCTACAGCGATGACGCGAACACCCGGGAGCAGGTCCGGCTCGCCGCCGGGCGGCGGCCCGCGGCCGACGTGCCCCCCGTGGAGTTCGTGGAGTGCGCGACGCTCCCGGCCGTGCTGAAGCGGCTGGACGAGGGGGGGATCGACGTCTGCGTGCTGGACGGCGAGGCCGTCCCCGCGGGCGGCATGGGCGTCTGCCGGCAGATCAAGGACGAGGTCTTCCGGTGCCCGCCGGTGCTGCTGCTCATCGGCCGCCCGCAGGACGCCTGGCTGGCCACCTGGAGCCGCGCGGACGCCGCCGTCACCCTTCCGGTGGAACCTGTCGAGTTCGCGGCGTCCCTGGCGGCCCTGCTGCGCTCGCGCCTGTCGATCGACGCGTAGCGCTTCGCCCCTCCGGGGCCGAAGGCCCGGGCTAGAGAGTGGGCCGGAGGCGGGCCTTGGCGTCGTGGGTGGCCGTGGGGTCGCCCTCCTCGGCCACCAGGGCGCTGCCCCGGCGCCACTTCTCCCAGGTCAGGTTCCAGTCGCCGAAGCCGTTGCCGAAGGGGTCCATCATCTCGCCGGAGCTGTTGACGGTGCGGACGATGTCGCCGGCTCGGACGGTCTCGTAGAACCAGGCCGCGTTGCCGGTGGACATGCCCACGCAGCCGTGGCTGACGTTGGCGACGCCCTGGGAGCCCACGGACCAGGGCGCGGCGTGCACGTACTCGCCGCTCCACGTGACCCGGGTGGCGTAGTACACCGGCAGGTCGTACGACTCCGAGCTGCCCTCGGAGATGCCGATGCTGGTGCCGCGCATCCGGACGTAGTACTCCTTGCCGAGCACCACTTTGATCCCGTTACGGGTGGAGAAGCCCGGTTTCCCGGTGGTCACCGGAATGGTGTTGATCACTTCCCCGTTGCGCTTCACGGTCATCTGGTGCGACCCGGCGTCGGCGACGGCCTCGATCCGGTCGCCGATCTTCAGCCGGAGCGGCTTGGACGGGCCGCCGTAGAGCTTGTCGCCGACCCGGAGGCCGTCGAGGTTGCCGGTGACGGAGACGAGCGCGCCGGCCGGCCAGTACTCCTTGGGCCGGAAGTGGAGCTTCTTGTCGTCCACCCAGTACCAGGAGCCCTCGACGGCGGGCGTGGAGCGGACCTTGAGGGCGCGTTCGACGACGGCGCGCGCGGCCCGGTCCTTGACCGGGAGGCTGAGTTCGGCCGTGATCGGCTGCCCGACGCCGTAGGTGCCCGCCTCCGGCCCGAAGGTGACGGTCAGAGCCCGTTTGGCCGGAGCCGTCTCGAAGGTGTACGTACGGGCTCCTGGGGCGCCGTCCGCGTCCTCCGTGGCCACCCTGACGGTGTAGCGGGTCCCGGCGGCCAGGGAGGCCGTGGAGCGCCACGTGCGCCCGTCGGCGGTGAGTTCGCCCGCCAGGTGGCGGCCGGCCGCGTCGGTGGCGGTCACGTCGCTGATCCGCCCGTCGTCGCCCCTGGAGGTGATCTCCAGCGGCTTCTCGGGGTCCAGCCGGGTGCCGTCGGCCGCCGCGAAGACGATCCGGTCGGCCGCGTCGTAGGGGCTCGCCGACAGCGGGTGCCCGTCCGGGCCCGCGCACGCCGTCGCGCCGACGGTGACGGCGAGGGCCAGGAGGGCGCAGTTCAGAACAGTCCGAATGCGCGGCGTGTCGTTCATGACCTCACGCTAAGGACAGTTCCGCGCGCGGGCGCGCCGGGCGCGGCAAAAGAGGGGCCCGGCCGCTTCGCGTACGAAGTGACCGGGCCCCTCGGGGGTGTTACGGGGTACCGCTACTGGTTCTGGTTCTCACCGCGGTAGAACTCGAAGACCCAGCCGAACAGGCCGACGAGGATCAGCGGCGCGGAGAAGTACAGCAGCCACCAGCCCATCGCGATCGCGAGGAAGGCGAGGGCACCGCCGATGGCCAGCGACAGCGGCTGCCAGCTGTGGGGGGCGAAGAAGCCCACCTCGCCGGCCTCGTCCGCGACGTCGGCCTCCTTGTCGTCCTGCGCCATCGCGTCGACCCGCTTGGCCGTGAAGGCCAGGTAGTAGCCGATCATGATGGCCAGGCCGAAGGCCAGGAAGAGCGCCGTCGTGCCGACCGGCTCCTTGGACCAGACGCCGTAGAGGATCGCCATGGCAAGGATGAAGACGCTCAGCCAGATGAACATCTTGCCCTGGATCTTCACTTGCCGGCCTCCTTGCTGCCCGTGAGGGCCGCGGCCTCGTGCGGCTTGTTCTCGAGCTGGTCGACAGCCGCGATCTCAGGGTGGTGCAGGTCGAACGCGGGCGATTCCGAACGGATCCGCGGCAGCGTGAGGAAGTTGTGCCGCGGCGGCGGGCAGGAGGTCGCCCACTCGAGCGAACGGCCGTAGCCCCACGGGTCGTCGACCTCGATCTTCTTGCCGTACTTGGCGGTCTTCCAGACGTTGTACATGAACGGAAGGATCGACAGGCCGAGCAGGAAGGACGAGATCGTCGAGATCGTGTTCAGCGCGGTGAAGCCGTCGGCGTCCAGGTAGTCCGCGTAACGACGCGGCATGCCCTCGGCGCCCAGCCAGTGCTGCACCAGGAACGTGCCGTGGAAGCCGATGAACAGCGTCCAGAACGTCATCTTGCCGAGCCGCTCGTCCAGCATCTTGCCGGTGAACTTCGGCCACCAGAAGTGGAAGCCGGCGAACATCGCGAAGACGACGGTGCCGAAGACCACGTAGTGGAAGTGCGCCACGACGAAGTACGAGTCGGAGACGTGGAAGTCCATCGGCGGCGAGGCCAGGATGACACCGGTCAGACCACCGAAGGTGAAGGTGATCAGGAAGCCGATCGTCCACAGCATCGGCGTCTCGAAGGACAGCGAGCCCTTCCACATCGTTCCGATCCAGTTGAAGAACTTCACGCCGGTCGGTACGGCGATGAGGAACGTCATGAAGGAGAAGAACGGGAGGAGCACGCCACCGGTGACGTACATGTGGTGGGCCCACACGGTCACGGACAGACCGGCGATCGCGATCGTCGCGGCCACCAGACCGATGTAGCCGAACATCGGCTTGCGGCTGAAGACCGGGATGATCTCGGAGACGATGCCGAAGAACGGCAGGGCGATGATGTACACCTCTGGGTGTCCGAAGAACCAGAAGAGGTGCTGCCAGAGCAAGGCTCCGCCGTTGGCCGCGTCGAAGACGTGGGCACCGAACTTGCGGTCCGCCTCCAGGGCGAACAGCGCGGCCGCCAGGACCGGGAAGGCGAGCAGGACCAGGACACCGGTCAGCAGCACGTTCCAGGTGAAGATCGGCATGCGGAACATCGTCATGCCCGGGGCGCGCATGCAGATGATCGTGGTGATGAAGTTGACCGAACCGAGGATCGTGCCGAAGCCGGAGAAGGCCAGACCCATGATCCACATGTCGGCGCCGACGCCCGGCGAGCGGACGGCGTCCGACAGCGGGGAGTAGGCGAACCAGCCGAAGTCGGCCGCACCCTGCGGGGTGAGGAAGCCGGCCACCGCGATGATCGAGCCGAAGAGGTACAGCCAGTAGGCGAACATGTTCAGCCGCGGGAACGCCACGTCGGGCGCGCCGATCTGCAGCGGCATGATCCAGTTGGCGAAACCGGCGAACAGCGGCGTCGCGAACATCAGCAGCATGATCGTGCCGTGCATCGTGAACGCCTGGTTGAACTGCTCGTTCGACATGATCTGCGTACCCGGACGGGCCAGCTCGGCGCGCATGAAGAGCGCCATGAGGCCACCGATGCAGAAGAACACGAACGAGGTGACGAGGTACAGGGTACCGATCGTCTTGTGGTCGGTGGTGGTCAGCCACTTCACCACCACGTTGCCGGGCTGCTTGCGGCGGACGGGCACCTCGTTCTCGTACGAGTCCTCAGCCGCGGCACCCTTGGTTTCGTTGGGGATGCTCACAGTTGGTTCTTCTCCGCGTTCCTGGCCGGGTCCGTCTGCTCGATGCCGGACGGGATGTAGCCGGTCTGACCCTTCTCGGCCAGCTCCTTCAGGTGCGCCTGGTAGCGCTCCGGGGAGACCACCTTGACGTTGAAGAGCATCCGGGAGTGGTCGACACCGCACAGCTCGGCGCACTTGCCGAGGAAGGTGCCCTCACGGGTCGCGGTGACCTCGAAGGCGTTGGTGTGACCCGGGATGACGTCCTGCTTCATGAGGAAGGGGACCACCCAGAAGGAGTGGATGACGTCACGCGAGGTGAGGACGAAGCGGACCTTCTCGCCCTTCGGCAGCCACAGGGTCGGGCCCGGGTTGCCGGTCTGCGGGTTCCGGTCGCCGGGGATGCCGGCGTCGTAGACGCCGCCCGCGTTGTCCGGGAACTGGTCGATGAACTTGTCCGGGATGGACGCGAGGTTCTCGTCCGTCTTCGCGTCACCCTCGACGCCGGGCACGTCCTCGATGTAGTTGAAGCCCCAGCTCCACTGGTAGCCGACCACGTTGACCGTGTGGGCAGGCTTCGGGGAGAGCTCGAGGAGCTTCGACTCGTCGCGCGCGGTGAAGTAGAAGAGCACCGAGACGATGATGAGGGGGGTGACCGTGTACAGCGCCTCGATGGGCATGTTGTAGCGGGTCTGCGGAGGTACCTCGACCTTGGTCCGGCTGCGCCGGTGGAAGATGACCGCCCACAGGATGAGGCCCCACACCAGGATTCCGGTGAGGAGCGCGGCGGCCCAGGATCCCTGCCACAGGGAGAGGATCCGAGGCGCCTCTTCCGTGACGGGGGTGGGCATGCCGAGGCGAGGGAAGTCTTCCCAGTTGTACGAGCAGCCGGTGGCTGTCGCCAGGATCAGGCCCGCAGTCAGCACCTGCGGCAGCTTCCGCCGCATCGGGCGCCGCGACGAGCGGTCGGAGCCGTTGGGACTCACGTAGCGCCTTCCCGAGAGTCTCGGCCCGCGTTGGTCGGCCACGGCCGTCCGTCTCGCTGGTCGGTCGCCGCCCCGGCCGCGGGCAGGGGTTTGGATGTTTATGCGGACCAAACCCTACTGGACGCTATTTGGGGTCGCGCGGGGAGGGTGCCCAACGCGCCGTCCGAGTCCCCGAAGGGGTGGACGCAAGCGTTCCGACGGAGGAGCGGAAGCGCCCGTTCGGGGGTCTCCCGGCGTTCCGGCGACGGTCTGGCGGCGGTTGGGGGCGGGGTTCTGACGGGGGCTCATCCGGGTCGGCGGGGGCGGCACGGACGTGGCCGGGGCGGCGTGTCGGCGGTCGGTGGTCGGGGGGGCGTGCGGTGGTCGGGGGCGTGTCGGAGGGCGGGCGGCGTGTCGGAGGGCGACAGAGCAGGGGTCCCCGGCCGGGGCGGCGCGTCCGGGGTCGGTGGGGAGGGGGTCCCGGTCGGCGGGCCGGGGCCTGCGGCCGACGGGGAGGGGGCCGCGGTCGGCGAGGAGGGGGCCGCGGCGATGTGGCGGGGGGCGCCGGGGCGCCAGGGCCAGACGGTACCGGTGGCGCCGGTGGCGCCGGTGGCGCCGGTGGCGCCGGTGGCGCCGGTGGCGCCGGGAGGCAGGGGTTCAGGCTCTACCGTGGGCGGATGCCGTACTTCGACGCCGCGTCCGCCGCCCCCCTGCACCCCGTCGCCCGCCAGGCGCTGCTCGCCGCCCTCGACGAGGGGTGGGCCGATCCGGCCCGGCTCTACCGGGAGGGGCGGCGGGCCCGGCTGCTGCTCGACGCGGCGCGGGAGGCCGCGGCGGAGGCGGTGGGCTGCCGCCCCGACGAACTCGTCTTCACTCCTTCGGGGACCCGCGCGGTGCACTCGGGCGTGTCGGGCGCGCTCGCCGGGCGCCGGCGGGCCGGCGGGCGGCTGGTGGTCTCGGCCGTCGAGCACTCCTCGGTGCTGCACGCGGGCGAGGCGCACGCGGCGGCCGGCGGGACGGTCACGGAGGTTCCGGTCGGCCGGACCGGGGCGGTGGACCCGGAGGTCTTCGCGGCGGAGCTGGGCGAGGGGACGGCCCTGGCCTGCCTCCAGACCGCCAACCACGAGGTGGGCACGGAACAGCCGGTGGCCGAGGTCGCGGAGGCCTGCCGGGCGGCCGGGGTGCCGCTGCTCGTGGACGCGGCCCAGTCGCTGGGCTGGGGGCCGGTGCCGGCGGGCTGGTCGCTGCTGGCGGCGAGCGCGCACAAGTGGGGCGGGCCGGCCGGGGTGGGCCTGCTGGCGGTGCGCAAGGGCGTGCGGTTCGCGCCGCAAGGCCCCTCCGACGAGCGGGAGTCGGGCCGCGCGCCCGGCTTCGAGAACCTGCCCGCGATCGTCGCGGCGGCGGCCTCCCTGCGGGCGGTACGGGCCGAGGCCGTGGCGGAGGGCGCCCGGCTGCGGGGCCTGGTCGACCGGATCCGGGCGCGGGTGCCGGAGCTGGTGCCGGACGTGGAGGTCGTCGGCGACCCGGTGCGGCGGCTGCCCCACCTCGTCACCTTCTCCTGTCTGTACGTCGACGGGGAGACGCTGCTGTCGGAGCTGGACCGGGAGGAATTCTCCGTTTCATCCGGTTCGTCGTGTACGAGCTCGACGCTGACGCCCAGCCATGTGCTGCGCGCGATGGGCGTCCTGAGCGAGGGGAACGTCCGGGTCTCGCTGCCGGCCGGCACGCGGGAGGCGGACGTCGACCGCTTCCTCGCGGTGCTGCCGGGGGTGGTGGCGTCGGTGCGGGAACGGCTGGGCACCGCGCCGGTCGCCGCGGAGCCGGCCCTCGCCGAGGAGCTGGTCGTCGACGCGCTCGGGAAGCGGTGCCCGATCCCGGTGATCGAGCTGGCGAAGGTGATCGGGTCGGTGCGGGTGGGGGGGACGGTGACGGTGCTGTCGGACGACGCGGCGGCCCGGCTGGACATCCCCGCGTGGTGCGAGATGCGGGGGCAGGAGTACGTGGGCGAGGGCCCCTCCCCCCAGGGCGCCCCCGCGTACGTCGTCCGCCGCACCGCCTGACGGCCCCGGGCCGCGCCCGCACCCCTGCGGAGCCGTGCGGCAGGTGCGGGTTCGGGCGCGGAAAGCCCGGGCCCGGTCAGGGGCGCCGCCCCCGTGCCCACCCGCCCCGCCCCAGCGGGACGAGTGCCCACAGCGACGGCGGGTGCGGCTAGTACGGGGGTGCCGCGGCTTCCCGCGCAGACGGGGTCAGGAGAGGTGGGACTGGAGTTCCGCGGTGGCTTCGTGGCCGTAGGCCTTGGTGAAGCGGTCGATGAAGTTGGTGCGTCGCAGGGTGTATTCCTGGGTGCCGAGCGTCTCGATGACGAGCGTGGCCAGCATGCAGCCGACCTGCGCCGCGCGCTCCAGCCCGACGCCCCAGGAGAGGCCCGTCAGGAAGCCCGCGCGGAACGCGTCGCCGACGCCGGTGGGGTCGACCTTGGCCTCCTCCTCCGGGCAGGCGACCTCGATGGACGGCTCTCCGGCGCGCTCGATGCGGACGCCGCGCGAGCCGAGCGTGGTGACGCGGTGCCCGACGCGGGACAGGATCTCCTCGTCGGTCCAGCCGGTCTTCGCCTCGATGAGGCCCTTCTCGTACTCGTTGGAGAAGAGGTAGGTCGCGCCGTCGAGGAGGGTGCGGATCTCCTCGCCGTCCATGCGCGCGATCTGCTGGGAGAAGTCCGCGGCGAAGGGGATGTCCCGGGCCTTGCACTCCTCGGTGTGGCGGAGCATCGCCTCGGGGTCGTCGGCTCCGATGAGGACGAGGTCGAGGCCGCCCACGCGGTCGGCGACGGCCTTGAGCTCGATGAGGCGGGCCTCGCTCATGGCACCGGTGTAGAAGGACCCGATCTGGTTGTGGTCCTTGTCCGTGGTGCAGACGAAGCGCGCGGTGTGCAGGACCTCGGAGATGCGGACCGAGCCGGTGTCGACGCCGTGGCGGTCGAGCCAGGCGCGGTACTCGTCGAAGTCGTAGCCGGCCGCGCCGACGAGGATCGGGTTGCCGCCGAGCTGGCCCATGCCGAAGCAGATGTTGGGGCCGACGCCGCCCCGGCGGACGTCGAGGTTGTCCACGAGGAAGGAGAGGGACACCGTGTGGAGCTGGTCGGCCACCAGCTGGTCGGCGAACCGGCCGGGGAAGGTCATGAGGTGGTCGGTGGCGATGGAGCCGGTGACTGCGATACGCACGGCTGGGTGCTCCTGCGGGTAATGGGTGAGGACGATCCACGGTATCCGCTGCGGGGCGCGCTGCCGAACAGTGGAAACTACCCCAGAGTAGGGCTTTTCTCCGGAGGCGGGTGGTGCGTACGGTGCGCCCATGACCCCGTATCCCGCTCCCCGCGAGCGACACGAGTCCGAACTGAGCCTCGCCGAGCTGCGCGGCGCCGGTGCCCGGATGGTCCCGCACTGGGTGACGCCGGCCGATCCGGCGCCCGCCCCCGTCTCCCCCGCCGCGATCCACGGCGTGGTCGTCCCGGACGCGTCGGCGCGGCTGATCGCCGCCACCGCCGAGTACGGCGGCTGACGGGACGGAACCGACCGGGCCCCCGCCCCGTCCCACCGGTGTCCGAACGACACGAGGGAGCGTTGCGGTGACCGGTACGGAGAGCGGACGCGGGCGGCGGACCGCGCTCGTCGCCACGGTGGCGGCGGGTGTGCTGCTGGCCGGTGGCGGCGGGCTGTATCTGACCGCCTCCGGTGACGAGGGAGACGGCGGGGGTACGGCCTCCCGGGCCGCGGACGCGCCCGCGCCGCCGCCCCTGCGGCTCGGGGGCGGGAGCGGCGGTACGGGCCCGGGCGCGGGGATCGCGCCGGGCGAACCGGACCCGGGCGGCGGCCCGAACGGGACGGTCTACAGAGCCGAGGGCCCACTCCCCCAAGGGCCCTCGTCGGCCGCGGTCCACCGGCCGAAGGGCCTGGTCACCTCGGAAGAGGTGACCAGGCTGGCCGGGGCGCTCGGCATCGGCGGGAGCCCGGAGCGGGTCGGGGGCGTGTGGACGATCCGGCCCGAGAAGGACGGCCGGGGGCCGCGCCTGGACGTGTCGCGGCACGCCCCTGGGAACTGGACCTACTCCTGGTACGACGGCGGTCCGGCCGGCGACACCTGTCTGAAGGGGAAGGCCTGTCCGCCGCCGGGCGAGGCGAAGCCGCCGGCCGGCGGCTCCCCGGTGAGCGAGGCCGCGGCGAGGGCCGCGGCGGCGCCGGTGCTCAAGGCACTGGGACAGGACGGCGCCAAGGTGTCGGCGACGCAGGTGATGAACGGCTCGGTGCGGGTGGTGAACGCCGATCCGGTGATCGGCGGGCTGCCCACGTACGGCTGGTCGACGGGGCTGCACATCGGCCCGGACGGGCGGCCGGTGGCGGGCAGCGGGACGCTGAAGGAGCCGGCGAAGGGCGAGACGTACCCGGTGGTGTCGGCGGAGCGGGCGCTGGCGCGGCTGAACGAGGAGTCGAAGGGCACCGGTCCGATCGGGATCGGCGGCTGCGCCACGGACCCGCCGGCCGGAGAGCCGCAGGCCCCCGGCGGACCCGGGAAGGACGCGCCGTGCCAGACGGTCGTCGACCCGGCGACACCGCGCGAGGTGCCGGTGACCGGTGCGGTGCTCGGCCTGGCGGCGACGGACACGGCGGACGGGCGGGCGCTCGTGCCGACGTGGCTGTTCACGGCCGATCCGGCGGACTCGGCGGCGTACACGGTGACCTCGACGGCGGTGGCGCCGGAGTTCCTGGTGCCGCCGGCGACGCCGTCCCCCGAGCCCACGCCGGACGCGCCGGACCCCTCCGAGGGGGCGGCGCCGGTGCGGCGGATCGAGTCGTTCACCGTGGGGGGTGACGGGCGGACGCTGGCGGTGACCTTCTGGGGCGGGGCGTGCAGCACCTACACCGCGCACGCCTCGGAAGACCCGCGCCGGGTGGAGGTGCGGATCGACGAGAAGCCGGACGAGCCCGGCCGTGCCTGCATTCTGATCGCCGAGGAGATCACCGTGGAGGTGACGCTGGAGGCGCCGCTGGGCGACCGGCCGGTGGTGGACGCGGCGAGCGACGAGGCCGTGCCGCGACGGTAGGGCCGTGCGGCCCGGGCTCCGGGCAAGCGAAAGGGCGGTGGCCCGGGAGGTCGGTCTCCCGGGCCACCGCCCTCTTCACCGCTCGGCGGCGGCTCAGCTGAAGGAGTCGCCGCAGGCGCAGGAGCCGGTGGCGTTCGGGTTGTCGATCGTGAAGCCCTGCTTCTCGATGGTGTCGACGAAGTCGATGGAGGCGCCGCCCAGGTACGGGGCGCTCATGCGGTCGGTGACGACCTTGACGCCGTCGAAGTCCTTGACGACGTCACCGTCGAGCGAACGCTCGTCGAAGAACAGCTGGTAGCGCAGGCCGGAGCAGCCACCGGGCTGGACGGCGACACGCAGCGCGAGGTCGTCACGGCCCTCCTGCTCCAGCAGAGCCCTGACCTTGGCCGCGGCGGCGTCGGTGACGATGATGCCGTCGGTGACGGTGCCGGTCTCGTCCGATACGGACATCTACATCTCTCCCGGGTTGTACGGAGACTGCTTGCCGACGGTGACAACCGGCGGTGCCCCGGATTCATTCCGGGTCGGGTGGGATTTCCCTCCTCCATGCTCGCACATGCCGCCAGGAGGCGCGGAGGGCGAATGCGTCACATCGACACTATGGCCATCGTCAGGATGACGTGAAGGGGTTATGATAGATAGCGTCAATTAGACGAAAAGGTTCCCCGAAGAAAGGGTGCGTGACGTGACCACCGCCCAGACCCCCCTGGACGTCCAGCCGACGCCGCTCGCCCTCCTGCTGCTCGGCCGCGAGGCCGACCCCAAGAGCGAGCGCGGCGTGGAGTGTCCCGGCGATCTGCCGTCTCCCTCCGACCCCGACCTGGTGGAGCGTGCCCGCGCGGCCAAGGAGAAGCTCGGGGACAAGGTCTTCGTCCTCGGCCACCACTACCAGCGTGACGAGGTCATCCAGTTCGCCGACGTCACCGGTGACTCCTTCAAACTCGCGCGTGACGCCGCCGCCAAGCCGGAGGCCGAGTACATCGTCTTCTGCGGCGTGCACTTCATGGCCGAATCGGCCGACATCCTCACCGGCGACGACCAGAAGGTCGTCCTGCCGGACCTCGCGGCCGGCTGCTCGATGGCCGACATGGCCACCGCCGAGCAGGTCGCCGAGTGCTGGGACGTGCTCACCGAGGCCGGCGTCGCCGGGGTCACCGTGCCCGTCTCGTACATGAACTCCTCGGCCGACATCAAGGCCTTCACCGGCAAGCACGGGGGCACGATCTGCACCTCGTCCAACGCCGAGCGGGCCCTGGACTGGGCCTTCGAGCAGGGCGAGAAGGTGCTCTTCCTGCCCGACCAGCACCTGGGCCGGAACACCGCCGTCCGCGACATGGGCATGTCCCTGGACGACTGCGTGGTCTACAACCCGCACAAGCCGAACGGCGGGCTCACCGCCGAGCAGCTGCGCGCCGCCAAGATGATCCTGTGGCGGGGTCACTGCTCGGTGCACGGCCGCTTCTCGCTGGAGTCGGTCGAGGACGTCCGCGCCCGGATCCCCGGGGTGAACGTGCTGGTCCACCCGGAGTGCAAGCACGAGGTCGTCGCCGCCGCGGACTACGTGGGCTCGACCGAGTACATCATCAACACCCTGGAGGCGGCCCCGGCCGGCTCGAAGTGGGCGATCGGCACCGAGCTGAACCTGGTCCGCCGGCTGGCGAACCGTTACGCCGAGCAGGGCAAGGAGATCGTCTTCCTCGACAAGACGGTCTGCTTCTGCTCGACCATGAACCGGATCGACCTGCCGCACCTGGTGTGGACGCTGGAGTCGCTGGCCGAGGGCAACCTGGTCAACCGGATCGAGGTCGACAAGGAGACCGAGGCCTTCGCGAAGCTGGCGCTGGAGCGGATGCTGGCACTGCCGTAACGGTTCTCCGGTACGTACGTACGCAGAAGGGGCGCCCCGCACGCGCGGGGCGCCCCTTCCGTCTGCCGCCCCGGGCTCAGTCGAGCGCGTCCAGCAGGGTGGCGTCGAGCGGGGAGACCTCCGGCTGCCGCGGGACCTCCGCGTCGTCGCCCTTCCCGAGCGTCTTCTTCGCGCCCTTCTTCGCCGCCTTCTTCTTCGCGCGGCGCTCCTTGCGGAGTTCGACCATCGCGTAGAGCGTCGGGACGAGGAGGAGGGTCAGCAGGGTCGAGCTGATCAGGCCGCCGATCACGACCACGGCGAGCGGCTGGGCGATGAAGCCGCCCTCGCCGGTGATGCCGAGGGCCATCGGCAGCAGGGCGAAGATCGTCGCCAGGGCGGTCATCAGGATCGGGCGGAGCCGGTGCCTGCCGCCCTCGACGACGGCCTCCACTACGCCGTACCCCTGGGCCCGGTACTGGTTGATCAGGTCGATCAGGACGATCGCGTTGGTCACGACGATGCCGATGAGCATCAGCATGCCGATCATCGCCGGGACGCCCATCGCGGTGCCGGTGGCGACCAGCAGGCCGATGGCGCCGGTGGCGGCGAACGGGATGGAGACCAGCAGGATCAGCGGCTGGATCAGCGACCGGAAGGTCGCGACCAGCAGCATGAAGACGATCGCGACGGCCGCGAGCATCGCGAGGAACAGGTTGAGGAAGGCCTCGTTCTGGTCCTCGGAGACACCGCCGACGGAGGCCGAGGCGCCCTCCGGCAGGTCGAGCGCGCTGATCTTCGACTGGAGCGCGGTGCCGACGGCGCCGGTGTTGTCCGTGGTCGGCTTGGCCGTGATCGTCGCCGCGCGGGCGCCGTCGATCCGGGTCATGGAGACCGGGCCCGGGACGAGCTCGACGGTGGCGATGTCACCGAGCTTCACCGGACCGAGGGGCAGCGCCTTCAGCTGGTCGAGGGTGGTGGCCGGGGTGGCCGAGGTGATGAGGACGTCCCGCTCGGTGTCGTCGAGGGTGGCCTTGGCGGCGGGGGTGCCGCGGACGGCCTGGGCGACGATCATGCCGAGGCTCGCGTCGTCGAAGCCGGCGTCGGCCGCCTTCTCGTTGGCCCTCACGGAGACCCGCGGGACCGACTGGGAGAGGTCGCTCTGGACGTCGGTGACGTCCTTCAGCTCCGCGACGGCCTTCTGGACCTGCTCGGACGCCTTCTGGAGCAGCTCCCGGTCGCCGGCCTTCACCACGACGCTCAGGTCCTGGCTGGCGAAGCCGTCGCCGGCCGCGATCGAGGTGTCGCCGACGCCGTCGAGCTTCCCGAGCGCCGACTCGATGGAGTCACGGGTCTTCTCGTACGAGGCGGACTCCTCCAGGGTCACCTGGAAGGACGCCTGGTTGGCGCCGGTGCCGCCGCCGAAGGCCGCCATGAAGCCGGAGGAGCCGACGGTGACCTGGTAGTCCTTGACGCCCTCGGTGTCCGCGAGGACCTTCTCGATCTTCTTCGCGGCCTCGTCGGAGGCGTCCAGGGAGGTGCCGGGGGCCAGCTTCTGCTTGACCGTCAGGACCGGCTGGTCGCCCTGGTCGAAGAAGTTGGTCTTCATCAGCGGCGCCATGCCGAAGGTGACGACCAGGACGACGAGGGCGATGGCGACGCTGGTGAGGCGGCGGCGGGTGGCGAACCGCAGCACCGGCACGTACGCCCGCTGGAGGCGGCTCTTCGCCTCCTTCTCCTCGGCGAGCCTGCGGGCCTCGTCCGGGTCCTCGGAGGTGCCCTTGGGGGCGCGGAGGAACCAGTACGAGAGCACCGGGACGACCGTCAGCGACACCAGCAGCGAGGCCAGCAGGGCGGCCGTGACGGTGAGGCTGAAGGAGCCGAACAGCTCGCCGACCATGCCGCCGACCAGGCCGATCGGCAGGAAGACGGCGACGGTGGTGAGGGTCGAGGAGGTGACCGCGCCGGCCACCTCCTTGACCGCCGTGATGATCGCGGACTGGCGGTCCTCGCCGTAGCCGAGGTGACGCTTGATGTTCTCCAGGACCACGATCGAGTCGTCGACGACCCGGCCGATGGCGATGGTGAGCGCGCCGAGCGTCAGCACGTTGAGGGAGAGGTCGCGGGTCCACAGCACGATCAGCGCGAGGACGACCGAGAGCGGGATGGAGACCGCGGTGACCAGGGTCGAGCGGATCGAGGCGAGGAAGACCAGGATCACCAGGACGGCCATGACGAGGCCGAGGGCGCCCTCGGTGGTGAGGCCGGAGATCGACTTGGCGACGGCCGGGCCCTGGTCGGAGACGACGGTCAGCTCGGCGCCCGCGCCCAGCTGCTTCCGCAGCTCGGGGAGCTTCTCCTCGACGGCCTCGGAGATGGCGACGGCGCTGCCGTCCTTGTCCATGGTGGCCATGACGGCGAGGCTGGGCTTGCCGTCGGTGCGGGTCAGCGAGACCCGGGCGGACTCCTCCTGCTCGACGGTGGCGACGTCGGCCAGCCGGACCGCCTTGCCCTTGGCCGGCTTGACGCGCAGGTCCTGGATCTGCTGGAGCGAGGTGAAGCCGCCGCCGACCTGGACGGTGCGGCTCTTGCCGGCCTCGGAGAAGGAGCCGGCGGGCATGGTGCCGCCGCCGTTCTGCAGGGCCTGGGCGAGGTTCATCGAGGTCAGGCCGGCCGCGGCGAGCTTGCGCTCGTCGGGGGTGACGGAGACCTGGAGGTCCTGCACGCCGTCGATGCTGACCTGGCCGACGCCGTCGATGTCCTCCAGGGCCGGGACGACGGTCCGCTCCAGCTGGTCGGCGAGGGCCTGCTGGTCCTTGTCGGAGGTGGCGGCGAGGACGACGGTCGGGATGTCGTCGGTGGAACCGGCCACGACCTGCGGGTCGACCGACTCGGGCAGCACGGCCCGGGCGCGGTTGACGGCCTGCTGGACGTCGGCGACGAGCTGCTTGGTGGACTCGTCCCCGTAGTCGAAGGAGGCCATGATGACGGCGCTGCCCTCGGAGGCGGTGGAGGTGATGCCCTTGAGGCCGTCGACGGCCTTGAGGTTGTTCTCCAGCGGCTCGACGACCTGCTTCTCGACCACGTCGGGAGAGGCGCCCTGGTACGGGGCGATGATCGAGACCATCGGGAGCTCGATCGACGGGAACAGCTGCTGCTTCAGCTGGGGTATCGCGATCAGTCCGAAGACGATGGCGACGATGGACATCAGCCCGATCAGGGCCCGTTGCGCGAGGCTGAATCTGGACAGCCAGGACATGGGGTCTCTCTTCTGTGGCGTACTCGTCGGCAGGCGGCGGGCAGCCAGGAGCGCCCCCCAGCCCCCAGGATCGGCCATCGGCGACCGGAATTCCTCGGCCCCCGGGCCCGTTTCCCGGGCCGCGCGTACCGCGTCCGCAGTACGCGGCGGGGGAGGGTCACTCCCCCCTCGGGCGTACCAGCCCCGTCTCGTAGGCGGTGACCACCAGCTGGGCGCGGTCGCGGGCGCCGAGCTTGGCCATGGCACGGTTGACGTGGGTCTTCACGGTGAGCGGGCTGACGTCGAGCCGTTCGGCGATCTCGTCGTTGGAGAGGCCGCCGCCGACGAGGACGAGGACCTCGCGCTCCCGGGCGGTGAGCGCGGCGAGCCGGCCGGCGTCCGCCCCCGCGCCGGCCGGGCCGGTGGCGGCGCTCTGCGCGAGGAAGGTGGTGATCAGGCCCTTGGTGGCGGCCGGGGAGAGCAGCGCCTCGCCCGCGTGGGCGATCCGGATCGCGCCGAGCAGCTCCTCGGGTTCGGCGCCCTTGCCGAGGAAGCCGGAGGCGCCGGCGCGCAGCGACTCGACGACGTACTCGTCGATCTCGAAGGTGGTGAGCATGACGATCCGGACGTCGGCGAGTTCGGGGTCGGCGGTGATCGCGCGGGTGGCGGCGAGGCCGTCGGTGCCGGGCATCCGGATGTCCATGAGGACGACGTCGGGCCGTTCGCTGCGGGCGAGGGCCGCGGCCTGGGCCCCGTCGGCGGCCTCCCCGACGACCTCCATGTCGGGCTCGGAGTCGACCAGCACCCGGAAGGCGCTGCGCAGCAGGGCCTGGTCGTCGGCGAGCAGCACCCGGATCGTCATCTGTCCTCCCCCGCCTCCCGGGCCGTCCCGGGCGTCAGCGGCAGTATCGCCTGCACCCGGAAGCCGCCGCCGTAGCGGGGTGCGGTGGTGAGGACGCCGCCGAGCGCGGTGACCCGCTCGCGCATGCCCAGCAGCCCGTGGCCGCCGGAGGGTTCGGGGGCGGGGCCGGTGGGCGGGGCTCCGTCGTCGAGGACGGTGATCTCGACCGTACGGCCCACGAGGACGACGCTCACCTCGGCGCGGGCGTCCGGTCCCGCGTGCTTGCGGACGTTGGTCAGGGCCTCCTGGACGATCCGGTACGCGGCCAGGTCGACGGCCGCCGGGAGCGGCCGGGCCCCGTCGGTGCGGGCCAGCGAGACGGGCAGGCCGGCCTTGCGGAAGCTGTCGAGGAGCCCGTCGAGCACCGCGAGGCCGGGGGCGGGCTCGGTGGGGGCCGCCGGGTCGCCGGACTGGCGGAGCAGGCCGACGGTGGCGCGCAGCTCGTCGAGGGCGGAGCGGCTGGCCTCGCGGACGTGGGCGAGCGCCTCCTTGGCCTGGTCGGGGCGCTTGTCCATGACGTGGGCGGCGACCCCGGCCTGCACGTTGACCAGGGCGATGTGGTGGGCGACGACGTCGTGGAGGTCGCGGGCGATCCGGAGGCGCTCCTCCGCGACCCGCCGGCGGGCCTCCTCCTCGCGGGTCCGCTCGGCGCGCTCGGCCCGCTCCCGGATGGCGTCGACGAAGGCGCGGCGGCTGCGGACGGCGTCGCCCGCGGCGGCCGCCATGCCGGTCCAGGCGAAGACCCCGAGGTTCTCCTGGGCGTACCAGGGGGTGGGGCCGAAGGCCATGGCGGCGACGGCGAGCACGGTCATGGTGGCGAGGCCGACGCGCCAGGTGGTGGGGCGGTCGGTGCGGGAGGCGACGGTGTAGAGGGCGACGACGACGCCGATGGTGACCGGGGCCGGGCGGTTCTCGCCGAGCAGCTCGACGAGGGCGAGCGCGGAGGTGAGGGCGAGGACGGCGA
The DNA here is from genome assembly GCF_043084305.1 of Streptomyces sp. NPDC014656. Lineage (NCBI taxonomy): Bacteria > Bacillati > Actinomycetota > Actinomycetes > Kitasatosporales > Streptomycetaceae > Streptomyces > Streptomyces sp. NPDC014656. Next base: position 378,903 of record NZ_JBIBZN010000004.1, read on the forward strand.
AGGGCCTGCGGCGGCGGAACACCAGGGCGAGGGCGGCGACGAGCATCATCCCGACCCCGGGGAGGGTGGGGGCGCGGTCGCCGAAGGTGGGGCCGGTGGCGCTGCCGTGGGGGTCGGTGAAGGAGGCGGCGATCATCGCGACGAGGACGCCTCCGGCGAGGGTGGCGTCGAAGGCGAGGGGGTGGTCGCGGAAGCGGTCGCACAGGCGGGCGGCCAGGCGGGGGCGGGTGGGGGTCACCGGGGAACGGTACGGCGGGTCGCGGGTCTCATGGAACGGTGCGGGTCCTGGGGGCGGGCAGTACGGATCCGGCGGCGCCGGTGCGCCGTCCCGGTGCGCCCCCGAGGACTCCGGCCAGGGGCACCCCCGGGCGGAACGCCCGCCCGCCCCGTGGGGAGGGCGGGCGTCAGCCGGGGATCAGGCCGTCGTCGGAGAGCATCTCCCGGACCTCGTCCAGGGTCGCCTCGGGGGACGGGAGGATGAGTTCCGAGGGTTCCAGGACGTCGTCGGGAAGGGGGCCGCCCAAGCGGCGGACGGCGTCGAGGAGAGCCGCCAGGGTGCGGCGGAAGCCTTCCTCGTCGCCCGACTCCATCTCGGCCAGCAACTCGTCGTCGAGCCGGTTCAGCTCGGCGACGTGGCTGTCGGCCAGCTCGCGCTGGCCCTCCCCCATGATCCGTACGATCATGACGCCGTCCTTAGTCCTCGCTGCTGCCCGTCACGTGCCCGTCACTGCTTGTCGAAGCGCGGGTGGGACTGCTGCTGGTTCTGCTGCGGGGCGCCCTGGGCGCCGCCCTCGATGGCCTGCTGCTGCGCCGAGGGGCCGCCGGCCAGCTCGGCCTTCATGCGCTGGAGCTCCAGCTCGACGTCCGTGCCGCCGGAGAGGCGGTCGAGCTCGGCCTGGATGTCGTCCTTGGCGAGGCCCGACTGGTCGTCGAGCGCGCCGGAGGCGAGGAGCTCGTCGATGGCGCCGGCCCGGGCCTGGAGCTGGGCGGTCTTGTCCTCGGCCCGCTGGATGGCGAGGCCGACGTCGCTCATCTCCTCGGAGATGCCGGAGAAGGACTCGGCGATTCGGGTCTGGGCCTGGGCGGCCGTGTAGGTGGCCTTGATGGTCTCCTTCTTCGTGCGGAAGGCGTCGACCTTGGCCTGGAGCCGCTGCGCGGCGAGGGTCAGCTTCTCCTCCTCGCCCTGGAGCGTCTGGTGCTGCACCTCCAGGTCGCTGACCTGCTGCTGGAGCGCGGCGCGGCGGGACAGCGCCTCGCGGGCGAGGTCCTCGCGGCCGAGCGCCAGCGCCTTGCGGCCCTGGTCCTCCAGCTTGGCGGACTGGCCCTGCAGCTGGTTCAGCTGGAGTTCGAGCCGCTTGCGGGAGGTGGCGACGTCGGCGACGCCCCTGCGCACCTTCTGCAGCAGCTCCAGCTGCTTCTGGTAGGAGTAATCGAGGGTCTCGCGCGGGTCCTCGGCCCGGTCAAGGGCCTTGTTCGCCTTCGCGCGGAAGATCATCCCCATACGCTTCATGACACCGCTCATGGGCTTCGCGCGCCCCCTTCTGACGGACGTGGCACCGGCTCTTCGACAGGATCCACAGTACGGGCCCTGCTTCTATTACCGCACTGTTCGGAGCGGGATGCGCTCCTCCCCAAGGACGACTGGCGCCCTCCGCTCCTCCGGCGGGAGGAGTAGACGGATCTCCGGGAGACCCCCGGGGCCGCCCGTCCTCGTGTGCGTACCGGCTACGACGCCGGCTGTGAGCGGATCGTTCCCTCCCGGACTGGGGTTCCATGCCCGCCACCCCGTACCCTTGGGTTTTGTGTTCCGTAGCCGTTCGAAGGATGAGAAGGCCCCCACCGAGAAGGTGACGGCGGACCTCTCCAAGCAGCCCCGCGACCCCGAGGCCCCCAAGGGCCGCCCGACCCCGAAGCGGAGTGAGGCCCAGACCCAGCGTCGTCGTGCGCAGACCGTCCCGCTCGACCGCAAGGAGGCCGCCAAGCGCCAGCGAGAGGCGCGGCGGGCCGACCTGACCCGTCAGCGCGAGGCGCTGAACAGCGGTGACGAGCGTTATCTGCCGGCCCGTGACAAGGGACCGGTGCGCCGATTCGTGCGCGATTTCGTCGACTCGCGCTTCGCGATCGCCGAGTTCTTCCTGCCGATGGCCGTGGTCATCCTCGTGCTCTCGCTCTTCGGCAACACGAACCGTTCCCTCCAGAACATCTCCCTGCTGCTCTGGCTCGGTGTGATCATCCTGATCGTCATCGACTCGATCGGCATCTGGATCCGTCTGCGGAAGCAGCTCAACGAGCGCTTCCCGAACGAGCCGAAGCGCGGCGCGATCGCGTACGGCCTGATGCGCACGCTCCAGATGCGCCGTCTGCGGCTTCCGAAGCCGCAGGTCAAGCGCGGAGAGCGGCCCTGAGCGCGGACGGCTCGGTCTCCGGCGGGCACGCCTTCGGCGTGTCCGCCACCGGGGCGGGCGGTCCGGTGCTGCCCGCGGTCGTCCACTGGCCCGCCGGCCACGGCGGGCTCCGGGACACCATCCGGCAGGAGATCGTCGCCCGCCAGGTCGACGAGCAGATAACCGGCCGCTACCCGGTGGGCCAGCGGCTGAGGATCCTCGACGCGGGCATGGGGGCCGGTACGCAGGCGCTGCGGCTGGCCCGGGCCGGTCACACCGTCACGGGCCTGGAGGCCGACCCCGAGCTGCTGAAGGCGGCCCGGGACTCGCTGGCGACCGAGCCGGCCGGGATCCGCGAGCGGGTCCGGCTGATCGAGGGCGACGGCCGCGAGACCGGCGTCCACTTCCTGCCGGGCAGCTTCGACGTGGTCCTGTGCCACGGGGTGCTCATGTACGCCGACGAGCCGGACGCCCTGCTGGCGGGCCTGGCCCGGATGCTGGCGCCCGGCGGCCTGCTCTCCCTGGTGGTACGGAACGCGGACGCCCTCGCCATGCGGCCGGGGCTCGCCGGGGACTGGGCGGGCGCGCTGGCCGGCTTCGAGACGGACGTCTACCAGGACGACGACGGCGTGAAGGTGCGGGCCGACCGGCTGGAGGCGCTGACGGCCACGCTCGCGGGGATCGCGGCGCCGCTGCACGCCTGGTACGGGGTGCGGGTCTTCACCGACGGGGTGCCCCTGGAGGCGGGACTGCCCGCCGCCGAGGAGCTGGAGCGGCTGCTCGCCGCCGAGGAGCGGGCGGGCCGGACCGATCCGTACCGGCGGGTCGCGGCGATGCTGCACCTGTGCGGGGTGCGGGGCTGACGCCCCTTCACGACACGGCCGGGGGCCGGGGCGCCGACGCGGCGCGCCGGCCCCTTCGCGTACCGCCTGCTCCCGGACCGTACCCCTGCCCGGCCGGGGAGGAAGTACACCCGCTCGGCCCACGGGGGCGCGCCCGTCCGCTCCGCGGGGGGGCACAGCCGTCCGTCCGCCGGGAGGTACGCCTGTTCGGAGGCGTCCACCGGGACGGACGAAGGGGGCGGAACGGATACTCCGGACATGGATGTCACCCGTGCCCGCTCCCGTGCCCGACGCCTCGCCCTCCCCCTCGCCGCGGGGTTCTGCGCCACCGCGCTGACCGCCGGCTGCTCCGCCGACTCCGGGGCGCCCGCCGCGCCGGAGCGGACCACCTCGCAGGCGGCGGCCCCGCGCGCCGCCAACGACCTCCAGGACGACTACCAGGCCGTCATCAAGGACGTCCTGCCGTCCGTGGTGCAGATCGACGCCTCCGAGAGCCTCGGCTCCGGGGTCGTCTACGACGACCGGGGGCACATCGTCACCAACGCGCACGTGGTCGGCGACGAGACGTCCTTCCGGGTCACGGCCGCGACCGGCGGGCAGCCGGTGGCGGCCCGGCTGGTCGCCGCCTACCCGGAGCAGGACCTCGCGGTGATCCGGCTGGAGTCGGTGCCCGACGGGCTGAAGCCGGCCCGGTTCGGCGACTCGTCGGCGGTCCAGATGGGCCACATCGTGCTGGCGATGGGCTCCCCGCTGGGCCTGTCCGGCAGCGTCACCCAGGGCATCGTCTCCGCCACCGGCCGCACGGTCAGCGAGGGACGGACCGGCGGCGGCACCGGCGCCACCATCGGCAACATGGTGCAGACCTCGGCCGCGATCAACCCCGGCAACAGCGGCGGCGCGCTGGTCGACCTGGACAGCGAGGTCATCGGCATCCCCACGCTGGCGGCCAGCGACCCCCAGATGGGCGGCGGCTCGGCGCCCGGCATCGGCTTCGCGATCCCGGCGTCCATGGTGAAGACGGTCGCCGACCAGATCATCAAGGACGGCAAGGTCACCGACTCGGGCCGGGCGGCCCTCGGCATCACCGGCCGCACGGTCCTCGACGACTCCTACGAGCCGATGGGCGTGGCGGTGGTCGAGGCCGAGCCGGGCGGCGCGGCGGCGGACGCGGGGCTGCGCGCGGGCGACGTCATCACCCGGCTCGCCGACGACGACATCACGACCATCACCTCCCTCGCGGAGTCCCTGGCCGACCGCAGCCCCGGGGACGTCGTGGCGGTGACGTACGTGCGGGGCGAGGCGACCCGCAAGGCGGACGTCACGCTCGGCGAGATGTGAGCGGGGCGGGGGGCCGCGGACGCGCGAGGGGCGGGACCCCCGGGTCCCGCCCCTCGTGACCGCCGGACCGCGGGGCCGGGCCCCGCGGTCCGGCGGTCACCGCGTCACTCCCCCGCGTCCAGCGGCATCGGGCCGTAGATCTTCGCGGTGTCCTCGGAGAGGGTCACCTGGTCCGCGCCGCCGGCGAGGAGGTCGCGCCAGTGTTCGCCGAGCCAGCTCTCGGCGTCCCCCTGGGTGCCGAACTCCTCCGGGGTCACCACCGGCACGACCTCCGTGCCGTCGGACTTCTCGAACCGCCACGTCCATGCCATGTCCGCCTCCTGGGGCTCACCGGATGATCGGTTTCCTGCCCGCAGCGTAGCCGGGCGAGCACCGCGCGCGGGGGCGCGGGAGGATCAGTGCGTGGAACTGACTCTGCTCGGCACCGGCTCTCCGCTCGGCCTGCCCCGCCCCGACTGCCCCTGCGCGGTGTGCGCGCGCTCCCGCGGCACGCGCGCGCGTGCCGCGACCGCCCTGCTCGTGGACGGGGCGCTGCTGCTGGACCTCACCCCGGGGGCGGCGCTCGCCGCGGCCCGCGCGGGGCGTTCGCTGGTGGGGGTGCGGCAGGTGCTCCTGACGCATCCGCACGACGGTCCGCCGGTGGAACTGCCCGCCGGGCTGCCGACGGCGGGGCGGGTGCCCGACGGGCGGGAGCTGACGCTGATCAGCGGGCACCGGGTGCGGGCGGTGCCGATGGACTCCCCCGGGACCGGCTACGAGGTGGTGTCGGCCGAGGGCGAGCGGCTGCTGTACCTGCCGCGCGGCGGGGCGCCGGCCGGGCTGGCGGAGAACCACACGGAGCCGTACGACCTGGTGGCGGCCGACGTGACGGGCCGGCCGGACGCGCTGGCCCGGCTGCGGGCGGCCGGCGCGGTGGGGCCCGGCACGGAGGTGATCGCCGTCCACCTGGACCACGACGCGCCGGCCGGCGCGGAGCTGGACCGGCGGCTCGCGGCGGCCGGGGCGCGGGCGGTGCCGGACGGGACGGTGCTGTACCTGGGCGAGTACCACGAGCCGCCCGGGGTGCCCCGGCGGACGCTGGTGACCGGCGGGGCGCGGTCGGGGAAGTCGGTGGAGGCCGAGCGGCGCCTGGAGACCTTCCCCGAGGTGGTGTACGTGGCGACCGGCGGGACCCGGGAGGGCGACCCGGAGTGGGCGGAGCGGGTGGGCCTGCACCGGGAGCGGCGGCCCGCCTCGTGGCGCACCGCCGAGACCACCGATCTGGTGCCGCTGCTCGCGGAGGACGGCCCGGCGCTCCTGGTCGACTGTCTGTCCCTGTGGCTGACGGACGCCATGGACCGGGTGGGTGCCTGGGACGACGCCGTGTGGGAGGAGAGCGGGCGGGCTGCCCTGCGGGAGCGGACGGCGGAGCTGGTGGCGGCGGTGCGGACGACCCGCCGCACGGTGGTGGCGGTGACCAACGAGGTCGGTTCGGGCGTGGTGCCGGCGACGGCGGCCGGGCGGCGGTTCCGGGACGAGCTGGGGCGGCTGAACGCGGCCTTCGGGGACGAGTGCGAGCAGGTGGTGCTGGTGGTCGCCGGTCAGGCGCTGGTGCTGCGCGGGTAGGGTGCTGATCCCGATGGGCCTGTGTGCCGAACCTCGCTGATGTCACAAGGCGGAACCCCCGATGGACCCTCTGAATCTCGACGACTTCTCCGACCTGATCGAGCGCCCCGACGGCGGGATCCGGCGTGACGCCGAGGAACGCCGGGAGCGGCGCGCGGTCCGCGCGGGCGCGCTCGGACGCCTCGACGAGCTGGGCGAATGGCTCTCCGCCGCCCAGTCGGCGGTGCGGGTGCGGGCGATCGAGCACCCCAAGGTGGTCGTCTTCGCCGGCGACCACGGCATCGCCGCGCAGGAGGTGTCGGGCCGCCCGGCCGGCACCGCGCACGTGCTGGTCCGCGAGCTGCTGGACGGCGCGAGCCCGCTGGCGGTGCTGGCCCGCTCGATGGACGTGCCGGTACGGGTCGTGGACGCCGGCCTGGACTGCGACCCGGAGCTGCTGCCGGAGGCGGTGACCCGGCACCGGGTGCGGCGCGGCAGCGGCCGGATCGACGTCGAGGACGCGCTGACGCCAGAGGAGACCGAGGCGGCGGTGCGGCTCGGGATGGCGATCGCCGACGAGGAGGCCGACTCGGGCACCGATCTGGTGGTGCTCGGCGACCTGAGCGTGGGCGGTACGACCCCGGCGTCGACGCTGATCGCGGCGCTGTGCGGGACGGACGCCTCGGTGGTGACCGGGCGCGGCGGCGCGGGGATCGACGACCTGGCGTGGATGCGCAAGTGCGCGGCGATCCGGGACTCGCTGCGGCGGGCCCGGCCGGTGCTCGGCGACCAGCTGGCGCTGCTCGGCGCGGTCGGCGGGGCGGACCTGGCGGCGACGACCGGCTTCCTGCTCCAGGCGGCGGTGCGGCGGATGCCGGTGATCCTGGACGGCGTGGTGGGCGCGGCCTGTGCGCTGGTGGCGCAGCGGGCGGCCTTCCGGGCGCCGGACTGGTGGCTGGCGGGCCAGGTGTCCGGGGAGCCGGCGCAGACGAAGGCGCTGGACCGGATGGCGCTCAACCCGCTGCTCGACCAGGGCGTCCTGGTGGGTGAGGGAACCGGGGCACTGCTCGCGCTTCCCCTCGTCCGGGCCGCGGCGGCACTCGCCGCCGAGCTGCCCGAGCGTCCGGAGCCGACCCCTGCGGACGCGGCCGCCTCCGCCGAGGCGGTCTGACGGGGAGAGCGCCTTTCGATCGGTGAGGCCCGGAGGCGGCCGTCCGCGACGCGCGGGCGGCCGCCTCCGGCGTCGCCGCGCGGGAAGCGATGCCCCATATGATCGCTTTTCATGGGAGAGGTCCGTTTGTCCGCCGAAGGAACGCCCCGGGGCACCGAACGCTCGCGGCGCGGTGCCGCGTTCGCCGTCTGGTACCTCCGCGTCGTCACGTTCATCAACCTCCTGAGTGCCGTCTGGGTCTCCTTCGGGCAGGACCTGCGGCGGCACAACGAGGACAACTACTTCACGCCGTACATGCTGACGGCGGGCTTCGCCTCCGGCGTCTTCACGCTCTTCCTGGCGGTCACCATGCGCCGCCGCAAGCGGGCCGCCTGGATCCTCAACACCGTGCTGAGCGGGCTCTTCCTGCTGCTGTTCGCGCTGGTGATGCTCTTCCCCGAGGTCCGGCAGCACGCCCAGAACTGGGTCTCGCTGGTCCTGACCGCCGCCTTCTTCGCCGCCCTGCTGCTGGGGCGCAAGGAGTTCTACGCGAAGGGCGACCGCTCCAACCCGCTGCTCGCCGCGGTCGTCGCCGTCGGCGGCCTGCTCGTCACCTCGCTGCTCGCCGCCCTCCTGGTCACCGCCACCAACACCGCCTCCGGGCACGCCACCTTCCTGGAGCGCTGGCGGTACGGCGTGATGCGGCTGGTCACGCTGGCCACCGACGACTCCCGCTTCCCCACCATCACCACCCCCGGCTGGGTCGACGTGGTCATCAACGTGATGTCCACCCTGCTGCTCTTCGCGGTGCTCTTCGCCGCCTTCCGCTCCCGCCGGGCGGTCGACCCGCTGACCGAGGAGGACGAGGAGCGGCTGCGGACGCTGCTCGACAAGCACGGGGACCGGGACTCGCTCGGCTACTTCGCGCTGCGCCGCGAGAAGAGCGTGATCTGGTCGCCGAGCGAGAAGGCCGCCGTCGCCTACCGGGTGGTGGGCGGGGTCTCGCTCGCCTCCGGCGATCCGATCGGCGACCCCGAGGCCTGGCCGGGCGCGATCGAGCCGTGGCTGGCCGAGGCCCGCGAGCACGGCTGGATCCCGGCGGTGATGGGCGCGAGCGAGGAGGCCGGGGTGGTCTACGCCCGGCACGGCCTGGACGCCCTGGAGCTGGGCGACGAGGCGATCGTGGAGACGGACGACTTCACCCTGGACGGACGGGCGATGCGGACGGTCCGGCAGGCGTACAACCGGGTCAAGCGGGCCGGGTACGAGGTGCGGATCCGGCGCCACGACGCCATTCCGGACGAGGAGATGGCCGAGCTGCTGCGGAAGGCGGACGACTGGCGGGACGGGGCCACCGAGCGCGGCTTCTCGATGGCGCTCGGCCGGCTCGGCGACCCGCGCGACGGGCGCTGCGTGATGCTGGAGTGCACCGACGGGACGGGCGAGCTGCGGGCGCTGCTCTCCTTCGTGCCGTGGGGGCCGAAGGGGCTCTCGCTGGACCTGATGCGCCGGGACCGCGACTCCGAGAACGGCCTGATGGAGTTCATGGTGATCGAACTCCTCCAGCGCGCGAAGGAGATCGGGATCACTCAGGTCTCGCTGAACTTCGCGATGTTCCGCTCCGTCTTCGAACGCGGCTCGAAGCTCGGCGCCGGACCGGTGCTGAGGATGTGGCGCTCGCTGCTCAGCTTCTTCTCCCGCTGGTGGCAGATCGAGTCGCTGTACCGCGCCAACGCCAAGTACCGACCGATCTGGGAGCCCCGCTTCATGCTCTTCGAGAAGAGCGCCGACCTGCCGCGCATCGGCCTCGCCGCCGGGCGGGCCGAGGGCTTCCTGGAGGCGCCCGGGCTGCCGAAGTGGCTGCACCGCAAGCACTTGGCGGGCGGGCGTTGACCTCCGCCGTACGGCGGTTCGCCCGGCGCGAGTGGGGGCCGCTGGCCTCCACCGTGCGCGCGGGATTCGCGGCCCGCCGGTGGAGGGCGGTGCCGCTGACCCTCACGGCGGTCTGCCTCACCGCGCTCTTCCAGTTCGTCCAGAACCAGGCCTGGGGGTACGGGCCGGTACAGGCGATCGGCGCGGTGCGGGCCGAGGACCCGCTGTGGCAGGCCCTGCTGCGCACCCCCCTCTCGCTCTTCGTCCCCGCGCTCGACCTGCCCGTCTGGGGCGCGCTCGCCCAGGTCCTGCTGGTCTTCGGGATCGCGGAGCTGTGCCTCGGGCGGCGGCGGACGCTGGGGATCGCCTATCTGGCGACCCTGTGCGGGACCCTGTACGCGCGCGTGGGCATCGCCCTGGGCCCCGGCACCCCCTTCGGGCTCCCGGCCTCCGACGCGCAGGTGGTGGACACCGGCCCCTCGGCGGCGGTGGTCGGGCTCGCCGTCTACGTCTGCTGGCGGCGGCGGGCGTACTGGACGGGCGCGGCCGTCGTGGCGGCGATGGTGGTCGAGGTGGTCGTCAAGCCGAACCTCGCGGGCAAGGAGCACCTGGCGGCCATCGCGGGCGTCCTCGTGCTGATCGGCGTGCGGGCCCGGTGGCGGCGGGGTCAGGGCGAGCCGGCCCCCCGGCCGGGGACGCGCTCCTGGAAGCCGCCGATCAGGTCCTGAACCTTCCGCCGCACCCGCGTCCAGCGCTTGTCGTGCCGGTAGGCGCGGACCGTGCCCCGGGCCCGGGTGCGGTGGCGGCGGCCGTAGAGGCGCCGCCACCACCAGGAGCCGGGGCGGGCCAGCCGCAGGGCGCCGACGAGCGCCACGAAGGGCACGAAGACCCCGATGAGCGCCATCCGCAGCTTGCCCTTGACCAGGGTGACGAGGATGAGGACGAAGTTCAGGACCAGGGTCAGGATGAAGCCCACCCGGTCCTGCCGCTCCTCCTCCGTGACGCCGTCGACGCCGAGCGGCGAGAAACCGCTGAGGGGCAGCAGCATGAGGGCGGCGGTGAGGACCACGACCTCGACGCTCTGCCGCCCCTCCTCCGACCAGTACACGTCGTCCAGGTGGAGGATGAGCGCGAACTCGTCGAGGACGAGCCCGGCGCCGATCCCGAAGACGACGGCGAAGGCCGCCGCGCCGAAGCCGTGCCGGCCGCTGGCGACGGCCCCGAAACCGCCGAGCACGGTGAGGACCACACCGGGCACGACGTGATGGATGTGGAGCCCGCCCGAGGAGACGTTCCCGAACGGGCCCTTCCCCGCGCGGATCAGCCGGGTGACCGTCCGGGTGACCAGGAAGGTCAGGACGAAGGAGGTCAGCGCGAGGAGCATCGGGAGCTTTCCCGGCTCCAGGATGTTGCGGGAGAACCAGTGACCCATGCCACCCCGTTCCGAAATGCGGCACTTGTCCGATAGGCGCAATCTACCGCCCCGGCCCGGCGATTACCCTGCCCGGATGGACGGCCTGCGTTTCGCCTTCGGCACCCTCACCGTGTTCCCCGCCCGCATCACCCGCTGGGACCGGGACGCGGCGCGCGCCGGCATGCTCTGGGCGCCGGTCGCCGGACTCGTCGTCGGCCTCGCCTCCGCCGCGGTCGGCGGGGTGCTCCTGCCGCTCGGCGCCGGGCCGCTGATCGCCGCCGTCGTCACCGTCGCCGTGCCCGCCGTGCTCACCCGGGGCCTCCACCTCGACGGCCTCGCCGACACCGCCGACGGGCTCGGCAGCGCCAAGCCCGCCGAGGACGCGCTGCGCATCATGAAGCAGTCCGACATCGGGCCGTTCGGCGTCATCGCCCTCGTCCTCGTCCTGCTCGCGCAGGTCGCGGCCGTCTACGAGCTCTACGGCGAGGGCTGGGCGCACGGCGCGGTCGCCGTCGCGCTGGCCGCCACGGTCGCCCGGCTCGCCCTCACCCACGCCTCCCGGCACGGCGTCCCCGCCGCCCGGCCCGAGGGCCTCGGCGCGATCGTCGCCGCCACGGTGCCGGTCCGCTCCGCGACCCTCTGCACGGCCGCCGTCCTCCTCCTCGCCGCCGGCACCGGCCTCCTCCTCTCCCCGTACGACTCCGTCCACGCCGTCCTCGCCGCCGGCGCCGGCCTCGCCGCCGCCGCCCTCCTGCTGCGCCGCTGCGTCCGCCGCTTCGGCGGCGTCACCGGCGACGTCTTCGGGGCGGTGGAGGAGACGGCGGCGACGGCGACGCTGGTGGCGCTGACGCTGGGCTGACCGCCCCTCGGCCCCTTCGTGCCCCCCGGCGGGCGACCCCCCGCCGCCTCCGGCGATCATCTCCCCATGCCCAGAAGACTCGCTCGCTCCGCCGCCGCCCTCGCCGCCATCTCCCTGCCGCTGACCGCCTGTTCGGCGGGCGGGCGGAGCGACGGCCCGCCGGCACCCGCGGCGACCGCCACCCACCCGGTCTTCGGCCAGAAGACGGACCGGCAGGTCTTCCTCGCCGTGCGCGAGACGCAGAAGGCGGGGACCGCGCGCTTCACCCAGAAGCTGACCTTCGAGGGGAAGAAGGGCAGCGTCGCGCGGACGATGACCGGCGGCCTGGACTTCGCCGGGGACCGCGGCCGCGTCGAGGTCGCCTGGGTGCTCCCCGCCGGGACCCCGCGGAAGGTGCGCACCGCGCTCCTCGGCTCCACCCCCGCGCTGGAGGACGGCGACGCGTCCGGCACCTACCTGATCTCCCGCGACCGGACCCGCTACCGGGCGGCCTCCTCCCCGTACTGGCTCGACTACGCTCCCGAGGACACCGCCGACGCCTTCACCGGCAACGATCCCCTGGAGTTCCTGCGCGGCAGCGAGGCCCCGGTCGGCGGCACCCTCCTGGAGGCGCTGACGGCCGGAAAGGCGAGCGCGCACCGGGAGGGAGCGGCCGGCGGCCGCACCTACCGGGCCGAACTGTCCGACAGCGCGCTGCCGCTGCTCTTCCCGGCCGACCTGCACGCCCACCTCGTCCTTCCGGGTCCGAGCGCGGCGCTGCGCCCGCCCGTCCCGCTCACCGTCGACGTGGACGCCCAGGGGCGCGTCACCCGCGCCAGGATCACCGTGAAGGACGCGTTCCGCGAGGACGGCGACCTCTCCGGCTTCACCACCCTCACCGTGGACCTCGCCCTCACCGGGCACGGGGCCTCCGCGCCCTCCATGGCCACCGACGGCAAGGTGCTGAAGGCGGCGGACACGGTGCGGGACATCGCGGAGGTCGAGAAGGGCGGCTGCGCCGACTTCGCCACCGGTCAGCGGAGCAGCCGCCAGGTGGTGACCGTCCCCTGCGCCGGGCCCCACGACGCCCGGATCCTCGGCCAGCACCGGATCGCGCCCGGCGCGGACGACGACGCCACGCAGGCCCGCGGCCAGGCGGTCTGCGGGCCGGGCGTCTGGGCGTGGTGGGTGCGGCCGGAGAAGGGCACCGGCCCCGAGGTGCGGACCACCTGCTACGAGGTCTCCTAGGGCCCGGCCGACCATGGGCGCCGGACCAGGCCGGGCCGTTCGGCCGTGCGGCGAGCGCGCGGGCCGGGCGGGCCGGACCCGGCGGGAACGGTCGGACGGGCCCTAGCAGGTCCGGCGCCAGGCGCCGAGGTCGTAGTGCTTCTGGAGGGAGCTGAGCTCCAGCTCCCTGGAGGTGGCGCAGAACTGGCGGGGGGTCAGTTCGTACTCGGCGTGGAAGACGGGTTTGCCGGCGGCGGTGAAGGGGGCCAGGCGGTGGCACTCGTCGTACTCGGCGCACTGCTCGTTGACCGCGAAGTCGAAGTCGGGGAGGAGCTGGGGGATCTGGTCGAGGTCGTTCTTGAGGCCGACGGCCAGTCCCCGTTCGTGGGCGAGGCGGGCGATCAGGCGGTTGTAGCGGAGCTGGTCGGCGGCGGTGAGGGGGAAGCCGGTGCGGTTGCGGTAGCCGTCCATGTTGTCGGGCTCCACCGCGTCGAAGCCCTTGGCCCGGCACATGTCGATCCGCTCGGTCATGAGGGGTTCGAGGACGTCGGTGCGGCGGATGTCGAGCCAGCGCTCGCCGTCCCAGCCGTTGCCCTCGCCGAGGACGGACTCCGGGAAGCGGCCGGCGTCGGGGCGGAAGTCCTCCCAGGCGCCGGTGGAGAGGTAGCAGATCACCTTCCGGCCCCGGCGGTGCAGGTCGGCGACGGTCGCGGCCGGGTGGTCGAAGCCGTCGATGTCGTAGACCGGGACGTCGACGGTCGGGTCCAGCCGGCCGCTGAGCTGCCACTGCCAGGCCAGGCCGGCCGTCGGGCGCCAGCGCTCGCCGTCCGGCTTGGGGTCGGGGGCGGATCCCGTGGTGCAGGCCGTGGCGAGGAGGAGCAGGGCCGCGAGGAGGGGGAGGAGGCGTCTCATCGGGCGAACTCCGGGATGTCGTGCGGCAGGGTGCCCCAGGGGTGGGCGCCGGTCCCCGGGACCGCGCAGTGGATCCCGGTGGCGGGGCGGAAGCCGGGCGGGGCCGCGTAGACCAGGTGGCAGTGGTGGGGGGCGGCCGGCAGGTCGAGGTCGCGGTACGTGTCCCAGGGGCCCTCGAAGGTGACCAGCAGGTCGGCCAGTTCGGCGTACCCCTCGTCGGGGTGGGTGCCGTGGTTGAGGACGAGGGTCGCGGCGCCCGCGGCCCGGGCGGCGACGGCGAGCCGCCGGTAGTGCGGCAGGGCGTCGGGTGCGGTCGCCACCTGGTCGAGGAAGGCCCCGTCGGCGCCGTACCAGTCGCGGTGGCGGAGCAGGTCGGCGACGACCTCGGCGTGCGGGCGGCGGCCGTAGGCGGTGTCCGCGTACCCCAGGATCCGCACCCCGGCGGCGCGCAGCCGGCCGGCGGCCTCGGCGAAGGCCGGGTCGGGGGCCTCGCCGGCGCCGTTCGCCGGGTTGAGGACGACGCCGTGGAGGATCGGCGCGGCCGCGACCAGGGCCGCCCAGCCCTCGGGGCGGTCGGTGGGGTGCTCGTAGAAGGGCACCAGGAGGAAACGATTCATTCGCCGGGCTTCCTAGGGGCGGTGGGCGGTCGGTCGTACCAGCAGAACACGGCTGAGGACGGCCAGCACGGCCGCCGCTCCCCCGGCGGCGAGCGGGCCCGCCGCCGGTTCGAGGGTCTGCGCGGCGGCGGCCAGCAGGCAGACCGCTGCCGCCGTGGTGACGGCGCCGAAGGCCTGGAGGAGCAGTCCCAGCCAGAGCACGGCGCCGATGAGGAGGAGGAGCGGCAGCCGGTCCGGGGCGGGCCGGGGGGCCGCGGGCCACAGCAGGGCCGCGGCGAGGGCGAGGGCGAGCAGCACGGTCAGGTAGCCGCCGAGGCAGAGGACGAGGGTGCCGGTGGCGGCGCGGCGGAACTCGCGGGCGGTGGTGAGGGTCCGCAGCCGGGCGAGACCGGCGCCCCGGAAGCGGTGCAGCAGCCACTCGGCGGGCCCCATGGAGAGGGTGAGCGCGATGACCGCGCCGCCGCCGGCGGCCAGGGAGTCGCCGAGCCCGGCGTGGAGCACGAGCACCCCGCTGCCGAGCCCGAAGAGGCCGTACGGGACGGAGGCGGCGAGCGGCGGCCCGCCCCGCCCGGCGGCGCCGCGCGCGGTGCCGGGGCGCAGCGCGCGGGCGGCGACGAGGCAGGCGGCGGTGAGCGAGAGGGCCGGCAGGGCGACGCGCAGCGGGTCGGGCAGGTCCCAGCGGAGGGCGGGGAGGGCGCCGGCGAGCGGCAGCAGGGTGGCGAGCAGGGCCCGTTCGCGGCCGAGGACGAGGAGGACGGTGGCGGCGGCGAGGTAGAGGGACTGCCCGGCGGCGAAGACGGCGGCGGGCAGTTCGCCGTCGCGGGCGGCGGCGACGGCGACGGCGGTGCCGGCGAGCGCGCCGGCCGGGGCGCCGGTGAGCAGGGCGCGGGCGGCGGCGGCCCGGTCGCCGAGGCCGAGCCAGGTGTGGGCGCGGTGGGAGAGGGCCTGGTTCCAGACCCAGCCGGTGAGGGCCCCGGCGAGCAGCGGCACGGTGCCGGCGGGCAGTCCGTACCGCCCCTGGGGCCCGGCGAGCAGCGGGCCCGCCAGGACGTAGGCGAGGCCGGGCAGGGCGAAGACGAGGCCGCGGAGCAGGCAGCCGCCGAGCCCTTCGGACCAGGCCGGGCCGTCGGCGGTCCTCGGGGAGGGGCGGGGGCGGGACCGCTCCACGCGCGCGTACAGGTCCTCGGCGAGCGCGAAGGAATCGTTCCGCCCGTAGGTGAGGCGGATGTGGTCGTCGGTCATGCCGTCGGATTCGAGGAGCGCGGCTATCTCGTCCGGATGGACGGCGGCGGCGGCGAACGCGTCGAGCCGGGCGGCGAGTTCGTCGAGGGGGTCGGCGGCGGTGCCGGGCCCGGCGGGCGCCTCGGCTTCCGGGGGCCGGGGCACGGCCGGCAGGGGCGGGGTGGTGGTCGGGGGCTTCAGCCAGAGGGAGCCGCTCATGCCGGGGTGCCTTCGGGGACTCGGGGCGCGCCGCGGCGCGGGGAGGGGATGCTGACGCGCAGCGGGGCGGGGGCGGGCGCCGGCAGGGGGGCGCGGGGGGCGGCGAGTTCGCGGTAGATGCGGCGGAAGCCGTCGACCGAGCGGTGCAGGGTGAACTCGTCGATGACCCGCTGCCGGGCCTGCCGGCCGAGTGCGGCGCGGCGGGCGCCGTCGCGCAGCAGGGCGGAGACGGCGGCGGCCATGACGGCCGGTTCGCGGGGCGGGACGACGACGCCGGCGTCGCCGACCGCCTCCCGCACCCCTCCGACGTCGGTGGAGACGGTGGCCCGGCCGCAGGACATGGCCTCGATGAGGGAGAAGGGGAAGCCCTCGCTGATGGAGGAGAGCACCACCACGCTGCCGGCGGCGTAGGCGGAGGGCACGTCGGAGACGCGGCCCTCGAAGGAGACGCCGTCGGCGACGCCGAGTTCGGCGGCCAGCTTCTCCAGGAGGGTGCGGTAGTCCTCGTTGCCCGCGGGCACGGGGCCGAAGAGGCGGAGCCTCAGCTCGGGGAGTTCGGCGCGGGAGATGGCGTACGCCCGGATCAGGGTCTCCAGGTCCTTGATCGGGTCGACCCGGCCGCACCAGCTGAGCGTCGGGGTCTCCGGCTCGGGTCCGGCCTCGGGGAAGAGGGCGGGGTCGACGCCGTTGTAGACGGTGCGGATGCGGTCGGCGGGGGCGCCGCCGCGCTCCTCCCAGCGCCGGTTGTACTGGTTGCAGGGGGTGATGAGGTCGGCCTGGCGGTAGCCGAGCGAGTTGAGCTCGCGGTAGAAGCCGAGCATGAGGGCCTTGACGGGCCAGCGCTGGGTCTCGGTGCGGTAGCCGAGGTAGCGCTCGCGGAGGTAGATGCCGTGTTCGGTGAGCAGGAAGGGCACCCCTTCGAAGTGCTGCGCGGCGAGCGCGGGCAGGGTGGCGAGGCCGCTGGAGACGGCGTGCGCCACGCTGCCGTCGGCTATCCGGGCGCCGAGCGGCCGCAGGGCGTGTTCGAGCAGGTCGGTGGCGGTGAGGGCGTCGTGGACGGTGGGCCCGGCCGCACGCGTCGGCAGGTGCGGCATGGTCCAGATCCACATGAGGGAGCGCAGGGCCGCCTCGGAGCGCAGGGCCGGGGTGAGCCGGCCGTCGCGGGCGAGGGCGGCCAGCTCGTAGAGGCCGGCGGCGAGGTCGTGGCCGGCCTCCGGGTCGAGGAGGGCCAGCAGGAAGTGCTCGTACGCGGCGAGGAAGCGGCGGCGCTCGCGCCCCCTCGGGGGCCGGCGCGCCCGGGTGGGCGCGGCCGGTCCCCGGGGGTGGCCCCAGAGGGGGAACGCGGTGTGCCGGGCGATGTTGGGCGGCAGTTCCCAGGTGACGGGTTCGCGGCCGCTGCCGGTGAGGGCGAGGATCTCGAAGGTGACCTCGGGCATGCCCCGGACGAGCTGGTCGCACCAGGTGCTGACGCCGCCGTGGACGTGCGGATAGGTGCCTTCGGTGAGCATGGTGACGTGACGGCCACTGCTCGGCATGTGCGTGTCCCCCCAGAACGTGCTGGTCAGGCGGTCGGGAGCTGGAGCGTGACGGCGGTCTGGAGCAGTTCGGGCGCGGTCCAGTCGGAGCGGCTGCCGGCGTAGGCGGTGCCGAAGGCGGTGGTGCCGAGGAGGAGTTGCCTGCGGGTGCCCTCGGGGGCGGTGACGGGGACCTGGACGCCGGCGGGCGCCTTGACGGTGACCGTGGTGCCGATGCGGTAGGCGGTGACCTTGCCGGCGGCGAGGGCTGCGTCCCAGGCGTCGCGGCGGGTCAGCTCGGTGCCGACGTCCTTCTGGCGGGGGTTCACGATCGGGGTGTTGCCGGCGAAGAGCGCCCGGTAGTCGGCGAGGACCTGGTCGAGGACCGGGTAGAGGAGGCGCTCCTCGGCCAGGTTCGACTGGTGGACGTAGTGCGGCCGGGGGTCGTTGGCGACGACGTGGGCGAGGGCGGTCCTGGCCTCCTGCGGGACGATGTGCGTCGCGTACCCGGTGGCCGTGTCGAGCGGGGCGGGCAGGCAGGTGGAGGCGGGGTTGTCCTCGCAGGCGCCGCTGCCGCCGTCGGCGCGGGAGGTGTAGATCCAGTTGTACTCGTCGGCCATCTCGGCGGCGGTGCCGACGTTGTAGTAGACGTTCATCGGGTGCCGGGGGACGGTCTTGGCG
Source organism: Streptomyces sp. NPDC014656 (assembly GCF_043084305.1). Classification (NCBI taxonomy): domain Bacteria; kingdom Bacillati; phylum Actinomycetota; class Actinomycetes; order Kitasatosporales; family Streptomycetaceae; genus Streptomyces; species Streptomyces sp. NPDC014656. The sequence goes on from NZ_JBIBZN010000004.1 coordinate 396,716, forward strand.
GCGCCGACGGCCCGCTGGCGGGACTCGCGGGAGTTGTCGCTGGCCGTCCACTTCACGCCGTTGTCGGCGAGGGCGCCGGCCAGGTGGGGGTTGTCGGCGGGCTGCTGGGGCAGGGTCTTCAGGCCGGAGTGCTCGCCGGTGACGAGTTCGGAGCGGTCGACGGAGATGCCCTTGCCCACAGCCCAGTCGAGGTTGTTCCGGATCTGCGCGGAGAGTTCGGCGCGGCTGACCCAGAGGGTGTTGCCGGAGGCGTCGGTGGCGCACCGCCAGGGGACGGTGGTGTTGTCCTGGACGCAGCCGAGGTAGGGGTGGGTGTAGGTGTGGTTGACCCAGCGGTACCGGGCGCGGTCGGCGATCAGCCGGGCGGCGAGCGGGTCGGTGCCGCCGTGCTCGGCCTTCCACTGCTCGCCCTGGCCGCCGTTGTAGACCATGTCGAGGGTGAAGCCGGAGGCCTTCTGCCAGGCGGCGGCGTAGGTGGCGTCGGCGGCGGTCATCCGGATGGGGTTCTCGGCCTCCGGGTCCCCGCCGACGCAGTCGAGGTCGCCGGGGGTGCAGTTGCGGACGGCGTCCCAGCGGGCGTCGGGGGCGAGGACGTCGTCGACGTGGACGGAGAGGTAGTTCCGGGACCGTCCGAGGTGGACGCCCTGGGTGAGCCATTCGACGATGCCGCGGGAGAGGGCGCGGAACTGCCGCTGGTGCTGGTTGTAGGCGAAGGTGACGACCAGCTCGCGGCGGCCGTCGGCGGCGTACTCGCCGACCAGGCTGGCCCGGCCGCCGCCCGCCGCGCCGCCGACGGGGATGTCCACGAGGCTGGTGAAGCCGGCCCGGGGGCGGCCCGCGTAGCCGTAGCTCTCGGAGACCGCCGGGTCGTTGTCCTCGAAGGTCAGGCTGCCGGCGAGGTAGCCGAAGGGGCCGGCCTTCCCGGCCGGGGTGACGCCGGCGGTGACGCCGTCGAGGACGCCGGACCAGCCGCCGTCGGTGGTGTAGTCGAGGCCGACGCCGGGGTGGGACCAGGTGTACGCGTCGACCTGCGGGACGCCGAAGGTCCGCTCGTACGCCTGGAGGGCGGTGTGCTCGGCGGAGTCGGGGCCGAAGGCGGTCTCGTGGGGCAGGACGACGCCCTGGTACCGGGCGCGGGGCCGGCCGTCGACGGTGTCGCTGAGGAAGGCCGGGGTGAGGACGGGCCGGTCCGGGTCGTTCAGGTCGAGGGTGCGGTACGGGACGCCGGAGCCCTTCAGCTCGGCGGTGATGGCCTCGATCGCGCTGCCGCCGTCGTCGACGACCAGGACGGTGAGGTCGATCCGGGGCGCGGGGGCGGCCGCGGCCTGCGCGGACGGCACCACGGTGGCGAGGAGCGCGGCGGCCGCGAGCGCCCCCGCCGCACGGCCCGCGCGGCGCGGCACCCCCTCGTTTCCGGACTTCCTCGGCGCGGCCGCGGGCGTGCGGGATCTGTTCGCGTGCATGGTGTGGTGTCCCCCCTCGGCAGGTCTCCCGGGGCGGGGGGACCTGTGGAGATGAAGCGAAGGCGTGGGTGCCGCGCTTGCGTGAATGAGGCGAGTTTGGCGGCGGAGCGGAAGCCGGAAGGACAAACATGAAAGAGACACCTCGGATGAGTGAATCGACGCCGCGGTGAGCGAACGCGGCGAGCGAGCGTAGGCTCGTTCTCGGCGCTCATCGGGCCGAAATACGATGCGGCGGGCTCGGTCGGCCCATCCCTCGACCGCCACAGAACTCAATGGAAGCGAGAATTCACCACCGTGACTGCTCTCACTCTCAGCACTGCCGGAGCGGCGACGCTGCGTGCCGACGCCCTCGTCGTCGGCGTCGCGAAGTCCGGGAAGGCGCTCGTCGTCGCCCCGGGCGCGGAGGCCGTCGACAAGGCGTTCGACGGCCGGCTCGCCGCCGTCCTGGAGACCCTGGGTGCCTCGGGTGGAGAGGGTGAGGCGACCAAGCTCCCCGCGCCCGCCGGCCTGAAGGCCCCCGTCGTCCTCGCCGTCGGCCTCGGCTCCGCCCCCGAGGACGGCGAGTCGTACGGCTCCGAGACCCTGCGCCGCGCCGCCGGCACCGCCGCCCGCGCCCTGTTCGGCTCGAAGAAGGCCGCGTTCGCGCTGCCGGTCGCCTCGGCCGAGGACGCCGGCGCCGTCGCGGAGGGCGCGCTGCTGGGCGCGTACTCCTTCGACGCCTACCAGGAGCAGGCGAAGGACGGCAAGAAGCCGCTGGCCGAGGTGGCGCTGCTCGGCGCCAAGCCGCGCGACAAGGCCCACAAGGCCGCCGCGGACCGCGCCCTGGCCGTGGCCGAGGAGATCAACCGCGCCCGCGACCTCATCAACACCCCGCCGAACGACCTCACCCCCGCCGCCTTCGCCGCCGCCGCCCAGGCCGCCGGCAAGGAGCACGGCCTCAAGGTCCAGGTCCTCGACGAGAAGGCGCTCGCCAAGGGCGGCTACGGCGGCATCCTCGGCGTCGGCGCCGGCTCGGAGAACCCGCCGCGCCTGGTCCGCATCGCCTACACCCACCCGAAGGCGGAGAAGACCCTCGCCCTGATCGGCAAGGGCATCACCTACGACTCGGGCGGCATCTCCCTCAAGCCGGCCGGCCACAACGAGACGATGAAGTGCGACATGAGCGGCGCCGCCGCCGTGTTCTCCACCGTCGTCGCCGCGGCCCGCCTCGGCCTGGAGGTCAACGTCACGGCGTGGCTCGCCCTCGCCGAGAACATGCCGTCCGGCTCCGCCACCCGCCCGGGTGACGTGCTGCGCATGTACAGCGGCAAGACCGTCGAGGTCCTCAACACCGACGCCGAGGGCCGGCTCGTCCTCGCGGACGCCATCGCCAAGGCGTCCGAGGAGCACCCGGACGCGATCGTCGACGTGGCGACCCTGACCGGCGCCATGGTCCTCGCGCTCGGCGACCGGACCTTCGGCATCATGGCCAACGACGACGACTACCGGACCGCGATCCACGACATCGCGGGCGAGGTCGGCGAGCAGTCCTGGCCGATGCCGCTCCCCGCGGACCTGCGCAAGACCATGGACTCCCCCACCGCCGACATGGCGAACATGGGCGTCCGGATGGGCGGCGGCCTGATCGCCGGCCTCTTCCTCCAGGAGTTCGTGGGCGAGGGCATCACCTGGGCCCACCTGGACATCGCGGGCCCGGCCTTCCACGAGGGCGCCCCGTACGGCTACACCCCCAAGGGCGGCACCGGCTCCTCGGTCCGCACCCTGGTCCGGCTCGCCGAGCTGACGGCGGCCGGCGAGCTCTGAGCACACCGGTGACGGAAGGGCCCCGGGCACCGCGCCCGGGGCCCTTCCGCGCGTGTTCGCCGACGACGAAATCCGTAGCTTCGTACGCCCTGGTGGGTGGCCGGACGGAGGATCGCCCGGTCTCATCAACCGGCCCCGCGTCCCGCCATCCGTCAACAAGTGCGAAGATGGGTTCTCGGCAGGACAGGGCCCCCACCACAGGGCCGACATAATGCGGCCGGACACCAGCCGCCGCCCGGTCACCGAAGACCGGCGACGAGCGCACATGCATGGAGGACGTGACGTGGCGAACGACGCCAGCACCGTTTTCGACCTAGTGATCCTCGGCGGCGGTAGCGGCGGTTACGCCGCGGCGCTGCGCGGAGCGCAGCTGGGCCTGGACGTCGCACTGATCGAGAAGAACAAGCTCGGCGGCACCTGCCTGCACAACGGCTGCATCCCGACGAAGGCCCTGCTCCACGCCGGCGAGGTCGCCGACCAGGCGCGCGAGGCGGAGCAGTTCGGTGTCAAGGCCTCCTTCGAGGGCATCGACATCAAGGGCGTGCACAAGTACAAGGACGACGTGATCTCGGGCCTCTACAAGGGTCTGCAGGGTCTCGTCGCCTCCCGCAAGGTCACCTACATCGAGGGCACCGGCCGGCTGTCCTCCCCGACCTCCGTCGACGTCGACGGGCGCCGGGTCGAGGGCCGTCACGTCCTGCTCGCCACCGGTTCCGTGCCGAAGTCCCTGCCGGGCCTGGAGATCGACGGCAACCGGATCATCACCTCGGACCACGCCCTCACCCTGGACCGTGTGCCGGAGTCCGCCATCATCCTCGGCGGCGGTGTGATCGGCGTCGAGTTCGCCTCGGCGTGGAAGTCCTTCGGCACCGACGTGACGGTGATCGAGGGCATGAAGCACCTCGTCCCGGTCGAGGACGAGAACAGCTCGAAGCTGCTGGAGCGCGCCTTCCGCAAGCGGGGCATCAAGTTCAACCTCGGGACGTTCTTCCAGAGCGCCGAGTACACCGAGAACGGCGTGAAGGTCACCCTCGCGGACGGCAAGACCTTCGAGGCCGAGGTGCTGCTCGTCGCCATCGGCCGCGGCCCGGTCTCGGCCGGCCTCGGCTACGAGGAGCAGGGCGTCGCGATGGACCGCGGCTACGTCCTGGTCGACGAGTACATGCGCACCAACGTGCCCACGATCTCCGCGGTGGGCGACCTGGTCCCGACCCTCCAGCTCGCGCACGTCGGCTTCGCCGAGGGCATCCTGGTGGCGGAGCGGATCGCCGGTCTCAAGGCCGTGCCGATCGACTACGACGGCGTGCCGCGGGTGACGTACTGCCACCCCGAGGTCGCCTCCGTCGGCATCACCGAGGCCAAGGCCAAGGAGATCTACGGCGCGGACAAGGTCGTCGCCCTCAAGTACAACCTCGCGGGCAACGGCAAGAGCAAGATCCTCAAGACCGCGGGCGAGATCAAGCTCGTCCAGGTCAAGGACGGTGCCGTGGTCGGCGTCCACATGGTCGGTGACCGCATGGGCGAGCAGGTCGGCGAAGCGCAGCTGATCTACAACTGGGAGGCGCTGCCGGCCGAGGTCGCGCAGCTCATCCACGCCCACCCGACGCAGAACGAGGCGCTCGGCGAGGCCCACCTGGCCCTGGCCGGCAAGCCTCTGCACTCCCACGACTGACGCTCACGTCACTCACAGGGCGCGACGACCAACTTCCGCAATTCGTTAGGAGCAACTGAAACCATGTCGGTTTCCGTAACCCTGCCGGCGCTCGGCGAGAGCGTCACCGAGGGCACCGTCACCCGCTGGCTCAAGGCCGAGGGCGAGCGCGTCGAGGCCGACGAGCCGCTGCTCGAGGTCTCGACCGACAAGGTCGACACCGAGATCCCCGCCCCCGCCTCCGGCATCCTCGCCTCCATCAAGGTGGCCGAGGACGAGACCGTCGAGGTCGGCGCCGAGCTCGCCATCATCGACGACGGCACGGGCGCCTCCGCGGCCGCCCCGGCCCCCGCGGCCGAGGCCGCTCCGGCCCCGGCCGCCGAGGCCCCGGCCGCGCCGGCGCCGCAGGCCACCCCGTCCACCGAGGTGCAGGAGCCGGCCCCGGCCCCGACCGCCGAGGCCGCCGCCGGCGGCGGTTCCGCCGAGGGCACGGACGTGGTCCTGCCCGCGCTGGGCGAGTCCGTCACCGAGGGCACCGTCACCCGCTGGCTGAAGTCGGTCGGCGAGACCGTCGAGGCCGACGAGCCGCTGCTCGAGGTCTCCACGGACAAGGTCGACACCGAGATCCCGGCGCCCGCCTCCGGCGTGCTCCTGGAGATCGTCGTCGGTGAGGACGAGACCGCCGAGGTCGGCGCCAAGCTGGCCGTCATCGGTGCCGCGGGTGCCGCTCCGGCCGCTCCGGCTCCGGCCGCCGCCGCTCCGGCTCCGGCCGCTCCGGCTCCGGCTGCCGCCCCGGCCGCCACCGCTCCGGCCGCGCCCGCCGCCGCCCCGGCGCAGGCTCCGGCCGCCCCGGCCGCGCCGTCGATCGCCCCGGCCGTGGTCACCCCGGTCCCGGCCGCCCCGGCCGCCGCTCCCGCCCCCGCGGAGGACGGCGCCTACGTGACCCCGCTGGTCCGCAAGCTCGCCACCGAGAACGGTGTCGACCTGGCGGCCGTCAAGGGCTCCGGCGTCGGTGGCCGCATCCGCAAGCAGGACGTCCTCGCGGCCGCCGAGGCCAAGAAGGCCGCCCCGGCCCCCGCCGCCGCTCCGGCCGCCGCGTCGAAGGCCCCCTCCCTGGAGGCCTCCCCGCTGCGCGGCCAGACGGTCAAGATGACCCGCATGCGCAAGGTCATCGGCGACAACATGATGAAGGCCCTGCACAGCCAGGCCCAGCTGACCTCGGTCGTCGAGGTCGACATCACCAAGCTGATGAAGCTGCGCGGCCGTGCGAAGGACTCCTTCGCCGCCCGTGAGGGCGTCAAGCTCTCCCCGATGCCGTTCTTCGTGAAGGCGGCGGCCCAGGCGCTGAAGGCCCACCCGGTCATCAACGCCCGGATCAACGAGGACGAGGGCACGATCACCTACTTCGACACCGAGAACATCGGTATCGCGGTGGACTCCGAGAAGGGTCTGATGACCCCGGTCATCAAGGGCGCGGGCGACCTCAACATCGCCGGCATCTCCAAGAAGACCGCGGAGCTGGCGGCCGCCGTGCGCGCCTCGAAGATCACGCCGGACGACCTCGCCGGCGCGACCTTCACCATCTCCAACACCGGTTCGCGCGGTGCGCTGTTCGACACCGTCATCGTCCCGCCGAACCAGGTCGCCATCCTGGGCATCGGCGCCACGGTGAAGCGCCCGGCCGTCATCGAGACCGCCGAGGGCACCGTCATCGGCATCCGCGACATGACCTACCTGTCGCTCTCCTACGACCACCGTCTGGTGGACGGCGCCGACGCCGCCCGCTACCTGACGGCCGTCAAGGCGATCCTGGAGGCCGGCGAGTTCGAGGTGGACCTCGGTCTGTAGGCCCCGGTGGGGCTTCGCGCCCCGGAGGCAACGTAACGAGCCTCACCAGCGGTGTCCCCGTCCGGATGTGTGTCCGGGCGGGGACACCGCCGTATTGTCTAAGGGTCACGAAACTCCCGGAGGAGCCGCTCCATGACCGTCCCCGTCGTCCACTCGCTGCGCGAGCAGATCCGCGAGCACATCGTGGAGGGGATCGTCAGCGGCCGCTGGAAGCCGGGCGAGCGGATCGTGGAGCGCCGGATCGCGACCGAGCTGGAGGTCTCCCAGACGCCGGTCCGCGAGGCGCTGCGCGAGCTGGAGTCGCTGCGGCTGATCGAGTCGGCGCCGAACAAGGGCGTCCGGGTGCGCAATCTCACGGCGGCGGACCTGGAGGAGAGCTACCCGGTCCGGGCCGGCCTGGAGCAGATCGCGGCCGAGCTGGCCGCGCCCCGGCTGTCGGCCGACTGCTCGACCCTGGAGCCGCACGTGGCGGCGCTGTACGAGGCGGACGCGACCTCCGACGGCACGGCGCAGGTCCGGCACACGGTGGCCTTCCACCGCGAGCTGGTGAAGGCGGCCGGCAACAGCGTGCTGCTGCACACCTGGGAGGGGCTGGGCATCGAGGTCTTCACCGCCCTGTCGATCCGCTGGCTGGGCACGGTGCAGAAGTCGTACGCGGAGGAGCACCAGGAGCTCGTGGAGGCCTTCCGTCGGGGCGATCCGAACATCGGGGCCCTGGTGAAGGCCCACGTCCTGGGTTGCGCACCCCGCGCCTGAGGCGTTCCCGCAGGTCAGAGCCCCGCTTCGGCGGGGCTTCCGGCGTCCGGGGGCCGTTTCCGGACCGTTCGAAAAGTCGGCACCGGGTGCCCCTTTCCGCGGCACCCTGTGCCGACTTTCTCGATCTGAAGAGGTTTCCTGCTTCAACCCTTTGATCGATCATCGATCGGCGGTTTACAGTTTCGGGCGGGCCGCTACCCGGCCCTTCGCCCTGTCCTGCCAGACAAGGCCACCGTTTTTATCTCCACCCCCATCTGTCCGGAAGGCGGCGATCATGACCGATCCCGTAGGCAAGATTCCGAGCGAGCTCGACCAGCTCCCGGACCGTGACACCGAGGAGACCGCCGAGTGGGCGGCCTCCCTGGACGCCGTCACCAAGGCCGCCGGCCCCCACCGGGCCGCCTACCTGATGCGCCGCACGCTCCAGCACGCCGAGGGCGCGGGCCTGGCCCTGCCCAAGCTGCTGGAGACGGACTACCTCAACACCATCCCCACCTCCTCCGAGCCCGTCATCGACGGCGACGAGGAGATGGAGCGGAAGATCACCGCGTGGAACCGCTGGAACGCGGCCGCGATGGTCACCCGCGGCTCCAAGCACGGCGTCGGCGGCCACATCGCCACCTTCGCCTCCGCGGCCTGGCTCTACGAGACCGGCTTCAACCACTTCTTCAAGGGCAAGGAGTCCCAGAGCGCTCCCGGCTCCGGCGACCAGCTCTACATCCAGGGCCACGCCTCCCCCGGCATCTACGCCCGCGCCTTCCTCGACGGCCGCCTGGACGAGTCGCACCTCGACAACTTCCGGCAGGAGTCGGGGGGCAACGGCCTGCCCTCCTACCCGCACCCGCGGCGCCTGCCCTGGCTGTGGGAGTTCCCCACCGTCTCCATGGGCCTCGGCCCGCTCTCCGCGATCTACCAGGCGCGCTTCAACCGCTACCTGACCAACCGCGCCATCAAGGACGTCTCCGCCTCGCACGTGTGGGCCTTCCTCGGCGACGGCGAGATGGACGAGCCCGAGTCGACCGCCGCCCTCGCGCTGGCGGCCCGCGAGGGTCTGGACAACCTGACCTTCGTCATCAACTGCAACCTGCAGCGCCTCGACGGCCCGGTCCGCGCCAACTTCAAGATCGTGCAGGAGCTGGAGGCCCAGTTCCGCGGCGCCGGCTGGAACGTCGTGAAGACCCTCTGGGGCAACGCCTGGGACGAGCTGTTCGCGCTCGACACCACCGGCGCCCTGGTCCGCCGCCTCCGCGAGGTGCCGGACGCGCAGGTCCAGACGTACCAGACCCGCGACGCCGCCTACATCCGTCAGGACTTCTTCGGCAAGGACCCGGCGCTGGTCGCGATGGCCCAGCTGCTCTCGGACGACAAGATCCTGGAGTGCTTCCACCTCTCGCGCGGTGGCCACGAGCCGCGCAAGGTGTACGCCGCGTACAAGGCCGCCCTGGAGTTCAAGGGCGCCCCGACCGTGATCCTGGCGCAGACCGTCAAGGGCTTCACCCTCGGTGAGGGCTTCGCGTCGAAGAACGCGAACCACCAGATGAAGAAGCTGAGCACGGACGAGTTCAAGAACATGCGTGACCTCCTCGAACTCCCCATCTCGGACGCGCAGTTCGTCGACGGCGTGGTGCCCTACGGCCACCCGGGCGCCGACTCCCCCGAGGTCCGCTACCTCAAGGAGCGCCGCGCGGCCCTCGGCGGCCCCGCCCCGGCCCGCCGCGTGCACCCGGTCGCCCCGCTCCCGGCCCCGTCCGAGAAGGCCTTCGCCTCCTTCGACAAGGGCTCCGGCTCGCAGTCCATCGCCACCACGATGGCCTTCGTGCGCCTCGTGAAGGACCTGGTCCGCGACAAGGAGACCGGCAAGCGCTGGGTCCCGATCGTCCCGGACGAGGCCCGCACCTTCGGCATGGAGTCCCTCTTCCCCTCGCTCGGCATCTACTCGCCGAAGGGCCAGACGTACGAGCCGGTCGACCGCGACCAGCTGATGTACTACAAGGAGGCCGTCAACGGCCAGATCCTGAACGAGGGCATCACCGAGGCCGGCTCGATGGCCGACTTCATCGCCGCGTCGACCGCGTACTCCACGCACGGCGAGACGATGATCCCGTTCTACATCTTCTACTCGATGTTCGGCTGGCAGCGGACCGCCGACCAGATGTGGCAGCTCGGCGACCAGCTCGGCCGCGGCTTCCTCGTCGGCGCCACCGCCGGCCGCACCACCCTGACCGGTGAGGGCCTGCAGCACGCCGACGGCCACTCCCCCGTCATCGCGGCCACCAACCCGGCCGCCCTGACCTACGACCCGGCCTTCGCCTACGAGGTCGCGGCCATCGTCAAGGAGGGTCTGCGCCGGATGTACGGCGAGGCCGCGCCGGGCGAGGACCAGGACGTCTTCTACTACCTGACGGTCTACAACGAGCCGATGCCGCAGCCGGCCAAGCCGGGCCACGCGGGCGTCGACGAGGGCATCGTCAAGGGCCTGTACCGCTTCAACACCGCCGAGTCGGCCGGCCTGACCGTGCCGGCCAACGCGCCGCGGATCCAGCTGCTCGGCTCGGGCACCGCGATCCACTGGGCCCTGGAGGCGCAGAAGCTGCTCGCCGAGGAGTGGGGCGTGGCCGCCGACGTGTGGTCCGCCACCTCCTGGACCGAGCTGCGCCGCGACGCGCTGGAGGCGGACGCCGCCCTCCTGCGCGGCGAGGAGCGGGTGCCCTACGTGCGCCAGGCCCTCGCGGGCGTCGAGTCGCCGGTCCTGGCGGTCTCCGACTACATGCGCCAGGTCCCGGACCAGATCGCGCAGTGGGTCGAGCAGGACTACTCGTCGCTGGGCGCCGACGGCTTCGGCCTCTCGGACACCCGCGCCGCGGCCCGCCGCCACTTCGGCGTCGACGCGCAGTCGATCGTGGCCGCCTCGCTGGCCCGGCTGGCCCGCCGCGGCGAGGTCCCGGCGACGGCCGTGAAGGAGGCGCGCGAGCGCTACGGCCTGTAAGGCCCGGGGCCGGCCGGTCCGGCTGTCGGTGGCGGCGCGCATGATGGGATCATGCGCGCCGCCCGCCTCATCAAGATGGTCCTGCTCCTCCAGAACCGCGCCTCCATGACGGCGGCCGAACTCGCCGCCGAGCTGGAGGTGTCGGAGCGGACCGTCACCCGTGATGCCCTCGCCCTCTCGGAGGCGGGGGTTCCGGTGTTTTCGGAGCGGGGCAGGACCGGCGGGTACCGGCTGGTCGGCGGGTACCGGACGCGGCTGACCGGGCTCGCGAAGGACGAGGCGGAGGCGCTGTTCCTCTCGGGGCTGCCGGGCGCGCTGCGGGACATGGGGCTCCAGGACGCCGCCTCGGCGGCCCGGCTGAAGGTCTCGGCGGCGCTGCTGCCCTCGCTGGCGGACGCGCCGGGGTCGGCGGCCCGCCGGTTCCACCTGGACGCGCCCGGCTGGTACCAGGAGCCGGTGACGCCGGAGCTGCTGCCGGCGGTGGCGGAGGCGGTCTGGGACGACCGGTCGCTGTCGGTGCGCTACCGGCGGCGGGACGGCGAGGAGGTCGAGCGGGAGCTGGCGCCGTACGGGCTCGTCCTGAAGGCGGGGGTCTGGTACGTGTGCGCCCGCGCCGGGAGCGCGTACCGCACCTACCGGGTGGACCGGTTCACGGCGGTGGCGGTCGGCGGGGAGCGCTTCGAGCGGGACCCCGGTTTCGACCTGGCGGCCTTCTGGGCGGAGCGGGCGGCCGAGTTCGCGCGCTCGCTGCTGCGGGCCGAGGTGGTGGTGCGGCTGACGGAGGCGGGGGCGCGCCGGCTGCCGCACGTGACGGACCGGGCGGCGGCCGGGGAGGCGCTGGCGGGGGCCGTGCCGGAGGGGGACGGCCGGGTGACGGCGACGCTGCGGGTGGAGAGCGAGGACGTCGCCTTCGGCCAGCTGTTCGGGCTCGGGCCGGAGGCGGAGGTGGTGGCCCCCGCCTCCTTGCGCGCCCGTTTCGCCGAGGCGGCGCGGACGGCGGCGGAGCGCTACCGGTAGTCCTCGACCCGGGTGTCCGGGTCGGTCTCCTTGGCGAGGATGAAGCCCCAGGAGTCGGGGCGGGAGCCGTCCTCGTCGGTGAAGCCGTACTCCTTCGCGAGCTGTCCGCTGTCGAGCGACCGTCCGTTCCAGCGGGCGCGGTCGGGGTCGGCGGCGAGGGCGGCGACGGCGCGGCCGACGTAGACGGGGGACTCGGAGACGGCGAAGTCGGGGAGCTGGGCGGTGGCGTCCCGCCAGTTCTCCTCGGTGACGCCGAAGTGGGCGAGCATCTGCTCGGAGCGGAGCCAGCCGGGGCTGACGGAGACGGCGGTGCCGCCGCTGTCGGCGAGTTCCTTCGCGAGGCCGAAGGCCATCCGGATGGGGGCGTTCTTGGCGAGGTCGTAGAAGAGGTTCTCGCGGTAGTGCGTGCCGTTGTACGCGGTGGTGCCGTCGGTGACCTCGACGACGAGGCCGCCGGGGTGGCGGTTGAGCAGGGGCAGGGCGGCGTGGGAGGTGATGAGGTGGGTCCGCACGCCGAGTTCGAGCATCCTGAGGCCGGCGGCGAGGTCGACGTCCCAGGTCCTCTTGCCGAAGGTGTCGACGATGAGGTGTTCGCCGCCCCAGACGTCGTTGACGAGGACGTCGAGCCGGCCGTGGTCGCGGTCGATCCGGTCGACCAGGGCGCGGACCCGGTCGGGCTCCAGGTGGTCGGTGGGGACGGCGACGCCCTCGCCGCCGGCGGCGGTCACCAGTTCGGCGGTCTCCTCGATGGTCTCGGTGGCGCGGCCGACCTCGCTGACCCTCTCGCGGGTGGTGCGTCCGGTGACGTAGACGGTGGCTCCGGCGGCGCCGAGCTGGACGGCGATGGCCCGTCCGGCGCCCCGGGTGGCCCCGGCGACGAGGCAGATCCGTCCGTGCAGCGGCTTCTTCTCGGTGGTCATGGCTCTCAGCCTGGCAGCGATACCCGACATCTTCTGTCCGGATGGAATCCCGGGTTTCCGGGTGCGTCGCGGTCGTGGAGACAGGATGCTGGTCCCGTGATGGACGAGACCGAGTTCTGGGAGATCATCGACGCCGCCCGCGCGGACGCCGGGGGCGACTCCGAGGAGCAGGCGGATCTGCTCGTGGAACGGCTGACCCGGCTGGATCCGGACACGGTGCTCGACTACGCGCGCCATTTCGAGGCCCGGTTCAACCGCGCGTACCACTGGGACGTGTGGGGCGCGGCGGCGGTGCTGCTCGACGGGGCCGGGGCGGGCGAGGAGGGTTTCGACGCCTTCCGCTGCTGGCTGATCGGCCAGGGCCGGGAGGTGTACGAGGGCGGTGTCGCCGATCCGGACGAGCTGGCGGAGCTCCTGGAGGATTTCGATCCCGAGCTGGACGGGGACGGCGAGGAGATCGGGTTCGCGGCGGACGAGGCGTACGAGACGCTGACCGGCACGGAGACCCCGGACCTGGGCCTGGTGATGCCGTACGGGGAGCCGGAGGGCGCGCCGCTGGACCTGTCGGACGAGGCGGCCCTGGCGGCCCGGCTGCCCCGGCTGTGGGGGCGCTTCGGGGCGGGGTAGGCGGGCCGGCCCCGTCCTCCCGGGCGTGCCTCGTCTTCCCGGGCATGCCGAAGGCCCCGGCGGGGAGCCGGGGCCTTCGGCGGCGGGGCTCAGAAGTGGGTGCCGCCGTCGACGCGGACCTCGGTGCCGGTGATGAAGCGGCCGTCCTCGCTGGCGAGCATCGCGACGACGCCGGCGACGGTCTCGGGACCGGCGAAGCCCTGTCCGAGGGCGGGGGCGAGCTTCATGAAGAGCGACATGTCGGCGTCGGCGGGCAGGCCGGGGCCGGTGGACTGCTTGCTGGCGCCGGAGCCGTCGGTCATGCCGGAGGAGATGGAGCCGGGCTGGACGGCGGTGAAGCGGATGCCCCGCTTGGCGTACTCGGCGGCGAGCGCGTGGGTCATGGACTGGATGCCGCCCTTGCTGGCCGCGTAGGCCGCCATGTAGGGATGGGCGAACACCGCGGAGGTCGAGGAGAAGTTGACGACGGCGGAGCCGTCGCCCTCCAGGAGCGCCGGGATCGCCTCGCGGATCACGAGGAAGGTGCCGGTCAGGTTGATCCGGATCACCTGCTCGAAGGAGTCGAGGCCGGTCTCGTGGGTGTGCGAGGAGCGGAGCACCCCGGCCGCGTTGACCAGCACGTCCAGGCCGCCGAGGGCCTCGACGGCGGCGGCGACGCCGGCGCGGACCGACTCCTCGTCGGCGACGTCCACGACGACCGTGGTGAGGCGGTCGGCGGTGTCCCCGGCCTTGGCGGCGGTGTCCTTCAGGCCGTCCTCGCTGATGTCGGCGGCGACGACGCGGCCGCCCTCGGCGAGCATGCGCAGGACGGTGGCCTGGCCTATGCCGGAGCCGCCGCCGGTGACGAGCGCGCGGCGTCCTTCGTAACGGGTGAGCTGGTTCATGGCGGCGACCTCTCGATGTCAAGCTTCCTTGCTTGATGTCCACCGTACGCCCGAGTGGCACGTTTTGCCACTACTGCATTCCGTGTAGACATGGGGCGGGGGCCGTACCCTCGTACGGTGAGCAACCGAACCGAGCCGATGACCGCGACGCCCTCCCTGACCCAGCGCCGCAAGGCCGCCACCCAGCTGGACATCGCCCGCGCGGCGGCCGGGCTGTTCACCGAGCACGGGCCCGACGGCACCACCGCGGAGGCCGTCGCCCAGCGGGCCGGGGTCGCGCTGCGCACCTTCTACCGCTACTTCCGCTCCAAGCAGGACGCCGTCGCCCCGCTCCTCGCGGGCGGCGCCGACCGCTGGCGGGAGTCCCTCGCCGCCACCGCGCCGGGCGTCCCGCTGCGGGCCGCGCTGGAGGGCTCGATCGCCGCCTCCCTCACCCCGGTGGACGAGGCCGGGGCGGAGGGACTGCGCTGGACCCGGGGGCTGCTGCGCGCCTCGGCCGAGGACCCGGCGCTGCGGGCCGTCTGGTACCGGGTCAACCAGGAGTCGGAGGAGCGGCTGCGCGAGGTCCTGGCCGCCCTCGCCGGACCGGAGGCGGACCCGCTGGAGGTACGGCTCGCCGCCGCGGCCGCCACCGACGCGATCCGCGTCGCCCTGGAGAGCTGGGCCGAGTCCGACGCCCCCGTCGAGGGCCCCGGCTCCCCCGCCGCCCTCGCCCTGCGCTGCCTGCGCGAACTGATGGGCGGGGTGGCGCTGTGGAGCGCGCCTAGCTGAGGGAGCGGCCCATCAGGACGTCGTCGACGGGCGCGCCGCCGAGGACGAACTCGCCCGGGAGGACGCCCTCGACCACGAAGCCCTCGGCCTCGTAGAGCGCGCGGGCCGGGACGTTGTGCCCGAGGACCCGCAGGGTGATCCGGGTGGCCCCGTCGGCGCGGGCCTTCGCGAGGGCGGCGCGCAGCAGGGCGCGGCCCACCCCCTGGCCGCGGGCCTCGTCGGCGACGGCGAGGCCCTGGATCTGGCGGACGTGGGCGTTGCAGTCGAGCGGCGTCGGCCGCCCCACCCGCACGTACCCGAGGAGGGCCCCGGCCCGCTCGGCGACCAGGTGGTCGGCGGGCCGGTGGCGCTCGTCGAAGAAGGGCGGGTACGGCTCCGAGGGCGCGGGCAGCACCGCGTGGAGCGGCGACCAGGCCGCCCGGTCCAGCCGCCCCAGCGGCTCGGCGTCGCCCGCCCGGGCGCCTCGGATCACGAAGGTCTCCGGCACGGTCATGACGGCCACTCTGCCACGCCTCCGCCGCCGGCGGGCGGACACCGGCGCCACCGGCGGGCACCGGCCGCACCGAACGGGCGGACAGCGGGCAGGATGGGGCCATGCAGCCTTCCGCCCTCCGCAAGCGCGTCGCCGTCACCGGGGCCTCCGGCCTCATCGGCGCCGCCCTCGTCCGCTCCCTGCGCGCCGACGGGCACGACGTCCTCCGGCTCGTCCGCCGCCCCGCCGGGGCCGCCGACGAGGTGGAGTGGGACCCGAAGCGGCTCCATGTGGACGGTGCCGGACTCACCGGCGTCGACGCGGTCGTGCACCTGGCGGGCGCGGGCGTCGGCGAGCGCCGGTGGACCGAGGCGTACAAGCGGGAGATCCGGGAGAGCCGGGTGCTCGGCACCACCGCGATCGCCCGCACCCTCGCCGGGCTCGCCGAACCGCCGGAGGCGCTGGTCTGCGGCACCGCCCTCGGCTGGTACGGCGACACCGGCAGCCGCGCGGTGGACGAGAGCGCCCCGGCCGGCACCGGCTTCCTGCCCTCGGTCTGCGTGGAGTGGGAGGCCGCGGCGGCCCCCGCCGAGGAGGCCGGGATCCGGGTGACCTACGCCCGCACCGGTCTGGTGGTGGCCCGTCAGGGCGGCGCCTGGGGGCGGCTCTTCCCCGTCTTCCGCGCCGGACTCGGCGGACGGATGGGCGACGGGCACCAGTACTGGTCCTTCATCTCGCTCCACGACGAGGTCGCCGCCCTCCGCCACCTGATCGACACCCCCTCGCTCTCCGGCCCGGTGAACCTCACCGCCCCCGAGCCCGTCACCAACCGGGAGGTGACCGCGGCGATGGGCCGGGTGCTGCGCCGCCCGACCCCCTTCCCGGTCCCCGCGCCCGCGCTGAAGCTGGTCCTCGGGGACTTCGCGGCGGACGTCCTCGGCAGCCAGCGGGTGGTCCCGGAGCGGCTGCTCTCCTCCGGCTTCGCCTTCGCCTTCCCCACCATCGACGAGGCGATCCGGGCCGCCGCACCCCGCTGAGCGGGGCCCGAGCGCTCCCTGCGCTCCCCCGTGCTCCGGCAAGCCCGCCGCGCGCGGGCCCGCTGCCGTGGGAGCGCTGCCTAACCTCGGTGCCCACCAGTCGACACGGATCGCGAACCCGGGCATTCCGGGGGCCCGTTGGGGGCATAGGCCACCAACAGGCGGCGCAGACCTGGGGAGGGGCACGTGCTCAGTACCGCACGCAGCGCACAGCAGGCACAGCACGCGGACGACGTCTCGGAGGGCACCTCCGTGCCGGAGGCCGCACGGGGCACCACCGTCCCGGGGCCCCGGGGGGCCGGCGGGGGCGGCGACGGCCCCGGGGAGGTCGACGTCGTCGTCGTGGGCGCCGGTCTCGCGGGGCTCACGGCGGCCCGGCGGCTGACCGGGGCGGGGCTCTCGGTCGCCGTCCTGGAGGCCGAGCCCTTCCTCGGCGGCCGGCACGCCACCACCACGACGGACGGCTTCCGGCTCGACCGGGTGGGCCGGCTGCTCACCCTCTCCCCGGAGGAGCTGCGGGCCCTGCCGGGCCTGGAGGGCGTGGTGCCGCGCCCGTTCGCGCCCGGGGTGCTGATCCACTCCGACGGGCGGTACGCGCGCTGGGGCGCCCCGCACCCGAGGGCCCGCAGGGGCGCGCTCACCGTGGCGCGCGCCCTCGCGAGCGCCCCCCGGCATCCGGCGGCCTCGCTGGACCAGGCGCGGCTCGGCGCCTCGCTGGTGCGGCTCGCGGCGACCCCGACGCAGCGGCTGCTCGCCCGGCCCGAGCGGACCGCGCGCGAGGCGCTGTCGGGCCGGCTGCCGGCCAGGACCGTGCAGACGGTGCTGCGCCCGCTCCTCGCGGCGCTGCTCGCCGACCCGGACCTGGCGGTGTCGAGCCGGCGGGCGGACCTGGCGCTGCGGGCCTTCGCCCGGGGCCGGGTGTCGGTGCCGGAGGGCGGCACCGGGGTGCTGCCCTCCCGCCTCGCGGCGCTGCTGCCGCCGGGCACGGTGCGGACCGGCGTCCGGGTCACCCGGGTGTCGGCGGTGCGGGTGGTCACGGCGGAGCACGGGGCGGTCGGCTGCCGGGCGGTGGTCCTGGCGACGGGGGCGCGCTCGGCGGCGGAACTCCTGCCGGGCCTGCGGGTCCCGGCGTACCACCCGGTGACGGTGCTGCACCACACGGCGCCGACGGCGCCGGCGGCGGATCCGGCGCTGCTCCTGGAGTCGGACCCGGGCGGTCCGGTGGCGCACACGGCGGTGATGAGCGCGGTGGACCCGACGCGGGCGCCGGCGGGCCGGGCGCTGATCACCTCGACGGTCCTCGGGGCGCCGCCGGACGACACCGAGCGGCGGGTCCGCAAGCACCTGGCGGCGCTGTACGGGACCTCCACGGACGAGTGGGAGCTGCTGGCCCTGCACCACACCCGGGACGCGGTCCTGGCCACTCCCCCGGCGCACGACCCGTGCCGCTCGGTGCGGCTGCTCGCGGGCCTGTACGTGTGCGGCGACCACCGGGCGGCCGGCACCCTGCGCTCCACGCTGGCCTCCGGCGAGCGGGCCGCCGGCGCCGTCCTGGCCGACCTGGGCCTGCGCCCCGCGGTCCTGGAGGAGGCGGAGGAGGACGCGGCCTGACGGCCCCCGGGGCGGGTCAGACGGGCCCCAGGGCGGCCACGCGGTCGCGGTAGGTGCGGACGGGCGGGGCGTCGCGGTAGGGCTCCAGGCGGCGCTCGAAGTCGCGGACGTACTCGGTCGCGCGGGCCGAGCGCATCTCGGCGGCCTGCTGGGCGGCCTCGGCGCCGAGCGCGCACGCCTGGTCCAGCTCGCCGAGGGCGAGCCGGGCGGTGGCGAGGACGACCCGGCAGAAGAGGCGGCTGCGGGCGTAGCCGGGGGCGCGGAGCTGGAGGGCCCGCTCGGCGTGCTGGGCGGCGGGGCGGTACTGCTGGAGGTCGCGGTGGCAGTGGCCGAGCTCGTCGGCGAGCTGGGCCTCGTCGAAGGGGCGGGCCCAGTAGGGCACCTCGTCGCCGGGCCGGGCGGCCTCCAGGGCCCGCTCGGCGCGGACGAGGGCGGCGCTGCACGCGCGGGCCTCGGAGAGGACGGCGTGGCCGCGGGCCTCGACGGCGTGCAGCATCGCCTGGACGACGGGCGGGGCGGCGGGGCCGACGCCCTGCTGGGCGACCCGGGCGAGCTGCACGGCCTCGCGCCCGTGGCCGAGGTAGACGGCCTGGCAGCTCATGGTGAGGAGCACGTACGAGCCGTAGGCCCGGTCCCCGGCGGCCTGGGCGAGGCGCAGCGCCTGCACGAAGTAGCGCTGGGCGAGGCCGTGGGCGGCGATGTCGTACGAGGTCCAGCCGGCGAGCCGGGTGAGGTCGGCGGCGGCGGCGAAGAGGCGCCGGCCGGTGGTCTCGCCGTAGGTGCCGCGGAGCATGGGCTCGGCCTCGTGCTCCAGGTAGCGGACGAGGGCCTGGCGGGCGTGGCCGCCGCCGTAGGCGTGGTCGAGGGTGCGGAAGAGGTCGCCGACGGAGCGGAGGGCGGCGACGTCGCCGGCGGTGACGCGCTGGCCCGGACCCCGTTCGGTGCCGCGCTGGCGGGGGACGGAGAAGCGGCCCTGCGGGGGCACCCGGGGGTCCTGGCCGATCGGGCGGACCGGGCCGCCGGTGGCGGCGGGGCGGACCACCGGCACGGGCGGCTGCTCGCCGCGGGCGACCCGGTCGTCGGCGCGGCCGATGAGCCAGTCGCGACTGGGGACGACGAGGCCGGCCGGGGTGAAGGCGATCTTGCGGAGTTCGGCGTGGCTGCCGGAGTCCTTGCGCCAGAGGCCGCTGACGATGTCGACGGCCTCCTCGGGGGTGGCGGCGAACTCCAGGCCCGCGTAGACCGGCGCGCAGGCGTCGAGCCCGAGGTCCTGGGCGGTGAGCCGGCGGCCGAGCCGGCGGGTGAAGACCTCGGCGATGAGGGCCGGGGTGGTGCCGCGCGGCTGCTGACCGCGCAGCCACCGGGTCACGGAGGTCTTGTCGTACCGCAGGTCGAGCCCGTGCTCCAGGCCGAGCTGGTCCACCCTCCTGGCGAGTCCGGCGTTGGAGAACCCGGCCTCGGTGATGAGCGCGGCGAGCTGGCGGTTCGGGACGCGCTGCGGTGGTCGTTCCGTCATCGGCTGTGCGGTCTCCTGCCTTCCGGGCGCAGGTGGCAGCCCGTTTCGACCCTCATGGAACGGCGTGAATGTAGCGGTGATCCCGGCCCGTACCGCCACCTTCGCCCCACATTCATCCGATCGTGTGAGGAACCGGAACCCCCGTTGTCGCACCGCGCTGACCTCGGCCCGGCCCGCGCCGGCGGCCCTCCGGGCCTTCCACCTGCCCGAAGGAACGTATCGGCGCCGCCGTACAGTGGCAGGGGCGCGTAAGACGCAGGGTGCCGGGCCGGCTCCCGCCCCGGGACGATCCCCGGAACCCGGCCGCGGGCACCCGGGAGGAGGCATGGCCGTGAGTGAGCTGCAATTCGTCCGCCTGGGCTTCGGCGAGGACGCCGTCGAGTACCGGGCGGCCTGGGACAAGCAGCGCGAGGTGCACGCCGCGCGGTTCGCCGACGAGACCGTCGACACCTGTCTGCTCCTGGAGCACCCGCCGGTCTACACGGCGGGCCGGCGCACGGCGGAGAACGAGCGGCCCCTCGACGGGACCCCGGTCATCGACGTCGATCGCGGCGGCAAGATCACCTGGCACGGCCCCGGCCAGCTGGTCGGCTACCCGATCCTCAAGCTGCCCCGCCCGGTGGACGTCGTCGCGCACGTGCGCCGCCTGGAGGAGGCGCTGATCCGCACCGCCGCCGAGTTCGGCGTGGAGACCACCCGGATCGAGGGCCGCAGCGGGGTCTGGGTCCTCGGCGACCCGGTCGAGCGGCGGCCGTCCCTCGGCGGCCTCTCGCTGGACTTCGACCCGCGACTGACGGACGAGGAGTTCGACCCGCGGCTGCACGGCCCCGAGTACGCCCCATCCAACGCCGGGCAGCGCCGCGAGGACCGGAAGCTGGCCGCCATCGGCATCCGGGTCGCCAAGGGCGTCACGATGCACGGCTTCTCCTTCAACGTGAACCCGGACAACGCCTGGTTCGACCGGATCATCCCGTGCGGCATCCGCGACGCCGGCGTGGCCTCGCTCGCCAACGAGCTGGGCCGCGACGTCACCATCGAGGAGGTCCTCCCGGTGGTGGAGCGGCACCTGCGGGACGTGCTGGAGAACGCGGAGCCGAAGCCGCGGGAGGTCGTACGGGAGACGGCGCAGGCCCCCGCCTAGGAATGCCGGGCTCTGGCCACGGGTTGGCCAGACGTAGCAAGGCATGGAAGCAACGGGCGTACCCTGGTGTGCGCCGAAGAATCGAAGCTACAGGAGCCGATGTGTCCGCAGTCGCACCCGACGGACGCAAGATGCTGCGCCTGGAGGTCCGGAACGCCCAGACCCCCATCGAGCGCAAGCCCGAGTGGATCAAGACCCGCGCGAAGATGGGGCCCGAGTACACGAAGATGCAGAGCCTCGTGAAGAGCGAGGGCCTGCACACGGTCTGCCAGGAGGCGGGCTGTCCCAACATCTTCGAGTGCTGGGAGGACCGGGAGGCCACCTTCCTCATCGGCGGCGACCAGTGCACCCGGCGCTGCGACTTCTGCCAGATCGACACCGGCAAGCCGGAGGCGCTGGACCGGGACGAGCCGCGCCGCGTGGGCGAGTCCGTCGTCACGATGGACCTGAACTACGCCACCATCACCGGCGTCGCCCGCGACGACCTGGAGGACGGCGGCGCCTGGCTGTACGCGGAGACCGTGCGCCAGATCCACCAGCAGACCGCCGAGCGCGCCGCGGGCCGCACCAAGGTCGAGCTGCTGGCCCCCGACTTCAACGCGGTGCCGGAGCTGCTGGCGGAGGTCTTCGCCTCCCGCCCCGAGGTCTTCGCGCACAACGTGGAGACGGTGCCGCGGATCTTCAAGCGGATCCGCCCGGGCTTCCGCTACGAGCGCTCGCTGGACGTCATCACCCGGGCCCGTGACTACGGTCTGGTCACGAAGTCCAACCTGATCCTCGGCATGGGCGAGACCCGCGAGGAGATCAGCGAGGCGCTCCGGCAGCTGCACGACGCCGGCTGCGAGCTCATCACGATCACCCAGTACCTGCGCCCCTCGCTGCGCCACCACCCCGTGGAGCGCTGGGTGAAGCCGCAGGAGTTCGTGGAGCTGAAGGACGAGGCCGACGAGATCGGCTTCTCCGGCGTGATGTCGGGCCCGCTGGTCCGGTCCTCGTACCGCGCCGGACGCCTCTACCAGCAGGCGATGGAGCAGCGCAGCCGAGCCGGAGCGTAGGTTGCGGGTCCGTCCGAGGAACGAGGGCGGGCACGCGGCCGGAGCGGTGGCGAGGCGAAGCGCGACCGGAAGCCCGGAGCAGCGCAGCCGAGCCGGAGCGTAGGTTGCGGGTCCGTCCGAGGAACGAGGGCGGGCACGCGGCCGGAGCGGTGGCGAGGCGAAGCGCGACCG
>NZ_JBIBZN010000004.1:418540-604012 GCF_043084305.1 Streptomyces sp. NPDC014656
ACCGGAAGCCCGGAGAAGCGCGGCGCGGCCGCGGCCGGCCTGCCGGTCGTGTGAGTCGCCGCACAGGCGGTTACCGGTAGGCAACGCGTACCGGGAGGGCGGCCCGTACGGCCCCGCAGTTCAGCGGGGCGGTACGGGCCGCTCCGCCGTACGGGGGTCCGCGCCGGCGTTTCATCTGTGTTTGACCGCCGGGTCATGCCCTGGTAACACCGTTCTGTGAGCATGGTGGAACACACCGCCACCACCAGCCCGCTCCCCCACCTCGTCTCATCCGCACGCGAGAGAGGACCCCTCATGCCGGCCGCGTCGACGCACGTCCGCGCCAGTGCCCTTCCGTCCGTCACCGGCGCCCTGCGGGCCGTCGAGGCCCTCTTCCTGGGCGCCGGACAGCGCACCGCCCGCCGCAACGCCTGGACCTCCGTCCTGGAGGACCGCCGCCGCGCCAAGGACCGCATCGAGGCCCAGGACGTCCTGGAGGCCGCGTCCGGCCGGACGTCCCGGGCCACGTAGACTTCAAGGCATGGCGAGGAAGGCAAACACGGGCGGCGCTGACGCCGCGAACCCAGGGCGACTGAAGCAGATCGCCCTCACGTACAAGATGACCCGGAAGGCCGATCCCAAGGTCGGGCTCGTCGTGGCCGGCGTGGGCATCGTCGTACTCGGTGTCCTCCTCGGTATCGGCTTCCTGATCGGGCACCCGGTCTACCTGGGCATCCTGGGCTTCGTCCTGGCGTTCCTGGCGATGGCGATCGTCTTCGGACGGCGCGCCGAGCGGGCCGCCTTCGGGCAGATGGAGGGCCAGCCGGGCGCCGCCGCGGCGGTGCTGCAGAACATCGGGCGCGGCTGGACGGTGACCCCCGCGGTCGCGATGAACCGCAGCCAGGACGTCGTGCACCGGGCGGTCGGCCGCCAGGGCATCGTCCTGGTCGGCGAGGGCAACCCGAACCGGCTGAAGCCGCTCCTCGTGGCGGAGAAGAAGAAGATGGCCCGCATCCTGGTCGACGTGCCGGTGACGGACATCGTCGTCGGCAACGACGAGGAGCAGGGCCAGGTCCCCCTCAAGAAGGTCCGCACCAAGATGCTGAAGCTGCCCCGGCTGCTCAGCGGCCCCCAGGTGACGGCGGCCAACGACCGGCTGCGGGCGATGGGCGACCTCATGAGCAACATGCCGCTGCCGAAGGGCCCGATGCCCAAGGGCATGAAGATGCCGCGCGGCGGAAAGATGCGCTGACGCGCGCCACGACCGGAAAAGGCGGTGCCCCGGACCTTCGAGGTCCGGGGCACCGCCTTTTCGGCGCGCGGGTCCCGGGCTCAGGCCCGGACCTGGACGGCGCCGGAGAAGCGGTCGTGGAGGCCGCGGCCGTCCCGGTCCCAGACGAGGGCGGGGATCGCCAGGCAGGTGAGGGCGGCGCGGAGCACGGCGCGGGGCAGCGAGAGGCGGCCGCCCGCGGCCGAGACGACCCGCAGGCGGAAGAGGAGCTTGCCCGGGGTGGCGCCGACGGTGCCGACGGTCAGGGCGTTCAGGACGAACAGGATGAGCAGGGCCCAGTTGCTGGTCGCCTGCCCGTAGCCGTCGGTGATGAGACCGTATGCGATCAGCAGACACAGCCCCCAGTCCACGGCGAGCGCGCCCAGCCGCGCCCCCGGGCGGGCGATGGAGCCGGGCCCTTCCTCGGGGAGGCCCAGCTGCTGCCCCCGGTAGCCGAAGTCCACACCTGCTTGCTCCGCCGCGGCGCGGGGGCCGGAGAGCCACGATCCGAGTGCTTGCCTGTTGTCCACCCGACCACCGTACTGCGCCCGTTTTCGATCACTTCGGTCCGGGTGCGGATGGGGCACGACACGAGCCGGCCGCAACCGTCCCGGTTAACTTCGACGAAACAAATGGGTCATGCTTGAGAAATCCCGACTGCCTAGGGTCGGGTCCGAGCGTGCGCCACCGCACTGGCCGCATCACCGAGCTGCAACCCCGCCCCTCCCCGGGCCGGGAGTAGGAGGAGTTGGATGTCCAAGCACGGGTTCCAGAACGCCGAAGAGGTCGCGAAGTTCATCAAGGACGAGGACGTCAAGATGGTCGACGTCCGCTTCTGCGACCTTCCCGGCGTGATGCAGCACTTCTCGATCCCGGCGACGGCCTTCGACCCGTCCGAGGAGCTGGCCTTCGACGGCTCGTCGATCCGCGGCTTCCAGGCCATCCACGAGTCCGACATGTCGCTGCGCGCGGACCTCTCCACGGCCCGCCTGGACCCGTTCCGCCGCGACAAGACGCTCAACATCAACTTCTTCATCCACGACCCGATCACGGGCGAGGCCTACAGCCGCGACCCGCGGAACATCGCGAAGAAGGCCGAGGCGTACCTCGCCTCCACCGGCATCGCCGACACCGCGTACTTCGGCCCCGAGGCCGAGTTCTACGTGTTCGACTCGGTCCGCTTCGAGACCTCCGCGAACCAGGGCTTCTACCACATCGACTCCGAGGCCGGCGCCTGGAACACCGGTGCGGAGGAGAACAACCGCGGCTACAAGGTCCGCTACAAGGGCGGCTACTTCCCGGCCCCGCCGGTCGACCACTTCGCCGACCTTCGCTCCGAGATGTCCCTGGAGCTGGAGAAGGTCGGCCTCCAGGTCGAGCGCCAGCACCACGAGGTCGGCACCGCCGGCCAGGCCGAGATCAACTACAAGTTCAACACGCTGCTCGCCTCGGCCGACGACCTGATGCTGTTCAAGTACATCATCAAGAACGTCGCCTGGCGGAACGGCAAGTCCGCGACCTTCATGCCGAAGCCGATCTTCGGCGACAACGGCTCGGGCATGCACGTCCACCAGTCGCTGTGGTCGGGCGGCGCCCCGCTCTTCTACGACGAGGCCGGTTACGCGGGCCTGTCGGACACCGCGCGCTACTACATCGGCGGCATCCTCAAGCACGCCCCGTCGCTGCTCGCCTTCACCAACCCGACGGTGAACTCCTACCACCGCCTGGTCCCGGGCTTCGAGGCGCCGGTCAACCTGGTCTACTCGCAGCGCAACCGCTCCGCCGCCATGCGCATCCCGATCACGGGCTCGAACCCGAAGGCCAAGCGCGTCGAGTTCCGCGCGCCGGACCCGTCGTCGAACCCGTACCTCGCCTTCTCCGCCCTCCTCCTCGCGGGCCTCGACGGCGTCAAGAACAAGATCGAGCCCATGGAGCCGATCGACAAGGACCTCTACGAGCTGGCTCCCGAGGAGCACGCGAGCGTCCCGCAGGTCCCGACCAACCTGGAGGCCGTCCTCAAGGCCCTGGAGGAGGACAACGAGTACCTCCAGGCCGGCGGCGTCTTCACCTCCGACCTGATCGAGACCTGGATCGACTACAAGCGCACCCACGAGATCGCCCCGATCCAGCTGCGCCCGCACCCGCACGAGTTCGAGCTCTACTACGACCTCTAAACCGCGCGGCGCACCGACGCCCACGCAGAAGGCCGCCGTCCCGGAACCCCGGGGCGGCGGCCTTCGCCGTCCTCACGCTTCGGTCCCCCCTCGGTCCCCCCGCGTCAGCGGTTGTAGCGGATGAGGGTGCGGACCAGGCGGCAGGTGGTGTCGGAGGGCGGGTGGATGCCTATGCGCTCGGCCATGGTGCGGATCGTCGCGTTCGTGGCCTTCGACGGGACGTAGACGCCCGAGTCGAGCAGGGCGATGGCGAGGCGCATCGCCTTGAGGCGGCGGTTGTGGGTGACGTACCACTCGCGCGGGCGGCCGGCCGGGAGGGCCTTCTTCTGGAGGGGCGTGAAGGGTTCGATGGACGGCCTGCGGATCACGGCTGCTGCCATGGGCTACCTCCTGGCGAACGGTGGCGGGGGCCCTCCCCGGGGCCCTTGCCTTCAGCTCCTATTTTAGGCGCAAGCACTGACAATCGGGCCTGGTCGGACGGGGTTCGGGGTAACTTCGGGGGATGGAGATCTGGATCAATCCCGCCTGTTCCAAGTGCCGGAGCGCCCTCACCCTGCTCGACGCGGAGGGGGCCGGGTACACCGTCCGGAAGTACCTGGAGGACGTGCCCTCCGCGGAGGAGATCCGGGACGTTCTCGGACGGCTGGGGCTGGAGCCGTGGGACATCACGCGGGCCGGAGAGGCCGAGGCCCGGGAGCTCGGGGTGAAGGAGTGGGGGCGGGAGCCGGAGGACCGCGAGCGGTGGATCGAGGCGCTGTCCGCGCACCCGAGGCTCATCCAGCGGCCCCTCATCACCGCCGACGACGGCAGCGCCGTCGTCGGGCGGTCGGAGGAGGCCGTGCGGGACGCCATCGGCCGGGGTTAGCGGTCCCCGGCCGGGGCCGTCAGCGGGCTTCCGCGCGGGTCTGGGCCTCCGTGAGGAGTTCGGTGAGGCGGAGGGCGAAGCGGGCGTCGCAGGGGTGGGGGGTGCCGGTGGCCGCCGCCGCGAGGAGGGCGTCGACGGCGTGGGCGTAGGCGTCGGCCGCGCCGTTCCACGGCGGCAGCTCGGCGCGGCCCGCCGTGCCGAGCAGGGTGAGCGACGCGCCCGCCGCGGGCGGCGGGGCGCTCAGGCTCAGGGTCGCCGTGCTGCTCGCGCCCGAGGCGTGGCGGAGGACCAGGTGGTGGGTGTCCTCCGGGCCCCTCGCCGCCGTCAGGGCGGTCACCTCGCCGAGGACCGGGAGCAGGACGGAGAGGACGTGCGGGCCCACGTCCCACAGGCCGCCCTTGTCGCGGCGCCACGGGGAGGCCGCGTACGGGCTGTCGGAGCCGGGGGCGTAGAGGGAGCCGAGCCAGCGGGCCTCGGCGACGTACCAGCCGCCCTCGGCCCGCCGCTCCTCGATCCAGCGGGCCGTCTCCGGGGCGAAGCGCAGGGTGCAGAAGACGACCGAGGCGACGCCCGCGGCGTCCGCCGCGTCGACGACCTCGCGGGCGGCCGTGACCGTCGTGGCGAGGGGCTTGTCGAGCAGCAGGTGGCGGCCGGCCCGGGCCGCGCGGGCGGCGATCGGCGCCTGGACGTCCGGCGGGAGCGCGACCGCGACGGCGTCGCAGGCGTCGAGGAGGGCGTCCAGGTCTTCGTACGCGCGCGTGCCGGAGGCGGCGGCCAGTTCGGCGGCCGCCTCGGGACGCCTGCCCCACACCCCCGCGAACTCGACGCCCTCGTGGGCGGCGAGCGCCGGGGCGTGGGTGCGGGCGGCCCAGGGGCCGGTGCCGAGGAGGCCGATGCGGGGGCGGTCGGGGAGGGAGTGATGCGCCATGGGGCCAGTCTGCCCGGCCCGGGGCCCGGGGTCCCCGTTGTCCACGGGCCGGACCCCGGGGGCCTCCGCCGTCCACAGGGCCGGGCCCGGGGCCCTCGTCGTCCACGGGCGGATCGCTCGCGCCCGTGGTCCACGGCTTGGAAATCCGCTGGCCCGGCGCCCCCGGGCCGGTGTTAGTTTGCTCGGGTGCCGGCCGCGGGACTTCGGTGCGACTTCCGATACCTGCCTCGTAAAGCAACGTCTTCGCTGATCGCGCTTCCTCTCCCCGGCCGGCACGCCGACGCGCGAGAAGGGGGCCCGCCGTGTCCGAGCTCGTCGCCGCCGAGGACGTGCTGCTGTTCGTCAACGCGGCCGTGACCGCCACGGGGCAGCGGGAGTTCCGGTCGTCCGCCGCCGAGCAGCGGCTGTCGCTCGACTTCCTCCACGCGTACGTGCGGGTCAACTACCGGCCGCTGTACGCGGCGTGCCTGGCGCTCGACATCAACGACCACAACGCCGCGCTCGTCGTCGAGCAGCTGCTGCGGACGCCGGGCGAGGCGGGTGAGGGAGAGGGGCGGCTGGTCGCGGCCCGGCTGGCGCGGATGGCCCCGCAGCGGGTGTACCGGCTGTTCCGGGTGCTGCGCGCCGCGGGGGTGAACAACCGGCGGACGCGCGCGATCACGCGCGAGTGGCTGGCCGCGCGGCCCGATCCGGCGCTGGACGCCGTGAAGTACCGGACCGGGGTGAAGACCGCGCTGCGGCACGCGCACCTGCCGGCCGCCGACGCCGAGACCAACGACTTCCTCTTCGCGCCCGGGCGCCGGACGCGGTACGCGCACCCGATGCTGGAGGCCTGCCGGCGGGCCCGGTACGAGGAGGGCGCGCTGTACGGGCTGCCGTTCACCGTCGCGGAGGGCTTCGCGGCGAAGCACGGGGTGGACCGGGCGGTCTTCCTGGAGCGGATCGCGCCCCGGATGACCCGGCTGGAGCGGCTGCGGACCGAGCGGGCCGCCGGGCGGGGCGCCGGGCCGGCGACCGCGCTGGGCGGGATGCCGCTGACCCGGCTGGCGCTGTACGTGCTGGCGCTGCCGTTCGCGGAGCGGGCGGAGCGGCGGGCCGAGCTGACGGGGGCGCTGCGGGCGGCGGCGCGGCGGGCGGCGGGGCCGTACGCGGGGAGCTGGGGGCGGGTCGCGGCCGTCCTGGACGACAGCTTCTCCTCGTCGGGTTCGGCGGTGAAGCGGCGCCGGCCGCTGGCCGTGGCGCTCGGCTGCCACTTCCTCCTGGAGGCGCTGGCGGCGCCGGGGGCGTACACCGGTCTGTGGACCTCGGGCGGTACGGATCCGCTGCTGGTCCGGCCGTACGGGCCCACGCCGCTGGGGCTGCGGATCCTCGACGCGCTCGACGGCGGGCCCGACCGGCTGGTGATCGTCTCGGACGGCTGGGACAACGCGCCGCCGGGGCTCGCGGGCGAGGTGCTGCGGGTCTGGCGGACCCGGCTGGATCCGGGGCGGCGGACGGCGGCGGTCCACGTGAACCCCGTATACGACGCGGGGGTGTTCGACGTGCGCCGGCTGGGGCCCTCGGTGCCGGCGGTCGGCATCCGGGACGCGGAGGACCTGCCGGCGCTGGTGGAGATCGCCGGGTTCGCCGAGGGGCGGACCGGGCTGACGGAGCTGCGCGCCTATCTGGACCGGCGGGTGGCGGACTTCCTCGCGGCGCACGCGAAGGGGGAGAGGGCGTGACGCGGATCGACCTGACCGGGCTCGGCGTGCGGCCCTCGCAGGTGTGGGGCGGGATCCGCCTGGTGCCGCTGGTGCGGGCCGAGCCGGTCGAGGGGCTGCGGCTGCACCGGGAGGCGTACGGGCGGACCCGCCGGGACGGGTCCTCGTCCGTCGACGTCGGGGACGGCACCGCCTACACCTCCTACATCCCGCACGGCTTCGTCGCGGACTGGTCGGGGGCGGAGCGGGAGGAGGCGGCGTACGGCACCCGGCTCGGGGACGGACCGCCGGCCGCCGTGCCGCTGCGCGCCCCGCACCACCGGCTCGCCAAGCAGCGGCGCGGCGAGCGGCGGCTGCGGTTCCTGCCGCTCCACCTCGCCCTGGAGGGGTACCTCTCGCTGCACTTCGGCGGTCCGTCCGTGCTGTGGCAGGAGTGGTCGCGGGAGGCGCTGCGGCGGGGCCTGTCGCCGCGGGCGGAGGCGGCGTACGCGGGCGTGGACGTGCCGGGGCTCGCGGAGGCGCTGCGGGTCTTCGAGGTGCACCCGGGCCAGTGCGGGGTGCTGGTGTACGCGGCGGACGCGCTGGCCGCCGCCTTCGTCGTCCCCCACCCGGAGGACTACCGGCTGCTGCACCCGACGCTGGTGGAGGACCTGTTCGGCGAGCTGGTGCACCAGTACGCGCACTACGGCGCTCCGGTGCCGGAGTTCGCGTCCCGGATCCGGGACGGCGCGGGTGGCGTCCGGGACCTCGCGGACCTGCGGGCGGCGGCCCGGGAGCAGGAGCGGCGCTGGGCGGTGGCGCACGACGGGCTGATGGCGCGCGACCTGCTGGAGACGCCGTACGCCTTCGAGCGGGTGCGGCGGACGGGGCGGTTCGCGCTGTACCGGTTCCTGCCGCCGTTCCTGCGGGACGGCCGGGAGCAGCACATCGGCGAACTGATCACCGACCACAAGGGGCGGACGGCCTACCTGAAGACCTTCCGGCTGTCGGACGCGCAGGTCAGGAGGGGTTACCTGCTCCGCAGGCTGGCCTCCTGCGACTGGCACCCGGGCCGGACGGCCGAGGCGCTGGGCACCTCGCGCGAGGAGCTGGTCCGGCGGATCCGCGCGGCCGGCTTCGGCGCGCTGCTCGACGCGCACGGTCTCGCACAGGCGGCGCGCGAAACGCGGGAAGGCTGAGTAACACGGGGTTCACAAACGGGCAACCGAAGGGAAATCCCGTGTTGCGAAGCTGCGGTCACACGAAAGGCGCCAACGGGCGGCGGGCCGGGTCACCGGCCGGCGTCCGCCGCCGCCCCGCAGCTTCTCGCAGCGCCGCGAGCCGCCGCGGACACCCGCAGCAGCACGCCACGCCCTAAGGATGACCCCGTGACCTTCAAGGCTGAGTACATCTGGATCGACGGCACCGAGCCGACCGCGAAGCTTCGCTCCAAGACGAAGATCATCGCGGGCGAGGGCCTGCCGCTGGCGGAGCTGCCGATCTGGGGCTTCGACGGTTCCAGCACCAACCAGGCCAAGGGCCACGCCTCGGACCGCGTCCTCAAGCCGGTCTTCTCCTGCCCGGACCCGATCCGCGGCGGCAACGACGTCCTGGTGCTGTGCGAGGTCCTCAACACGGACATGACGCCGCACGAGTCCAACACCCGTGCCGCGCTGGCCGAGGTCGCCGCGAAGTACGGCGCGCAGGAGCCGATCTTCGGCATCGAGCAGGAGTACACCTTCTTCGAGGGCACCCGCCCGCTCGGCTTCCCGGTCAACGGCTTCCCGGCCCCGCAGGGCGGCTACTACTGCGGCGTCGGCGTGGACGAGATCCACGGCCGTCCGATCGTCGAGGCGCACCTGGAGAACTGCCTCACCGCCGGTCTCGGCATCTCCGGCATCAACGCCGAGGTCATGCCCGGCCAGTGGGAGTTCCAGGTCGGCCCGCTGTCCCCGCTGGAGGTCTCCGACCAGCTGTGGGTGGCCCGCTGGCTGCTCTACCGCACGGCCGAGGACTTCGACGTCGCCGCGACGCTCGACCCGAAGCCGGTGAAGGGCGACTGGAACGGCGCGGGCGCGCACACCAACTTCTCCACCAAGGCGATGCGCGAGGGCTACGACGCGATCATCACCGCCTGCGAGTCGCTGGGCGAGGGCTCGAAGCCGCTCGACCACGTCAAGAACTACGGCGCCGGCATCGACGAGCGCCTGACGGGCCTGCACGAGACCGCCCCGTGGGACGAGTACTCCTACGGCGTCTCGGACCGCGGCGCCTCGGTCCGCATCCCGTGGCAGGTCGAGCAGGACCAGAAGGGCTACATCGAGGACCGCCGCCCGAACGCGAACGTCGACCCGTACGTGGTGACCCGCCTCATCGTGGACACCTGCTGCGAGGCGCTCGCCAAGGCCGGCCAGGTCTGATCGTCCCGCAGACGCGCTTCCCGTGAAGGGGCGCCCACCGTTCCGCACGGTGGGCGCCCCTTTTCGCCATGTGGGCGGGACGACAGGGGATTTGGCCGCCCCGGGGCTGCTCAGGTCCGTTCCCTTCTGGTTCAATAGGGATATGGCCAGCGAGGAGCGGAACGACAGCGCGAGGGGTCGACTCGACCTCGAGCCGTTCTGGCCTTCCCGTCAGCACCACGACTACGACCGGTGCTGTCGGCGCGTGAGGAACGCGTCGGCCCCCTAAAGCCACGACCGGCAGACTCCGGTCCCCCGGCCTTCGGCCGACGCGCATGACGCATGACGTACGACCTCCGGTCCGTCCCGCACCTCGCGCGAGAGAGCTGAGTCCTCCCATGGCCCACACCCAGGCTGCCGCCGCCCCGCTTGCCGCTCCCCGTCCCCGCCTGCGCGCCGTCGCCCCCGACGAGGCCGCCGGGCTCGCCCGGGTCGCCGGCCTCCTGCCGCCGGGCGCCACGCTGCTGCCCGCCCCGCCGCACGCCCTGCCCGCGCTGCCGGGCCGGCCGCCGATGGTCGGCTACCTGGTCCTGCTCCCGGCCGACCGGCAGGCGCCCGCGCCGGCCGAGCCCGAACCCGGGGCCGCCCCCGAGGGGCCGGTCGGCATCGACGGCGAACGGCGGATCGCCACCGTCGACGGACGGGCGCTCGACCTGACGTACCTGGAGTTCGAGCTGCTCGCCCACCTCGTGGCCCACCCGCACCGGGTGCACACCCGCGACCAGCTGGTGCAGACGGTGTGGGGGTACGGCCACGTGGGCGACGGGCGCACGGTCGACGTCCACGTGGCCCGGCTGCGCCGCAAGCTGGGCGCCGAGCACCGCCACACGATCCAGACCGTGCGGCGGGTCGGCTACAAGTACCTGCCCTGACCGTCCCCCAGGGGGCGGGGGTCCGCCCACCGGCGGTACGGAAAGGTCCGCTCCGGGCCCGCGCCGCCCCCGCTCCTGGCTGGTGGTGCCGAGTCCGGCGCGGGCCGCTACGGTCGGGAGGAAAGCCGCGCAACGGTTGGAGACCGAGCCCATGCCCGCGATTCCCGCCACCTCCGTCGCCAACCTCCGGGACCTCGGCGGCCTGCCGCTGGGCGGCGGGCGGTCCGTCCGGTCCGGGCTCGTGCTGCGCTCGGCGCAGCTCGACCGGCTGGAGCCGGAGGAGGCGGTGGTGGCCGGGCTGAAGCTGCGGACCGTCGTCGACCTGCGGACCGCCGCCGAGCGGGCCGACCGGCCCGACCGGCTCCCCGACGGGGCGCGGCTGCTCGTCGCGGACGTGCTCGCCGACCACCTGGCCGCGAGCGGACTGCCGCCGGCCGCCCGGCTCAAGACGCTCCTCACGGATCCGGCGCTGGCCGAACGGCACCTGGGCGGCGGCCGGATCCTCGAGGCGATGCGGCGCACCTACCGCGCCTTCGTCAGCAGCGACTCGGCCCGCGCCTCCTACCGCGCCCTCCTCACCGAGCTGGGCACGCCCGGCGCGGGGCCGCTGCTCTTCCACTGCACGGCCGGCAAGGACCGCACGGGCTGGGCGGCGACGGTGGTGCTCACGCTGCTCGGGGCGGACGAGGCGGCGGTCCGGGAGGAGTACCTGGGGGTCAACCCGGCGGTGCGGCTGGCGTTCGCGCCGATGATCGAGGGCTTCGTCACCCAGGGCGGCGACCCCGAGCTGGCGCTCGCGATGATCGGGGTCCTGCCGGAGTACCTGGACGCCGGGCTGGAGGAGGTCGCGGAGCGGCACGGCTCGATGGAGGCGTACGTGCGGGACGGGCTCGGCGTGCCCGACGAGCTCACCGAGCTGATCCGCGAGCGCCTGACGGTGTACGCGGCCTGAGGGGCGGGGAGCCGGCCGGGGTGACCATCGGAAGAATCGCTCGTTCTGCTGAACGTGAGCACCCAGGATCTCGTTCCCTCGCCCGTGGGCCCCGTCGACGTCGAGCAGGCCGAGGCCGCCCTCGTCGAGCGCTATCCGCGCCTCGTCCGCATCGCCTATCTGGTCCTGCCGCCGACGATGGGCCGCAACCGGCGGGTGCTGACCGCGCACGCGCTCGTGCAGCGCGCCCTGCCGCGGCGGCGGGTGCCCGGGCCCGCGGTGCCGGAGCCCCGGCGGCCCGAGGACGCGGTGGATCCCGGGTACGCGTACGTGCGGGGCGAGGTGCTGCGGCAGGCCCTGGTGGCCGGGCTGCCGCTGCGGCGGTTCGCGGTGCCGCGCCGGGCGCAGCTGCCGCCGCTGCTGCCGCAGGTGTGGGGGCTGCGGCTCTTCCCCCGGGCCGGCGGGGCGGACGAACTCGCCCTGGACCAGCTGCTCTCCCGGCTCTCCGCCCCGGCCCGCGCCGCGTACGTGCTGCGCGGTCTGGAGCGGCAGGGCGACGCGGAGGTGCTGCGGGTCCTCGCGGCGGCGGGGGCGCCGGACCCGGAGTCGGCGCTCGCCGAGCTGGCCGCGCTGGAGGACGGGGAGCCGGACCTCCCCGAGTCCGCGCCGCCGGCGCCCGCGCCGCGCGGCGGCGAGCGTCCCGAGCGGGTGGCCGAGCAGGCGGGCCCGGGCCGCACCCCGGCCGCTCCGGGCCCGTCCGCAGCCCCCGGCCCCTCCCCCGCTCCCGCCGCTCCCCCGGCCGGGCGCCGGCTGAGCGGGGCCTCGCTGCTGGAGTCCGCGGAGTTCGATCCGTGCACCCTCCAGGCGCGACCCGGGGACCTGCTGCGGCGGCGGCAGCACGGGCGGGCCGTGCTGGTGGGCGTGGTGGCGCTGCTGGTGTGCGGGGCGCTGCTCGGCCTCCCGGGGGACGGCTGGGGCAGAAACGGTGCTGCGGCGCCGAGTTACGCCCGCAACCCCGCCGCCGAGGCCGCCCTCGACCCGGCGGCGGTCAAGCGGGTCGCCGCGGCGGTCTGGCCCGGGGCCGTACGGCGGGACTTCTCGGTGTGGCCCGCGCGCGGCGAGCTGGCCGGGGACGCGCCGCTGCTGCGGCGGGCGCTCGCGGTGTGGGCGCGGCCCGGCGGGGCGGTGGAGTCGTCGGCGACGCCGGGCACGCCGGTCGGGCCGCCGATGGGTCCGCCCCAGCTGCTCTTCGCGGGGCGGGTGGACGCGGCCCGGGTGGTGCTCTTCCACGACGGGCTGCGGCTCGTGCGGTACGCCGAGCCGGTGGAGGGGAGCGCGGGCGCCGCGCTGGACTTCGCCCGGACCGACGGCGCGGAGGGCCCGGAGGCCGCCGCCGTCGTGGTGACGCGGGCGGCGGGCAACGTGCGCTACCTGACCGCCCCGTGGGTGTCCGGCGCGTCCGTGCGGGACCTGCTGATGCCCGGCAAGGAGCCGTGGGCGCTGGGGCGTGACGCGCGCGGGGTGACCGACGCCGTGCCCAGTCCGGCGCTCGCGAAGGAGTGCGCGCGGTGGAACACGCTCCAGGTGGAGGACGGTTCCGGCGGCCGGCTGCTCGGCGACCTCGGCGAGCTGCTGCCCGCCCGGCTGCTGTGGGGTCCCCCCGGCAGGCCCGTGGACGCCACCGGCCGCGAGGCGCGGGAGACCTGGTCGCGGACGGCGTGCGGGCTGACGACGGTCCTCGGGCAGGGGGTGCGCTCGGTGCGGTCCTGGCGGTTCGCCCGGCAGACGCTGCCGGAGGGCGCGGGGCGGGCCGCCTGGGTGTGCACCCGGGCGGAGACCTGGCGGGGCACCGGCACCCGGGTGCTCGCGCAGTTCCTGCCGCCGGACCGGAAGGCGCCGGCCGCGCTCGCCGCCCGCGCGCAGGACGCGCCCGCGTGCGGGGTGCGGGAGCCGAGGGTGCTGGCCGGGGCGCTGTGGCAGGCGCCGGGCGGCGGCTGGTACGTGCTGGCGGCGGGCGGCCCGGACGTGGCCTCGGTGGAGGTGAAGGGGGCGGTGGCGGCCCGCGCCGAGGGCCCGGTGCTGGCCGCGAAGGCGGCGGCGGGGGCCCGTGCGGAGCTGAGCGCCACCCTGGAGGACGGCCGCCGGATGCCCGCCCTGCGGTGAGCCGGCGCGGCTGGGGGGCCGTACCGGGGCGCGGGGCGGGGGCCGTGCGCGAGGCCCCGCGGCACGGGGCGCGCGGCGGGGCGCGCGGCGGGCCGAAAAAGGGAGTGCACGGCTCTGTTCCCCGTGCTTACTCCTCAGTACATTGACGGCATGTCTAATACGCAGCCTGCACCGGTGGCGTCGGAACACGTCGAGCTCAAGGCCCGCAAGGTCGCCTTCGACTGGCAGGAGACCCCGCTCCACTGGGTTCCCGGCGACCCCTTCACCACGCACACGATCAACGTGCTGCACCTCCTGCTCCCGGCCGGTGAGCGGTGGTTCGTGCACGTCTACCAGCAGGCGCTGCCGTACATCACCGACGACCGGCTGCGCGAGGACGTCATCGGCTTCATCGGCCAGGAGGCCGTGCACTCGCAGGCGCACGACGACGTCCTGCCGCACCTGCGCGCACAGGGCCTCGACCCGACGCCGTACACCGCGCAGGTCGACTGGTTCTTCGAGAAGCTGCTCGGCGACCGGACGCTGCCGCCCGGCCGGCCGCGCCGCTGGTGGCTGATGGAGCGGGTCGCGCTGATCGCCGCGATCGAGCACTACACCGCCTTCCTCGGCGACTGGATCCTCAACGCCGAGGAGCTGGACCGGCGCGGCGCCGACCCGATGATGATGGACCTGCTGCGCTGGCACGGCGCCGAGGAGGTCGAGCACCGCTCGGTGGCCTTCGAGCTGTTCATGCACCTCGACGGCGGCTACCGGCGCCGCGCCCGCACCTGGGCGCTCGCCTTCGGCGCGCTGGTCTTCCTCTGGCAGCGCGGGGTCCGCTTCTTCCTGGAGAACGACCCCGGCCTGCTCGACCCCAAGGCGTCCTGGGCGGACTTCTACCGCAGGGGCCGCGAGGGCGTGCTGCCCGCCACCCCCGACGTGCTGCGCTCGATCCCCCGCTACCTCAGCCGCGCCTACCACCCCTCCCAGGAGGGCGACACCGCGCAGGCCCTGGCCTACCTCGCCTCCTCCCCCGGCGCCAACGGAGGCCGCTGATGGCCCGGTTCACCACCGTCGCCCTCGTCGCCGGCGCCGCGCTCCTGGTCCGCCGGGCGGTCCGCTCCCGGATGACCAGCGCGCCGCTCTGGCCGCTGCCGTCCCTGGAGACCCCGGTCTCCGGCTACGGGCGCGGGGCGACCGTCCCGCGCCGGGTGACCGTCACCGGCCGGTCCGTGCCCGCCGAGGGCGTCGTCGAACTGCGCCTGGAGGGCGAGCGGCTGCCGTCCTGGGAGCCGGGCGCCCACCTCGACCTCGTGCTCCCCTCGGGCCGGGTCCGGCAGTACTCGCTCTGCGGCGACCCCGGCCAGGCGGACGTCTACCGGATCGCGGCCCGGCTCGTCGAGGAGGAGCGGGGCGGCCGGGGCGGCTCCCGCGAGGTGCACGAACAGCTCCACGAGGGCGTCGAGATCGAGATCCGGGGCCCCCGCAACCGCTTCCCGCTGGCCCCCTCCCCCGCGTACGTCTTCGTCGCCGGCGGCATCGGGATCACCCCGGTCCTGCCGATGGTCCGGGCGGCCGAGGCGGCCGGCGCGGACTGGCGGCTGGTCTACTGCGGCCGGTCCCGCGCCACCATGCCGTACCTGGCCGATCTGCTCCGGATCGGCCGGGACCGGGTGACGGTGGTCGCGGAGGACGAGGCCGGCCGGCCGGACCTGTCCTTCCTGGCCTCGGTGCCCGCCGGGACGGCCGTCCACTGCTGCGGCCCCGAGGGGCTGATGGAGGCCGTCACCGCCGCGATGCCGGAGGGACGGACCCCGCGCCTGGAGCGCTTCTCGGCGCTCGCCCCGGCCGGCGGCACCCCCTTCGAGGTCGAACTGAGGCGCTCCGGGCGGACGGTGGCCGTGGCCGCCGACCAGTCGGTGCTCGCGGCCGTGCGGGAGGAGGTGCCGGGCCTCATGTACTCCTGCACGCAGGGCTTCTGCGGCACCTGCCGGCAGACCGTCCTGGACGGCGAGGTCGACCACCGGGACGAGCTGCTCACCGACGCGGAGCGGGCGGACTCGATGCTGATCTGCGTCTCGCGCTGCGCCGGGAAGAAGCTCGTCCTGGACCTCTGAACGTCAGGGCAGGATCAGCCAGTCGAAGGCGAGGGCGGCCGCGAGGCCGCCCACCAGCAGCCAGGTGCCCAGCCGGGTGCGGCCGTTGCGGGCCAGCTCGATGACGACGCCGCAGAGGATCATCGCGAGGCCGTAGACGCCCACGACGAGCACGGAGGTCCGGCTGGCGAGCCGGACCACCAGGATCACGCCCATCACCACCAGCAGGACGGAGGCGGCCGCCACGCGCAGCCGCCGCGCCTGCTTGGGGGTCATGCCGTCGCCGGGCTCCTCCGCCTCCTCCTCGCCCTCCTCCGGCGCCTCGTCGGGCTCGTCCGTCTCGGGGTTCTCGGCGGCCGGGGTGTCCTGGTCGGAAGCTGTCATGGACGAGGAGCGTAACGGACCCCGATAGGCTGTTCGTATGACGACCGGTGTACGGCGCAGGATGGGCGTCGAGGAGCGCAAGCAGCAGCTGATCGGGGTGGCCCTCGAACTCTTCAGCAGCCGCTCCCCCGACGAGGTCTCCATCGACGAGATCGCCGCCGCCGCGGGCATCTCCCGGCCGCTGGTCTACCACTACTTCCCCGGCAAGCAGAGCCTGTACGAGGCGGCGCTGCGGCGTGCGGCCGACGAGCTGGCGGCCCGCTTCCTGGAGCCGCCGCAGGGCCCGCTGGGGGCGCGGCTGCTGCGGGTGATGGGCCGCTTCTTCGACTTCGTCGACGACCACGGGCCGGGCTTCGCGGCGCTGATGCGGGGCGGCCCCGCGGTGGGTTCGTCGACGACCAACGCGATGATCGACGAGGTGCGGCAGGCCGCGTACGAGCAGATCGTGGCCCACCTCGGGGTGGCGGAGCCCTCGCCGCGGCTCGAACTGGTCGTGCGGTCCTGGGTGTCGCTCGCGGAGTCGACGGCGCTGCTGTGGCTGGACGGGCGGCGGGTGCCGCGCGCGGAGCTGGAGCAGAAGCTGGTGCACGACTTCGCGGCGCTGACGGCGGTGAGCGCGGTCCACGACGAGCAGGCGGCGCAGGTGCTCGCGGCGGTGCTGGCCGAGGAGCCGGCGGACGGGCCGTTCGCGCAGCTGGTGGTCCGGCTGCTCGCGCTGGCGCCCGCCGCCGTGCCGGCTCAGCCCGCGCGGTAGGAGTTCTCGAAGTCGCGGATCTCGACCGAGAGGCGCACCCGGTCGGCCGTCTTGAGGTGGCGGGGCAGCAGGGCGAGGACCGCTCCGGAGAGCCGGCGCTTGGCGTCGTCGGTCTGCCCGAAGCGCAGGGCGATCTCGACGTGCACCACGGCCTCCTCGGTGGTGCCGTCGCCGGCGACGGTCTCCTCGACCTCCCGGAAGCGGGTCGTGCAGGCGGCGAGCGGTCCGCCGCCGGCCTCCGCCACGAGGGCGTGGAGGGCGAGCGCGAAACCGCGCCGGTCCAGGGGCGCGGAGTAGTCGACGGCGATCTGCGGCATGACGGTGTCTCTCCTGCTGGTACGGGGTGTCGGGCCACAGCTTTACGGCGCGGGCCCCGGCCGCACAAGTGGCGGCCGGGGCCCGCGTCCCGGGGAGGACCGTCAGCCGGTGGCCTTGAAGACCGCGACCGTGCGGGCCGGGACCGTGAAGGTGCCCGAACCGGCCTCGTAGGAGGCGGACCTGGTCACGGCGTCGGAGCCGTTCGCCTGCACGGGGTGCAGGCCGTAGGCGGTGCCGGCCAGGGCGGCGACCGTCTGCGTGCGCTCGCCCGGGGTGGCGTTGAAGACCACCACGAGGTCACCGAGGCGCATGGTGATCACGCCCGGGGTCTCGTCCGCGCCGGAGAGCGGGAAGGAGAGGGCGGACTGCACCTGGCCGGCCGTGGCCAGGGAGAAGCCCGGCTCGGTGGTGCGGATCTTCTGGAGGTCCCGGTAGGCGGCGGAGGCGCCGTCGATCTCGGCGCAGCCCGGCGTCAGGTTCGGGAGGGTGAGGAGCGGCTTGCCGTAGCCCCACTTCGCCTTGTTGTCGGCGGCCGGCGGGAGGCCGATGCCGAAGCCGTTGCCGTCCCGGCAGTCCCAGTGGATCGAGTTGAACCAGTCGCCGCTGTCGAAGGAGTTGCGGTCGAGGGACTTGGAGCGGAGCAGGTCGGAGCCGGCCTGGGAGAGCGCCGGGCCCTGGGAGAGGGTGGCCGTGGCCATGGCGAGGACCTGCATGCGGGCCCGGTCGGCGGCGGAGGTGCCGGCGGGCAGCTTGAAGGCGAGGGCGTCGTAGAGGGTCTCGTTGTCGTGGGCGTCGGCGTAGGCGAGGGCGTCGCCGGGGGCGGCGGCGTAGCCGGCCGGGGCGCCGTTGTAGTCGACCTCGGAGCCCTTGACCGTGCGCCCGGCGGTGTCGGTGAAGGTGTAGGAGGCGAGGTTGCCGGTGAGGCCGACCTTGATGAGGTCCTGGTAGTGCAGGAGGCGGGCCTTCTGCTCGGCCGGGGTGCCGTTGGCGGTGGAGGCGTTGGGGTCGGTGTAGAGGCCGGAGGCGAAGCCCTGGACGCCGGGGTCCTCGTCGAAGGGGCCGCCGCCGCGGACGGCGTCGCGGGCCCGGTCGGAGAAGGTGGCGATGCCGGTGCCGGCCATGTTCTTCTGGGTGGCCTGGACGAAGCGGGCGTCGTCGGCGATCTCGCCGAAGTTCCAGCCCTCGCCGTAGAGGACGATCGCCTTGCCGTCGACGCCGTCCTTCTCGACGGTCAGGGCGTCGAGCGCGGCGCGGACGGCGAGGATGTTCTCCTTCGGGTGGTGGCCCATGAGGTCGAAGCG
This sequence comes from Streptomyces sp. NPDC014656, assembly GCF_043084305.1. Lineage (NCBI taxonomy): Bacteria > Bacillati > Actinomycetota > Actinomycetes > Kitasatosporales > Streptomycetaceae > Streptomyces > Streptomyces sp. NPDC014656. The sequence continues at coordinate 436,693 of NZ_JBIBZN010000004.1, forward strand.
GAAGCCGTCGACCTTGTACTGCTTCGCCCAGGTGACGACCGAGTCCACGACGAGCTTGCCCATCATGGCGTTCTCGGGCGCGGTGTTGGCGCAGCAGGTGGAGGTGGCGACGGAGCCGTCGGCCTGGAGGCGCTGGTAGTAGCCGGGCACGATCTTGTCGAGGACGGACTTGTCGGACTGCCCGGCGGCGACGGTGTGGTTGTAGACGACGTCCATGACCGTGCGCAGGCCCTGCCCGTTGAGGGCCTGGACCATCTGCCGGAACTCGACCGTGCGGCGGGTGCCGTTCGGGTCGGTGGAGTAGGAGCCCTCGGGGACGGTGTAGTGCAGCGGGTCGTAGCCCCAGTTGTAGGCGTCCTTCGCCGCGGCGGCGGTGACGCAGGCCTGCTGCTCCTCGGAGTCGGGGGCGTAGACCTTGAGGTCGCAGGCGGGCTCGCTCTGCCCGGACTTCTTCTCGGGGACGGTGCCGATGTCGAAGGCGGGCAGGAGGTGGACGTAGGAGGTGCCGGAGTCGGCGAGGGCCTTGAGGTGCTTGGAGCCCTCGCTGTTCCTGTCGGTGAAGGCGAGGAAGGTGCCCTTGTGGTCCGCCTTCGCCGTGGGGTCGGCGATCGAGAAGTCGCGGACGTGGAGTTCCTGGATCTGGGCGTCGCGCAGCGGCACGGCGGCGGGCTTGCGCAGGGTCCTCCAGCCGGCCGGGGCGAGCTTCGGGTCGGCGAGGTCGACGACGAGGCTGCGGGCGGAGTCGGCGGTGAGGGCGGTCGAGTAGGGGTCGGTGACCCGGTTCTCGACGACCTTCTGGACGGTGGGGGCCCAGACCTTCACGACGTAGCGGTACGGCTTGCCGGTCCAGGACCTGGGGCCGGTGGCCTTCCAGACGCCGGAGGCGTCGTCGCGGCGCATGGGCACGGTCCGGCCGTCGATCTCCAGGGCGACGGACCGCGCGGTGGGCGCCCACAGGGAGAGGGCGGGGCGGCCCTTCTTGTCGAAGACCGGGCCGAGGTCGGCCTCGACGGCCTTCGCGGCGTACAGGTCGTCGAGGACGCCGGCGGTCTGGACGCCGGTGGCGGCGAGCAGGGCGCCGTTGGCCGCGCGCTGGGTGGCGATCAGCTGGCCGCGCAGCGAGCCGCGGATCCGGTCGGCGTCGCGCGGGTCGACGGTGAAGGCGGGGTAGTCCTTGAGGTGCGGGAACTTCGCCTTCTGGGCGTCGGTGAGGCCGCCCGGGTTCAGCCGGAGCCACTGGCCCTCGTCGCTGAGGACGCCGTCGGTGGCGGTGATGCCGCCGTCGGGGGCGTACACGAGCTGCTGGCTGGTGGAGTCGGTCGCCTTGACCTTCCAGACGACGGTGTTCCGGTCGATCCACTGGGCCTCGGCCTTGCCGAGGTCGAGGCTGGGGGCGCCGCCGACGGTCGGCAGGAGGTACTTGGGCTGTCCGCCGAGGAGCCAGACCTCGTTGCCGTAGGTGGCGAGGTCGAGGGCCTGGTCGGTGGGGAGGTCCTTCTGGTCGCCCTTGTGGAGGATGTACGAGAGCGTGGTGGCGCCTTCGGCGAGCGGCACCTCGTAGACGGCGCCGTAGGCGTCGGTGCGGGTGGGCAGCAGGGGCTTGGACCAGTCGGTGGGCCGGGCGGCGCCGGTCCACAGGTGGAGGCCCCAGCCGTCGTAGTCCCCGTCGGCGCGCTGGTAGTGGATGACGGCCTTGGTCTTGTCCTGCGGGGCGGGGGCCGGGGCGGTCTCGGACTGGCCGTCCTGGCCCTGGGTGACCCAGACCTCGCCGGTGCGGCCGAGGGCGATGGTGCGCTGGGGGCCGTCGGCGGCGCCGTCCTTCTCGACGGTGTAGGCGACGGAGGAGGCGCCCTCGGGGAGCTTCACCCAGGCGAAGGCGCCGTGGGCGTCGCGGCCGGTGAAGGCGGCCTCCTGGCCGGCGGCCTTGAGGGTCCAGCCGTCGTAGTCGCCGTCCTCGCGCTTGTAGTGGACGATCGCGTACGGGCGCTCGACGGCGACCGGCTTCTCGGGCGCCGGGGGCGCTCCGGCGGTGGTGGCGGCGGTGGCGCTCGCGGTGCGTCCGGCGGAGTCGACGACGACGGCCTTGTAGCGCAGCGCGGTGCCGGCGGGGGCGGTGACGTGCTGGGTGACCTTGTAGGGGGCGTGGTCGGCGGTGCCGAGGGTCTGCCAGCGGCCGTTGCCGACCTGGGCGGCGAAGACGACCCTGCTCAGGCCGTCGCCGGTGACGTCGGCGGTGAGCTCGACGGTGCCGGTGGCGCCGGCGGCGGGGGCCTTGAGGGTGACGGCCGGCGTGCCGGTGGCGGCCGGGAGGGGCCGGTCGGCCTTGAGGACGAGGGTGGAGAGGGCCGGGACGGTGACCGTGACCTTGCCGTCCTCGGCCGCGACGGCGCCCCGGCCCCCGTACAGGGCGTGGAAGGCGGCGGAGTCGACCGGGATGCTCACGGTCTTCGCCTCGGTGGCGCTGTTGGCGGCGACCAGGTACTCGACGCGCTGCTTCGCGTCGGTGCGGGAGGCGGCGTAGACGGAGCCCTCGGCGTAGCGCTCCCGCTGGACGCCGTCGCGCAGGGCGGGGTGTTCGCGGGTGAGCTTCGACAGGGCGGCGATCGACCTGTAGAGCGGGTGGCCGGTGTCGTAGGCGTCGGAGGCGTGGGTGCGGTCGGTGCCGAGCTGGTCGTCGTCGAGGTAGTCGGGCACCCTGGAGGCGAAGAGGGTCTGGCGGGCGTCCTTGTCGCCGCCGGCGCCGGTGTAGCCCTGCTCGTCGCCGGAGTAGACCACCGGGTTGCCGCGGGAGAGGAACATCAGCTCGTTGGCGAGCGTGGCGCGGCGGACGAGTTCGGCGTCGGAGGCGTTCGGGTTGTCCTGCTTGAGGAAGGTCCCGAAGCGGCCCATGTCGTGGTTGCCGAGGAAGGTGACCTGCTCGTAGGCGTTGGCCTTGTCGGTGGTGTAGCGGTAGTCGTCGCCGAAGACCCTGGCGAGGCGGTCGGCGCCGGAGCCCTGGGAGGCGAAGGCGCGCGCGGCGTCCTGGAAGGGGAAGTCGAGGGTGGCGTCGAGCCGGCCGCGGGTGACGTAGGGGGCGGTGACGGTGGTGTCGGCGGAGTAGACCTCGCCGAACATGAAGAAGTCCTCGCGGCCCCGCTTCTTGGCGTACGCGTCGAGGGCGGTGGCCCACTGCGTCCAGAAGTCCAGGTCCACGTGCTTGACGGTGTCGATGCGGAAGCCGTCGATGTCGAAGTCGCGGACCCACGTCTCGTAGATCCTCTTCATGCCCTCGACGACCTCGGGGCGTTCGGTCCACAGGTCGTCGAGGCCGACGAAGTCGCCGTACTCGGCGGACTCGCCCTGCCAGGTGGAGTCGCCGCGGTTGTGGTACATCGCCGGGTCGTTGAGCCAGGCGGGGACCTTGGTGTTCGCCTTCTCGACGGGGGTGTACGGGAAGGAGTCCGCGTCCACCTCTCCGATCGCGGCGCGGTCGTCGAAGGGGCGGCCGTCCTCGTCGAGGTAGGGGTAGGCGCCCTTGGGGCGGTAGCCGTACTTCTTCTCGGCGTAGTCGACGGTGTCGGCGGTGTGGTTGGTGATGACGTCGAAGAAGACCTTCATGCCCTTGGCGTGGGCGGCCTCGATGAGCTTCTTGAGGTCGTCGTTGGTGCCGAAGTGCGGGTCGACCTGGGTGAAGTCGGTGATCCAGTAGCCGTGGTAGCCGGCCGAGGCGTCCTTGCCCTCGCCCTGCACGGGCCGGTTCTTGAAGATCGGCGCCATCCAGATGGAGGTGGTGCCGAGGCCCTTGATGTAGTCCAGGCGCCGGGTGAGGCCCTTGAGGTCGCCGCCCTGGTAGAAGCCCTTGTCGGCGGGGTCGAAGCCGGTGGCGGTGCGGCTGCCGGTGAGGCCGCCGCGGTCGTTGGAGGTGTCGCCGTTGGCGAACCGGTCGGGCAGCACGAAGTAGAACTGCTCGCGGGTGAGGTCCTGGCGGGCCGGTTCGGCGGCCAGCGCCCGGTCCGACGGCGGGGCCGGAGGGCGGGGGGCGGCGGTGGCCGGGAGGGCGGGCACGAGGGCCGCGCACAGGGCGGCGGCGAGCGCCACGGCCGTTCTCTTGGGTATCACGGGGGCTCCCTGGAGGTACGGGAAGAGGGGGCCGCCCCGGTCGGGGCGGCCCTGCGGAGGGAGGGGGCTCAGCTGCGGAAGGTGTCGTTCAGGACGACCTGGCCGGAGGCGGGGACGGTCGCGGTGCGGTTGGCACCGGACTCCCAGGTGACGTTCCCGGACCCGTCCTTGCGGATGTACTTGTACTCGAAGGCCGTGCCGGCGGGGAGGGAGACCGTCAGCTTCCAGACGGGGTAGGTGGCGGGGTCGAGCTTCAGGGCGGAGGCGGGGGCCCAGTTGCCGAGCTCGGCGCGGTTGCCGACGACGTAGACGTTCTGGCCGATCACCGTGGTGGCGGTGGCGTTGAAGGAGGCGCCCGCGGTGGCGGGGGGCGTCGTCGGCGGGGTGGTGGGCGGCGTGGTGGGGGTGGTGCCGCCGCCGCAGGTGGTGGCGTTCACGTGCAGGGCGACGGCGGTGTTGGCGCCGATCGTGGCGGTGAACTGCCCGGAGGAGTTGACGGTGACGGCGGTGTTCGACTGCACGTCGCAGTAGGTGCCGGCCGGCAGGGAGGTCTGGAAGGTGCGGGAGAGCGCGGAGGACTCGTGGTTGATCGCCACGTAGGCCTTGGCGCCGCGGCCGAACGCGATCGCGTTGCCGCCGTTGTCCCACCAGTTGGTGACGGCCTCGCCGCGGGCGGTGTTGCGGAAGGCGACCATGGAGGAGATCTCGCGCCAGGCGTGCTGGCACTTCCAGCCGTCGGTGTAACAGGCGTTCACCTGGCCGCCGTTGGGCGGGCCCGCGTCCTTGTCGGTCCACTCGTAGCCGGAGTGGACGTCCGGGGAGCCGTAGGGCCAGGCGAGCATGAAGACGGAGGCGAGGGTGTAGTTGGCGCCGTCCTTGTAGGACAGGGTGTCGCCGCCGCGCTCGGTGTCGTGGTTGTCGACGAAGACGCCGGACTGGCCGGAGGGCATGTAGCCCCAGGCCTCGCCGAAGTTCTTCAGGTAGGCGAGCTTCTCGTTCTGGAGGACCCGCTTGAGGTCGCGGGCGTAGCGGAACTCCTGGACGTCGCCGCTGCCGAGGTACTCGCTCGGGGAGACGGCCTCGCCGGCGCCGTGGATGGCCTCCAGCTTCCAGAAGGCCGAGGGGTTCGTCAGGCGGGACTTGATGTTGGTGAGGTCGGCGGCCGGCATGTGCTTGGCGGCGTCGATGCGGAAGCCGTCCACGCCGAGCGACAGCAGGTCGTTGAGGTAGCCGGCTATCTTGCCGCGGACGTGGTCCTCGCCGGTGTCGAGGTCGGGGAGCTGGACCAGTTCGCAGTTCTGGACGTTGGCCCGGTCCTGGTAGTTGGAGATCGAGGACCGGCAGTCGTCCATGTCGGAGCCGGAGTAGAGGCCCGGGTAGTCGTACTTGGAGAACGGGGTCCCGCCCGTTCCGGTGCCGGAGCCGTTGGCCATGTGGTTGATGACCGAGTCGGCGACGACCTTCACGCCGGCGGCGTGGCAGGCGTCCACCATGTTCTTGAAGGCGGTGCGGTCGCCGAGGCGGCCGGCGATCTTGTAGCTGACGGGCTGGTACGAGGTCCACCACTGTCCGCCCTGGAGGTGCTCCTGGGGCGGGGAGACCTGGACGTAGCCGTAGCCGGCGGGGCCGAGGCGGTCGGTGCACTCACGGGCCACCGAGGCGAAGTTCCACTCGAACATCACCGCCGTGACGTCCTTGGTCCCCGGCGGCGTGGCCTGTGCCGGGGCGTTGGCCGTGACGGCCGCAGCGGCTCCCGCCACGAGGGCGAGTGCAGCGGCCACGGTCTTTCTTGCCATGCTTCCTCCTGTACGACGTCCCTGTCGCGTGCGAGAGCTGTTCGCAAGAAGTTGCCGAAATTCTCAGCAACTGTTTTCAGCCGCGACCGTAGGGGCGTACAGGCGTGCGGTCAATACTTCCGGCACGCCCCTCGCAAGGGATTACGCAAGGAGTTGCGGCGGCTGCGCGGTGGAACCGCGCACGACCAGCTCCGGCTGGAAGACGAACTCGGTGCGCTGCACCGGGTTGCCCTCGATCTCCTCCAGGAGCGCGCCGGCGGCCGCCGTCGCCATGGCCTGCACGGGCTGGCGCACAGTGGTCAGCGGCGGGTCGGTGAAGGCGATCAGCGGCGAGTCGTCGAAGCCGACGACGGAGACGTCCCGGGGCACGTCGAGGCCCCGGGCGCGGGCCGCCCGGACGACGCCGAGCGCCATCAGGTCGGAGCCGCACACGATGCCCGTGCAGCCCTCGTCGAGCAGGATCTCGGCGGCGGCGTGCCCGCCCTCGACGCCGAACAGGGTGGGCCGCACGAAGCGTTCGGCCTCCGCCCGCTCCACGCCGAGCATCTCGTACAGCTCGGCGGCGAAGCCCTCGGCCTTGCGGCGCGAGGGCACGTAGCGGGTCGGGCCGATGGCGAGGCCGATCCGCTCGTGGCCCAGCTCGGCCAGGTGCCGCACGGCCATCCGCGCCGCGGCCCGGTCGTCCGGGGAGACGAAGGTGGCGTCGATCCGCTCGTGGTAGCCGTTGATGAGGACGTACGGCACGCCCCGCTCGGTCAGCCTGGCGTACCGCGCCGGGTCCGCGGAGGCGTCCGCGTGCAGCCCGGAGAGGAAGACGATGCCGGCCACCCCGCGCTCGACGAGCTGGTCGACCAGCTCGTCCTCGGTGGCGCCGCCGGGCATCTGGGTGCAGAGCACCGGCGTGTAGCCGTGCCCGGCCAGCACCTGTTCGACGACCTGCGCGAAGGCCGGGAAGATCGGGTTGGTCAGCTCGGGCACCACGAGCCCGACGAGGCCCGCGCTGCGGCGTTTGAGCCGTACGGGACGCTCGTAGCCGAGCACGTCGAGCGCCGCGAGCACCTTGTGCCGGGTCCCGCCGGCCACCCCCGCCTTGCCGTTGAGGACCCGGCTGACGGTGGCCTCGCTGACCCCCGACTGGGCCGCGATGTCCGCGAGCCGCGGGGCACCGTGTCCGGTGCCCCGCGGCGGGGGGATCGTCACACCGCCCACCAGACGGTGGTGTCGGCCGGCACCTCTGCGGCGTCGTCGACGATCCTGACGTCCTCGTTGGAGAGGAGATACCGGCCGGGCAGCGGGACGGAGATGGCCCGGCCGGTGGTGTTGGCGGTGCAGACGAAGCCGTCGCGGCGGAAGGAGAGCACACCCTCGGGTGCCTCCAGCCACTCCACGGCCTCGCCCGCACCGAGTTCGGGGCGCTCGCGGCGCACGGCGAGCGCGCTGCGGTACAGCTCCAGGGTGGAGCCGGGGTCGCCGGTCTGCGCCTCGACGCTCAGGGCGCCCCAGCCGTCCGGCTGCGGCAGCCAGGAGCCGCCGGAGCCGAAGCCGTACGAGGAGCCCCCGGCGGTCCACGGGATCGGCACCCGGCAGCCGTCGCGGTAGCCGTCCTGGCCGCTGGCCCGCCAGAACGACGGGTCCTGGCGCACCTCGTCGGGCAGGTCGGTGACGTCCGGCAGGCCCAGCTCCTCGCCCTGGTACACGTACGCGGAACCGGGCAGGGCCAGCATCAGCAGGGTGGCGGCGCGGGCCCGGCGCAGGCCGAGCTCGCGGTCGCCGGCGGTGCGCAGCTGGGTGCCGAGGCCCGCCGGGTTGGCGAAGCGGGTGGCGTGCCGGGTGACGTCGTGGTTGGAGAGCACCCAGGTGGTGGGGGCGCCGACCGGGCGCATCGCCTCCAGCGAGGCGTCGATGACGGCGCGCAGCTCGGCCGCGTCCCAGTGGGTGCCCAGGTACTGGAAGTTGAACGCCTGGTGCATCTCGTCGGGGCGCACGTAGTTCGCGGTGCGCTCGACGGTCGGGGTCCACGCCTCGGCGACGAGGACGCGCTGTCCGTCGTACTCCGCCAGGATCTTCCGCCAGGAGCGGTAGATCTCGTGGACGCCGTCCTGGTCGAAGAAGGGCATGACGTCGTTGCCGAGCAGCCTCAGCTGGTCGTGCGCGCCGAGGTCGGGCAGGCCGGGGGCCTTGACCAGGCCGTGGGCGACGTCGACGCGGAAGCCGTCGACGCCCATGTCGAGCCAGAAGCGCAGGATCGAGCGGAACTCGTCGCGGACGGCCGGGTGCTCCCAGTTGAAGTCCGGCTGCTCGGGGGCGAAGAGGTGGAGGTACCACTCGCCGGGGGTGCCGTCCTCGTTCTCGACCCGGGTCCAGGCGGGGCCGCCGAAGATGGACTCCCAGTCGTTGGGCGGGAGCTCGCCGTTCTCGCCCTTGCCGGGGCGGAAGTGGTAGCGCTCGCGCAGCGGGGAGCCGGGGCCCTCGCGCAGGGCGCGCTGGAACCACTCGTGCTGGTCCGAGGAGTGGTTGGGGACCAGGTCCACGATGATGCGCAGGCCCAGGTCGTGGGCCTCGCGGATCAGGGCGTCGGCGTCGAGCAGCGAGCCGAACATCGGGTCGATGGCCCGGTAGTCGGCGACGTCGTAGCCGGCGTCCGCCTGGGGGGAGGCGTAGAAGGGGGAGAGCCACACGGCGTCGACGCCGAGCTCCTTGAGGTACGGCAGCCGGCCGCGGATGCCCACCAGGTCGCCCATGCCGTCGCCGTTGCCGTCGGCGAAGCTGCGCGGGTAGACCTGGTAGATCACCGCGTCTCTCCACCAGCCCGTGTCGGTGCCGGTGGTGGGGGCGTCGGCGGCGGGGGCGAGATGCTGGGTCATGTCTTCCCTGGGAGGTAAGGAGGGGCGTACGGGTTCGGCGTTCAGGGCCGTCAGCCCTTGACGGCACCGGCTGACATGCCGGTGACGAGGTGGCGCTGGGCGAAGAGGAACACCAGGGCCGCGGGGATGGCGATGAGGACGGAGGCCGCCGTCATCGGACCCCACTGGGCCCCGTACTGGTTGACGAACTTCTGCAGACCGCCGGCGAGCGTCATGTTCTCGTCGCCGACCATGAAGGCGGAGGCGTAGGCGACCTCGCCCCAGGCGGTGATGAAGGAGTAGAAGGCGGTCACCGCGATGCCCGGCTTGGCGAGCGGCAGGATGAGGCGCCAGAAGGTGCCGAAGGGGGTGAGCCCGTCGACGTAACCCGACTCGTCGATCTCGCGCGGGATGCCGTCGAAGAAGCCCTTCATCATCCAGGCGCAGAAGGGGACGGCGATGGTCAGGTAGGTGATGACCAGGCCGGCCGACTGGTTGAGCAGCCCCAGCGACGCCATGATGTTGTAGATCGGCACGATGAGGACGGCGACCGGGAACATCTGCGTGATGAGCAGGGTCCACATCAGGCCGCGCTTGCCGGGGAAGCGGAAGCGGCTGACCGCGTAGCCGGTGGTGGCGGAGATGAACACGCCGATGAGCGTGGTGAGCGCGGCGACGAGGAGCGAGTTCCCGAACCAGGTGAGGAACGGGGTGTCCCTCAGCAGGTTCGTGTAGTTCTCGAACGTCGTCTCCTTGAAGAAGTCCGTGGTGGTCGCGTACTTCGCGGGCTTGAGCGAGGTCAGCAGGACCCACAGCACCGGGAAGACGGCGACGACGGAGGCGACGATCAGGGTGACGTGCAGCGCCACCGAGGCGAGCGGAGAGCGACGGCCCCGGAGGGGGGCGTTCAGCCGCTGCGTGGGGGTGGGGGTCGTGGTGGTCACCAGACTTCTCCCTGCTTGCGGAGGACGCGCCGGTAGATCGCGGCGAAGAGCATCAGGAGCACCAGGATGAGGACGCCCCACGTGGACGACTGGGCGAAGTCGCGGGGACTGATCTCGAAGGAGAACTTGTACGCCTGGGTGACGAGGATCTGGGTGGCCTCGCCGGGTCCGCCCCGGGTGAGCAGGAAGATCACCGGGAACATGTTGAAGGTCCAGATGGTGGAGAGGAGGATCACCGTGCTGGAGACGGACCGCAGGCCCGGCAGGGTGATGTTCCTGAAGCGCTGCCAGGCGTTGGCCCCGTCCATCTCGGCCGCCTCGTAGAGCTCGCCGGGGATGGACTGGAGGCCGCCGAGGAGGGCCACCATCATGAAGGGGATGCCGAGCCAGACGTTGACGGCGATGACGGAGAACTTGGCCCAGGTGGGGTCGTTCAGCCACGGGACGCCGTCGACTCCGATGCCGGAGAGGATCTGGTTGAGCATGCCGCGGCGCTCGTCGTAGAGGAAGCGCCAGGCGAAGACCGAGACGAAGCCGGGGACCGCCCAGGGCAGGATGAGCATCATCCGGTAGGCGGAGCGGCCGGCGATCTTGCGGTTGAGGATGTTGGCGAGGGCCAGGCCGAGGGCGAAGGTGATCGACACGCAGGCCACGGTCCACAGGACCGTCCAGCCGAGCGTCGCCCAGAACTGGCTGCCGTTGAGGGCCGTGACGTAGTTGTCCAGGCCCACGAACTCGTAGCTGGCCGGGATCTCGTTGACACCGATGCTGCGCGCGACGTTGCGCTCGTTGGCGTCGGTGAGCGACAGGTAGATGCCGCGCACCAGGGGGTACCCGATGATCACGGCGATCACGATCACCACCGGGGCGATCATGGCCCACGCGTACCAGTGGGTGGCGAGGGAGCGCTTCGGCGCCCGGCGCTTCGAACCAGTCCCGCGGCTCCGGCCGCGGGCGACGTCGTCGCCCGCGGCCTTCGCCACCGACTGGCTGGGGGTGTCCACAGCCATCAGCCGGCCAGCCTTCCTCTTACTTCCAGTCCTTCAGGAGCTTGCGGTAGTTGTCGCCGACCGCCTTGGCGCCCTGCTCCGGGGTGGTCTGTCCGGTGAGGACCTTGGTGTACTCGGTGCCGAGCGGCGTGAAGAGGCTGCCGGCCTCGGGGATCCAGGGGCGCTCGACGGCCTTCTCGACGACCGGCTTGAAGAAGCCGATCATCTCGTTCTTGGCGACGTCCTTCTGGAGGTACGCGGACTGACGGGTCGGGAGGAGGCTGAGCTCCTGGGTGACCTTGGCCTGGTTCTCGACCGACGTCATGTACTCGACGAAGGCGTAGGAGGCCTCCAGGTTCTTGGAGCCCGCGTACACGGCGAGGTTGTGGCCGCCCTGCGGGGCGCCCTGGCCGGCGGAGCCGGCCGGGACCGGGGCGATGCCGAGGTTCGCCTTGTCGGCGAACTCCTTGCCGGCGTAGGTGTCGGCCACGGCCCACGGGCCGTTGATCATCATGGCGACCTTGCCGTCCTTGAAGGCGGCCTGCATGTTGTCCCAGCCGTTGGTCGCGTCGGTGATCGCGGACTTGGAGTCGACGAGGTCCTTCACCGTCTTGAAGGCCTTGACGCCGGCCTCGTTGTCGACGGTGACCGTCTTGTTCTCGGCGTCGACCATGTCGCCGCCCTCGCCGTAGAGGAAGGAGAGGAACCAGTACGGGTCGTCGCCGCGGAGGTACAGGCCGGTCTTGCCGGTCTTCTCCTTGATCGTGGCGGAGACGGTCTTCAGCTCGGCGATGTTCTTCGGGACCTCGACGCCGGCCTCCTTGAAGATCTTCTTGTTGTAGAAGACGCCCATGGAGTCGATGACCTGCGGGACGGCGTAGGTCTTGCCGTTGTACTTGGTGGAGGCGGCGGCCTGGGCCAGGAAGTCGCCCTCGTCCTTCAGCGCGGCGGTGCCGTCCAGCGGGGCGAGGTAGCCGAGGTTGGCGAAGTCGGGGGTCCAGGCGACCTCGGAGCGGATCACGTCGGGGGCGCCGGCGCCGGCCTGAGCGGCGTTCTTGAACTTGTTCTGCGCCTCGCCGAAGGGCACGTTCACGTACTTGACCGTGACCTTCGGGTGCTTCTTGGTGAAGTCCTCGGCGACCTTCTTGAAGACCTTGTCCTCGGAACCGACCGTGGAGGTGTCCCACCACGTCACGGTGCCGGAGAGCTCGCCCGAGCCCTTCGCCGCACCGTTGGAACCGCTGTCGCTTCCGCCGCACGCCGCCAGGGTGACGCCCAGGGCCGCGACCAGCGCGGTGGCCGCTATGCCACGCCGCATGTGAACTCCTTCAACATGATCCCGGGGAGACGAGGGGCTGGAACCTTCCTCATTGCGACCGCTCCCTCGCGGCGCTCCGGGTTGCCAGGAACGTAACAGGGATGAAAACGAGCCGAAAGACCTTGCGGCAGATTTCTGCAAGAACCGGGGATCGTTACATCCGCGTGTCCCGAAGGTTGCCATCGGGCCGCTTGACAGCGGCACGGAGGCTCGCCTTCCGCTGATTCACCCGAAATATCCGCCGAGAACCGGCCAGGGGGGCACACAAGAAACCGGCCCTTCCGCGACGGCGGCCCCCCGCCCCACCCCCGCATCCCGCTGCAAGACCTGCAAGACCTTGCGGGCCCTCTTGCGAACCGGCCCGCGCGAAGCGGTACCTCCCCCACTGGTGGGCAATACGCGCTGTGACCGGTACAGTCCACTCTCATGACCGCGCGGCTTGCCGACATCGCAGCCCAGGCGGGGGTCAGTGAAGCCACAGTCAGCCGCGTGCTCAACGGCAAGCCCGGTGTGGCCACGGCCACCCGTGAATCCGTCCTGGCCGCCCTCGACGTGCTCGGCTACGAGCGGCCGGTCCGGCTGCGCCAGCGCAGCGCCGGCCTGGTCGGGCTGATCACCCCCGAACTGGACAACCCCATCTTCCCGGCCCTCGCGCAGGTCATCGGACAGGCCCTGACCCGCCAGGGCTACACCCCGGTGCTCGCCACCCAGACCCCCGGCGGGTCCACCGAGGACGAGCTGACCGACATGCTGGTGGAGCGCGGGGTGGCCGGCATCATCTTCGTCTCCGGTCTGCACGCCGACACCACGGCGGACACCTCGCGCTACGACCAGCTGCGCGGCAAGGGCGTCCCGTACGTCCTCATCAACGGCTTCTCCCCCAAGGTGCAGGCGCCCTTCGTCTCCCCCGACGACCGGGCCGCGATGCAGCTGGCGGTCACCCACCTCGCCGCCCTCGGCCACACCCGGATCGGGCTGGCCGTCGGACCGAAGCGCTTCGTGCCGGTGCTCCGCAAGATAGAGGGCTTCCAGAAGGGCGTGCGGGACCGCCTCGGCCTCACCTCCGAGCAGTCCGAGGAGCTGATCCAGCACTCGCTGTACACCCTGGAGGGCGGCCAGGCGGCGACCGCCGCCCTGATCGCCAAGGGCTGCACGGCGGTGGTCTGCGCCTCCGACATGATGGCGCTCGGCGCCATCCGCGCGGCCCGCCAGCAGGGGCTGAACGTGCCGAGGGACGTCTCCGTCGTCGGCTTCGACGACTCCCCCCTCATAGCCTTCACCGATCCGCCGCTCACCACCATCCGGCAGCCGGTCCAGGCGATGGGACAGGCCGCCGTCCGCGCCCTCCTGGAGGAGGTCGGCGGCACCCCGGCCCCGCACTCGGAGTTCGTCTTCATGCCGGAGCTGGTCGTCCGCGGCTCCACCGCCTCGGCCCCTCCCGGCGCCTAGTACCTGAGAGGGAGAGGGTGCGCCGTACACCCGACCGAGGGATGATCGGTCGGGGGGCGTGGATCTGGCAAACTCTCTGCCTATGGGTGAAACGACCGTGAAGAGTTTGGACGACCGGACGACCCCGTCGTCACCCATCGTGGCCGACGGGCGGTGGGCCTGGCTGCGTGCGCGCACTCCACGGCGTCCCCGCATCTGGTTCGAACTGCTGCTGATCGGCATCAGTTACTGGGTGTACTCGCTCATCCGCAACGCGGTGCCGGAGCAGAAGGCCGAGGCGCTGCGGAACGCGGACTGGATCTGGCGGACCGAGGAGTCCCTCGGCCTCGCCTTCGAGCACGCCGTCAACCACGCGGTGAACTCGGTGACCTGGCTCATCGTGTCGATGAACTACTACTACGCGACGCTGCACTTCGTCGTCACCATCGGTGTGCTCGTGTGGCTGTACCGATGGCAGCCGGGCCGTTACGCCGCGTTCCGCACCGTCCTCTTCGCCACCACCGCCGTGGCCCTGGTCGGCTACTACCTGTATCCGCTCGCGCCCCCGCGGCTGATGGAGGGCAAGGACTTCGTCGACACGGTCCTGGTGCACCACACCTGGGGCTCGATGGCCTCGGGCGACCTCAAGCACATGTCGAACCAGTACGCGGCGATGCCGTCGATGCACATCGGCTGGTCGCTGTGGTGCGGGCTGACGATCTTCTTCCTGGCGAAGGCGCCGTGGGCCCGGATCCTGGGCCTGCTCTACCCGGCGGCGACCCTGGTCGTGATCGTCGCGACCGCCAACCACTTCTGGCTGGACGCCGTCGGCGGCATGGTCTGCCTCGCCTTCGGCTTCCTCGTCGCCTACTTCTGGTACGGCACCTGGCCCCACCGCCTCTCGAAGCGGGTGGAGCCGCTGGTCCCCTTCGAGGCGGAGGCGCCCGCCCCCGTGACGCGGGGGGCGGACGCCGGGCGGGACGCGGACCGCGAGGAGCGCGTCGGCTCCGGAAGGTGATCCGGCCGTGAGCGCCGAGGGCCCCCGCCGTTCCGCCGGCGGGGGCCCTCGGCGTCTCCGGAGCCGGGACCGGGGCAGCCGCGGAGGCGCGGCCGGGACGGCTTCCGCCGGTCCGTTCAGGCGACGGCCCGCGCGCCGACGGCGTCCCGGGCCTCCTGCCGGACCACGCGCCGCCGGCGGGTGGGCAGGCCCAGCGTCGGGTGGGCGACGCCCCAGGCGGCGCCCTTGCAGATGAGCTCCTTGTAGCGGGCGGCGAAGCGGCCGGTGAGGGCCTTCTCCTTGGCCCGGTCGTCGGCGGTGACGAACTGGATCAGGGCCTCCCCGCGGCCCAGCGAGACGCACTGCTGGGCGTAGCGGATGCCGACGCGGGGCACCTCGACGCCGGCGAGCCGGGCGGCGAGCGCGTCGGCGGCCTGCCAGGCCATGGGGACGCCCGAGGCGCAGGACATCCGGAGCGGCTTGTCGTTCGGGCCCGCGGCGATCGCCGCGTCGCCGACGGCGTAGACCTCGGGGTGGGAGACCGAGCGCATCGTCCCGTCGACCACGATCCGGCCGTCGGCGGCGAGCTCCAGGCCGCTGGCCCCGGCGATGGGGTGGACGGCGAAGCCGGTGGTCCACACGGTGACGTCGGCCGGGAGGTCCGCGCCGTCGGCGGTGGTCACCCGGTCCGCCGCCACGGCGGCGACGGACCGGTCCTCGTGGACGGTGACGCCGAGCCGGCCCAGGACCGTCCGCAGGTGGCCGCGGCCCTTCTCGGAGAGCCAGTCGCCGAGGGCGCCGCGGACCACCAGGGCCACGTCGAGGTCGGGGCGGCTCTCGGCGATCTCGGTCACGGCCTCCAGGCCGGTCAGGCCGCCGCCGACGACCACCACGGTCCGCCCGGCCTCCAGGGCGGCCAGCCGCTCGCGGAGCCGGAGGGCGCCGGGGCGGGAGGCGAGCTCGTGGGCGTGGTCGGCGACCCCGGGGACCCCGCCGTCGTTCCAGCCGCTGCCGAGGGCGTAGACCAGGGAGTCGTACGCCAGCTCCTCGCGTCCGGCGGCGCCGTCCACCGTGACCGTCCTGCGGTCGGCGTCGACGGCGGCGACCCGGGCGAGCTCCAGGCGGACGCCGGTGCCGGCGAACATCGCGTCGAAGGGGCGGGGGGCGAGGTCCTGGCCGGCGGCGAGCTGGTGCAGGCGGACGCGCTCGACGAAGTCGGCCTCCGCGTTGACGAGGGTGATGCTCACGTCCTCGCGGTGCAGCCGCCTGGCGAGGCGGCCGGCGGCGACGGCTCCGGTGTAGCCGGCTCCGAGGACGACGATGCGGTGCTGCATGACCGGGCTCCTGTCCGTACGGGGTCCGCGCCGTCTCTCCGGCGCGGTCTCGCACCTTGAACCGGACGGCCCCGCGTTTCCTGACAGGATCCGAATGTGACCCGCGTCACATCCTTCGCGGGGGTGTCAGAGGGTGTACAGCGGGGCCCCGTGCTCCCCGGCCGCCCACCGCTCGGTGGCGCGGCGCAGCTTGTCCGGGTTGACCTGGCTGCGGACCGCGACGATGCCGTCCGGGGTGACCTCCAGGCAGGAGATGCCGACGACCCGGCCGTCCACCACCGCGATGACGGCGGGCTCGCCGTTGGCGACGCCCGCGTAGATGCCGGGGACGCCGCCGACCAGGGCCCGCTTGGCGGGGGCGGGCTTGAACAGGCCGCGCAGGAAGGTGGCGACCGCACGCGCGCCCTCGAAGGCACTGGCGCGGGCGGGGACCTTGCCGCCGCCGTCGCCGAGGGCGGAGGCGTCCTGGGTGAGCAGCCGGACGAGCGGTTCGGTACGCCCGCTGGTGGCGGCGGCCAGGAACTCCTCGACGATCCTGCGGGCGGCGGCCCCGTCGATCTCGGTGCGGGCCCTGCCCTCCGCGAGGTGCTTCTTGGCCCGGTGGAAGAGCTGCTGGGCGGCGGCCTCCCCGATGTCGAGGATCTCGGCGACCTCCCGGTGGGCGTAGCCGAAGGCCTCGCGGAGCACGTACACGGCCCGCTCGTTCGGGGTGAGCCGCTCCAGGAGGACGAGGACGGCGTACGAGACGGATTCGCGCTGCTCGGCGGTGTCGGCGGGGCCGAGCATCGGGTCGCCGGTGAGCAGCGGCTCGGGGAGCCACTGGCCCACGTAGGTCTCTCGCCGGGCGCGGGCCGAGGTGAGCTGGTTGAGGCAGTAGTTGGTGAGCACCTTGGTGAGCCAGGCCTCGGGCACCTCGATGCGGCCGGTGTCGGCGGCCTGCCAGCGCAGGTAGGTCTCCTGCACGGCGTCCTCGGCCTCGCCGGACGAGCCGAGCATCCGGTAGGCGATGGCCTCCAGCCGGGGCCGCGCCGCCTCGAACCGGTCCACGTCGCTCATGATCAGGGCCATGCCACGATCGTATCCGGCCGGGCCCGGCGCGGCGAAGGGCGCCGGGCCGGGCCCCAACCGTCAGGCGCCGTAGAAGAGTTCGTCGACGACCGCGCGGGCGCGGCGGGTGATCCGTCGGTAGTCGTCGACCATCTCGCCCACATGGCCCGGGGCGTAGCCCAGGTAGCGTCCCACCGCGGCCAGTTCGCGCGGCTCGGAGGGGAAGGTGTCGCCGGGGCGGCCGCGGACGAGCATGACGGCGTTGCGCACCCGGGTGGCCAGCACCCAGGCCTCGTCCAGGGTCTGCGCCTCCTCGGTGGAGACCAGCCCGGCGGCGTGGGCGGCGAAGAGCGCGGTCCGGGTGCGGGTGGTGCGCAGGCCGGGCTCGGCCCAGCCGTGCCGCATCTGGAGCAGCTGGACGGTCCACTCGACGTCGCTGAGCCCGCCGCGGCCCAGCTTGGCGTGGAGGGTGGGGTCGGCGCCGCGCGGCAGCCGCTCGGACTCCATGCGGGCCTTGAGCCGGCGGATCTCGCGGACCGCGTCCTCGCCGAGTCCCTCGGCGGGGTAGCGGAGCGGGTCGACCAGCTCGACGAAGCGCCGGCCGAGGTCGGGGTCGCCGGCCATGGGGGCGGCCCGGAGCAGCGCCTGGGACTCCCAGACCAGGGACCAGCGGCGGTAGTAGGCGCCGTAGGAGGCGAGGGTGCGGACCAGGGGGCCGCTCCTGCCCTCCGGGCGCAGGTCGGCGTCGATCAGCAGCGGCGGGTCGGTGGTGGGCAGCTGGAGGAGCCGGCGCATCTCGGTGACGACCCGGTTGGCCGCCTTGGCGGCCTCCTGCTCGTCCACGCCCTCGCGCGGTTCGTGGACGAAGAGGACGTCGGCGTCGGAGCCGTAGCCCAGCTCGTGGCCGCCGAAGCGGCCCATGCCGATCACCGCGAAGCGGGTGGGGAGTTCGTCTCCCCACTCGGCGCGCACGGCGGCCCGCAGGGCGCCGGCGATCGTGGCGGCGTTGAGGTCGGTGACGGCCTCGCCGACCCGGTCGACGAGGGCGCCCGGGTCCGAGGTGCGGGGGCTGTCCTCGGTGCCGTACGAGTCGATGAGGTCGGCGGCGGCGGTACGGAACAGCTCGCGGCGGCGCACCCCGCGGGCGGCGGCGACGGCCTGCTCGGCGTCGTCCGCGCGGTTCACGGCGGCGAGGACCTCCTGCTCCAGGTGGTCCCGGCCGCGCGGCCCCAGCCCCTCGGGATCGCCGAGTATGGCGACCGCCTCGGGGGCGCGCAGCAGCAGGTCGGGGGCGAGCCGGCCGGCGGAGAGGACCCGGGCGAGGTTCTCGGCGGCGGCGCCCTCGTCGCGCAGCAGCCGCAGGTACCAGGGGGTCTTGCCCAGCGCGTCGGAGACCCGGCGGAAGCCGAGGAGGCCGGCGTCCGGGTCGGCGGAGTCGGCGAACCAGCCGAGCAGCACCGGCAGCAGGGTCCGCTGGATGGCGGCCTTGCGGCTGACGCCGGAGGCCAGCGCCTCCAGGTGGCGCAGGGCGGCGGCGGGGTCGGCGTACCCGAGGGCTTCGAGGCGCTGGCCGGCCGCCTTGGTGCTGAGCCGGGTCTCGCCGGGGGCGAGCTGGGCGACGGCGTCGAGCAGCGGCCGGTAGAAGAGCTTCTCGTGCAGGCGGCGGACGACGGACGCGTGCCGCCTCCACTCCTTGTTCAGCGCGGCGACCGGGTCGGTGCGCAGGCCGAGGGAGCGGCCGAGGCGGCGCAGGTCCTCCTCGCCCTCGGGGACGAGGTGGGTGCGGCGCAGCCGGTAGAGCTGGATGCGGTGCTCCATGGCGCGCAGGAAGCGGTACGCCTCGTCGAGCTGGGCCGCGTCGGCACGGCCGACGTAGCCGCCGGCGGCGAGGGCGGCGAGCGCGCCCAGGGTGGAGCCGCTGTGCAGGGTGGCGTCGCTGCGGCCGTGCACCAGCTGGAGGAGCTGGACGGCGAACTCGACGTCCCGCAGGCCGCCGGGGCCGAGCTTGAGCTCGCGGTCGACCCGGTCGACGGGGATGGTGGCGACGACCCGGCGGCGCATGGCCTGCACGTCGGTGACGAAGTTCTCGCGCTCGGCGGCCTGCCAGACCATCGGGGAGACGGCGTCGACGTAGGCGCTGCCCAGCTCGGCGTCGCCGGCCACCGGCCGCGCCTTGAGGAGGGCCTGGAACTCCCAGGTCTTCGCCCAGCGCTGGTAGTAGGCGAGGTGGGAGGAGAGGGTGCGGACCAGCGGGCCGTTGCGGCCCTCGGGGCGGAGGTTGGCGTCGACCGGCCAGATGGTGCCCTCGACGGTGGTCTCGGAGCAGATCCGCATGAGGTGGGAGGCGAGCCGGGTGGCGGCCTGGAGCGCCTTCGCCTCGTCGGCGCCCTCCACCGGCTCGCCCACGAAGATCACGTCGACGTCGGAGACGTAGTTCAGTTCGTGGCCGCCGCACTTGCCCATGGCGATCACGGCGAGCCGGCACTGGGCGGCGTCGGCGGGTTCGGCCGCCCGGGCGAGGGCGAGCGCGGCCCGCAGGGTGGCGGTGGCCAGGTCGGCCAGCTCGGCGGCCGTCTGGGCGACGTCGGTGGTGCCGCACACGTCCCGGGCCGCTATCCCGAGCAGGCAGCGGCGGTAGGCGACCCGCAGGGCCACCGGGTCGCTCGCCCCGGCGAGCCCGTGCTCGAACTCGGTCACCCCCGGGTGCAGGTCGACCGCCTCGTAGGTGACCAGGGTCTCCCAGTCCTTCGGGTGCCGGGCCAGGTGGTCGGCGAGCGCCTCCGAGGCGCCGAGCACCCCGAGCAGCCGGTCCCGGAAGGGCTTGGCCGACAGGAGGGTGGTGGTGAAGGTCCCCCGCTCGGTCTCGGGCTGCGCCTCGGCCAGCCGGACCAGGCCGCGCAGGGCGAGATCGGGGTCGGCGGTGGCGCCCAGCGCGTCGAGCAGGACGGGGTCGCCGCGCAGCGCGGCGAGCTCGGGCAGGCCGAGCAGCCGCTCGGCTCCGGACGGATCGGTGAACCCGTGCCGCAGCAGCCGTGAGAACGTACTGCTCCTGCGCCCCGGCACCGTCATCTCCGCCGCTCCCTCCAGCCGCACGCCCGACCCGTCGAGCCTATCCGCAGCGACCGCCGGGGGCGTGCGGGGCGGGGCGCGGCGAGCCTCCCGGGGGGCCGCTCCCGGGGCCCGCTCCCGCACGGCGGGCCGGCGGGCCACGGAGCCGGCCGCTGTCGCAGTCGCAGTCGCCTACGCCGCCCGGAACCGGGCGCTCCTGCCCGGTCCGGCGGGGATCACACGTGACGTCGGGCACATCGGGCCGTTTTCGGAACCCGTCGGCGGCCCCCGCCCTGTAGCCATGTGAGTCGTCGTCCCGGCGCGGCCGCCGCTCCGGCGCCGGCCCGCGCGGCGCCCGTCACCGCCGACGCGCACCCGTCCCCGAGGTAGAGAGCCCTGCCGCGCCCATGCCCGTTCGCCGCCCCCTCCGCCCCGTCCGTCCCGCCCGCCTCATACGCCCCTTCCGTCACCGCCGGGCCGCCGTGGCCGTGGCGACGGCCGCCGTGCTGGCCGGCGGCACCCTCGCGGGCGTGCTCACGGCGACGGCGGCCCAGGAGGAGGCGGCGCCGGGCGCCCCGCGCCCGCGGGCCGAGACGTCCGCCCCGGCCCGGACCGCCGCCCCGGTCTCCGTGGTGCAGTTCGTCTCGCACCCGGACGACGACCTGTACTTCATGAACCCGGACACCGCGCAGTCGCTGGCCGACCGGACCCCGCTGACCACCGTCTACCTGACGGCGGGCGAGGCGAACGGCGTCAACTCCCGCCCCGGGCGGGCCGCCGTGACCGCGCCGGACAAGCCCGCCTACGCCGAGGCCCGGCAGAACGGCATCCGCGCCGCGTACGCCGAGATGGTCACCGGCGACCGCACCAGCCCCTGGGACCGGACGGCGATCCCCACGGCGGGCGGGGGCGCCGCCGAGCTGGACACCCTGCGGGCCCGCCCCGGGGTGCGGCTCGTCTGGCTCCAGCTGCGCGAGGCCGGCTCGCCCTACGGCGACCGCCCGCACAGCCTGCGGGGCCTGTGGCACGGCCGAATACCCGCGCTCGGCTCGCTGCGCGCCTCCGGGACGCCGGTCGACGCCGACTTCGCGTACTCGAAGGAACAGGTGGTGGCGGTCCTGACGGGGCTGCTCGACCGCTTCCGGCCGACCTTCGTCCGCACCCTCGACCCGACGCCCGGCACGCACGCGGGGACGGGGCGGCTGCGGGACCACCAGGACCACGCGTACGGGGCGCGGTTCGCGCAGGCGGCGCTCGCGCGGTGGGCACAGCGGCCCGGGCACCCGCGGGTCGGCGTGCAGAGCTACATGGGCTACCCGAACACCGAACTGCCGCAGGCCCTGGACCGCCGCACCGCCGAGGAGAAGCTGCGCAGCCTGCGGACGTACGCGTGGCTGGACGGCACCGACCACTGCGGCAGCCCGGCCGGCTGCGGCGACCTGAAGATGGCGGACCGCCCGGAGGGCCGCGACTGGACCGGCACCGTGCGGTACGCGCGAAGCTCCTCGACCGAGTGGCTCCAGCGGGACGCGGACGGCGGGCTGCTGGCCTTCGGCGTCCAGGACGGGCGGCTCGCGAGCTGGCAGCGGGCGCCCGGCGGGTCCTGGCGGGGGCCGGAACTGCTGCCCGGCGGCGGGCTGGACGGCGGCATCGGGACCGTACGGCTGCCGGACGGGCGGATCGCGGTCTTCGGCACCCGGACCTCCTTCGCGGGCCCGGCCGGCTACCGCCGCGAGGTCGTCACGGCCGAGCAGTCCTCGCCGGGCGGCCGCTTCGGGGCGTGGCGCTCGCTCGGCACGCCCGGGAAGCGGGACGAGGCCGACCGGACGCCGGACATCAGCGCGCCCGCCGTGGCCGTGGACGGCGCGGGGCGGGTCTCGCTCTTCCTGCGCGACGGCGACCACCGGCTCTCCGGGCGCGCGCGGACGCCCGGCGGCGCCTGGGGCCCGTGGCGGTCACTCGGCGGGGCGGACCTGCACGGCGACCCGGTGGCGGCGACCGACGCCCGCGGCCGGACCTACGCCTTCGCGGCCACCCGGGGTTCGGTCCTGATGTGGACCGGCGCGTCCGGCGGCGGCCCGGCCGCCGGGCCGCTGCCGACCGGTCTGCCGGCGACGACGCTCGCGCTGAGCGCGGGCCCGTCCCCCGCCGGGGACGGCGTACGGCTCTGGTACCGCGAGCCCGCCACCGGCGAGCCGCGCGCGGCCGGCTTCGCGGGCCGGGACCGGCTCGCCCCGGTGGCCCCGCCGCCCGCCGGCATCGCGGGCTTCGGCCCGGTGAGCGCGGCGGACGGGCTGCTCGCGGCCCGGTCCCGGACCGGCCGGCTCGCCGTGGCCCCGCTCGCGGGCGGCGGCGCCTGGCGCCTCTCCGGCTTCCCCCTGGCGGGCGCGCCGGCGGCGGGCCCGGACGGGGTGGCCGCCCTGGGCCAGGACGGCCGTCTGCGCTGGGTGCCGGACCCGCGCTGAGCGGGGCCGTCCGGCGGCCGGACCTCGGGGTGCCGGGCGGTCGGGCGGTCAGGCGTCGAGCAGGACCGGGAAGGACTCCAGGTCGTTCTGGGTCATCACCGGGAGGTTGCGCAGCTCCTCGTCCGGGACGGCGAGGCGCAGCCGGGGGAAGCGGGCGAAGAGCGCCGGGAGGGCGATGCCCGCCTCGACGCGGGAGAGGGCCGCGCCCGGGCAGATGTGCGGGCCGTGGCCGAAGGTCATGTGCCGGATGGGCGTGGCGCGGGTGATGTCGAAGGCGTCGGCGTCGGGGCCGTGCTGCTCGGGGTCGCGGCCGATCGCCCGGTACGAGATCACCACGCCCTCGCCCTTCGCGATGACGGCGTCGCCGACCTCGATGTCCTCGGTGGCGAAGCGCATCAGCAGGTGGGTGGTGGGGGTGTCGAAGCGCAGGGTCTCCTCGATCACCGTCTCCCAGGGGACCTCGCCGGCCAGCACCGTCCGCAGCTGCTCGGGGTGGGCGAGCAGGGCGCGGACGGCGTTGAGGACGAGGCCGATGGTGGTCTCGTGGCCGGCGGCGACCATCGCCTTGAGGTTGCCGACGACCTCCTCCTCGGTCAGCGGCTCGCCGCCCTCCTCGGCGAGGATGAGCGCGGAGGTGAGGTCGTCGGTGGGCAGGGCGGTCTTGGCGCGGACCAGGTCCGTGTAGAAGACGTCGAGTTCGGCGAGGAGGGCGAGGCGCTCGTCCTGCGGCGTGAGCATCGAGAAGAACTTCTTGTACTGGCGGGTGAGCATCGTGTTCGCCTCGGGGTCGACGCCCATCAGCATGCCGACGACCCGCATGGGCAGCGGCTGCGCGAAGACGGACTTGAGGTCGACGACGGCGCCGTCCCGGCCGCCCTCCTCCAGTGCGTCGAGGAGCTCGGCGGTGAACTTCTCGATGTCGGGGCGGATCGCCTCCAGGCGGCGCGGGGTCAGCGCCTGGGAGGTCTTGGCGCGCAGCCTGCGGTGCTCGTCGCCGTCGACGGTGAACATGGAGCGGCCGGCGTCGATCATCCCGATGAGCAGCCACGCGTGGGTGACCGCGCCGCTGGTCCACAGGTCCCAGGCGCCCAGGTCCTTCACCAGCCGGGGGTCGAGCAGGAGGCGCCGGGCGTCGGCGTGCCGGGTGACGGCCAGGGCGGGCACGCCGAGCAGGTCGATGCGGGCCAGCGGGCCGGCGGCGCGGAGCCGGTCGGTCTCGCCGGCGAGGTCCTGGACCATCGGGTCGATGACGACGGGCGCGGCGTCCCGGGCGGCTGCGTGCGGGCAGGTCACGTGAGGTCTCCAGTCGTGGGTACGGGGGTGAACCGGACGGGCAGGGCGGTGGTGCCGCGCAGGAAGGCGGAGGGGCGGCGGACCAGCTCGCTCTCGGGGACGGCCAGTTCGAGGTCGGGCAGCCGGTCGAGCAGGACCTCGATGCCGGTCCTGGCGATGGTCTCGGCGATCTCCTGGGCGGGGAAGGGGCAGCGGTACTCGCCGTGGCTGAAGGCGAGGTGGGCGCCGCCGCCGCCGCGCTCGGAGGGGGCCGCGCCGGGGGCGCCCTGGCGGATCAGCGGGTCGGTGTTGGCGGCGCCGAGGCCGAGGAGGAGCAGGTCGCCGGCCTTGACGCGGCGCTCGCCGAGGCGGGTGTCGCGGACGGGCCAGCGGCCGGCCAGGATCTGGGTGGGGCCGTCCTCCCACAGCACCTCGGTCATCGCGTCGGCGACGCTGCGGCGGCCGCGGGCCATCGAGTCGGCGAAGCCGGTCTCGGTGAGCATCAGCCGGACGGAGTTGCCGATCCAGTCGGCGGTGGTGAGGTGGCCCGCGGCGGTGATCGCCATCAGGTCGAGCACGTACTCCTCGTCCGTGAACTCCTCGGGGAAGGCGAGCATCCGGGAGGTCACGTCGTCGCCGGGCTCGGCGCGCTTCGCGGCGACCAGCCGGGCCATGTGGGCGCCGAACCGCTGGTGGGCGCTCTGCGCCCCGGGCCCGCCGTCTGCGAGGTCCTTCAACACCCGGGCGATGTCGGCGCCTTCGTCGTCCGGGAAGCCGACGAGCCGGGCGAGGACGAGGACCGGGAGGGGTTCGCAGAAGGCGGCGACCAGGTCGGCGGTACCGCGGGCGCAGAAGGCGTCGACGAGCCGGTCGGCCAGCTGCTCGCAGTGGCCGCGGATCTCGAAGGGGTCGACGGCCTCCAGGGCGGGGACGACCATCCGGAGGTGGCGCCGGTGCTCCTCGCCCGCGGTGAAGTAGACGGAGGGCAGGGGCCGTCCGACCATCGGGAGCAGCGGCCAGTCGTCGGGGACGTGCGGCCACTGGTTCCACAGGCCGACGTCCCGGGGGAAGAGCGCGGGGTCGCTGGTGACCTGGTGGATCTCGCGGTAGCCGATGACCAGCCAGGCGGGGAGGCCGCCGGGGAGTTCCACGGGGACGACGGGGCCGTGCTCGCGGCGCATGGCCCGGTAGAGGGCCTGCGGGTCGGTCTGGAAGCCGGGCCCGGAGAGCGGGACGGCCGCGGGGCACCCGGACGGGGGCGCGGCGTCGGGAGCGGGCTCGGCTGAGGGGGAGCGCGTCATGAGTCCTGTCTCCGGTGGCGGACATGTCGTCGACACGGCCGGTGCGGCCAACGCGTCGTCACTATAGGGAGGTTGGGGGACGCCGGAGCGGTCGTTCGCGATCAATCTCGCACCTCGAACGAAAAGATCAGGTCACCCGCTCGGAGGGAAGGCGATTTTCCGTCAGGTCGGACGGACCGGCGAGGTGGAGTGCGGCGCACGGCCGGGCGCGGGACGGTGGTCCCATGAACTGGACACTGGAAGTCATCCCGGTCCCCGTCACCGACATGGACCGGGCGAAGGAGTTCTACGCCGAGAAGTGCGGCTTCACCGTCGACCTCGACGACGAGGTCGCCCCCGGGACGCGGATCGTCCAGGCGACCCCGCCGGGCTCGCGCTGCTCGATCGCGCTGCTCTCCGGCATGCCGCCGATGCCCGGCACCAGGACGATGGCCCCGGGCACCCTGCACGGCCTCCAGCTGTGCGTCACCGACATCGAGGCGGCCAGGGCCGCGCTCGTCGGGACCGGCGTCGACGTCTCCCCCGTGATGCGCGTCGGCGCGGACGGCTGGGAGGAGGGCAAGGGCGGCACCTGGAACTCCTTCCTCGCCTTCGAGGACCCCGACGGCAACGGCTGGGTGGTCCAGGAGGCTCCCTCGGAACTCCCGGAGCGCTGAGCGCTACCCGCCGAGTTCCACCAGGAACCGCACGAGGCCGCCGTCGCCGTCCGGGGCGCGCCGCATCCCGGCCCGCTCCATCACCCGGTGGGAGGCGGCGTTGGCGGGATCGGCGTCGCCCCGCAGCGCGGTGGCCCCGGCCGCCCGGGCGATGCCGATCACGGCCGCGAGCGCCTCGGAGGCGTACCCCTTCCCGCGCTCCCCCGGCACGATCCCGTACCCCACGGTCACGTCCCCGTCCGCCCCCGGCGGCCCGTGGAACCCGATCCCGCCGACGACGAGCCCGCTCGCCGCGAGCCGTATCTGGTACGTCCGGAACGCCCCCGGGTCCCCGCCCCCGGCGCACCTCCGCAGGAACGCCCCGACCGAGGCGAGGTCCCCGACGCCCGGGTACCCCTCCCCCCACCGGTCCTCCGGCAGCGGCGCCCGCGCGGCGATCCGCTCGCCCTCGGCGACGGTCAGGGGGTGGAGGACGAGCCGCTCGGTGGCGACGGGTGCGATCTTCACGGTGGGCAGTCTGGACACCCCCGCCCCCGGGGGCAAGGCGATTACGGCGCGGCCCGGCCACGGCCCGGACCCGGTGGGACGGCTCGGGGCCGACGGTTCGCCGCCGTCGGCCCCCGGCCTCGTTTCCGGGCGGTGCCCGCCCCGACCCGGGGCTACAGCACCGGCAGGTTCTTCCGCAGCTCGAAGGCGGTGACCTCGGAGCGGTACTCCTCCCACTCCTGCTTCTTGTTGCGCAGGAAGAAGTCGAAGACGTGCTCGCCGAGGGTCTCGGCGACCAGTTCGCTCTTCTCCATGAGGGCGATCGCCTCGCCGAGGTTCTGCGGGAGGGGCTCGATGCCCATCGCGCGGCGCTCGGAGTCGGAGAGCGCCCAGACGTCGTCGTCGGCGCCGGCCGGGAGTTCGTAGCCCTCCTCGATGCCCTTGAGGCCGGCGGCGAGGAGGACCGCGTACGTCAGGTAGGGGTTGGCGCCCGAGTCGATGGAGCGGACCTCGACGCGGGAGGAGCCGGTCTTGCCGGGCTTGTACATGGGGACCCGGATGAGGGCGGAGCGGTTGTTGTGGCCCCAGCAGATGTACGAGGGGGCCTCGCCGCCCGAGCCGGCCGTGCGGGAGGAGCCGCCCCAGATGCGCTTGTACGAGTTGACCCACTGGTTCGTCACGGCGGAGATCTCGCCCGCGTGCTTGAGGAGGCCCGCGATGAAGGAGCGGCCCACCTTCGACAGCTGGTACTCGGCGCCCGACTCGTAGAAGGCGTTCCGGTCGCCCTCGAAGAGCGAGAGGTGGGTGTGCATGCCCGAGCCCGGGTAGTCCGAGAACGGCTTCGGCATGAAGGTCGCCTGGACGCCCTGCTCCAGCGCCACCTGCTTCATGACCAGGCGGAAGGTCATGATGTTGTCGGCGGTGGAGAGCGCGTCGGCGTAGCGGAGGTCGATCTCCTGCTGGCCGGGGGCGCCCTCGTGGTGGCTGAACTCGACCGAGATGCCCATCGATTCGAGCATGGTGATGGCCTGGCGGCGGAAGTCCATGCCCACGTTCTGCGGGGTGTGGTCGAAGTAGCCGGAGTTGTCGGCGGGGGTGGGACGCGAGCCGTCGAGCGGCTTGTCCTTCAGCAGGAAGAACTCGATCTCGGGGTGGGTGTAGAAGGTGAAGCCGAGGTCGGACGCCTTGGCGAGGGCCCGCTTGAGGACGAAGCGCGGGTCGGCGAAGGACGGCGAGCCGTCCGGCATGAGGATGTCGCAGAACATCCGGGCCGTGCCGGGGGCCTCGGCCCGCCAGGGCAGGATCTGGAAGGTGCCCGGGTCCGGCTTGGCGATCATGTCGGACTCGTAGACGCGGGCGAAGCCCTCGATCGCGGAGCCGTCGAAGCCGATGCCCTCGTCGAAGGCCTGCTCCAGCTCGGCGGGGGCGACGGCGACCGACTTGAGGAATCCGAGCACGTCGGTGAACCACAGGCGCACGAAGCGGATGTCGCGCTCTTCGAGCGTACGGAGCACAAATTCCTGCTGCTTGTCCATTTCCACACCCATCCTCGCTGGTCAGGCCGCCTGCTCCCACCGCCTCGGGCACATCGGGGGGCACCTGAGCATCCCACCACATGGTTTCGTGCACGTTGCACACCCATACTGCCTGTTCGGTTGTGACACAGGTAACCGAGGACCTCCGGAAGTCGTACCCCGTTCGGCCCACGCGGCCCCCTCGCCCACTACGATCTGCGCCCATGGGAGCCCTGCGGCTCGAACGCCCGTACCGGCACGCGCGTCCCATGGCACTGGTGAGTGCCGTGGCGACGCTCCTCGCCGCGCTCTTCGTCTGTCTGGGGAGCGGTCCCGCGGGGCCGGGCGGCCATCCGGGGCACGGGCGGACCGCCGCCGCCGGCACCGCCTCGGCGTCCCCGGGCCCCGCCGCCACCCCCGTGCCCGCGCCCGGACGGGCCGCGTTCGTGTGCCCGTACGACCGGGGCGACTGCTCCCTCTTCCCGTCCCTCTCCCCCGCGGTGCTGAGCGCCCCGCCCCTCGATCCGCCGCTGCACGCCGAGGACCGGCTGCCGCGCTTCGACGCGCTCACCGGCGACGGCGCGGGGCGGGACCCGGGGGTCCGGCCGCGCGCACCGGACCTGCACGTCCTTCAAGTTCTCCGGACCTAGGGCGACCCCCGGGGCCCCAGGACCCCGGCGGGCCCCGCCCTCCCCGAACGACGACTTCCCCCTGTTTTTTCTTTCCCAGAAGGACGACAACACCATGGCCGCCAACCGCTCCACCACCGCCGACCGCCGCGCCCGAATAGAGGAGATGCGCCGCGCCGAGCAGGCCCGTGAGCGCCGCAACCGCTTCCTCACCATCGGGGTCTCCGCCGTCGTCGTGCTGAGCCTCGTCGGCTTCGGCACCTTCGTGCTGATGAAGAAGTCCGACGAGGAGGACGCCAAGGCCGCCGCCGCCAAGGCCCCCATCTCCGGCGAGAAGTCCTGGGACGCGGCGAAGCTGGGCCGCAACCACGTCGAGACCGCCGTGAAGTACGACATGAAGCCGCCGGTCGGCGGCGACCACCACCCGGTGTGGCTGAACTGCGACGGCGACGTCTACGACAAGGCCGTCCCCGAGGTGCACGCCGTGCACTCCCTGGAGCACGGCGCCGTGTGGGTGACGTACAGCAAGAAGGCCGCGGAGGCCGACGTCAAGAAGCTGAAGGACAAGGTCTCCGACACCCCCTACACGCTGATGAGCCCGGTCGACGACCAGACCGGCGCGATCATGCTCTCCGCCTGGGGCAAGCAGGTCACCGTGGACAGCGCGAGCGACCCGCGCGTCGACGCCTTCTTCACCAAGTACGTGCAGGGCAAGCAGACGCCCGAGCCGGGCGCGGCCTGCACCGGCGGCGTCGGCGCCGACGGCATGGGCGGCGCCGGGATGGGCCAGTGACCGGCCGCCGCACGCGGTACGCGGCGGTCACCGCGGTCGCCCTCTCGGTGCTGTTCGCCGCCGGCGCGGTCACGGTCGCCTCGGCCGAGCGCGAGGAGGCGCCCCGCACCCCGGACTCCGCCTCGGCGGACGCGGGATTCGCCCGGGACATGTCGGTCCACCACCAGCAGGCCGTCGAGATGTCCTTCGTCGTCCGGGACCGGACCGAGGACCCGGCGGTGCGCCGGCTCGCGTACGACATCGCCAACACCCAGGCCAACCAGCGCGGGATGATGCTCGGCTGGCTCGACGTGTGGGGCCTGCCGAAGGTCGAGTCGGGCACCGCGCCGATGACCTGGATGGGCATGCCCGTGACCGGCGACGCGGCCGAGAAGGACGGCGCGCTGATGCCCGGCATGGCGACCAGGACGCAGCTGGACGCGCTGCGGAAGGCCTCCGGAAAGGAGGCCGAGATCCTGTACCTGCGGCTGATGACCGCCCACCACAAGGGCGGGGTGCACATGGCCGAGGGCTGTGTGCGGAAGTGCTCGGTGGACGTCGAGCGGGACCTCGCCCGGGGCATGGTCGACGCCCAGGAGTCGGAGATCGCGCTGATGGCGGACATGCTCCGCGCGCGCGGCGCCACCGCCTGAGCCGGCCGCCCGGCACGCCCCGGCCCCCGTGACCCGCTGCGGTCGCGGGGGCCGACGCGTGCCCGCAGAATGAAAGGCGCTCGGGGACGACCTCCGTACAACGACGTCCGACGAAAGGTACGCACCCCATGACCACGGCGAAGGACATCATGCACCCGGGAGCCCGCTGGATCCCGGAACACGAGACGCTCGACCGCGCGGCCCAGCTGATGCGCGACCTGAACGTGGGGGCGCTCCCCGTCGCCGACGAGAACGAACGGCTCTGCGGCATCGTGACCGACCGCGACATCGTGGTCCGCTGTGTGGCGATGGGCCACGACCCGGCGAAGGTGACCTGCGGCGCGATCGTCCAGGGCACCCCGCGCTGGATCGACGCGGGCGCGGACGTGGGCGCGGTCCTGGAGGAGATGCAGAGCCACCAGATCCGCCGTCTGCCGGTGATCGAGAACAAGCGGCTCGTCGGCATGATCAGCGAGGCCGACCTGGCCCAGCAGCTCTCGGACGAGCAGCTGAAGGCCTTCTGCGCGAGCGTCTACGCCGCGTCCTGAGACGCCTGGAGGACGGCCCGGGCCACCGCGTCCGGGGCGTCCCGCATGACCAGATGGCCCGACGGCACGGCCGCCTCGTAGCGGGCGCCGAGCCGCCGGGCCAGTGTGCGCTGGCGGTCCTCCCAGCGGGCGGAGCCGTCGGGGGCGGCGAGGACGGTGACGGGGGCGCCGGGCGGGAGGGGGCGGCGGTCCCGGAGGGCGTGGAGCTCGGCGGCGACGGCGCCGTAGCGGGCGTTCTCGCGCAGGGCGCCGCGCCAGACGCGTGAGCCGCGGTAGACGCGGCGGACCTCGGCGGGCGGGGCGGCGTCGGGGTGGAGGGCGAGGCGGCGCAGCGCGGGGCCGAGGGCGGCGGGCAGGCCGAGGGCGGTGAGGGCGGTCCCGGCGGCGACGGTCCAGCCGAGGCGGCCCGGGCGGGGGTGGTCCTCGGTGGAGGAGTCGACGAGCACCAGGGCGGCCGTGCGGTCCGGGTGGAGGCGGGCGAAGCCCTCGGCGTGGAGTCCGGCGATCGAGTGGCCGACGACGGTGACGGGGCCGGGCAGGCCGAGGGCGTCGAGGAGGGCGGCGATCCGGTCCGCCTCGCCGGCCAGGGTGGGGGGCGCGGCGGTGCCCTGGGAGAGGCCGTGGCCGGGGCGGTCGAAGCGGACGACGGTGCGGTGCGGGGCGAGCAGGGGGACGACCGGGTCCCAGTCGAACCAGCAGAGGCCGAGCCCGGCGGAGAGCACGCAGACCGGTCCGTGGCCGTCGACGGCCACGTGGTGGACGAGGCCCCCGAGGCGTACGGATCCGTGGGGGGCGGGGCTCCCGGGCCGTGCGGGGCTCACCGGCGCTCCCGGGCGACCGAGACGGCGAGGACGCCGGTCCACACCGCGACGAGGAGGACCTGGAGGCGCTGTCCGGCGCCGAGGGCCCACAGGCCCCGGCCGGACTCGAAGGCGGCGACGGCGGCGAGGGTCCAGGCGGTGGCGGCGAGTTCGAGGGCGACGAGGGCCGGTCCGGTGCGGGCCAGCGGCCGCCAGAGGCCGTACCGGCGGGCGGCGAGGGTGAGGGCGGCCATGGCGACGAGGGCGCCGGTCATGGCGAGGCTCGAACTGACGGCGTGGGCCGTGTGGGTGGCGGGGACGAGTCCGGCGGTCTCCCGGGCGGCGCACTCGGGGTCGGCGGTGGGGGCGCAGCTGAGCGGGAGGCGGGAGTCGAGGGCGGTGGCGGCGCCGAAGAGGGCGAGGGCGGTCCAGCCGGCGAGGAGCCAGGGGCGGCGGGCCGCGGTCCCGGTGCCGATGCCGGTGCGGGCCCAGCGGGGGACGCCCGCTTCGGGCGCGGGTCCGGCGGGGGCGCGGGTGGCGAGGAGGCCGGTGACGGCGCCGGCGAGGACGAGGAGGCCGGCGGCGAGGTCGGTGGCGCGGAAGAGGCCGCCGAAGGGCTGGTCGGCGGCGGCGAGCTCGGAGACGTACGCGCGGACCGGGTCGAGACCGGTCCGCACGACGGCTTCGAGGACCCAGGCGGTGTACGCGAGCGCCCCCAGGAACAGCAGGACGGCGGACGCGCGCGTGACCTTTCCGGGCATACGGGGTCAGACGTCAGGGGGTGCCGGAAGGTTCCCGGTGGTCGGGGTGGACCCACTCGGGCTTGCGGTACCTGAGCAGGAGGGCGGGGATGAGGAGGCCGAGGACGAACAGGCCGCCGCCGACGATCAGCAGGTAGCGCCAGAGCGGCTCGCCGTCGAACTGGTCGGGCGGGACGAAGCCGATGACGAGGGCGAGGACGGAGGCGACGAAGCCGACGGAGGCGACCCAGGTGACGGCGGGAACGCGGAAGCCGCGCTCCACGTGGGGCTGGGTGCGGCGGAGCTTGACGACGGCGACGAACATCAGCAGGTAGGCGATCAGGTAGATCTGCACCGTGATGACGGAGAACATCCAGTAGGAGCTGGAGACGCTGCCGCTGAAGGCGTACAGGATGCCGATCAGGGTGGTGATCACGCCCTGGGCGACCATGATCGCGGTCGGGGAGCCGGCCTTGTTGAACTTCTGGAAGGCGGGCGGGAGGTAGCCCTCCTGGCGGGAGAGCAGGACGAGGCCCTTGGCGGGTCCGGAGAGCCAGGTGAGCATGCCGCCGAGGGCGGCGCAGACCAGCATGACGCCGACGACCCGGGTCATCCAGCCGATGGAGAAGTGGTCGAAGAAGGCGCCGAAGGCCTGCATGAGGCCGGCGGTGAGGCTGAGCTGGTCGGACGGCATGACCCAGGCGATGGCGAGGGCCGGGAGGATGAAGATCAGCAGGACGAGCCCGGTGGCCAGGAACATCGCCCTGGGGTACTCGCGCCGGGGCTCGCGCAGCGAGGAGACGTGCACGCCGTTCATCTCCATGCCCGCGTAGGACAGGAAGTTGTTGACGATGAGGACGAGGCTGGCGAGGCCGGTCCACGGCGGCAGCCAGTGGTCGGCGGTCATCGGCTGGGCGGAGGGGTTGCCCTGGCCGAGGAAGACCATGCCGAGGACGACGAGGAGCACGCCGGGGACCAGGGTGCCGATGACCAGGCCGAAGGAGGAGAGCCCGGCGATGGCCCTGGTGCCGCGCGAGGAGACCCAGACGCCGGCCCAGTAGACGGTGACGATGACGATCGCGACGTAGAGGCCGTTCTCGGCGAGCGAGGGGTCGATGACGTACGCGAAGGTCGAGGCGACGTAGGCGAGCAGGCTCGGGTAGTACGCGATCGTCATGGCGAACTGGCACCAGACGGCGAGGAAGCCGAGGGGCTTGCCGAGGGCCTCGCTGACCCAGCGGTAGATGCCGCCGGACCAGCCGGAGGCGAGTTCGGCGCCGACGAGGGCGGTGGGGAGCAGGAAGACGACGGCGGGGAGGAGGTAGAGGAAGACCGCGGCCAGTCCGTAGATGGCCATGGTCGGCGCGGGCCGCAGGGAGGCGACGGACGCCGTGGTCATGAAGGCGAGCGTCAGCCAGGAGATGAACTGCCGCTTGGTGCCGTCGTCCTGGAGGAGCGCCCCGTCCTCCCCGGTGGCGGGCCGGGCCGATTCCGCCGGATCGTCAGTGGTCGTCATGGGCCCATGATCACGGGGGTGAACTTACTTCGCATGTCGGGATCGAAGGGGTGGATCCGCCGGGGCCGGGCCCGGTTCCCAGGACATAGCGTCGGTTTGACGATTAGACTGGGGAGCGTGCATCGACTACGCCTCGCGCTGAATCAGATCGACTCGACCGTCGGGGACGTCGCCGGGAACTCCGAGGCGATCGTCCACTGGACCCGGCACGCCGTCGGGCAGGGCGCGCACCTCGTCGCCTTCCCCGAGATGGCCCTGACCGGCTATCCCGTCGAGGACCTGGCCCTGCGGCCGTCCTTCGTCGAAGCCTCCCGGGCGGCGCTGGACGCGCTCGCGGAGCGGCTCGCCGACGAGGGCTTCGGCGAGGTGCCGGTGGTCGTCGGCTACCTCGACCGCACGGAGCGGGCGGTGCCCCGCCTCGGCCGCCCGGCCGGTTCGCCGGAGAACGCGGCGGCGGTGCTGCACCGCGGCCGGGCCGTGCTCCGCCTCGCCAAGCACCACCTGCCGAACTACGGCGTCTTCGACGAGTTCCGCTACTTCGTGCAGGGCGACACCCTGCCGGTGCTGCGGGTGCGCGGGATCGACGTGGCGCTGGCGATCTGCGAGGACCTGTGGCAGGAGGGCGGCCGGGTGCCGGCGGCGCGCAGCGCCCGGGCCGGGCTGCTGCTGTCGGTGAACGCCTCGCCGTACGAGCGGGACAAGGACGACACCCGGCTCGAACTGGTCCGCAAGCGGGCCCAGGAGGCCGGCTGCGCCACCGCCTACCTGGCGTCGACCGGCGGGCAGGACGAACTGGTCTTCGACGGGGACTCGATCGTGGTGGACGCGGCGGGCGAGGTGATCGCGCGGGCCCCGCAGTTCACCGAGGGCAGCGTGATCCTCGACCTGGACCTGCCCGCGGCCGACCCGGACGCCCCGGTGCCGGGCACGGTGGTGGACGACGGGCTGCGGATCGACCGGGCGGTGCTCGCCGGGGAGGCCGGCGAACCCCTGCCGGTGACCGAGGCGGAGCTGACGGGCGGTTACGCGCAGCGGCTCGACGGCGACGAGGAGGTCTACTCGGCGCTGGTCATCGGGCTGCGCGCGTACGTCGCGAAGAACGGTTTCGGCTCGGTGGTGATCGGCCTCTCCGGCGGGATCGACTCGGCGCTGGTCGCCGCGATCGCCTGCGACGCGCTGGGCGCCGACCGGGTGCACGGGGTGTCGATGCCGTCGAAGTACTCCTCGGACCACTCGAAGGGCGACGCGGCCGAGCTGGCCCGCAGGACCGGGCTGCGCTTCCGCACCGTCCCCATCGCGCCGATGTTCGACGCGTACATGGCCGCGCTGGAGCTCACCGGGCTCGCCGAGGAGAACCTCCAGTCCCGGCTGCGGGGCACCACCCTGATGGCGATCTCCAACCAGGAGGGCCACCTGGTCCTCGCCCCGGGCAACAAGTCCGAGCTGGCGGTGGGCTACTCGACGCTGTACGGCGACTCCGTCGGCGCCTACGGGCCGATCAAGGACGTCTACAAGTCGGACGTCTTCCGGCTGGCCCGCTGGCGGAACCGGGCCGCCGAGGAGCGCGGCCAGACCCCGCCGATCCCGGAGAACTCGATCGTGAAGCCGCCCAGCGCCGAACTGCGCCCGGGCCAGGTGGACACGGACTCGCTGCCGGACTACGACGTGCTCGACCGGATCCTCGCCCTGTACGTGGACGGGGACCGGGGGACGGACGAGATCGTGGCGGCCGGCTTCGACCCGGAGCTGGTCGCGCGGACGCTGCGGATGGTGGACGCGGCGGAGTACAAGCGGCGCCAGTACCCGCCGGGCACCAAGATCTCGGCGAAGGGCTTCGGCAAGGACCGGCGGCTGCCGATCACGAACCGCTGGCGGGAGACACCGGCGTCCTGACGCCGGACTCCCGGCCGGTCCCGGCCTCCCGGTCCGCGAGGGGGCTTCGCGCGACGACGTGCGAGGCCCCTTCCGGCTTCCTCCCCGCGCGGTCGAGGAGGCCGGCGGTGACCGCGATCGCCAGGCCGGCCGCGGCGAGGCCCGCGCCGACCAGGGCCGGGGAGGTCCAGCCCCAGCCGGCGGCGATGGCGGCGCCGCCGGCCCAGGCGCCGCCCGCGTTGGCGAGGTTGAAGGCGGAGTGGTTGGAGGCGGAGGCGAGCGTGGGGGCGTCCTTCGCCTTCTCCATGACGAGCATCTGGAGCGGGGTGGTGGTCATGAAGCCGACGGCGCCGAGGACCACCACGGTGACCAGGGCGAGCCAGGGCACGTGGACGGTGAAGCGGAAGGCGACCAGGGTCACGGCGAGGGCGGCCAGCGAGCCGTAGAGGGTGGGGCGCGGGGCGCGGTCGGTGAGCGGTCCCGCGGCGAGCGCGCCGGCCGTCATGCCGAGGCCGAAGAGGGCGAGGACGACCGTGACGGTGGACTCGCCGAAGCCCATCACCTCGGTGGTCATGGAGGCCAGGTAGGAGTAGACCGCGAAGACGCCGGCGAAGCCGAAGACGGCGGTGAGCAGGCCGAGCAGCACCTGCGGGCGGCCGAGCGCGCGCAGCTCGCGGCCGAGGCCCTGGCGCTCGTCGACGGGCAGTTCGGGGACCAGCCGGGCGAGGGCGGCGAGCGCGCCGAGGCCGATGACGGTGACGACGAGGAAGGTGGCGCGCCAGCCGAGGTGCTGCCCGAGCAGGGTGGCGGCGGGGACGCCGAGGATGTTGGCGACGGTGAGGCCCAGGAACATGGTGGCGACCGCGCGGGCCTGCCGGTCGGGGCGGACCAGCCGGGCGGCGACGACGGCGCCGACGCCGAAGAAGGCGCCGTGCGGGAGTCCGGCGAGGACCCGGCCGGCGAGCAGCCAGCCGTAGCCGGGCGCGAGGGCGGAGGCGAGGTTGCCGACGGTGAAGAGGGCCATCAGCAGGAGCAGCATCCGCTTGCGGGGGACGCGGGAGCCGAGGGCGGTGAGCAGCGGGGCGCCGGCGACGACGCCGAGGGCGTAGGCGGAGACGAGGTGGCCCGCGGTGGGGACGGTGGTGCCGAGGTCGGCGGCGACGTTGGGCAGCAGGCCCATCATCACGAACTCGGTGGTGCCGATGCCGAAAGCGGAGATGGCCAGGGCGAGCAGGGCCACGGGCATGGGTGGGAGACCCTTTCCGGATACGAGGGTTTGTTTTCTTACGAAACAAATTCTCGCAGACGGCTGGGCGTTCCCGGTCTCCGGGGGATGAAGAGAAGGTTTCGGCCGGTCGCCGGCGACCGCTCCGGCGCCGTCAGAGCGTGAGGCGGGCCGCGAGCGGCAGGTGGTCGCTCCTCGTCTCCGGCAGCGCCCAGGAGGAGACCGGCTCGACGCCCCGGACCAGGATCTGGTCGATCCGGGCCATCGGGAAGGAGGCCGGCCAGGAGAAGCCGAAGCCGTCGCCGGCCGCGCCCTGGGTGGAGCGCAGCTGGGAGGTGACGGCGTTGAGGGCGCGGTCGTTCATGGTGCCGTTGAGGTCGCCGAGGAGGACGATCCGCTCGGCCCGGTCGTTGGCGATGGCCTCGCCGAGGGCGACGGCGCTGTTGTCCCGCTGGTTGGCGGTGAAACCGGCGTTCAGCTTGACCCGCACGGAGGGGAGGTGGGCGACGTACACCCGCAGCTCCCCCTGGGGGGCGACGACCGTGGCGCGCATGGCGCGGGTCCAGCCCATGTGGATGTCGACCGGCCGCGGGTCCCGCAGCGGCAGCCGGCTCCACAGGCCGACGGTGCCCTGGACGGAGTGGTACGGGTACTTCTCCGCCAGCTCCCGCTCGTAGACCGGCACCATGTCGGCCTTCAGCTCCTCCAGGGCCAGCACGTCGGCGCCGGAGGCGGCGAGCCCGCGGGCCGTGCCCTCGGGGTCGGGGTTGTCGGCGTTGACGTTGTGGGTGGCGACGGTGAGGTCGCCGCCGGAGGCCGACTTGTCGGCGACGAGGCCGCCGAAGAGGTTGAGCCAGACGACCGCCGGGAGCAGCAGGGCGATCAGCGCGGTGGCGGAGCGGCGCAGCAGCGCGAGGAGGAGCAGGACCGGGACGAAGAGGCCGAGCCAGGGCAGGAAGGTCTCGGTGAGGCTGCCGAGGTTGCCGACCCGGTTGGGGATCTGCGCGTGGAGGACCATCAGCAGGGTCAGGACGACGGCGCAGACGGCGAGGACGATGCCGCGCCGCCAGATGCCGGGGTCCCGTCGCAGGCGGCCGAGGGCGGAGCGGAACCGGTCGCGGGACCCGGAAGGGGCACCTCCCGTTCCGCCGTGCTCCGTCCCCGTCATGTCCACCCGCGTCATCGCTGCCCTCACTCGCCTTGCCGTGCCGTCGTGCCGTCCGTGCTCCGAGACCCGCTCCGACCCTAGGCGATGCCGGGCCCGGCGCACTCCCCCAAGGACGGACGCGGCGTGTGACGGGGTTCCGGCGGGACGCCGGTTCGGGCGGGCTGTGACAGAACGCGCACATTCGTGCGGGTCAGGAGGGGGCCGGGTGTGGCCGGCGCCTCGACCGGTCCCCTCGCCGGAGCCCGGGCTCCGGCCACGCGGCCGGACCCCGCCGACGAAGGCGGGGGTCGGCCCCTCGGCCGGAGCCGTGGACGAAGACGGGGGGGCTCGGTCCGTCGGCCGGGCCCCGCCGACGAAAGCGGGGCTCAGGCCCTCGGCCGGAACCGTGGACGAAGGCGGGGGGCTCGGTCCGTCGGCCGGGCCCCGCCAAGGGAGGCGAAGGGCTCAGACCCTCGGCCGGACTCCGTCCAGGATGGTGTCGGCGACCCGGGCCGGGAGGTCGGGCGACAGGTCGGCGTCGGGTTGGAGGACGGTACGGAGCAGGAGCGGGCCGACGAAGAGGTCGTTGACCAGCTCCAGGTCGAGGTCGGCCCGGATCTCGCCGGCGGCGACGCCCCGCTCCAGGACCTCCATGCCGAGGCGGCGGCGGGGTTCGATGGCGGTGCGGTGGTACTGGTCCCAGAGCCGGGGGTGGGTCTGCATCTGGGCGAACATGTTCCGCAACAGCGCGGAGGTCCGCTTGGCGAGTCCGCGCCGCCGCATGAACTCCAGGAGCATCACCAGGTCGTCGCGGACCGAGGTGCCGGGCAGCTCCGGGTCGGGCGGCTCGACGGACCGGATCAGCTCGACCAGCAGGTCCTCCTTGCCGGCCCAGCGGCGGTAGATCGTCGCCTTGCCGACCCCGGCGGTGCGGGCGATCCGCTCGATGGACACGTCCCCGAGCGCCACACCGCCCTCCAGCAGCCCGATGACCGCGTCGAAGACCGCCCGCTCGACCCCCTCGCTGCGGGGCCGGCCCCGCCGGGCCGCGCCCTCGGCGCACGCCTCCGGCCGCGCGTCCCCGTCCGGGCCGGGGGCCGGTGTGCCGGCCGTCGCCGGAGCGGCGGGGGCCGCCGGGGGCCGGGGGCCGGGGGCCGCGCCGGGCTCGGCCGGCTCGCCGGGAATCTGGCCGTCCGCCAAGGACACGCGTGTCGCCTCTCGTCGTCGTGGGAAAGCTGCGTCCCCTTCATTCTCGCCCCGCGGAAGGGCGCGGCCCGGCACGGGCCGGGAGCCCGCGCCGGTCGGAGGGGGCCGCTCCGGTGCGGGGGCAGCTCCGGTGCTGGGGGCCGCTCCGGTGTGGGGCCGCTCCGGCACCGGGGCCGTTCCGGTGTGGGGGGCACTCCGGTACGCGGGCAGCCCCGGTGCACGGGCGGGCCCGGTACGCGGGCAGCCCCGGTACACGAGCGGGCCCAGTACGGGAGCCGCCCCGGTACACGAGCGGGCCCGGTACACGAGCCGCCCCGGTACACGAGCCGCCCCGGCACGCGAGCGGGCCCCGCCGCCCGGCCCGCCCGTGCGCCGGGCGGGGGTCAGCGGCGGGCCGGTTCCGCCGCTCCGGTGGCCTCGGGGGCGGCCTGGGACGGGAGGCCGGGGACCGGGGCACGGCCGGGGAGGAAGACGGCGACGACGGCCGCGCCGACGGCGGCGATCGCCGCGGAGGCGTAGGCGGTGACGTGCATCGCGTCGAGGAACGCCTGGTGGGCGGGGGCGACGAGGGCCTCGACGTGGAGCTTCTCGGCCACCGCGAGGGTGGCCTCCAGGGACTCGCCCGCGGTGGCGCGCACGGCGGGCGGGAGGACGCCGAGGTGGGACTCGATCTCGCCCCGGTAGACCGAGGAGAGGACGGAGCCGAGGACGGCCACCCCGAGCGCGCCGCCGACCTGCCGGAAGGTGTTGTTGACGGCGGAGCCGGAGCCCGCCCTCTCCCGGGGCAGCGTCTGCATGATCGCGACGGTGACCGGCGGCATGACGTGCGCCATGCCCGCGCCCTGCACCAGGAAGACCAGGGCCATCACCCAGACCGGGGTGTCCGCGTCGAAGAAGGCGAAGGCGCCGAGGCCGAGGGCGACGGCGGCCATGCCGGTGGCGCAGACCGCCCGCGCGCCGAAGCGGGCGACGGCGAGCCGGGCCCGGGGCGCGAAGACCATCTGGGCGAGGGCGAGCGGCAGCAGGAGCAGGCCGGAGTCGAGCGCGCTGTAGCCGCGGACGCTCTGGAGGTAGAAGGCGGAGAAGAAGGTCACGCCCATGAGGGCGAAGAAGACCAGGGCGATCGCGGCGACGGCGGCGGAGAAGACCGGCTTGCGGAAGTACGAGACGTCGAGGGCCGGGTGGTCGCTGCGCTTCTCGTACAGGACGAAGGCGGTGAGGACGGCGAGGCCGCCGAGGACCGGCAGCAGGACGCCGGGCTCGGTGAAGGACGCCCGCTCGCCGCCGCGGATGATGCCGTACACGAGGAGGACCAGGCCGAGGACGGAGAGGAGTACGCCGACCAGGTCGATCCGGCCGGGCGCGGGGTCGCGGGACTCGGGGACGAGCCAGAGCATCAGGCCGAGGCCGAGGAGCACCACGGGCACGTTGACGAGGAAGATCGAGCCCCACCAGAAGTGCTCCAGCAGGACGCCGCCGGTGATCGGGCCGATCGCGATGGCGAGGCCGACGCTGCCGGCCCAGATGCCGATGGCCTTGGGCTGCTCGTCGCGCTCGAAGACGTTCATGAGGACGGCGAGGGTGGCGGGCATGACGAAGGCGGCGCCGAGGCCCATCACGGCCCGGTGGGCGATCAGCTCGCCGGGGGAGCCGGAGAAGGCGGCGAGGGCGGAGCCGAGGCCGAAGACGGCGAGGCCGAAGAGGAGGGACCTCTTGCGGCCGAGCCGGTCGCCGAGGAGGCCGGAGGCGAAGAGGAGGCCGGCGAAGACGAGCGTGTAGGAGTTGATGGCCCACTCCAGCTCGCTCTGGGTGGCGCCGAGGCCGGTGGGGGCCGGGGAGGCGATCGTCTTGACCGCCACGTTCAGGATCGAGTTGTCGAGGACGACGATCAGCAGGCTGAGCATCAGCACGCCGAGGACGGCCCAGCGGCGGCGGTGGACCGCCTCGGGGACGCGCCCCGGCCCGGCGGCGGGGGCGGGGGCGGGGGGCGGTGACGCGGAGGGGGAGGGGGACGGCTCTGGCATGGACACCACTGTAGACCCATTTCGAAACGGTCCCGTCTCGTATCGCAATGCGGCCCCGTGTGAACAGCGCCACTCCGGCCCACTTCCCCGCCCGCCCGGCGAAGTGCCACCATGGATGTGGTCCGGGGACGCCGTCAGGGCGCCTCGAGATGACACAAGGAGCCGTTGACCATGACGCTTCAGGCTGCCCAGAAAACGCCCGCCGACAGCACGAAGACGCTGTACGGGGGCAAGGGCTCGCGCCGTCTCACCGTCCACGACATCGCCGCCGCCAAGACCCGCGGCGAGAAGTGGCCCATGCTCACCGCCTACGACGCCATGACCGCCTCCGTCTTCGACGAGGCCGGGATCCCGGTGATCCTCGTCGGCGACTCCATGGGCAACTGCCACCTCGGCTACGACACCACCGTGCCCGTCACGATGGACGAGATGGCCCTCCTCTCCGCCGCCGTCGTCCGGGGCACCCGGCGCGCCCTCGTCGTCGGCGACCTCCCCTTCGGCTCGTACCAGGAAGGGCCCGTCCAGGCCCTGCGCAGC
Source organism: Streptomyces sp. NPDC014656 (assembly GCF_043084305.1). Lineage (NCBI taxonomy): Bacteria > Bacillati > Actinomycetota > Actinomycetes > Kitasatosporales > Streptomycetaceae > Streptomyces > Streptomyces sp. NPDC014656. Next base: position 477,898 of record NZ_JBIBZN010000004.1, read on the forward strand.
GCGACCCGGCTGGTCAAGGACGCGGGCGTCCAGGCGGTCAAGCTGGAGGGCGGCGAGCGCTCGCTGCCGCAGACCGAGATGCTGGTCCAGGCCGGCATCCCCGTCATGTCCCACCTGGGCCTCACCCCGCAGTCCGTGAACACCATGGGCTACCGGGTGCAGGGCCGCTCCGACGAGGCCGCGCACAAGCTGCTGCGCGACGCCAAGGCCGCCCAGGACGCGGGCGCCTTCTCGCTCGTCCTGGAGCTGGTCCCGGCCGAGCTGGCCGCCGAGGTCACCCGCTCGCTGCAGATCCCGGTCATCGGCATCGGCGCCGGCCCCGACACCGACGCCCAGGTCCTCGTCTGGACCGACATGGCCGGCCTGACCGGCGGCAAGGTCCCGCGCTTCAGCAAGCAGTACGCCAACCTCCGCGAGACGCTCGGCGACGCCGCCCGCGCCTTCGCCGAGGACGTGGCCGGCGGGGCCTTCCCCGCCGAGGAGCACACCTTCCACTAGGCGGTCCCCGCACGTCACCGACAGCCCGCCGACAGCACGTCGGCGGGCTGTCGGCGCTCTGTAGGCCGTTTGTCGGAAGCCTGTCGGTGGCGCCGTGTTCCATGGGGGCATGACGCGATCACAGACCAACGCCGTCGAGGTCCGGGGCCTCGTGAAGCACTTCGGCGACACCAGGGCCCTCGACGGGGTCGACCTGGACGTCCGCGAGGGCACCGTCCTCGGCGTCCTCGGGCCCAACGGCGCCGGGAAGACCACCCTCGTCCGCTGCCTCTCCACCCTCCTCGTCCCGGACGCCGGGACCGCCGTCGTCGCCGGCTACGACGTGGTGCGCCAGCCCCGCCAGCTGCGCCGCACCATCGGCCTCACCGGCCAGTACGCCTCGGTCGACGAGAAGCTCTCCGGCTTCGAGAACCTGTACATGATCGGGCGGCTGCTCGACCTGTCCCGCGCGGACGCCCGGCGCCGCGCCGACGAGATGCTGGAGCGGTTCTCCCTCACCGAGGCCGCCAAGCGCCCGGCGATGAACTACTCCGGCGGCATGCGGCGGCGGCTCGACCTCGCCGCCTCGATGATCGGGCAGCCGGCCGTGCTCTACCTGGACGAGCCGACCACCGGCCTCGACCCCCGCACCCGCAACGAGGTGTGGGACGAGGTGAAGCGGATGGTCTCCGAGGGCGTCACCGTCCTCCTCACCACCCAGTACATGGAGGAGGCGGAGCAGCTGGCGAGCGAGCTGACCGTCATCGACCGGGGCAAGGTCATCGCCCGGGGCGAGGTGGACGAGCTCAAGGCGAAGGTCGGCGGCCGCACCCTCAAGGTCCGCCCGGTCGACCCGGAGCAGCTGCCCGCGATGGCCGCCGCGCTCCGCGAGACCGGTCTCGACGGCGTCGCCGGCGCGACCGTGGTGCCCGACGAGGGCGCGCTGTACGTCCCGATCCTCACCGACCAGCAGCTGACGGCCGTCGTCTCGCTGCTCGGCGCCCGCGGCTTCGGCATCGCCCACATCGGCACCCATCTGCCCAGCCTGGACGAGGTGTTCCTGGCCATCACCGGTCAGAAGTCCACCACGTCCGACCCGTCCGACACGATCAGCGAGGAGGTCGCCGCATGAGCACGACCACGGTCACCAAGGCGTCCGCCGGCACCTCCGGCCCCGTCGGCGCGGGCCCGGTCCGGCCGGCCCTCTCCGACGCCGACACCCGCATCGGCCTGCGGGCCAACCTGCGCCACATCGGCGCCCTGGCGCGGCGCAACGCCCTTCAGATCAAGCAGGACCCGGAGTCGATGTTCGACGCCGTGTTCATGCCGATCATCTTCATCCTGCTCTTCGTGTACGTCTTCGGCGGAGCGATCTCCGGCAAGGGCAACAACGACGTCTACGTGAACTACGTGACGCCCGGCCTGATGGCGATGATGGGCATGAACATCGCCATGGGCGTCGGCGTGGGCATCAACGACGACTTCAAGAAGGGGGTGATGGACCGCTTCCGGACGATGCCGATCGCCCGCTCCTCGGTCCTCATCGCCAAGATCGTCGTCGAGCTCGGCCGGATGATGATCGCCACCGCGATCCTCCTCGGCATGGGCTTCCTGCTGGGCCTGTCGATCCACACCTCGGTGCTCCACCTGCTGGCCGCCATCGGCCTGTCGGCGGTCTTCGGCGCCTCCCTGATGTGGATCTTCATCCTGCTCGGCCTGAGCCTCAAGTCCGCGCAGGCGGTGCAGGGCATGGCGATGCTGGTCCTGATGCCGCTCCAGTTCGGCTCCTCGATCTTCGCCCCGACGACGACGATGCCCGGCTGGCTGGAGACCTTCACGGACTACAACCCGCTGTCGAACCTCGCCGACGCCGCGCGGAACCTGATCAACGGCGGCCCGGTCGCCCACTCCGTGTGGATGACGCTGGGCTGGGCGCTGGCCATCACGGTCGTCACGGCACCGCTCGCGGTCTCGAAGTTCCGCAAGAAGACCTGATCCGGCGCCCCCGTGACGGGGGCTCAGGACTCGGCGCGCTCACTGATCGCGTCGGCGGCGCTGCCGAGCAGGGCGGCGGCCTCTTCCAGGGAGAGGCCGTCGCCCTCGGCGTACGCCCGGGCGTACTCCGCCTCCCCGAGGGCCGCGCGGGCCAGCTCCGTGGCCCGTTCCAGGTTCTCCCGCTCCAGGGCCGGCCGCCGGTGCCCCTCCGGGACCAGGCCCTCCCGGGCCCCCAGGAGCACGGCCGCCGTGCGGGCGGCGGAGCCGCCGAGCCCGGCGAGCGCCCAGGCCGCGATGGTGAGGTGGCCGGACGGCATCTGCGGGGCGACCGTCATCGACAGCGGGCTCAGCGACCGTCCGTACCCCTCGATCGCGTTCCGCAGCCCGGCGGCGTAGTCGCCCTCCAGGACGTCGATCCAGGCGAGGCCGGCCAGGGTGAAGCCCTCGAAGATGGAGAGGGTCTCGCTGCTGAACTCGCCCAGCAGGGCGGTGAGGTGCTGCCGCGCCTCCTCGGTGCGGCCGGTGCGGCCGAGGGCGTGGGCGAGGAAGAGCCGGGCGGCGAGCTGCGGTTCGTGGCCGGTGCCGTGGCGGCCGTCCAGGACCTCCCGGAGGATCGCCTCGCCCTCCTCGAACCGGCCGGTCTCGACGAGGATGTCGGCGTACCGGGCACGCAGCAGGGCCTGCTGCGAGACGGCGTCGATCTTCTCCGCGTAGCCGATGGCGGCGACGAAGTCGGCGGCGGCCTCGTCGAATTCGAGCTTCCGCTCATGGGCCTCGGCGCGGGAGGAGAGCGCTTCGGCCATGCCCCAGGCGTCCCCGTACCGTTCGAAGATCACCAGGCTCTCGTCGGCGTCGGCGATGGCCTGGTCGGCCCAGTCGCCCCGGTTGGCCAGCATGTTGGCGCGCAGGTGCAGGACGCTGGCCAGCTCCCAGTCGTAGCCGTTGCGGCGGCACGCCTCGACGGTGGTGTCGAGGATGTCGTGCAGTCTGCCGGGGTCGCCGAGCATGACGACCGCGAAGACCGCGAAGGAGCCGGGGAGCCGGCAGGTCTGCGGCAGCCCCGGCCGGTAGACGGCGCTGATCTCGCGGAGCCGGGCGGTGCCCTCGGGGGTGGTCCAGCGGGCCGTCTCGTGGTCCATGTTGAACAGCTCGACGAGCCGGACGCCCCGCCGGGCCTCCCAGCGCTGCTCCTCGGAGAGCGGCGGCGGCCCGGCCGTGCACGGCTCGTGGAGCGGTACGACGGGCGCGGCGGGCGGCGCGAAGGGGTCGGGGCCGAGGGCGGCGGCGGCCCGGGCGCCCTGGAGGGCGTCGGCGCGCAGGTCGCGCAGCTGCCAGTACCAGAGCAGGCAGTGGACGAGGACGAGCGCCTCGTCCTCGTCGCGGGCGGCGACGGCCCGGGCGAGCGCGGTGCGGAGGTTGCCGTACTCGGCGTCGAAGCGGGCCATGGCGTCGACCTGTCCCGCGCCGCGCAGGGCGGGGTCCCCGGTGCGGGCGAGTTCGCGGTAGTACGTCAGGTGCGCCCGCTCGACCGCCTCCCGCTCCCCCGCCTCCGCCAACCGCTCCGCCGCGTACTCCCCCACCGTCTCAAGAAGCCGGAACCGCATCCCCCGCTCCCCCGGCGCCGACACCACCAGCGACTTGTCCACCAGAGCACCCAGCACGCCCAGCACGTCCGCACCCTCCGGACCCGCGCACACCGCCTCCGCCGCCTCCAGATCACACCCGCCCGTGAACACCGCGAGCCGCCGCAGCACCGCCCGCTCCGGCTCCTCCAGCAACTCCCACGACCAGTCCACCACCGCCCGCAGCGTCTGCTGCCGCGGCAGCACCGTCCGCGCCCCCGACGTCAGCAGCCGGAAGCGGTCGTCGAGGCGGTCCGCGATCTGCCGCGCCGACAGCATCCGCAGCCGGGCCGCCGCCAGTTCGATCGCGAGCGGCAGCCCGTCGAGCCGCCGCACGATCTCGCCCGCCGCTGCCGGGTCCTCCGCCCCGTCGAAACCGGGCCGCGCCGCCGCGCCGCGCTCGGCGAGGAGTCGCAGCGCCGTCGCCTCGGGCAGCGGGCCGAGCGGCCGCAGCCGCTCCCCCGGCACCCCCAACGGCTCCCGGCTCGTCGCCAGCACCCGCACCCCCGCACACCGCGCCAGCACCGCCTCCGCCAACCGCGCCGCCGCACCCACCACATGCTCACAGTTGTCCAGCAGCAACAGCATCCGCCGCCCCGCACAGTGCTCCACCAGACGCGACAGCGGATCCCCGCCGCCGCGCAGTTCCTCGGCGCCGGCGCCGCGCAGCACGGTCTCGCGGGCGCCGAGGGCGGTGAGGACGGCTTCGGGGACGGCCTCCGGGTCGCGTACGGGGGCGAGTTCGGCGACCCAGACGCCGTCGGGCCAGGCGTCGGCGGCCCGTTCGGCCGCCTCCTGGGAGAGCCGGGTCTTGCCCGCGCCGCCGGGGCCGAGCAGGGTCACGAGCCGGGCGCCGGCCAGGTCCTGGCGCAGGGCGGCGATCTCCTCGTCGCGCCCGACGAAGGAGGTGAGCCGGGCCCGCAGGTTGCCGGGGGCGGGGGCAGGGGCGGGGAGGGCCCGTGCGGGGGCGGGGTCCCCGGTGGTCAGCAGCCGCTCGTGGAGGGCGCGGAGCCCGGGACCGGGGTCGGCGCCGAGCCGGTCGGCGAGCGTCCGGCGCACCTCCTCGTACGCCGCCAGCGCCTCCGCCGCCCGCCCCGCCTCCCGCAGCGCACGGATCCGCAGCACCTGCAGCGGCTCGTCCAGCGGCCGGCCGGCACAGAGCGCGGTCAGCTCGGGCAGCACCTCGGCCGCCCGGCCGAGGCCGAGCGCCGCGTCGAGCCGGGCGCGCCGGGCGTCCAGGCGGCGGGCCTCCCAGCGGGCCGCCTCGGCGTGCCGGTCGGGCAGGTCGGCGAGGACGGGCCCCGCCCACAGGCCCAGGGCCTCGTCCAGGAGCGCCGCCGCACGGCCCGCGTCCCCGGCGGCCAGCGCGGCACACCCCTCGGCGGCGAGCCGTTCGAAACGGAAGAGGTCGACGTCCTCGCGGGTGGCGCCGAGGCGGTAGCCGCCCTCGACGGAGTGGACCCGGTCCCGTCCGAGCGCCTTCCGGAGCCGTCCGACCAGGGCCTGGAGGGCGGCGACGGCGTCGGCGGGCGGCTCGTCGCCGTGCCAGACCTCGTCGACGAGGGCGGCCACGGGCAGCGCCCGGCCGGGCCGGAGGGCGAGGGCGGTGAGCAGGGCGCGGACGCGCGGGCCGCCGACGGGCAGCTCGCTGCCGTCGGCGGTCAGCACTCGGGTCGGTCCCAGGAGGCGGTAACGCACTCCCCCATTCTCCGTGAGGGCCCGTCGTCCGCCGTGCGCCGGGGAGGGACGGGGAACCCGGGGGCGGGGCGGTACGTTCTCCGGCACACAGCCCGCGCGTCCCGTGCGGGGCACGCCCCCGGGGGGAACCCGTGATGAGTTCGGCCGCCGTCCGCCGCCAGGAGCGCCGGATCAGCCCCGTCTTCCTGGCGGTGCTCGCCGTCATGGCGGTCACCGGCTGGGCGGTGTGGACGGACTTCGCCGCCCTGCCCGGGGTGGCGGTCTTCCTCTTCGTCACCTCGGCGTGGATCGTCTCGCTCTGCCTGCACGAGTACGCGCACGCCCGCACGGCCCTGCACGGCGGGGACGTCACGGTGGGCGCCAAGGGCTATCTGACCCTGAACCCGTTCGCGTACACCCACGCCGTCCTGAGCGTGGTCCTGCCGGTGCTCTTCGTGATCATGGGCGGGATCGGCCTGCCGGGCGGGGCCGTCTTCATCGAGCGGGGCCGGATCAGGGGCCGCTGGAAGCACAGCCTGGTCGCGGCGGCGGGCCCGCTGGCGAACGTGCTGTTCGCGGTGGTCTGCACGGCCCCGTTCTGGCTGGGCGCGCTCGACGGGGTGCCGCCGGCGTTCCGGTACGCGCTGGCCTTCCTGGCGTTCCTCCAGGTGACGGCCGCGCTGCTGAACCTGCTGCCGGTGCCGGGGCTCGACGGCTACGGCATCGTGGAGCCCTGGCTGTCGTACCGGACGAAGCGGCGGATCGAGCCGTACGCGCCGTACGGCTTCTTCGTGGTGATCGCGCTGCTCTTCGTGCCGGTCGTGAACGGCGCCTTCTTCGACGCGGTCGACGCCCTGATGCGGTCGCTGGGGGTCGGCGACCTGACCCGCTACTGCGGCTCCGAGCTGTTCCGCTTCTGGGAGGGGACGCCGGAGTACTGCCCGCTCTAGACCCCGGCGGTCTCGGCGGCCCCGGCCCGCTCGGCCCTGGCGCGGCGGACGTAGTACCAGGCCATGTTGGAGGAGAGGCCGGCGAGCAGCACCCAGACGACGCCGATGAAGCTGCCGTTGACGAAGGAGATCACGGCGGCGGCGACGGCCAGGGCGCAGACCACGAGGGCGCAGAGGGCGAGACGGGGCATGGGGGTCGGCTCCTGTCGGGTACGGCTGAGGGTGCCCGACCAGTGTCCCCCATGCCCCGAAGCGTCCGTTCTCCGGCTCCGTCCCGGGGCGGGAGGACCGCTCAGACGTCGGTGACGCGCAGGCCCGCGTGGGCCTTGTAGCGGCGGTTCACCGAGATCAGGTTGGCGACCAGCGACTCGACCTGGTGGGCGTTGCGCAGCCGGCCGGCGAAGACCCCGCGCATGCCGGGGATGCGGCCGGCCAGCGCCTGCACGATCTCGACGTCGGCGCGCTCCTCGCCGAGGACCATGACGTCGGTGTCGATCTCGGCGATCGAGGTGTCCTTGAGGAGGACGGCGGAGAGGTGGTGGAAGGCGGCGGCGACCCGGGAGTCCGGGAGGAGCGCGGCGGCCTGCTCGGCGGCGGAGCCCTCCTCGGGCTTGAGGGCGTAGGCGCCCTTCTTGTCGAAGCCGAGCGGGTTGACGCAGTCCACGACGAGCTTGCCGGCCAGCTCCTCGCGCAGCGATTCGAGGGTCTTGGCGTGGCCGTCCCAGGGCACCGCGACGATGACGACGTCGCTGCGGCGGGCGCACTCGGCGTTGTCGGCGCCCTCGACGCCGTGGCCGATCTCGGCGGCGACGGCCTCGGCGCGGTCGGCGGCGCGGGAGCCGATGATCACCTGCTGGCCGGCGGCGGCAAGGCGGTAGGCGAGGCCGCGGCCCTGGTCGCCGGTGCCGCCGAGGACGCCGACGACGAGCCCGGAGACGTCGGGGAGGTCCCAGGGGTCCTTGGCGGGGCGGGGGGAAGTCGAGGAAGTCATGGGCCGACCCTACCGAGCGGTTCGGACCCCGTTCGGGTGGATCGGGGACAACGGGCCGCGCGCGGGCGTCTCCTGCGGCAGGATGCGGCGCCATGGATGCCGTACGGGTCGCGTTGCTGCGGGAAGTGCTCGCCGGGACGGAGTGGCCGGCGGCCGCCCGCCGCTTCGCCGGGGCGCTGCGGGCGTCGGTGGTGCCGCGGCGGGGCGGGCTGCTGCTGGTGGGCACGGAGGCGTACGAGCCCTGGCACCTGGCGGCGCACCTGGTGGACGAGGCGGCCTGGTCGGGGCTGCCGGAGCTGGCGCCGACGCTGGTGCGGCACCGGGCGCGGCCGGGGGACCCGGCGCACCTGGCGGTGGGCCTGGGGCGCCTGGAGGCGGCGGGCCGGGGGGCGACGCTCCTCGTCGTGGCGCCGGAGCGGCCGGAGGAGGGGCTGCTCCAGCGGGTGCACGACGCGCGGCGGGCGGGCGCGACGGTCCTCTCCCTGGACGGCGGCGACCCGGAGGTGCGGGGGCTCGCGCACGAGGCGCTGAGCGTCGCGGAGGGGGCCGGGGTGGACCTGGACACGGTCCAGCACCTGGTGGGCGCGGCGGCGGGCGAGAACAGCCTGCCCGCGCCCCGGGGCCGTGGCCTGCGGCACCGGCTCTCCCTCCTGGCCGACCACCTCACGTCGCCGCCCCCGGCGCGCTGGTGAGGGAGCGGTGCCCGGCCGCCGGCGGACGCGCCCGCCGGCGCGTCCGGCGCCCCGCGGAATTCGGTTGCCCCGGGCCACCGGTCGGCTGAACATGGTTGCTCGTGTCCTCCCCCGCGCCCTCCACGCTCCGCTCCCGGCTCGCCGCCGTGCTCCCCGACACCGCCCCGTGGCGGTCCTCCCGCGACTTCCGCCTGCTCTGGGGCCAGGGGCTCGTCACGTACTTCGCCAGTGCCATGGCGATGGTGGCGCTGCCGCTGCAGATCAAGGAGCTGACGGACTCGCCGTTCGCGGTGGGCGCGATGGGCGCCGTGGAGCTGGTGCCGCTGGTGGTCTTCGGGCTGTACGGCGGGGCGCTGGCGGACGCGGTGGACCGGCGGCGCGTGATCGTCGCGACGGAGGCGGGGCTCGGGCTGCTCGCGCTGCTGTTGCTGCTGAACTCGCTGCTCGGCGAGCCGCTGCTGTGGCCGCTGTACGTGGTCGCGGCGGGGGTGTCGGCGCTGGCCGGGCTCCAGCGGCCGGCGCTGGACTCGCTGCTGGCGCGGATCGTGCCGCACGAGCAGCAGACGGCGGCGGCCGCCCTGAACTCGCTGCGGTGGCAGCTGGGGGCGATCGCGGGGCCCTCGCTCGCGGGCGTGGTGGTGGCCTACGCGGGCCACGCCCCGGCGTACGGGGTGACGCTGGCCGGGTTCGCGGCGTCGGTCCTGATGTGCCGGCGGCTCTCGCCCGCGCCGCCCGCGCACGACGCGGAGAAGCCGTCGCTGCGGTCGATCGCGGAGGGCGCGCGGTACGCCTGGTCGCGGCCGGTGCTGCTGGGCACGTACGCGATCGACCTGGCGGCGATGGTCTTCGCCTTCCCGAACGCGGTCTTCCCCTTCCTCGCGGACGACCTGGACGCGCCGTGGTCGCTGGGCCTGATGTACGCGGCCGGCTCGGTCGGCTCCCTGGTGCTGGGGCTGACCAGCGGCTGGACGTCGCGGGTGCGGCGGCACGGGCTGCTGGTGGCGGGCGGCGCGGCGGGCTGGGGGCTGGCGATCGCGGGCGCGGGCTGGTTCGGGAACGTGTGGCTGGTGCTGCTGTGCCTGGCGTTCGCGGGCGCCGGCGACATGCTGAGCGGGCTGGGCCGCTCGACGATCTGGAACCAGACGATCCCGGAGGAGCTGCGGGGCCGGCTGGCGGGCATCGAGGTGCTGTCGTACAGCGTGGGCCCGCAGCTCGGCCAGGTGCGGGCGGGCGTGATGGCGGGCTGGACCGGGACCCGGACGGCCGTGTGGGCGGGCGGGGTGGCCTGCGTGGCCTCGGTGGGCCTGCTGTGCCTGGCGCTGCCGAAGCTGATCCGGTACGACTCCGGCACCGACGAGGACGCGCTGCGCCGCAAGGCCCAGCAGGAGGCGGCGGCGGCCGGGGCCGGGTGATCCGGGTCCCGGCCGCCCGCCGTCAGGTCCGGTCCTCGTCCGGCCCCGGCCGGTCGTGCCAGCGCGGGTCGGTCTCCCACTCCAGGTTGCGCTCGCGGGCGGTCTCCATGGCGTGGGAGGCCTCCTCACGGGTGGCGTAGGGGCCGAACCGGTTCTTCGCCGGGCATTCGGGCCCTTCCTCGACCTTCTTGTGTTCCAGGCAGTAGTACCACTCGCCCGGCTTTCCGGCCGTGCGCTTCTTGAACAGGGCCATGGTCGTCGGCTCCTTCCCTCGGGACCATGCTGCCCCAGACGCGGTCGTTAGACTCGCTGGCATGTCTGGCCAGTCGCTTCTCGTACCGGGGGAGCTCTCCCCCGCCCGCTCCGTCCCGGGCTCGATCCGTCGCCCCGAGTACGTCGGAAAGCCCGCTCCCGCCCCCTACACGGGGCCCGAGGTGCAGGACCCCGACACGATCGAACGGATGCGGATCGCCGGCCGCATCGCCGCGCAGGCGATGGAGGAGGCCGCCAAGCACATCGCCCCGGGAGTCACCACCGACGAGCTCGACCGGGTCGCGCACGAGTTCATGTGCGACCACGGCGCCTACCCGTCGACCCTGGGCTACCGGGGCTTCCCCAAGTCGCTGTGCGCCTCGGTCAACGAGGTCATCTGCCACGGCATCCCCGACTCCACGGTGCTGCGCGACGGCGACATCGTGAACCTGGACGTCACGGCGTACATCGGCGGCGTCCACGGCGACAACAACGCCACCTACCTGTGCGGCGACGTCGACGAGGAGTCGCGGCTGCTCGTCGAGCGGACCCGGGAGTCGCTGAACCGCGCGATCAAGGCGGTGAAGCCGGGCCGGCAGATCAACATCATCGGCCGGGTCATCGAGTCGTACGCCAAGCGCTTCGGCTACGGCGTGGTGCGGGACTTCACCGGGCACGGCATCAACACGTCCTTCCACTCCGGCCTGATCGTGCCGCACTACGACTCGCCCCACCACACCACCGTCATCCAGCCCGGCATGACCTTCACGATCGAGCCGATGCTGACCCTCGGCACCCACGAGTACGACATGTGGGACGACGGCTGGACCGTGGTGACCAAGGACCGCAAGCGGACCGCGCAGTTCGAGCACACCCTGGTGGTGACCGAGACCGGGGCGGACGTCCTGACGTTGCCCTGAGCCCCGGACGGGGTACAGCCTTTACCGACAGGTCGTCGGGAACCAGTTGACTTAGGTAAGCCTAACTTGGCACCATCGGGTCACTGGTCCCCGCCCCATCGGTCCCGGAGGCACGCCTTGGACACCCCCTTCTCCACCCTGATCCGCACGGCCTCGCACGAGCAGCACACCGAGGCGGAGACCTCGTCCTTCATGGGCGACCTCCTCGGCGGACGCCTGGGCGTGGACGCGTACGCCCGCTACACGGAGCAGCTCTGGTTCGTGTACCGGGCCCTGGAGGAGGGTGCGGAGGCGCTGCGGGAGGACCCGGTCGCCGGGCCGTTCATACAGCCCGAGCTCTTCCGCACGGCCGCCCTGGAGGCGGACCTGGCCCATCTGCGCGGGCCCGGCTGGCGCGCCGGGGCCTCGGCGCTGCCCGCCACGGAGGCGTACGCGGCGCGGGTCGCCGAGTGCGCCCGCGACTGGCCCGCCGGCTACGTCGCCCACCACTACACCCGCTACCTGGGCGACCTGTCGGGCGGTCAGATCATCCGCGACAAGGCCGAGCGGACCTGGGGCTTCGAGCGCAAGGGCGACGGCGTGCGGTTCTACGTCTTCGACGCGATCGGGAACCCGGCCGCCTTCAAGCGGGCCTACCGCGAGCTGCTCGACGGGGTGAACGCGGACGACCTGGAGAAGCAGCGGATCGTCGACGAGTGCAAGCGGGCCTTCGCCTTCAACACGGGCGTCTTCCGCGAGCTGGGCGGCGAGTTCCCGCTCAGCGCGTGACCGGGCCCCTCACCGGGTGAGGGTGCCCTCCAGGCGGACCCGTCCGCCCAACTCCACGATCCCGTCGGGGCCGGGGGCGGTCAGCAGCTGCGACCCCCGGCCCTGCGTGATGTTCAGGGCCCTGCCGAGCAGGTCGGTGAGGAGCAGGGCCGCCGCGCCGGTGGCCTCGTCCTCGTCGATGCCGTCGCCCCGGCCGGGGAAGGCACGCGCCCGGATCCGCCCGGCGGCCTCCTCCTCCCACGCCCAGGCGTAGATCCACTCGCCCGGCGGCGGCACCTCCAGGGCGTCCACCTCGGCGGCGGAGCCGTACTGGCGCAGGGTGCGCGGCGGGGCCCACTCGGCGCGCGCCTCGATCCAGGTGAACTCCCCGTCGCCGCGCACCCACACCTCGCCCGCCGGCGGGTGGACGACCTCCAGGTCGAGCAGCCAGGCGGCGCCGACGAGGGGGTGCCCCGCGAAGGGGAGCCGCAGGCCGGGGGCGTAGATGTCGACGATCCCGCGCTCGGGGTCGTCGACGAACACGGTCTCGCTGAAGCCGAGTTCCTTGGCGAGCGCCTGCCGGGACGACTCGTCGGGGTGGGCGCGGCCGTCACGGACGACGCCGAGCGCGTTGCCGTGGCGGCCGTCGCCCGCGCAGAAGACCCGCAGGACGTCGATCTCGGTGTCGGTCTCCCCAGTCGTGTTCATGGCGGAATTGAACCATCCAAGGGCAGACGGCAGGGCCGCACCTCGCTTTCCGGGGTGCGGCCCTGCCGGGTCGGGGGGGATGACGGTCGGTCAGGACTCGGTGCCGTCGGCGGTGCGGCGGCGGGCGGCGACCACGACGGCCCCGCCGGCGGCGACGACGAGCGCGGCGGTGCCGGCCAGCAGGCCGGTGGGGGCGGAGGAGCCGGTGGCGGCGAGGGCGCCGGAACCGCCGACCGTGCCCGCGCCGCCGACGGTGCCGCCGACGGTGGTGACGGTGCCGGTGGAACCGGTGGTGCCGGTGGTGCCGGTGGTGCCGGTGGTGCCGGTGCTGCCGGTCGTGGCGGTCGGGAGGGTGGCGTCCTCGTCGAGGGCGAGGGAGACGGTCACCGGGTCGAGGGCGAGGCCCGCGTCGTAGAAGGAGGCGCCGCCGGGGGCGGCGAACAGGGCGGCGCCGTCGGCGGTCAGCTTCGCGGGCAGGGCGGCGAGGGTGACGACGTCCTCCTCCGGAGTCCAGTCGGCCTTCGCGAGGTCGAGCTCGGCGAAGCGCACGCCCTTCCTGGTGCCGGAGGCGGTGGTGACGTCGGCGGTGAGGGTGCCCGTGGTGCCGCTCGCGGTGAGCTTCACGCCGCCGATCCGCCAGTCGATGCCGTGCGCGGCGCAGACGAAGTCGATCCGGCCGGTGAAGGAGGCGGTGAGGGTACGGGCGTCCGCGTCGAGGGCGGCCTCGTCGGCCTGGAAGCCGTACGCGGAACCGGACTTCACCGCTCCGGCGGCCGGGGTGACGGTGCCGCCGCAGCGCTCGGCGACGTACACCCGCCAGCGCTCCAGGACGCCCCAGGTGAGCCGCCCGGCGACGACGCCGGCCGGGTCCTCGGCGGGCGTGGTCGCCGTCGCCGTCGGGCCGGTGGCGGTGGTGGTCGGGGCCGGCGTGGTGGGCGCGGCGGTGGTCGGCGCCACCGTGGTCGGGGCGGTCGTCGGCGGCGTGGTCGGGGGCGTGGTCGGCGGGGTCGTCGGGGGCGTGGTGGTGGGCGGCGGCGTGGTGGGCGGGGTGGTCGGGCGGGCGCCGGCCTTCACGGTGAGGGTGGCGGCGTCGAGGGCGTCGCCCTCCTTGTAGAAGCCGGCGAAGGCGGCGGCGCCGTCCCCGGTGAGCGTGGCGGGTATGTCCTTGAAGACCATCGCGCCGCCGGCGCCCTGGCCGGGGCGGACGCCGGTCATGTCGAGCGCGGCGAAGGAGACGTCGTCGCGGGTGGTGAAGGAGCCGTCCTTCTCCTTGGTGACGACGTCGGCGGTGATCTCGCCGGTGGGCGCGGCCGAACCGGCGGTCTTCAGGCGGACGTCGGAGATCCGGATGTCGAGGACGCCCTCGTGGGCCTCGAAGTGGACGCCGCCCTTGAAGGCGGTGGCCGTGGCGTGGCCGGTCGTGTCGTAGGTGCCGGTGCCCTCGGCGAAGGTGAAGACGCCGTTGCCGGCGGCCTGCGTCGCGCCGCCCTCCAGGGTGGTCCTCCCCTTGGCGAAGGGCTGGGCGAGGTAGTTGCGGAAGGACTGCTTGATGCCCCAGTCCAGGGTGCCGTCCACGAGGGGCAGCGGCGGCGCCGGGGTGTCGGCGGCGGCCGCAGGGAGCGCGAGGGCGAGGGCGCCGGCGCCCAGGGCGGCGGCCGTGGCGACGGCGGCGGCCGTGGCGACGGCGGCGGCCAGGGTGACGGGGCGGCGCGTGCGGGTGGGCATGTCGGGTGTCTCCTCGGCGGGAAGGGGTGTACGGGGGTGTACGGGGGTGTACGGGGGTGTGGCGGGCCGCCGCGCGGGCGTCAGGCACGGCCCGTGCGGGAGGCGGAGGGGGAGGGTCAGTCGGTGGGCGCCGTCGCTCCGGTGCGGCGGCGGCGCGGGAGGGCGTACGCGGCGAGGGCGGCGGCCAGGACGGCCGCGGCGATCCCCGCGTAGACGGCGGCGGGGGCGCCGGAGTCCGACGAGGCGGCGGCCACGGGCGCGGCGGAGGCCGACGGCGTGGCCGAAGGGGCCGGGGAGGCCGCGGCGGAGGGGGTGGTCGTGGGGTCGCTGCCGAGGTCGGGGAGGGCGGGGAGCGCGACGGCCGGGTCGGTGGAGACGGCGAGGGAGACCGGGTCCATCGCGGTGCCCGCCTTGTACATCCCGCCGAAGGCCCGGGCGCCGCCCTCGGTGAGGGTGGCGGGTGCCTCGGTGACCACGGCGAGGCCGTTCTCCGGGGCGAGGCGGCCGGCGGCGAAGGTGACGAGGGGGACGGCCTTCTCGGTCTTCCCGGCGCTGGTGACGTCGGCGGCGAGGGTGCCGGTGCCGCCGGTCACCGTGACGGCGACCCGGGCGAGGGTGAGGTCGAGGTGGGTGCCGGTGAAGCGGACGCTGCCGGCGAAGGAGGCGTCTAGGGTGCCCGCGGCGGGGTCGTAGCGGCCGGTGCCGGAGGGGAAGCGGAAGAGGGCTCCGCCGTCCTGGGCTCCGTCGGCGAGGGTCCACTCCCCCTGGGCGATGGCGCCGGTGACGTACTCGCGGAAGGTGCGGCGGACGCCCCAGTCGACGGCGGCGGCGCGGAGGGCTCTGGCGGTCGCCTGCGGCTTCGGGGTCGCGCTCGGGGTCGCCGCCGGTGCGGTCGTCGGGGAGGCGGCGGGGGCCGCCGTCCGCACGTCGACGGTGAGGCTGACGGGGTCGAGCGCGGTGCCGGCCGGATAGTAGCCGGCGAAGGCGGTGGCGCCCTGGGCGGTGAGGGTGGCGGGCACGTTCGCGAGGGAGACGGGGCTGGTGCCGCCGCGCATGTCGACGCCGCCGAGGCCGAGGGTGGCGAGCGGGACCCGGGAGCGGACGGTCATCCGGCCGGTGTCCTTGGCCTTGCTCGCCATGTCGGCGTAGAGGGTGCCGGTTCCGCCCCGGATCCGGATCCGAGGGCGGCTGATGGTGAGGTCGAGTTCGTTCGTGCCGTCGGCCCCGCGGTGTCCGGTGAAGCGGACGCCGCCGGTGAAGGCGGCTTCGAAGGCGCCGGTGGCGGGGTCGTACGAGCCCCGCGCGGAGTGGAAGCGGTACTGGGACCCGACCGTGGCGGCGCCGCCGGTGAGGCTCCAGTTCCCTTGCGCGACGGGCCCGGTGACGTAGCCCTGGAAGGAGGACTTGATGCCCCAGTCCAGCCGGCCGCCCTGCACCGGGCGGCTCTCCGCGCGGGCGCCGGCGGCCGGGACGAGGGCGGCCAGCAGGGCCGCGAACAGGGTCACGGCGAGTGCGCGGCAGGGTCTGGACGGCAGCATGGGGCACCCCTCCGGGGCTAGCTAGTGAGGTAAGGCTAACCTAAGCTACATCCCGTTCCGGCCGGAACCCCCGCTCACCGGAGCGGACCGAGAGCCGGGCGACGAACCTCCCCCAGCGGAACGACAGGACGGTGTCCGGTGCGCAGAACTCGCCTCGCGGGAGCGCTGACAGCAGTGCTCGCCCTCGCCCTCACGGCGACCGGATGCGGCGGCGGGGACACCCCGGCCGCTCCGGCCGCGGCGAGAACGGCGGCCGCCCCCGACCGGGTCGAACCGCTCCCCTCCCCCGCCTCCCCCCGACTGCCCGTCACCGTCGCCTCCGCCGACGGCCGGAAGGTGACCGTCGGCTCGGCCGAGCGGATCGTGCCGCTCAGCGGCTCGCTCAGCGAGATCGTCTTCACCCTCGGCCTCGGCGACCGGGTCGTGGCCCGGGACGTCACCGCCACCTTCGAACAGGCCGCGGACCTCCCGGTGGTGACCCGCGCCCACGACGTCTCCGCCGAGAGCGTCCTCTCCCTGCGGCCGACCCTCGTCCTCGCCGAGTCCACCACCGGACCGGCCGAGGCCGTCGCCCAGATCCGCGACGCGGGCGTCCCGCTCGTCGTCGTCCCGGCCGCCGGGGACCTCGACGACGTCGGCGGCCGCATCGACGACGTGGCCGCCGCCCTCGGCGTCCCCGCCGCCGGCACGGCCCTGCGCGAGCGGACCGCCGAACGGCTCGACGCCGTACGGCGGAAGGTCCCCGCCCGCGCCGACAGGCCGCGCGTCGCCTTCCTCTACGTGCGCGGCTCGGCCGCCGTCTACCTCCTCGGCGGCGCCGGGTCCGGGGCGAGCTCCCTCCTGGAGGCGGCCGGCGCGGTCGACGCCGGCAAGGAGTCCGGACTGGAGAAGGACTTCACCCCCCTCACCAGCGAGGCCCTCGCCGCGGCGGCGCCGGACGCGATCCTCGTCATGACCAAGGGCCTGGAGTCCGTCGGCGGCGTCGACGGACTCGCGAAGATCCCCGGGGTCGCCGAGACCCCGGCCGGCGCCGCCCGCCGGATCGTCTCCGTCGACGACGGCGTCCTCCTCAACTACGGTCCGCGCACCGACCGGGTGCTCGCCTCGCTCGTGGACCAGCTGTACGGGGAGGCGAAGTGACGGCCGTGCGGGAACGGCCCGTGCTCCCCGCCGCGAAGGCGGACCCGCCGCCGCCCCGGCGGGGCAGGACCGCGCTGCTCACCGGCGGGCTGCTCGCCGCGCTGCCGCTGCTCGCCCTGCTGTCCGCCGGCATCGGCGCGTACGGCATCCCGCTCGGCGACGTCCTCGCCTCGGTCCAGCACCGCGCCGGACTCGGCGGGCACGCGCTCGACCGGACCGCCGAGAGCGTGCTGTGGAACATCCGGCTGCCCCGGGTGGTGCTCGCCCTCCTCGTCGGCGCCTCCCTCGGCTGCGCCGGCGCGCTGATGCAGGGCGTCTTCGGCAACCCGCTCGCCGAACCCGGCGTCATCGGCGTCTCCTCCGGCGCCGCCGTGGGCGCGGTCGGCGCGATCGTGCTCGGCGCGGGCTTCCTCGGCACCTGGACGGTGACGGTCTTCGCCTTCGGGGGCGGACTGCTCACGGTGGTGGCGGTGTACGCGATGTCCCGCTCGGGCGGCCGGACGGAGGTCGTCACCCTCATCCTCACCGGCATCGCGGTGACCGCCTTCGCGGGCGCGCTCATCGGGCTCTTCATCTTCTTCGCGGACAACGCGCAGATCAGCCAGATCACCTTCTGGCAGCTGGGCTCGCTGGCACAGGCGACCTGGCCCAAGGTGCTCGCCGTGCTGCCGTGCGCGCTGCTCGGCCTGGCCGTCGCCCCGCTGTACGCCCGCCGGCTCGACCTGCTCGCGCTGGGCGAGCGGCCCGCCCGGCACCTGGGCGTCGAGGTGGAGCGGCTGCGGATCGCGCTGATCCTGGTGGTGGCGCTGCTGACGGCGGCCGCGGTCGCGGTCTCCGGCATCGTCGCCTTCGTCGGCCTGGTCGTCCCGCACGTGCTGCGGATGGCGAACGGCCCCGGCCACCGCTTCCTGATCCCCGGCAGCGCGCTCGGCGGAGCGGTCGCGCTCACCGCCGGCGACCTGGCGGCCCGCACCCTCGCGGCCCCCGCCGAACTCCCCCTGGGCGTCCTCACCGCCCTCATCGGCAGCCCGTTCTTCTTCTGGCTGCTCCGCAGGACCCGTCGGAAGCAGGGTGGTTGGGCGTGATCGGCTGGTTCGGGAGGCGTACGCGGGAGCTGCCCGCGGCCGTGGAGCGCGGCGGGACCGTGGCGGCGGCGGACGCGGTGCGGGTGGCGCGGGGGCGGCGGACCGTCCTCGACGGCGCCCGGATCGAGGTGCGCGCCGGGGAGGTGCTGGCCCTGGTGGGGCCGAACGGCGCCGGGAAGTCGACGCTGCTGTCCGTGCTCGCCGGGGACCTGGCGCCCGGGGCGGGGACGGTACGGATCGGGGGCCGGGCGGCCGGCGACTGGAGCGCGCCGGAGCTGGCGCTGCGGCGGGCGGTGCTGCCGCAGACCGCCGAACTGTCCTTCCCCTTCCCGGTCGAGGAGGTGGTCCGGATGGGCCGGGCCCCGTGGGCGGGGACGGAGCGGGCGGGGGAGGACGAGGCGGCCGTGGCGGAGGCGATGGCCGCGACCGAGGTGACGGAGTTCGCCGCGCGTCCCTTCTCCGCGCTCTCCGGCGGGGAGCGGGCCCGGGTGGCGCTGGCCCGGGTGCTGGCCCAGCGGACCGGGCTGCTGCTCCTCGACGAGCCGACGGCCGCGCTCGACCTGCGCCACCAGGAACTGGTGCTGCGGGTCTGCCGGGAGCGGGCGGCGGCCGGGGACGCGGTGGTGGTCGTGCTGCACGACCTGGGGCTCGCGGCGGCGCACGCCGACCGGGTGGGGGTGGTGCACGGGGGCGGGGTGGCCGCCGACGGGCCGCCCGCCGGGGTGTTCGGCGAGGAGCTGCTGAGCCGGGTCTACCGGCAGCCGGTGGAGGTCTTCCCGCACCCGCGGACGGGCGTCCCGCAGGTCGTCCCCCGGCGGGACGCGCCCGCGCCTCGAAACGGGGCGAAGCGCCCTGCTTGACCGGTCCTTGACCCCGGGATGGGGCGGCGATGGCGCACCTGTGACCGCGCCGTGTCCGATCCGCCGGACGTGAGAGTCACATCACTGGACGGGCGGGTTTGACTGAGGTAAGCCTCGGTTAAGTTAGGTCCGCCTCAGTGGCATTCCCGGCCCGTCCCCCCGTCCCGCCCCCCGACCTGGAGCCCTCATGCGAGCCGTCCGCACCACCGCCGCCACCGCCCTGGCGGGCGCCGCCGTCCTGGCCGCCGTCACCGGATGCACCGCCAAGAGCGACGCCAAGGCGGAGGGCGACGGCGTCACCGTCACCGCCAAGGACGACTCCTGCGAGGTGTCGGAGAAGGAGTTCCCGGCCGGCCACGTCACCCTGAACGTGGAGAACCGCGGCTCCAAGGTCACCGAGGTGTACGTCCTCTACCCGGACGACCGGATCGTCACCGAGCGCGAGAACATCGGCCCCGGCACCAAGGCCACGCTCACCGCCGAGATCAAGGCCGGCTCGTACGCGATCGTCTGCAAGCCCGGCATGACCGGCGCCGGCATCCGCCAGGCCGTCACCCTCACCGGCGGCGCCGCCGCCCCGAAGCGCTCCGCCGAGATGGACGCCGCCGTCGCCGCGTACCGCCAGTACGTCCAGGCCCAGGCCGAGGAGACGCTGCCGAGGGTGAAGGTCTTCACCGACGCCGTCCGCGCCGGTGACCTGGAGGCCGCGAAGAAGGCCTACGCCCCCTCCCGCATCGGCTGGGAGCGCACCGAGCCGGTCGCCGAGTCCTTCGGCGACATCGACCCGAAGGTCGACGTCCGCGAGGACGGCCTGGAGGAGGGCCAGGACCCGGCGAAGGACTGGACCGGCTGGCACCGCCTGGAGAAGGCGCTCTGGCAGGACGGGAGGATCACCGCCCGCGAGAAGCAGCTCGCCGACCTGCTCGACAAGGACCTCGCGGACTGGGTGAAGCGCGTCGGCACCGCCGAGATCACCCCCACCTCCATGGCCAACGGCGCCAAGGAGCTCCTCGACGAGGTCGCCACCGGCAAGGTCACCGGCGAGGAGGAGCGCTACTCCCACACCGACCTGGTCGACTTCAAGGCCAACGTCGAGGGCGCGCAGAAGTCCTTCGACCTGCTCAAGCCGGTCGCCGCCAGGAACGACGCCGCGCTCACCGCCGAACTGGACGAGCAGTTCGCCGCGCTGAACACGCTGCTCGACAAGTACCGCGCCGACAAGGCCGGTTACGACTTCACCTCCTACGACAAGGTCGGCAAGGCCGAGCGCAAGGAGCTGTCGGACGGCGTCAACGCGCTTGCCGAGCCGCTCTCCAAGCTCGCCGCGGCAGTGGTCAAGTGACCCCCGCCCGCCGCACCGTCCTCGCCGCCGGCGGCGGCCTCGCCCTCGGCGCCGCCGTGGCCGGCGCCGCCGTCGCGGTCACCCGCGACGGGGACGCCGCCACGCCCGTCGCCGACGGCGGTGCCGCCGTCCCCTTCCACGGCCCGCACCAGGCCGGCATCGCCACCGCCGTCCAGGACCGGCTGCACTTCGCCGCCTTCGACGTCACCACCGACGACCGCGAGAAGCTGGTGGAGCTCCTCCAGGAGTGGACCCGGGCCGCCGAGCGGATGACCGCCGGCCGCGAGGTCGGCGAGGGCGCGTACGGCGGGCTCCCGGAGGCGCCGCCGGACGACACCGGCGAGGCGCTCGGCCTCAGGCCGTCCCGCCTCACCCTCACCATCGGCTTCGGCCCCTCGCTCTTCGACGGGCGCTTCGGGCTGAAGGACAGGCGGCCCGGGGCCCTGGTGGAGCTGCCCAGGTTCCCGGGCGACAACCTCGATCCGGCGCGCAGCGGCGGCGACCTGTGCGTGCAGGCGTGCGCCGACGACCCGCAGGTCGCCGTGCACGCCGTCCGCAACCTCGCCCGGATCGGCTTCGGCACGGTCGCGGTCCGCTGGTCCCAGCTGGGCTTCGGCAAGACGTCCTCGACCACCCCGGACGCGCAGACCCCGCGCAACCTCTTCGGCTTCAAGGACGGCACCCGCAACGTCGCCGGCACCGACACCGCCGCCCTCGACCGGCACGTGTGGGTCGGCCCGGAGGAGGCCACCGGCGGCGGCGCCTGGATGGCCGGCGGCTCGTACCTGGTCGCCCGGCGGATCCGGATGAACGTCGAGACCTGGGACCGCACCCCGCTCGCCGAGCAGGAGGACATCTTCGGCCGCGACAAGAAGGAGGGCGCGCCGGTCGGCAGGGCGAAGGAGCACGACGAGCCGTTCCTGAAGGCGATGAAGCCGGACTCGCACGTCCGGCTCGCCCACCCGGACGCCAACGGCGGCGCGCGGCTGCTGCGCCGCGGCTACTCCTTCACCGACGGCACGGACGGCCTCGGCCGGCTCGACGCGGGCCTGTTCTTCCTCGCCTACCAGCGGGACGTGCGGTCCGGCTTCGTCCCGGTGCAGACCGCGCTGGCCAAGGCGGACGCCCTCAACGAGTACGTCCAGCACGTCGGTTCGGCGGTCTTCGCCGTCCCGCCGGGCGTCCGCGACGCGGACGACTGGTGGGGCCGCGCCCTTTTCTCGTAATCCCCGGAAGGAGTCCGCCGTGTTCGGCAACTACCTGATCGGCCTCCGCGAGGGCCTGGAGGCCAGCCTCGTCGTCTGCATCCTCATCGCCTACCTGGTGAAGACCGGCCGCAGGGACGCCCTGAAGCCGGTCTGGACCGGCATCGGCGTGGCCGTCGCCCTCGCGCTGGCCTTCGGCGCCGGCCTGGAGTTCGGCTCCCAGGAGCTGACCTTCGAGGCGCAGGAGCTGCTCGGCGGCTCCCTGTCGATCCTCGCCGTGGTCCTGGTGACGTGGATGGTCTTCTGGATGAAGAGGACCGCCCGGCACCTCAGGGCGGAGCTGCACGGCAAGCTGGACGCGGCCCTGGCGATGGGCACCGGCGCGCTGGTCGCCACCGCGTTCCTGGCCGTGGGCCGGGAGGGCCTGGAGACCGCCCTGTTCGTGTGGGCGTCGGTCCGCGCCTCCTCCGACGGCAGCCACGCCCCGCTGGCCGGCGTGGTCCTCGGGCTGCTGACGGCGGTGCTGCTCGGCTGGCTGTTCTACCGGGGCGCGCTCCGGATCGACCTGGCGAAGTTCTTCACCTGGACCGGCGGGATGCTGGTCCTGGTCGCGGCGGGCGTCCTCGCGTACGGCGTGCACGATCTCCAGGAGGCGCGCTTCCTCGGCGGGCTCGCCGACAAGGCCTTCGACGTCTCGGCGGCGGTCCCGCCGGACAGCTGGTACGGCACGGTCCTCAAGGGCGTGTTCAACTTCCAGCCCGACCCGACGGTGCTTCAGGTCACGGTGTGGGCGCTCTATCTGATCCCGGCGCTCGCGCTGTTCCTCGCCCCGATAGGGTCGGGTCCGTCCGTGCGCGTGGAGAAGCAGAAGGCGACCGATGAGAAGGCTGAGGCTGGAGCGGCAGACCCGGCGGTCTGAGGGACGGCGCCGGGGCGGGTCCCTGGCGGCCGTGGCCGCGGCGACCGTCGTGGCGCTGACGGCGAGCGGCTGTGTGACCGTCCACGGCGAGACCGCGGTCGTGGCGGGGGCGACGCCCGACGAGGCGACGGCGGCGCTGGCCGCCTTCGTCACCGCGTTCAACCGGGCCGACAAGGCCAACGACCCGACGCTCGACGCCGACCGGGTGACCGGTCCGCTGGGGGCGATCAACCAGGCCGGCCTGAAGTCGAAGTCGGTGACCCAGCCGAAGGGCAACCCGGACCACGAGCCGCTGGAGCTGCGCGACGCCCGCTTCCTGGTCCCCCGGAAGGCGGGCTGGCCGCGCTGGTTCGTCGCGGACACCGACGCCAGCCGCGACGACGGCACGCCCCGGGCGGACGACCGCTGGCTGGTCGCCTTCCTGAAGAACGGCCCGGACCAGCCGTGGAAGGCCGCCCACCTGGCGATCGTCGGCCAGGACGCGATGCCCGGGTTCGCCGGGGAGCAGGGCGGCGAGGTGCCGGTCGACGCCGCCTCGAAGGCGACGGCGATCGCGCCGGAGGAACTGAGCGAGCGGTACGCCGATTACCTCAAGGACGGCGGTACGGGTCTCTTCGCGGCGGGCGCGCACACCAGCCAGTGGCGCGAGAAGCGGGCCCGCACGGCCCGGCGGCCGGGCCTGGCGACCCAGTGGATCGACCGGCCCGCCGACGCGGGCGACTTCGCGCCGCTGGCGCTGGCGACGGAGGACGGCGGGGCGCTGGTCTTCTTCGCGAGCCGTCACTACGAGCGCCAGACGACCGCGAAGGGCTACCGCCCGAAGGTGGGCCCGGAGCTCAAGGCCCTGATGAAGGGCGAGGTCGTGAACACGGTGACCAAGGAGTGGATGTCGAGCCAGGTCGTCCTGGTGAAGCCCGCCGGCGCGGAGAAGGACGCGGTCACCTTCGCCGGACGCCTCCAGGGCGTCGTCTCCGTCGAGGGCTCCTGACCCCTCCCCCGGCCGGGGCGGCGCTCAGCGGGTGAGCGGCCAGGCGACGCCGTGGGCGGCGTGGTCGTCGCCCTGCGCCGCGCGCTCGGCGGCGTGCCGGGCGCAGGCGTCGGTGAGGGTCTCCAGGAGGTTCAGCGGGTCGGGCAGCGCGTGCTCGGGGCCGCGGACCCAGCCGACGACCGGGTGGTCGGCCTCGTCGCCGGGGAGCCGGGCGGGCGGCACCAGGACGTAGCTGCCGCGGCAGTGCCAGCGCAGGCCGGGATGCTCGTCCATGGTCTCGGGGTGGCAGTCGAGCTCGCAGGGCCACCACTCGTCCTCGTCCTCGGGGGTGCCCCGGGTGGCGGTGAAGAAGAGCATCCGGCCGCCGTCGCCGGTGCTGTCCGGGGACTCGGCGACCGGTCCGACCTCGACGCCCTCGGCGAGGAGCCGCTCCAGCGCGGCGCGGCCGGCGGCCAGCGGCACGTCGAGGACGTCGTGGACCATGCCGGTGGCGGTGACGAAGTTCGCCTCGGGCCCGTTCCGCGCCCAGCGCTCGATCTGGGCGCGGTCGGTGGTCGACTGGGTCTGCCAGGCGAAGGAGACCGGGTGCCGGCCGGGGGTCGGACAGCCGATCCGCTCACAGGAACAGCTGTAGCCGACGGGGTGGGCGGCGGGGGCCAGGGGCAGTCCGGCGTCGGCGACGGCCAGGAGCAGCGTCTCGCGGGTGTTCCCGTCGTCGGCCGCGGTGCGTTTCGGGCGCCTGCGCAGCCATTGTGCGAGTTTGCTCTCCGTGCCGCGGTAGCGGCCGATGCCGTCGCCCATCTATCCCCTCACAGCTCATGCTCGCCCGTTCGGCTCCGCCCATGGTCCCACCATCCTGCTCCCCGGGTGACCGGAGTGGGGAACCGGGGCCGGTGACGACGCTCACGCTCGTCACGGACGGGGCGTGAGGCCGCGCAGGGCGTGCTCGACGAGGGCGTCGGCGTAGGCGTGGGTGAGGGGGCCGGTGCGGTGGAGCCAGCGGTGGTGGAGCGGGCCGACGAGGAGTTCGGTGGCGAGCCGGGGGTCGACGGCCGGGTCGGCCTGGCCGGCGGCCTGGGCGGCCTCGATGCGGCGGCCGAAGACCTGGAGCTGGGGTTCGAGGAGGGCGGCGGTGAAGCGGGCGCCGAGCTCGGGGTCGGTCGAGCCCTCGGCGGCGAGCGCCCGGGTGGGGGCGTCGTAGAGCGGGTTGTTGAGTTCGTCGACGGTGGCGCGCAGGACGAGCCGGAGGTCGGCGGCGAGGTCGCCGGTGTCGGGCAGCTCGGTCTGCCCCTCGGTCGCGCCGGCCTCCTCGGCGGCGCGGCGGGCGAGGTCGAGGAAGGCGTCGAGGAGGACGGCGGCCCTGGAGGGCCACCAGCGGTAGATGGTCTGCTTGCCGACGCCGGCGCGGGCGGCGATGCCCTCGACGGTGGTCTTCGCGTAGCCGGCCTCGGAGACGAGGGCGAGGGCGGCGTCGAAGATGGCGCGGCGGGAGCGCTCGCTGCGGCGGGAGGCGTCGGGGGCCTTGGGCTCGGGCATGGCGCCGAACCTACCATCGGGCGAGACGCCACGTCTCGCCAGGGGGCGGCCGGGAGTCGATCGGGTGTGCGCGGGACGAACCACCCGAACGGTCCACTGCGCGCGGGGCCCCGAGAGCGGACCATGGCTCCACCGATCCAACGGCCCGCCCCGGCGGGCCGCCCGTCCGTGAGGAGGCCCGATTGCGCTCCACTCCGCGCGAGTCCTCGCCCCGCCGCTACCTGATGTGCCCACCCGCGCACTTCACGGTGACGTACTCCATCAACCCGTGGATGGACCCGACGAAACCCGTCGACCTGCCGCTCGCCCTCGCCCAGTGGGAGGACCTCCGCGACCGCTACCTGGCCCTCGGGCACACCGTCGAACTCCTCGACCCCGACCCGGCGCTGCCGGACATGGTCTTCGCGGCGAACGGCGCGACGGTCGTCGGCGGACGGGTGCTCGGCGCCCGCTTCGCCCACCCCGAGCGGGCCGCGGAGGCCGGGGCGCACCTCGCGTGGTTCCGCCGCCACGGCTGGGCCGAGGAGGACCTGAGGGCCCCGGAGCACGTCAACGAGGGCGAGGGCGACTTCGCCGTGACCGCCTCCTGGATCCTGGCCGGCACCGGCTTCCGCTCCAGCCCGCTGTCCCACGGCGAGGCCCAGGAGTTCTTCGGCCGGCCGGTGATCGGCCTGGAGCTGGTGGACCCGCGCTACTACCACCTGGACACGGCGCTGTGCGTCCTCGACGAGGCGGCCGACGAGGTCATGTACTTCCCCGGCGCCTTCTCCCCCGGCAGCCGGGCCGTCCTCGCCCTGCTCTTCCCCGACGCCCTCCTGGCGACCGAGGAGGACGCGGCGGCCCTCGGGCTCAACGCGGTCAGCGACGGCCGCCACGTCCTGCTCCCGCAGACGGCGACCGGCCTCTTCGGACCGCTGCGGGCCCGGGGCTTCGAGCCGCTCGGCATGGACCTCGGCGAACTCCTCAAGGGCGGCGGCAGCGTGAAGTGCTGCACTCAGGAGCTGCGGCCCTA
This sequence comes from Streptomyces sp. NPDC014656, assembly GCF_043084305.1. NCBI lineage: Bacteria > Bacillati > Actinomycetota > Actinomycetes > Kitasatosporales > Streptomycetaceae > Streptomyces > Streptomyces sp. NPDC014656. The sequence continues at coordinate 503,691 of NZ_JBIBZN010000004.1, forward strand.
GTCGTCCCCGGCGGGCGGCCAGGAGTCGCCCCACTCGGCGTCACGGGCCTGCTTGTACAGGGGCCCGTGGCGCTTGGTGACGGTCTCGCGGCCGAGCCCCGCCGGTCCGCAGAGGTCGAGGAGGACCAGGCCCTTGCGGATCTGCGGCCTGCGGGTGACGCGGCCGGGCGCGGGGGCCACCGGGAACCGGGCGGCGGCGACGTACGCGTACTTCTCGTCCTCGTAGGGCAGCGAGCCGCCCTTCACCTGCCGGTGCAGCGAGGAGCGGCTGACCCGCGCCGAGAAGTGGCACCAGTCGGTGCCGGGCTCGATCGGGCAGGCGCCGCTGTGCGGGCAGGGCGCGGCGACGGTGAAGCCGGCGCCGGTCAGGACGGAGCGGGCGGCGATGATCCGCTCGTAGCCGTCCGGGGTGCCCGGTTCGACGATCACGACGGCGCCGCGCGCGGCGCGGGCCGCCTCGGCGACGAGCGCGGTCCGGTCGCCCTCGGTCAGCTCCTTGAGCACGTACGAGACGGTGACCAGGTCGGTCTCGTCGAGCCGCAGCGCGGTGCCGATCCGCTCGCGCCGCCACTCGGCGTCCAGGACCCCGGCGGCCAGCTCGCGGCCGAGCGCGAGCGCGGGCTCGGCCCAGTCGAGGACGGTGGTGCGCGGCGGCCGCCCGTCCCACACGTCGGCGGCGGCCCAGCCGGCGGCGCCCGTCCCGCCGCCGACGTCCGTGTGGGTGGCGGGCGCCCACTCCGGGGCGGCCGCCCGCAGCGCGTCCAGGGCGCCCCGGGCGGCCTCGAAGGTGGCGGGCATCCGGTAGGCGGCGTACGCGGCCACGTCCGAGCGGTCCCGCAGCACGGGCGCGTCGGTCGGGGTCGTCCCCCGGTAGTGGCTGATCAGCCGGTCCACGGCCTTCGTGGCCTGCGCGCGCGGCAGGCCGTCCAGGAGCCCGGCGAGGGCGGCGCGCAGGGACTCGGCGGAGGCGGTGGAGGCGTTCACCGATCCAGTCTAGGCGCCGCCGCCCGCCGCTCCGGCCGGGGCGACCGGGCGGCCGTGCACCGCGCTCCAGGCGTTCATCGCCAGGTCCCACTGGTCGCCGGTGAGTTCGGTGAGGGAGGCGGGGAAGAGGCCGTCCTCCTCCTTGGCGATGTGCGCGTGGAGTTCGTCGACGGCGCGGACGAAGGCGGTCCGCTGGGCCGGGTCGTCCAGGTCGAGGGCGGTGAGGAAGGCGTCGAGCTCGCGGTGCTCGGCGACGAGCGCGGAGACGTACCCCGCGTACTCGTCGTTCTCGGCCATGACCCGGAAAAGGCCCGCCTCCTCGCCCGCCCAGTGGCCGCGCAGCCGCACCGTCATCTCGGCGGCGAGGGCGGCGGCCCGCGCGCGGTCGCCCGCGCCGAGCGCGCGGACCGCGTCGCCGCCGAGGTCGGTGACGGCCTCGTGCTCGGCGATGAACTCCTTGATCAGCGGGATGTCGCGGCAACCGCAGTAGTGGCACATCCCGGGATCGTCACATCAGGACGCGGCCCTCTCCCGGGCGACGCGCCACGGGCGGCACATCAGGAGGAAGCAGGCGAGCGCGGCGGCCGCGCAGGAGAGCTGGACGACGGCCATGGGGACGGCGGTCCGCTCGCCCGCGACGCCGACGAGCGGCGAGGCGACCGCGCCGATGAGGAAGGAGGAGGTCCCCAGGAGCGCGGAGGCGGACCCGGCCGCGTGCGGGGTGCGCATGAGGGCCTGCGCGTTGGTGTTCGGCATCGCCAGGCCCATCGCGGACATGAGGACGAAGAGGCCCGCGGCGATCGGCACCAGCCCGACCTCGCCGAAGACGCCCGTGGTCATCAGGAGCAGCGCCGCCGAGGCGAGCAGGATCACGCAGAGGCCGACGCCGAGGGCCTTGTCGAGGCTGACCCGGCCGACGAGCAGCTTGCCGTTGACCTGGCCGACGGCGACGAGCCCGATGGAGTTGAGCCCGAAGAGGAGGCTGAAGGTCTGCGGGGAGGCGCCGTAGATCTCCTGGACGACGAACGGGGACGCCGAGATGTAGGCGAAGAGGGCCGCGAAGGCGAGGCCGCCGGACAGCATGTAGCCGGTGAAGACGCGGTCGGCGAGCAGCCCGCGCATGGTCCGCAGGGCCTGGCCGACGCCGCCCTCCTGGCGCCGCTCGGGGGGCAGCGTCTCGTGGAGGAAGCGCCACACGACGAGGGTGAGGAGGACGCCGATGACGGCGAGGACGTGGAAGACGCCCCGCCAGTCGGTGATCCGCAGGATCTGTCCGCCGATGACCGGGGCGATGACCGGCGCCACGCCGGAGATCAGCATGAGGGTGGAGAAGAAGCGGGCCATCTCGACGCCGTCGTAGAGGTCGCGGACGACGGCGCGGGCGATGACGATGCCGGCGGCGCCGGCGAGGCCCTGGAGGAGCCGGAAGGCGATGAGCAGCTCGGCGCTGGGGGCGAAGGCGCAGACGGCGGTGGCGAGGACGTAGACGACCATGCCGGCGAGCAGGGGCCGGCGGCGGCCCCACTTGTCGCTCATGGGACCGACGACGAGCTGGCCGAGGGCCATGCCGGCGAGGCAGGCGGTGAGGGTGAGCTGGACGGTGGCCGCGGGGGCGGTGAGCGAGCGGGTGACGTCCGGCAGCGCCGGCAGGTACATGTCCATGGACAGCGGCGGGAGGGCCGTGAGTCCGCCGAGGACGAGGGTGACGAGCAGTCCGGCCCGCCGGGCGGCCGGGACGGAGACGGCGCGGGGGACGGCCGACGACGGTCCGGCTATGTGTCCTCGTGTTGTTTTCTGGCCGCTTTCCGGCATCGACTGCTCCGTTTCGTTGAAACCTTGCCTATGCTCTCAGCTCGGCGGGGCTGATCGAGACCCTTGGGGTGGACAGGCATGGACGACGTGGTGCGGTGGGGCGTTCTCGCGACCGGCGGGATAGCCGAGCGGTTCGTGACGGACCTGGCGGAGCTGGACGGCGCCGAGGTGGTGGCGGTGGCGTCCCGTACGGAGGCGTCGGCGCGGGCCTTCGCGGACCGGTTCGGGATCGGGAGGGCGTACGGCGGGTGGGACGGCCTCTTCGCCGACCCCGAGGTGGACGTGGTGTACGTCGCCACCCCGCACCACGCCCACCGGGAGGCGGCCGGCCGCGCCCTGGAGGCGGGCAAGCCGGTCCTCTGCGAGAAGGCCTTCACGCTGAACGCCCGGGAGGCGCAGGAGCTGGTCGGCCTCGCCCGGGACCGCGGCCTCTTCCTCATGGAGGCCATGTGGATGTACTGCAACCCGCTGGTCCGGAAGCTCGCGGAGCTGGTGCGGGACGGCGCGGTCGGGGAGGTGCGGACCGTGCAGGCCGACTTCGGGCTGGCCGGGCCGTTCGGCGCCGACCACCGGCTGCGGGACCCCGCGGTCGGCGGCGGGGCGCTGCTCGACCTCGGCGTCTACCCGGTCTCCTTCGCCCAGCTGCTGCTCGGCGAGCCGGACTCGGTGCAGGCGCACGCGCGGATCTCCCCTGAGGGCGTCGACCTGAACACGGGCATGCTGCTGGGCTGGGACTCCGGCGCCTCGGCGCTGCTGTCCTGCTCGCTGGAGGCGGACACCCCGCTGACCGCCTCGGTGACCGGCACGAAGGGCCGGATCGAGGTGCCGCGCGGCTTCTTCTTCCCGGAGCGTTTCACGCTGTACCGGGAGGGCGCCGAGCCCGAGGAGTTCACCAACACCGACGACCCGCACTCGATGCGGCACGAGGCCGCCGAGGTGATGCGGTGCCTGCGGGCCGGGGAGACGCAGTCGCCGCTCGTCCCGCTGGACGGCACCCTCGCCGTGATGCGGACGCTCGACGCGGTACGGGACCGCGTCGGCGTCCGCTACCCGCAGGAGGCGGAGCTCACCCGGGTGTGAGCCGTGCAGGCCCGGTCTCACCCCGGTGCGGGCCCCCGCCGCCCCGGTCTCACGCGGGCGTGAGACCGGGGCGGCCGGCCTCCGTCACGAAGGAGCCGGCGGTGGTGACCGGGGCGCCCGGCGTCGTCACGTACGGGACCGTACGGAAGTCGGCGCGGGCGCTCTCCTCACCGAGGGACACGGTGACGTAGCCGCGCCGCCCGTTGAAGAAGCGCAGGTGCGGATTGGCCCCCATGAGCTTGTCGTAGTTCGACGGGCGGTCGGCGCCGTCCTTGCCGCTGGCGATCGAGGTGGCGACGATCTCGGTGCCGACGGTCCGCGAGCCCGGATCGCGGAAGTCGGCCTTGAGGTCGAAGGCGTAGCCGACGTGGACGTCGCCGGTGAGGACCATCAGGTTCTCCACCCCGGCGGACTCGGCGCCGGCGAGGATCCGCGCGCGGGAGGCCGGGTAGCCGTCCCAGGAGTCCATGGAGAGCTTGAAGTCGGCGGTGGGGCGGTCCCGGCGCTCGGCGAACACCACCTGCTGCGGCAGGACGTTCCAGCGGGCGCCGGAGGCGCGCCAGCCGTCGAGGAGCCAGCGCTCCTGGGCGGCGCCGGTCATCGTGCGGGCCGGGTCCTCGGAGAGCGGGCCCGGGACCTGCCAGCCGTCGCCGTAGGCCTGGTCGGAGCGGTACTGGCGGGTGTCGAGGATGTCGAACTGGGCGAGCCGGCCGAAGCGCAGCCGCCGGTGGAGCCGCATGTCCGGGCCCTCGGGGAGCTGGGGGCGGCGCAGCGGCTGGTGCTCCCAGTAGGCGCGGTAGGCGGCGGCGCGGCGGAGCAGGAACTCCTCGGGCGGGACGCCGTTCTCGGGGACGCCGCCCGCGTAGTTGTTCTCGGTCTCGTGGTCGTCCCAGGTGACGACGAAGGGGTGCGCGGCGTGCGCGGCCCGCAGGTCGGGGTCCGACTTGTAGAGGCCGTAGCGGAGCCGGTAGTCCTCCAGGGTGACCGTCTCGCGGTTGAAGACGGCCGGGAGGACGCGGTCGGTGTGGGCGCGGGCGCCGCCGGTGGCGTTCACGGCGTACTCGTAGAGGTAGTCGCCGAGGTGGAACACGACGTCGAGGTCCTCGTCGGCGAGGTGCCGGTAGGCCGTGAAGTAGCCGTCGTGGTACGCCTGGCAGGAGACGGCGCCGAGCCGCAGCTCCGCCGGCCGGGCCCAGGGCGCGGGCGCGGTGCGGGTCCGCCCGACCGGGCTGGTCCACTCCCCCGCCCGGAAGCGGTAGAAGAACTCCCGGCCCGGCTCCAGGTGTTCGACCTCGACGTGCACGGTGTGGGAGAACTCCGGGTGCGCGGTGGCGCGTCCGCGCCGCACGGGCCGGGTGAAGCGCTCGTCGCGGGCCAGCTCCCAGTGGACGGAGACGCGCCCGGCGGGCAGGCCGCCGCCGGGCTCGAAGGGGCGGGGCGCGAGCCGGGTCCACAGCAGGACGGAGCCGGGCAGCGGGTCGCCGGAGGCGACGCCGAGGGTGAACGGGTCCTCGGTGATCCGGCGGCCGTCCAGCTCGGCGGCGGCCGCCGCGCCGGCGGCGGGCAGCTGGGTGGCGAAGGCGAGCGCGGCGGCGGCGCCGGCCGTGGTGAGGAACCGGCGGCGGCCGAAGTGGCGCGCGGCGGCTCGGAGTTCCTCGCTGTGCTGCGGTGCGGGTGTCATGTGCCCCTCCCCTGACGGTTGGTGTCCGTCGGTATTCGAGGGGGCGGGGGCGACATCGCATTGTCGGGGACAGGTCATCCACGTGTCGGACGGATGAGTTCATGGGGCACGCGTCTGGCGTACGCTGCCCGGCCGGGGGCGACACGAAGCTGGAAGGTGGATTCGGCATGGGCGTCGCAGTGGTGACGGGAGCGGGTTCGGGCATCGGCCGGAGCGTGGCGCGGGCCCTCGCGGAGGCGGGCTGGTCGGTGGCCCTGGCCGGCCGGCGGCTCGCGCCCCTGGAGGAGACGGCGCAGGGCCCGGCCGCAGGCCGGACGGTGTGCGTCCCGACGGACGTGACGTCACCGGAGGAGGTGGCGGCCCTCTTCGACGCGGTCCGCGACCGCTTCGGCCGCGTCGACCTGCTCTTCAACAACGCCGGTACGTTCGCGGGCGGCGGCACCCCCGTCGAGGAGCTGTCCTACGACACCTGGCGCGCGGTCGTCGACGTCAACCTCACCGGCGCCTTCCTCTGCGCCCAGGCCGCCTTCCGGGCCATGAAGGAGCAGGACCCCCAGGGCGGCCGCATCATCAACAACGGCTCGATCTCCGCCCACGTGCCGCGCCCGCACTCGATCGCGTACACGGCGACGAAGCACGCGATGACGGGCCTGACGAAGTCCCTGTCGCTGGACGGGCGTCCGTACCGCATCGCCTGCGGCCAGATCGACATCGGCAACGCGGCCACCGACATGACGGCCCGCATGCGGACCGGCATCCTCCAGGCCAACGGCGAGCTGGCGGCGGAGCCGGTGATGGCCGCGGCGGACGTGGCGGCGACGGTCGTCCACATGGCGGCCCTGCCGCTGGAGGCGAACGTGCAGTTCGCCACGGTGATGGCGACGACGATGCCGTACGTCGGCCGCGGCTGACGGGCTACTCCGCGGCGGCCTGCCCGGTCTCGAAGCGGACGACCTTCCCGTCCTCCACGGTGAACCGCCAGTCCGTCCGCATGGACCCCCACGTGTCGTTGCTGTAGGTGGCGACGAGGACGAGCCCGTCGTCGTCCTCGCTCTCCACCACCATCCGCCCGTGCGACGAGAAGACCTCCCGCTCGGTCCACTCCCCCGGGTCCCGCTCGGACCCGTCGTCGGACATGGTCGCCCCGGGGGCGAGGACGCCGAAGAAGGCGTCGCGGTCGTTGGCGTTCAGCGCGGTGACGAAGGCGCGCACGGCGGGCTCGCTGAGCCGGTCCTCAGGAAGGGTCATGGCCCAGCCGTACCCGCCGGACGGCCCCGTGCCCCGCTCCCGCGCCGGGGATGGGCCAGTCGGGCGAGCCCCGCGACGCCCCCGCGGCGGCCTCCGGCGGCCGGGCGGCCGCCCCGGGCAGTATCGGGGGCACCAGACCCCCCTTCCCCGCTGGAGGAGCGATGTCGGAGCACGACCGGATCGTCAGGCTGTACGCGAAGGGGGCCCCGGTCGGGGTCCACGAGGGGAGGCTGGCCGCCTTCCCCGCCGACGGACCCCGCGCCGCCGAATGGGCGCTCGGCGAGGCGGACGGCGGCCACCGCCTCACCGTCAAGGGCACCGAGGACACCGTCATCGCCCCCGGCACCGACCGCGCCCAGGCCCTGGTCCGCCCCGACGCCTCCCCCGCCTCGGTGTGGCGCCTCCAGCGCGTCACCCCCGACGGCATCACGCCCGTACGCTCCCTCGCCACCCTCACCACCGGCACGTACGTCATCACCCAGAACGGCCTCGCCCTCGGCCGCGACCTCTTCGAGGACCCCTCCCCCGCCCCGAAACCGGTCGTCATCCGCACGGACGACCGCGAGCCGCACTGGACGGTGGAGGTGCTGATCTGAGGGGAGGGCGGGTCAGCGCCCGCCGGCCGCCGCCGCACCCCGGGGATCGCCCATGAAGCCGTCGCAGGCCAGGACGGAGTAGTGGACGAGCGTCACCGTGTAGGGGCCCCGGAACAGCTCAGGGTCCGTCTCCTCGTACCGCTCCGGCAGCTCGGCGGCCGACGCCTCCTTCAGGACCTCGGGCCAGCGGAAGGACCAGCTGCTCCGGCCGGCCGGGACCTTCAGCGAGACGATCGCCTCCCCGCCGGGCGGCTTCAGGAGGACGACGGGACCCCCGAAGTCGCCGATCTGCTCGGGGTCGAGGGTGACCGTGACGACCGCCCGGGTGGGATAGCCGTGCCGGTACCCCCCGGCGGCCACCGAGAGGTCGAAGCCCGGGGTCCTGGTGTCCACGCGCAGCCCCTCGTCCAGCGCGCAGCGCCGGGTGTCGGGGTCGTAGTGGAGCGACTCGACCAGGGTCCAGTTGCGGGGGTCGATGCCTCCCGGGGGCTCCGACGGGGTGTCGACCGGCGTCGGGGTGCTCCACGTCCCGGCCCCGGAGGCCTCCGGGGCCGGGTCGGCAGGCGCGGCCCGCCCGGGTGAGAACCACACCCCGGCGGCGGCTCCGGCGACCAGCAGGAGGACGGCCGAGGCGCCGAGCACGGCCCGGTTCCCGGCGCGGCCGGGGCGCGCGGGAGCGGCCTCGGTGACCTCGCCGGCCTTCGCCCTCCTCAGCCGCGGCCGGGGCGACCGCCGGAAGGCCGCGGCAGTCTCCTTGTGCCCGTAGGACCGCAGGGTGGTCAGGTGGGCGAGGACGTCGCTCAGGGGCGGCCGCTCCTGCGGGTCCTTCCGCATACAGGCGGCGATGAGCTCCCGCAGCTCCTCGGGCACGTCCGTGAGCCGGGGTTCCTCGTGGACCACGTGGTACTGCGCGGTGACGGGCGTGACGCCACGGAAGGCGTGGTCGCCGGAGGCGGCGAAGGTCAGGACGGCGCCGAGGGCGAAGACGTCGGAGGCGGCGCTGACCGGCAGTCCCTGCACCTGCTCCGGGGAGAAGTAGCCGGGCGTGCCGAGGACCGCGCCGGACTGGGTGGCGTGGCTGAAGTCCGTGGCGTAGGCGAGGCCGAAGTCGATGATCTTGGGCCCGCCGCCGGCGAGCAGCACGTTCGCCGGCTTGAGGTCCCGGTGGACGAGCCCGGCCCGGTGGATGGAGGCCAGCCCGAAGGAGAGCCCGAGCCCCATCTCGACCGCCTCGGCCGACCCCAGGGGCCCGTGCAGCCGCACGTGGTCGCGGAGCGAGAGCCCCTCCACGTACTCGGTGGCGAGCCAGGGCTCACGCGCCCGCGTGTCGAACCCGACCACCCGCACGGTGTACGGGCTCCGCACCGAGCCGGCCGCCGCGGCCTCCCGGGTGAACCGCCGCCGGAAGCCGTCCTCCTGCGCGTACTCGCTCCTGATCGTCTTGACGGCGACGTGCCCGTCCCGCCCGTCCTGGGTGGCGAGGTAGACGGTCCCCATCCCCCCGCTCCCCAGCCGCGCGACCAGCCGGAACGACCCGATCTCCGTCGGGTCGCCGTCCCCCAGATCCCACACGTCCCCCACCCTCCTCCGGCGCACGCAGACGATAGCGCCCCACCCAAACCCGGCGCGGCAAGGGCCGGTTGCCAGGAAGGAAGAACCGCGCACGAGCATGCGAAAGGGCCCCGCGGGGACGTCGCCGCTCCTGAGATTCAGACGGTCCCCTCGATGCGTTCGAAGATGTCCGCGTCCGTCTCCCGCTGCCAGACCGGCAGGTCGGACCAGTCGGCGACATATCCGGGCTTCGGGTCCTCGAAGTGCCTGAACATCTGGGCGGTCCAGCAGATCGCGACGAATCGGCCCTTCTGCTCGCGGGTGAGCCGGGCCGCGTGCCCGCCGCTGACCTCGATGAAGTCGCGCACCTGCCGGCAGACGGCAGCGGCGGCCTCGCGCTCCCATTCGGGCGTCTCGTCCCACGGCGTGACGTAGCCGGGCTTCGGCTCGCCGGGGTAGTGCTTGTTCACACCGTCGATCCACGCCTCGCGGAAGATCCGGCCGTCATTCATGCGCGTGTCCCTCTCGTCATGCGGTGCGCGGAAGCGCCGCGATTCGGTGATCAAGGGTCGAGACTCGGTCATCGGCCATGAGCGGGGCAAGACGTCCCCGAAGCCCGTCCAGCTTCTTGCCGATGAATCCCGAATTCGACCGGTCGGCCAGGCCGAGTGCCTGCTCCGCGTAGTGCACCACCTGGTCGACGTCCCGCCTGTGCGCCCCGAGCACGGCGAGATCGCTCAGAACGGCAGCGCGGCGACGCAGGGACAGGGGTTGGGCAAGGGCTGCGGTGAGCGCTTCCTCGGCGAGATCGGGGCGGCCCAGTTGGAGGTAGCAGGCCCCTCTCTCCTCTGCCAGGCGGGAGCCGTCGAAGCGGAGCCAGCCGCCGTTGTGGGAGTGAGCGCCTTCGAGGGCGTGCACTTTCTCGGCTTCGTCCAGAGCCCGCTTGCAGGCGTCGAGATCACCCACGGCCGCGTACGCCTGCGCCTGGACGGCCGCGACCCAGTGACGGGTGGAGAGAGTGTCGTCGCCCCGCCGGGCGATGCGGAAAGCTGCCGCCAGCAGGGGTTGGGCAGCGTGCGCGCGGCGCGCGTACAGCTCGACGTACGCGTGGCGGGTCATGGCACAGGCCCACAGGTCGTGGTCGCCACCGGTGTAGGCCGCGTTGGCGGCCAGCGTGTAGCACTGCGCGGCGTCGGTGTACCGGTTGGCGTCGAAGAACAGCTCACCGACGAGCTGGTAGACGTCGGCCGTCATCCGGCACAGTCGGAACCGGTCCACAGCAGTACGGGTCTCGGTCAACCCCTTCGCCACCACATCGAGTTGCGCGCGCACCGCAGGGAAGACGACCTGCTTGGAGTCCGACAGCGCGTAGACCTGCCAGAGGCTGCGGTGCAGGGCGTCCCCTGTCTCCAAGAGCGTCGACACTGCCCGCCCTCGGCCGGTCTCACCGGGGCCGGGAAGAGCGACCAGCGCACCCGTAACGGCGAGCAGACCCAGGACTTCGCGGCGCTTCATGTCGTCATCATCACCATGGAGGAGGGGTGGAACAGCGGAGAGCCCGGCCGGCTCGGCCGGCTGTTCGTCGGAGAGAAGGGCTTCCAGCTCGGGGAGGGTCACTCCCAACAGCCCTGCGATCTTCGGCCGTTGATGAGGACGCGGGGTGGCGCGACCGCTTTCCCAACGGACCACGGTGGACGCGGCCACCGAGAGCGCTTCTGCGAATTCCTCCTGAGAGTAACCCCGGGCCGCGCGCCGTTCCGCAAAGTGCCTTCGCCTCGACGTCATAGGTCTCCCCTCGCGAGAACCCTTTCACGCACTCGTACCCACCACGCGCCAACGCCTGGAAAACGCCCGGGTATTGCGCGAGGTCCGCTCTGGGAGAAGGTAACGGATCGTCGTTGACTGGTCACACGCCGCTCTGAGGTCGAAGGACCCTCCGGGCGGCTCCCCACGGAGAGGAGCGACCGAGTGACGACCTCCGGACCGCCCCGCAGGAACCCTGGCGCCAGTGGCCGCACGTACACGCCGCCGGAGCCCCGGCCGGGTGCGCCGAGCCGGGCTCTTCGGGTGCGAGCGGCCGGCGGCTGGGAGAAGTTCATGCGCCGCGTCGAGGCCCGGCAGGAGCCGGAGGAGTGAACCCCGTCGGTTCCGACGGCCACGAGCACCACCCGCTCCTGGACACGCTTGTCCGTGACATCGCCTCGTGTGGGGAGGGCGTGCTCGTCGCCGTCACACACGAGCTCCACAGCCACGGCACGGTCCGCATTGCGCACATCCGGCCCGCGTCCGGAGTCGAGTGGACGACCGCGGCCGACAACATCCAGGCCGCTCGCCCCTGAGCCGCGGCCCACAGATGGCCGTCCGCGCCCCCTGGCGCAGACGCATTCCCGCACCACACCCTTCAACACAAGGAGTCTCATGACCACCTCTGTTGCACTCCCCTCCCCCACACGCCCGTGGGGTGCGGGCCGACTCGCGCCCTACCCGGCGGTCATCCGCCGACCCCACGCCACGGTCACCATCGACCCCACGACGCAGCTCGGGGTGTTCCGCGACCGCGTCGGGCAGGTGGTCGAGAGGGGCAAGCACGGCACCAGCTCCGGCACCGAGACCTCCACGACGACGAACTCGGACTCCCGGAACGACCAGGGTCACGACCAGGACAGCACGCAGGACTGATGACCATGACCGAGGAGAGGCCGGTTCTGGTGGCCACCGAGGCGGACGACGTCACCGCCGACATGGTGATCACCGCACTCAACCGGCGCCATGTGCCGGTGGTCCGGTTCAACCCCGCCGACATCGGCGAAAACCTCACGGTCTCGGCTCGGTTCGGCACCTGCCCGGCCCCGGTGGCCGGGCAGGTGCGCACCCCGTCGAGAACCGCTGACGTGACCCAGGTCCGGTCGGTGTACTGGCGCCGCCCGGAATGGCCCACGTTTCCCCACCTGTCCGCTGACGACTCCCGGTTCGCGGCGGCGCAGGTCCGCTACGGATTGGGGGGCACCCTCTACGCCCTGGGCGGCCCGCTCTGGGTCAACCACCCCCTGCGCGTTGCCGCAGCCGACTACAAGCCCGCGCAGCTCGTTCTCGCCCAGCAACTCGGCTTCACCGTCCCTCCCACCCTTGTCACCAACGACCCGGACGAGGCCCGCGAGTTCGTCCGGGCTCAGGGGCAGGCGATCTTCAAGACGCTGCGATGGACCCCCTACACGCGTGATGGCGTACCGGTGACGGGGTGGGCTGCCCCCGTCGCGCCCGAGGAGATCGACGACAGCGTGCGGGTCGCGCCCCACCTGTTCCAGGCCCGCGTGGACAAGGTCGCCGACGTTCGGGTGCTGCTCGTGGGCCGGCATGTGTTCGCCGTACGCATCGACTCCGGCCTCCTGGACTGGCGCAAGGACTACAGCGCCCTGACCTACACCGTGGAACACCTTCCCGACCGGGTGGCCAAGGGACTGCATGCCTACCTGGACCGGCTGGATCTGGTGTCGGGAAGCTTCGACCTCGCGGTCGACCGGGCGGGGGACTACTGGTGGCTGGAACTGAATCCCAACGGACAGTGGGGGTGGCTGGAGACCGAGACTGGCCTCCCGATGTCCGCTGCCTTCGCCGACCTACTCGCACAGGGAGATCGCCGATGACCGACCCGGCATCCGAGCGACGCCGCATGGCGACCGTTCTCGTGAAGGAAGGGGTCCTGAAATCCCCCTGGCTGCGTGAGGCCGTCGAGTCCGTCCCCCGCGAGCGGTTCCTCCGTCCAGGAGTCTTCCTGGACGAGGGGCTGACCTGGCGGCCCGTCACCGCCACCGACACGAATCCGGACGAGTGGCTGAAGATCGCATACAGCGCAGCCACCCTCACCACCCAGCTCGACGGGCACCTCACCGCCGACCAGGCCGACGGACCCGTCGTGGGCGTGCCCACGTCCTCCTCGACCGACCCGGCCACCGTCGTCGGCATGATCGAGACCCTGGACCTCGCGGCGGGCCACCGGGTCCTGGAGATCGGCACGGGCACGGGCTACTCCACCGCCCTGATGTGCCACTACCTCGGCGAGGACAACGTCACCACGGTCGAGGTCGACGCACAGGTGGCCGCGCGCGCCGATGCCGCTCTCGAAGCCGCCGGCTTCTCGACGTGGACCGTGACGGGCGACGGGCTCCTCGGCCACCCGCACCGGGCACCGTACGACCGGGTCGTCGCCACCTGCGCGGTCCGCCGCATCCCGTACGCGTGGATCAGGCAGACGAGGCCCGGGGGCGTTGTCCTCGGCACGGTCGGCTCGTGGCCGTGGGGAACCGGCCTCGCGAAACTGGCAGTCGGTGAGGACGGCACCGCCGAGGGCTCGATCGTCGGGCGCTCCTCGTTCATGCAGGCACGGGCCCAGGCCGTGGCCCCCGTGGCCGGCGATCTCTCCGCCCGGACCGCGTACGCGGACGGTGAGCGGCGCACGAAGGTGTCTCCTCATGTCCTGGAGGAGTGGATGCCCGCCTTCCTCGCCCAGTTGGCGGCGCCCGGCGCCCAGTTCGTGCGCGCGACGGGCGGTGACGGGTCGCCCTTGCGGTACCTGTTCGATCCGGCGAAGGAGTCGTTCGCCGAGTTCCTCGTCGCCGACCAGAACTGGACCGTCCGCCAAGGTGGTCCGGTGGCCTTGTGGGACGACGTGGAACGTTCCCTCGCCGCCTGGCAGGACGCCGGGGCGCCGGAGATCGACTCCGTACGGCTCCGCGTGACGCCCACGTCCCACCGGTACTGGATCGACGGGACCCCTTCCCTGCGATGGGAGCACCGGATCACCTGACCCACTACGCTCCGGACATGGACGACGAACCGCTCTCCCAGTGGGCCGAGCGTCGCGACGCGAGGATCGGGCAGCTCCGCGCCGTCCCCCTCGTCACCGGCGACGGCCCGAGGGCATCGCATCTGAACCCCGATGCGCCCCGTGCGATCCAGCGGTGGAACGGCCATCTGTGGGAGCCGCACGGCTTCGCGGCGAACCTCGCGGAAGCACGGCGCGTCCTGTTTCCCCACGCCGGAGCCGCCGCCGCTCCTGAGGGGTCACCGAAGCCCGGCCCCGGGACCGGCAGACATCGGAAGCCTCCGGTGCCCTGACGCCGGACCTTTCCGTAGGCACACAGCGCGGAAGGCTCCTCGGCCCGGCCGACGCCCCCGATTCCACGATGGGACGAGAAAAGGCCCCTGACCTGCGGTATCGCAGGTCAGAAGCCTGAGGGGCAGACGAGTCGGGCTGTACGCCGGGTTCTGTGCCCCGGGACCTCGCGGTCGTCGGGGTGACGGCCATCCATCTAGGGCCGGCGTTGCCACCGGCCTCGTGCGGTCTACCCGCGAACTCGGGCGAGCAGCCCTCGATCATTCGCGCAGGGACACCGGGGTGTCCCCTCTTGACCTTGCTCCGGGTGGGGTTTACCTAGCCGCCTGAGTCACCTCAGGCGCTGGTGGTCTCTTACACCACCGTTTCACCCTTACCGTGGGCCGAGGCCCCCGGCGGTCTGTTTTCTGTGGCACTGTCCCGCGGGTCACCCCGGGTGGCCGTTAGCCACCACCCTGCTCTGTGGAGCCCGGACGTTCCTCGGGGAGATCCGGGGATCTCCACGCGGCCGCCCGCCCGGCTCGTCTGCCGTGCCGACCATGCTACCTGGCGGGAGGGCGGGGCTTGACCTTGTCGCGACGTCAGGGTTTCTACTGGGGGGCATGCGCATCGGCGAGATCGCCGCGCTCGTCGGGGTCACTCCCCGGGCGGTGCGGCACTACCACCACCTGGGGCTGCTGCCCGAGCCCGCCCGGCTGGCCAACGGCTACCGGGAGTACGGCATCCGGGACGCGGTGCTGCTCGCCCGCGTGCGGCGGCTGACCGAGCTGGGGCTCGGCCTCGACGAGGTGCGGGACGTGCTGGCCGACGACGCGGGGCGGGAGCTCGTGGAGGTGCTGGAGGAGCTGGACGCCGACCTCGCCCGGCAGGAGGCGCTCGTCCGGGAGCGGCGGGCGCGGCTGGCCGGGCTGCTCGACGCGGCGCGGGCCGGGCGGCTCACCGCCGAGGGGCCCGTGTCGCCGGAGCTGGCCGCGCTGCTCGCGGGGGTCGGCGAGCTGCCGGACTCGCCGATGGCCGTGAAGGACCGGGAGATCCTCGCCCTGCTCGACACCGTCGTGCCCGAGGCGGAGCGCGCCCGGCTGATGGGGCTCATGCACGAGGTCGCGGGCAGCGCCGGGCACGTGTACGGACTGCTCGACGCGCTCGTCGACGCCGGGCCGGACGATCCGCGGGTCGAGGAGGCCGCGCGGGCGCTCGCCGGAGTGCTGCCGGACGGGATCGGCGGCTTCGATCTGCCGGTGGAGGGGGCGGGCGGGCTCGCCGACGTCTTCTTCGCCGATCTCGCCCCGGCCCAGGCGGCGGCCGTGCGGCGGGCGATGGAGCTGGTGGCGGCACGACCGGAACGGGAAGGGGATGGGGATGGGCATGGCGGGGCGTGAGCGGGGGGCGGTGCCGCGGGCGCTGCGGGCGGTCGCCTACGCGGCGCTCCCCGCCGAGCTGGTGCTCTTCGCGCTGCTGCTCGGCGGGGTGCGGATACCGGGGGCGGCGGTGGCCGGCGCGGAGCTGGTCATGGCCGGGCTGCTGGCCGCCGAGGCGGTCGTGTGGGTGCGGCTGCGGCGGCGGGGGCTCTCGCGGCGGGAGGCGCTGGCGGAGCTCGTACCGGAGCGGGTGCTGCGGCTGATCGGGCACGAGCTGAGGCTGATGGCGGCCCTCGGGCGGTGGGTCGCGCGGCGGCCGCACGGGACCGAGGGGGCGGCGGGCGTGTTCCCGCACGCCCGGGACCAGGCCGCCCTCATGTACGGCTTCGCCTTCGTCTGCCTCGTCGAGACCGCCGGCATGTCGTGGCTGCTGGCCGGCCTGCCCGTGGTGCACGCGGTCGTCCTCGTCCTGGACGTCTACACGGTCCTCTTCGTCCTGGGGCTGCACGCCGCCTCCGTGACCCGGCCGCACGTCCTGGGCGACGGGCGGCTGAGGGCCCGGCAGGCAGCCCACGTGGACGTGTCCGTCCCGCTGGACCGGATCGCGGCCGTCCGCCGCGAGAACCGTTTCACCCACGAGAAGAGGGACGGCGAGCTGAACCTCGCGGTCGGGTCGCAGACCTCCGTGACGCTGGAGCTGACCGAACCGGTGGACGTGGTCGGGCTGCTCGGGAAGGTCCGGCGGGTGACGACCGTCCGGCTGCACGCGGACGACCCGAAGGCGCTGTACGGGGCGGTCCGCGACGCCGTCGCCGTCACGCGGGCGCGAACAGCACCTTCGCCCGGCCAGGATCCGCTTCCGACAGCCTGACCCGCAGCCACTCCCCCAGCGGCAGCGCGGCGGTGCCGCCCTCGACCCGGGCGACGATCGCCGGGGCGTCGAGGTGGACGGTGCCGACGGACGGCTCGCGCTCCTTGACGTCGATCACGTACGCGTCGAAGAGTTCCCCGACCCGGCCGGAGAGCAGCGCCGCCTCCACGATGTCGACGCTCTCCCGCTCCACGGTGTTGGCCCGGCGCGAACCGGCCGCCATGGTGTCGGGCAGGCCGGGCAGCGCGGCCCGCGCCCACTCGGGCGGCTCGGTCCCGGCGACCGCCGCCAGGCACAGCTCGGAGGCGTACCGGTCGACGAGCCGGCGCAGCGGCGCCGTGCAGTGGGTGTACTCGTCGGCGACGGCCGCGTGCACCGCCGGCTCGGGCAGCTTCCCGTCGGTGAAGACGGTGTAGCCGGCGCCGCGCAGCAGGGTGGTGCACTCCTGGAGGAAGGCGGCCTGGCGCGGGTCGGTGGGGTCGGCGTTCCTGACCACCTCCGCGTACGGCACGTGGTGCGGCCAGGCGACGCCGAGGGCCTCGGCGGAGCGGCGCAGCCGGGCGACGGCCCCGTCGGGGGCGGTCGGCAGGGTGCGCAGGATGCCGGTGCCGGCGGCGGTCATCAGGTCGGCGGCGGCCATGCCGGTGAGCAGGGAGATCTGGGCGTTCCAGCCCTCGGCGGGGACGGGGGCGCGGTAGGCGAGGGTGTAGGTGTGGTCGCCGGGGACCTCGACGATCTCCTGTTCGGGGACGTCGAGGGAGATCCCGCCGCGTTCGATCTCCCGCTCCTCGCGGAGCCGGCCGATGTCGCGGAGCAGGGCGAGGGGTTCCTCGGCGGTGCCGGAGTCGATCCGCCGCTGGACGGTGGCGTAGTCGAGCTTGGCGCGGCTGCGGACGAGGGCGCGGCGCAGGTCGGTGGCGACCCTGCGGCCCTCGGCGTCGAGGTCGATCCGCCACAGGAGGGCGGGGCGGGGCTCGCCGGGCAGCAGGCTGGCGGCGCCCTCGGAGAGGACCGGCGGGTGGAGGGGGACCTTGCCGTCGGGGAAGTAGAGGGTGAGGACCCGCCGGTGGGCCTCGGCGTCGAGCGGCCCGCCGGGTGCGACGAAGGCGGCGACGTCGGCGATGGCGTAGTGCACGCGGTAGCCGCCGTCGGCCCGCCGGGCCAGGTGCATGGCCTGGTCGAGGTCGGTGGAGGTGGGCGGGTCGATGGTGAGGAAGGGCAGGTCGGTGGCGTCGTACGCGGGGAGGCGGGGGTTCTTCGCGGCCGCCTCGGCCTCGGCGAGCGCGGCGGGCGGGAAGCCCTCGGGCACCGCGAGCTCGGTACGGAGTGCGCGCAGGGCGGCCCGCAGCGGAGCCTCGGCTGCGCCGGTCACGTGAATGTGGCGGCGGGGCATGGAACCGAGCGTAGGGCGGGGGGCGGGACGCGGCACGTCGTGGGCGGGGGGCGGGGGATTGGGGCGCGGCGCGTCGTTCGTGGGATGGGGGGTGGGGGGGCGCGGCACGTCGTTCGTGGGGCGGGGACACCGCACGTCGTGGGGCGGGGTCGAGGACGGAGGCGGGAGCCGGCCGGGCGGGGCGGGCCCGGGCGAACGAGAGGGAGGCGTGAGCCGGGCGGGGCGGGCCCGGGCGGGCCGGGGCCTGGGCGCGGCACATCGGGGGGGCGGAGGCGGACGGGAGCGGCGTGAGCCGAGTGAGACGGGGCGGCGAGGGGCAGGACGGGCCGGCCGGGCTCGGGGCCGGGACCTCGTACGCTGGCTTCCGGGGCCGCATCCCCCTCACCGGTCCGTATGAAGGAGAACCACCGTGCTCGTGCTGCTGCCGCCCTCCGAAGGCAAGGCGCCCTCCGGGTCCGGGGCGCCGCTCAAGCCGGAGTCGCTGTCGCTGCCGGGGCTCGCGGAGGCGCGGGCCGCGGTCCTGGACGAGCTGGTCGAGCTGTGCGCCGCCGACGAGGAGAAGGCGCGCGAGGTGCTGGGCCTGAGCGAGGGGCTGCGCGGCGAGGTCGCCAAGAACGTCGAACTGCGCACGGCGGGCGCCCGGCCGGCCGGGGAGGTCTACACCGGCGTGCTGTACGACGCGCTGGGCCTGGCCACGCTGGACGCGGCGGCCCGCGAGCGCGCGGGTGCCTCGCTGCTGGTCTTCTCCGGACTGTGGGGCGCGGTGCGGGTGACGGACCGGATCCCGTCGTACCGCTGCTCGATGGGGGTGAGGCTGCCGGGGCTCGGCGCGCTGGGCACGCACTGGCGGGGCGCCATGGCCACGGTGCTGCCGGAGGCGGCCGGGGACGGGCTGGTGCTCGACCTGCGCTCGGCGGCGTACGCGACGGCGTGGAGGCCCAGGGGCGAGGTGGCGGCGCGGACGGCGACGGTACGGGTGCTGCACGCGCCGACCCGGAAGGTGGTCAGCCACTTCAACAAGGCGACCAAGGGCCGGATCGTCCGCGCCCTGCTGGAGGCGGGCGCATCCCCCGGCACGCCGGCGGAGCTGGTGGAGGCGCTGCGGGACCTCGGGTACGTCGTGGAGACGGGCGCGAAGGCGGGGGCGCTGGACGTGCTGGTGGACGAGATCCACTGACCGTCCGTTGCGTGCTGCGCAACGGCCATTGCGTGGACTGGTGGTGCCGGTCAGGATGAGCTCATGCCCCGCACCCCCGGTCCCTTCGCGCTCGCCCCGCACGTCCCCGTCGTCCCCGTCGTGGTGGTCGAGGACGCCGCCGACGCCGTGCCGCTGGCGCGGGCCCTGGTGGCGGGCGGCCTGCCGCTGATCGAGATCACCCTGCGCACCCCCGCCGCGCTCGACGCGGTGCGGGCGGTCGCGGCCGAGGTGCCGGAGGCGGTGGTCGGCGCGGGGACGGTGGTCTCGGCGGCCGGTGCCGCCGACGCGGTGCGGGCCGGGGCGCGGTTCCTGGTGAGCCCGGGGTGTTCGGGGCGGCTGCTCGGGGCGCTGCGGGAGTCGGGCGTGCCGTTCCTGCCGGGCGTCTCGACCGCGTCCGAGGCGCTGGCCCTCCTGGAGGAGGGCGTCACGGAGCTGAAGTTCTTCCCGGCCCGGGCGGCGGGCGGCGTCCCGTACCTGAGGTCCCTGGCGGGTCCGCTGCCACAGGCGCGTTTCTGTCCGACGGGCGGTGTCTCGGCCGCCTCCGCCCCCTCCTACCTCGCCCTGCCGAACGTGGCCTGCGTCGGCGGCACCTGGATGCTGCCGCCGGACGCGCTCGCCGCCCGCGACTGGGGCCGGGTGGAGGCCCTGGCGCGGGAGGCGGCGGGGCTGCGGGTGCCTACGCCCGGGGCGTGAAGCGCACTCCGAGGTGGTCGGCCACCGGGCGGTAGCCGAGGCGCCGGTAGAGGGCGTTGCTGGTGGGGTTGGCGAGGTCGGTGAAGAGCAGGACCTGCGCGGCGCCGGAGGCGAGGGCGGCGCGGGTGGCGGCGGTGGTGACGCCGGCGGCGTGGCCCCGGCCGCGCTCGGCGGGCGCGGTGTAGACGAGGTGGACGCGGGCCTGGCCCTCGATGACGCGGGAGACGGCGGCCATCGCCACGGGGCGGCCGTCGGGGGCCTCCCAGACGTGGAGGCGGCCCTCGGCGATCCGCTCGGTGAGGAAGTCCGTGTAGTCGTCCTGCGGTTCGTAGCGGTGGACGGCGGCGAAGTCGGCGGTCCAGTCGCACAGCAGGGGGAGGTCCGCCGTGCCGCCGGGCCGGGAGCGCCCGGCCGGAGCGGGGTCCTGGGGGGTGAGCTCGCCGAGCCGGAAGAGCCGGATGCCCATGGCGGGTTCCCAGGAGAGGCCGGTGGCACCGGCGTACGCCTCCACGGCCGCCGTCTCCCCGCGCAGCGTGGCCGGTTCCGCGCCGTCCGGCAGGACCAGCGCGGCGGCGGCCTCCACGGGCACCGCGCCGAAGGTGAGGGCGGGGGGCGGGGACCCGGCGAGGACGCCGGCCACGGTCCCGTCCGGACCGGTCCACCAGCCGAGGAGCTCAGCGCCGTCCATCATGGTCAGCACGGCGGTGTTGCGGGCCGGATCGGCGGCGAGGTGCGCGCGGGCGGCGGCCCGGAAGGTGGCCGGGTCGGTGGTGAAGTGCCAGGTCATACGGGGATGGTGGTACGGGTCCCCCCGCCGCCGCCACCGGTTTGACGGCTTTCAGCGTCTGAGGTGCGAGGTGTCGTTGAGGAGGCGTACGGACGCGTTGCCGTCGGCGTAGTAGGCGACGGCGGAGAGCGAGGCGGCGGACAGCTCCATCTTGAACAGCGACTCCGGCGGGGCGCCGAGCGCCAGCCTGACCAGGGTCTTGATGGGCGTGACGTGGCTGACGAGGAGGACCGTGCGGCCCGCGTGGGCGGCGGCCAGCCGGTCGCGGGCGGCGGCCACGCGGCGGGCCACGGCGGTGAAGCTCTCGCCGCCGCCGGTCGGGGCGGCCTTCGGGGAGGCGAGCCAGGCGTCCATGTCCGCCGGGTACCGCTCGCGGACCTCGCCGAAGGTGAGGCCCTCCCAGGCGCCGAAGTCGGTCTCGCGCAGCCCCGGTTCGATCACGACGTCGAGCCCGAGGCGGGCGGCGACGGTCTCGGCGGTCTGGCGGCAGCGGGTGAGCGGGGAGCTGACGACGTGCTGGATCGTGCCGCGCGCGGCGAGGGCGTCGGCGACGGCGGCGGCCTGGCGGCGGCCGGCCTCGGACAGCCCGGGGTCGCTCCCGCCGCTGCCCGAGAACCGCTTCTCGGGAGTGAGCGCGGTCTCCCCGTGCCGGAGGAGGACGAAGGTGGCGGGGGCGGCCATGTCCGGCGGGGGGCCCGCGGCGCGGGCGGGGGCGGGACTCGCGGGCGCGGGGCCTGCGGGTGCGGGCTCCGCCGGCGCGGGCTCGGCGGGTACGGGCTCGGCGGCGGGCGGGCCCTGGGGGGCGGTGCCCGGCACCGGGGGCTGTGCCCACCCTCCCCCGGAGGGGGTACCGCCACGCCCTGCGGAACGATCGCCCGCAGCGGGGGCGGCGACGGGGGCGGCACCCGCGCCCGTCAGGGCCGCGCGGGCGCGGGCCGCGCCCGCCGTCGCGTCGCCGGGCGGGCCCGACGGGGGGAGGGCCGCGGCGGCGCGGGCGGCGGAGAGGTCGCGCGGGGCCCACTGCTCGCCGCGCCGGCCCGCGTCCATCGCCTCGTTGGCGAGCCGGTCGGCGTGCTTGTTGCGCTCGCGGGGGATCCACTCGTAGCGGACGCGGTCCCGGGGGAAGGCGCGGGCCGCCTCCGCCGCCAGGGGCTTCATGTCCGGGTGCTTGATCTTCCAGCGGCCGGACATCTGCTCCACGACGAGCTTGGAGTCCATCCTGACCCGGACCGTGGCGTCGGGCGCCAGGTCCAGGGCGGCGCGGAGGCCCGCGATGAGGCCCTTGTACTCGGCGACGTTGTTCGTCGCGACGCCGATGTACTCGGCGGCCTCCGCGAGCGTCTCGCCCGTGGCCGGGTCGAGGACGACGGCGCCGTAGCCGGCGGGCCCGGGGTTGCCCCGGGAGCCGCCGTCCGCCTCGACCACGAGCTCGCGCATTACAGGCCGGACTCCGCCGTCCGGACCAGGATCCGGCGGCAGTTCTCGCAGCGCAGGACCGTGTCCTTCGCGGCGGCCCGGACCTCGTTCAGCTCGGTGATGTTGAGCTCGATGTGGCAGCCCTCGCACTTGCGCTGGTAGAGGCGGGCCGCGCCGACGCCGCCCTGCTGCTCGCGGAGCTTGTCGTACAGCTTGAGGAGGTCCGCCGGGACGGTGCCGGCGACGACCTCGCGCTCCTTGGCGACGGTGGCGGCCTCCTCGTCGAGACCGGCCTGGGCCGTGTCCCGGCGGCCGGTGGCGTCGTCGACCTTGGCCTGGACGGCCTCGGTGCGCCCGGTCAGCTCGCTGACGCGCTCCTGGGCGGACTCGCGGCGCTCCATGACCTCCAGGACGACCTCCTCCAGGTCGCCCTGGCGCTTGGCGAGCGAGGTGATCTCGCGCTGGAGGTTCTCCAGGTCCTTCGGGGAGGAGACGGCGCCGGAGTCGAGCCGCTGCTGGTCGCGGGCGGCGCGCTGGCGGACCTGGTCGACGTCCTGCTCGGCCTTGGTCTGCTCGCGGGCGCAGTCGCTCTCCTCGGTCTGCGCGGCGACGAGCAGGGCGCGCAGCTGGGTGAGGTCCTTGGTCAGCGCCTCGATCTCCGCGTGCTCCGGCAGCGCCTTGCGCTTGTGGGCGAGCTGCTGGAGGCGGACGTCCAGGGCCTGGACGTCGAGGAGGCGGATCTGGTCGGCGGGCGCGGCGTTCAGTTGGGGGCTCCAGGAGAGGTGTGGTGGGAGGACCAGGGGTCGGTGACCGTCGTCGAGACGTGGACGCGGAGGTCCCAGCCGTGACGGTCGGAGATCGTGTCGAGCTGGGCGGCGGCCAGCTCGCACCAGGGCCGTTCGGTGGCCCAGTGGGCGGCGTCGACGAGGCCGAGCGGTGAGTGCTGGGTGGCCTCGGAGACGGGGTGGTGGCGCAGGTCCGCGGTGAGGAAGGCGTCCACCCCGGCGGCGCGCACGGCGTCGAAGAGGCTGTCGCCGGAGCCGCCGCTGACGGCGACGCGGCGGACGGTCATGTCCGGGTCGCCGGCGACCCGGACGCCCTGCGCGGTCGCGGGGAGCCGCTTCGCGGCGCGGGCGGCGAACTCGGCGAGGGTCTCGGGGTGGTCGAGCTCGCAGATCCGGCCGAGGCCGTTCTCGGGGACGAGGGGTCCGGTGACGCGCAGGCCGAGGGCGCCGGCCAGGGCGTCGGAGACGCCGGGGTCGGCGGTGTCGGCGTTGGTGTGCGCGACGTGCAGGGCGATGTCGTGCTTGATCAGGGTGTGCACGACGCGGCCCTTGAAGTGGCCGGCCGCGACCGTCGTGGTCCCCCGCAGGTAGAGGGGGTGGTGGGTGACGATCAGGTCGGCGCCGAGGGCGACGGCCTCGTCCGCGGTCTCCTGGACGGGGTCGACGGCGAAGAGCACGCGGCCGATCTCCGCGTCGGGATCGCCGCAGACGGTGCCGACGGCGTCCCACGACTCGGCCCGCTCGGGCGGCCAGAGGGCGTCGAGCTCGGCGATGACTTCAGAGAGACGGGGCACGGAGGAAAGGCTACCTGTCCTCCGTGCCCCGCCGTCCTGGCCCGTGGGCGACCCGGGGGCCGGGCCGCTACTTCTTCACCAGGTCGGCGCGCAGGTCGTCGAGGACGCTGTTCGCCGCGGTGACGCCGAGGCCGAGGTACCAGGTCTCGTCCGGGACGTCCTTGGCCCGGCCGGCCTTGACGGCCTCCAGGTTCTTCCAGAGGGGGTTGCCCTGGGCGGCGTCCTTCTTGGTCGCCTTGGCGTCGCCGTAGACGCCGGTGAAGATCCAGTCGGCGTCGGCCTGGTCGATCTTCTCGGGGCTGATCTCGGCGGCCAGCTCGTCGATCTGCTGGTTCTTCGGCCGGGGCAGGCCGGCGTCCTCCAGGATGGTGCCGATGAACGACGCCTTCGCGTAGAGGCGGATCTTGCCCGGGAGGTAGCGGACCATCGAGATGGTCGGCTTGTTCGTGCCGACGTCGGTGCCGAGCTGCTCGGCCTTGGCCTCGTACGCGCCGAGCTTCTCCTTCGCCTCGGCGGTCTTGTCGAGCGCGGCGGCGTTGAGGAGGTAGTTCTCCTTCCAGGTGAAGCCCGGGCGGATGGAGAAGACGGTCGGCGCGATCTTCGACAGCTCGTCGTACTTGTCGGCGGCGCGCAGCTGGCTGCCGAGGATGAGGTCGGGCTGGAGGTTGGCGATGGCCTCCAGGTTGAGGTTGTTGATGGTGCCGACCGACTTGGGGCTGCCGGCGTCCTTGGCGAGGTAGCCGGGGATGCCGTCGTCGCCCTCGGAGGGGGCGTAGCCGACGGGCTGGACGCCGAGCGAGACGACGTTGTCGAGCTCGCCGACGTCGAGGACGACGACCCGCTTCGGGGCGGCCTTGAGCTCGCTCTTGCCCATCGCGTGGGTGAGGGTGCGGGGGAACTGGCCCGGCGCGGCGTCGGTGCCCAGGGCGGCGGTCTTGGCGGCGGCGTCGCCGAAGTCCTTGCCGCCGGTGGCGACGTCCTTCTTCTTCGCCGTGTCCTCCTTCTTGGAGGCGTCGGACGAGTCGTCGCCGCCTCCGCAGGCCGCGAGGGAGAGCGCGGCGGCGAGGGCGACGACGGCGGCGGTGCCGCGGCGGCGGAGGGACATCGGGAGGGCTCCTCTTCGATGGCGGACGGCGGGGTGGAGCGGTGGTGCGGGGTTCCGCGGCGGAGCCACAGGATCCGCTTAGGTTCGCCTTACCTTACGTACCTCTGGTCCCGTCAGCACAACCGCCCCCCTCCGCTCAATCGAACCGGCGCACCGCCACCCTTATGTGTGAAGTGGGCGGGGTCGTGTTGTTCGGCTGGAAGTGCGAAAACTAGCTTCGTGGCCGGAGGTGACGAGTCGATGACAGCGTGTGCCATCGAGACCACGGCCGAGGACGGCGACCACGAGGGGACGGCCGTCAGCCCCCCGGCGGGCTTCGCGATCACGGCGAACGGCGCGTACGCGGCCAGGCTCGCGGGTTCCGGGGACGCCCTGTACGCGGAGCGCTGGACCCTCGACGGGCCGGAGCCGTACGCCGTGCCGCTCCCCCTGGACCAGCCGGAGGAGCCGGACGCGCAGCTGCTGCCGCTCGCCGACGGGCGGGTCCTGGTGTGCCGCCGGGTGGACGGGCGGCGGCACACCTTCTCGCTGCTCTACCCGACCGGCCCCGGCACCGGTGAGCTGCGGCTCGGTTCGGTGGAGGCCCCCGGCCCGGGGCCGGTGGAGCTGCTGCCGCCGTCCCCGGACGGCATCTGCGCCTACGCGCGTCACATCGGCCCGGAGTCCACCACGCTCTGGCTGGTGGCGGGCGGCGCCTTCGGCCCGGAACGGGTCGCGGAGCTCCCGGGCCGCTGCGCGGGCGGGGTCTGGCTCGACCGTACGGGCCGGATACTGGCCCTGGACCGGCGGCTCGGCGACGGGCCGGTGAAGACGGTGGCGGTGGACCTGGAGCGGGGCGGCGAGGTGTCTCCGCTGCTCCAGATCACCGAGGCGAGCGACGACCGGCTGCTGCTCGCGGACCCGGACAGCGGGCTGCTGCTGATCCGCTCGGACGCGCCGTCGCCGGGGCACGAGCGGCTGGGCTGGGGGGTGCTGGGGAGCCTGCTGCCGGTGCGGTTCCCGGACTGCCTGCGGCTGGACGACGCGGCGGTGACGCCCTTCGCGGTCCAGCCGGGACAGGTGCTGATGCCGGAGAGCTGCGGGGTCGCGCTGCGGATCGACGCGGCGGCCGGCAGCTGGGTGGGGCTGTGGCGGCCCTCGGGGCGGCGGATGCACCAGGTGGCGGCGCCGCCCGGGTGGGTGGCGGGGGCCGGGGCGTGGTCGCCGGAGGGCGTGCTGCGGCTGCCGTGTTCGACTCAGGAGCTGCCGTGCGCGCTGGCCGGCCTCTCGGTGCCGGAGGAGCCCGGTCCGGTGCCGGAGGAGCCCGGGCCGGAGCCGGGCCCTGGCCCCGAAGGACACGCCGGCGACGGAGACGGGGACGCGCGGCCGCGCGCGTGCCGGCCGGTGCCGCTCCAGCAGGCGCCCCTGACCGACCGTAAACCCGCTGGTTAGACTCACCGCCGCAACACGGCACAGCACGAGCAAGTCAACGGGGTGAGTACGACCATGGCGGACGACAGCACGGAGACGGCGCAGGAGTCGCAGCAGTCGCGGAACACGGGTGCCGGACGGCACCGCGGCCCGGCCGCGCCGGCGGAGGAGCCCTCCTCCGCCCCGCACGGCCGGCACCGGCGCGAGGGCGACGGCTAGACCGGACCGCGCGCACGGGGCGAAGGGCCCCGGGGGATCCGCTCCCCCGGGGCCCTTCGCCGTCCCCGCCCCCGGGGCCGGGGATCAGCCCTTCTTCAGGCCCAGCACCTCGGCGGCCGCGAAGGTCTCGTTCGGCGGGCGCTCGGCGAAGTACGGGGTGAGCAGCCCGTCGAGCTCCTCGAAGCCGAAGACCTCCTTGGCGGTGTCGAACTTGGCCGCCACCCGGGGCCGTTCGACGACCGCGACCATCCCGCCGTGGACGACGAGCAGCTGTCCGTTGACCCGGGCGGCGGCCGGGGAGGCGAGGTAGCCGACCAGCGGCGCCACGTGCTCGGGCGACAGCGGGTCGAGCCCGTCCTCGGCGGCCGGCTCGGCGAAGCCGGCGAAGACGTCCTCCGTCATGCGGGTGCGGGCGCGCGGGCAGATGGCGTTGACGGTCACGCCGTACCGGGCGAGGGCGAGCGCCGACGAGGTGGTCAGGCCGACGATCCCGCCCTTGGCGGCGGCGTAGTTGGGCTGTCCGGCGGAGCCGGCCAGGAACGCCTCGGAGGAGGTGTTGACGATCCGGCCGTAGACGCCGCTCTCCCCCGCCTTGGACCGGCCGCGCCAGTGCGCGGCCGCGAAGCGGGTGGTGTTGAAGTGGCCCTTGAGGTGGACGCGGACGACCGAGTCCCACTCGTCCTCGCTCATCGAGAAGACCATCCGGTCGCGCAGGATGCCCGCGTTGTTGACCAGGACGTCGAGCTTGCCGAACTCGGCGACGGCCAGGTCGACCAGGGCCCGCGCGGTCTCGAAGTCGGAGATGTCGCCGAGGTGGGCGACGGCCCGGCCGCCGGCGGCGGTGATCTCGGCGGCCACCTCCTCGGCGGGGGTGGCCGACGCCTCCCCGGAGCCGTCCCGGCCGGGCTGTCCGTAGTCGTTGACGACGACGGCGGCGCCGAGCCGGGCCAGTTCGAGCGCCTCGGCGCGGCCGAGCCCGCGCCCGGCGCCGGTGACGATCGCGCTGAGCCCCTCAAGAGGCAGTGACATGACGGGGGTCCTCTCAGATCTCGGTGCGGGGACGGCAGGTCTCGGTGCGGGGACGGCAGGTCTCGGTGCGGGTGCGTCAGATCTCGACGCAGGTGCGCAGGGAGGTGCCGGTCCGCATCTGTTCCAGGGCCTCGTTGACGTTCGCCAGCGGGACCCGGTGGGTGATCAGCGACTCCAGGTCGATGCGGCCGGCCCGCCAGAGCGCGATGGCCCGCTCGTAGGACCGGAGCACGTCCCCGCCGCCGTACATGGAGGGCAGGATCCGCTTCTCGTCGAAGAACAGCTCGAACATGTTGAGCTGGAGGTTGTCGTCCATGGCACCGGCGCCGACGACGCAGAGGGTGCCGCCGCGGCGGGTCGTCTCGTAGGCGGTGCGCGCGGTGGCGGACTTGCCGACGACCTCGAAGACGTAGTCGAAGCCCTCTCCGGCGGTGATCCGCTGCTTGGCGTCGGCCAGGGCCTCGGGGGCGACGGCCTCGGTGGCGCCGAAGCGGAGGGCGGCCTCGCGGCGGGACTCGACGGGGTCGACGGCGACGATCTGGGCGGCGCCCTGGAGCCGGGCGCCCTGGATGGCGGAGACGCCGACGCCGCCGCAGCCGATGACGGCGACCGAGGAACCCGCCTCCACCTTGGCGGTGTTGATGGCGGCGCCGAGGCCGGTGGTCACGCCGCAGCCGATGAGGGCGGCGATGTCGAAGGGCACGTCGTCCGGGATGGGGACGGCGCAGCCGGCGTCGACGACGACCTCCTCGGTGAAGGTGCCGGTGCCGGCGAAGCCGAAGACGTCCCCGCCGGGGCGCTTGAAGTTGGGGGTGCCGGCGTTCATGAAGCCGGCGAGACAGAGCTGGGTCTGGCCGCGCCTGCAGGCGGCGCAGGCGCCGCAGGCGGGCAGCCAGCAGAGCAGGACCCGCTGTCCGGCGCTCAGTCCGGTGACGCCGTCGCCGACGTCGAGGATCTCGCCGGCGCCCTCGTGGCCGGGGATGAAGGGCGCGGGCTGCGGCAGGACGCCGCTCATGGCGGAGACGTCGGAGTGGCACAGGCCGGTGGCCCGCACCCGGATCCGCACCCTGCCCGGGCCGAAGCCCACCGCCTCGACGTCGTCGAGGACCTCCAGTTTGTCCTGGCCGATCTCGTGCAGTACGGCTGCGCGCATGGTGCGGCTCCCTCCGGGACGGGGCGGGTGGGGTCGGGTCGGGTCGGACCCGGCCGGGTCTACGAGTGTTCGACGAGGGTGTCGGCGAGGACCGGCGCGTCGTCGCGCTCCACGGCCGTCACCGCCACCTGGACGCGGCCGTCCCCGGCCCACATCCGGACGCGCAGGGTCTCGCCGGGGAAGACGATCCCGGCGAAGCGGGTGCGGTAGGCGCGGACCCGGGTGACGTCGCCGCCGAGCACCGTGTCCACCACCGCCTTGAGGGTCATGCCGTACGAGCACAGGCCGTGCAGGATCGGGCGGTCGAAGCCGGCCAGCGCGGCGAACTCGGGGTCGGCGTGGAGCGGGTTCCAGTCGCCGGAGAGGCGGTAGAGCAGGGCCTGCTCCTCGCGGATCGGGCGCTCGACGGTCTTGTCCGGTTCGCGTGCGGGGAGCTCCAGGCGCTCGGAGGGGCCGCGGTCGCCGCCCCAGCCGCCCTCGCCGCGGACGAAGATCTGGGCGTCGGAGGTCCACAGCGGGCCCTCGTCGTCGGCGGCCTCGGAGCGCAGCACGAGGATCGCGGCCTTGCCCTTGTCGTAGACGGCGGCGACGCGAGAGGTGGAGACGGCCCGGCCGCCGGTGGGCAGCGGGCGGTGGAGGGTGACCGACTGGCCGCCGTGGAGGACGGCGGCGAGGTCGATGTCGATGCCGGGGGCGGACAGTCCGCCGACGACCCCCATGCCGGCGCCGGCGACGGTGGCGAAGCTGGGCAGCACGTGGAGCCGGGATTCGAGGGTGTAGCGCAGCTCGGCCGGGTCGGTGGCGGGGCTGCCCGCGCCGAGGCCGAGGTGGTAGAGCTGGACGTCCTTGTGGTCCCAGGCGATCTCGGCGCTGCGGGGTTCGGCGGCGAGGGCCTCGGCGGGGTCAATGGGCATCGACTTGCTGCTCCTTGGAGGTCCTTGGAGTGGAAGACCTCGGCGCGACCGTCCGCACCGTCGGTCACGCCGAGGCCGTGCGGGAACCGTTCCGTACGCGTCGATGTAGAACGCGTTCCAGTTCGGTGTCCCCCATGTATAGCGGAGGGGCGGGGCGTTGGGAACCCTCGTACGCCACACTCCTGACGGTACGTCAGTTCAGGCGAAGTCCGCTGCCACCCAGGACATTTGTCACCGTCAGGCCGGTACGCCGCGGCCTGCCGGGGCGGGCTCCCCGCTCCGTACCTTCGGGGCATGACGAAGGAACCCGCGGCCGTCTTCGAAACGGTCACCAAGGCGTACGGCTCCGTCCGCGCGGCCGACGGCCTGGACCTCACGGTCCGGCGCGGCGAGACGGTGGCCCTGCTGGGGCGCAACGGCGCCGGGAAGTCGACCGCGCTCCACCTGCTCCTCGGCCTCGACACCCCCGACAGCGGCCGGGTCGCGCTCTTCGGCGGGGAGCCGGACCGGGCCGTCGCCTCGGGCCGGGTCGGGGCGATGCTCCAGGAGGGCCGCCCGGTCCCCCGCGTCACCGTCCGCGAGCTGGTCGGCTTCGTCGCCTCCGCCTACCCGGCGCCGATGCCGCTCGCCGACGCCCTCTCCCTCGCCGGGCTCACCGCCCTCGCCGACCGCCGGATCGACCGCCTCTCCGGCGGCCAGGCCCAGCGGGTCCGGTTCGCCGTCGCGCTGGCGGGCCATCCGGAGCTGATCGTCCTGGACGAGCCGACCTCCGCCCTCGACGTCGAGGCGCGCGGCGAGTTCTGGGCGGCGATGCGGGGCTACGCCCGGCGGGGCAACACCGTCCTGTTCTCCACCCACTACCTGGAGGAGGCCGACTCCTTCGCCGACCGGATCGTCGTCGTCGACGCCGGCCGGATCGTCGCCGACGGCACGGCCGAGGAGCTGAAGCGGTCGGCCGGCGGGGCGCTCGTCGCCGTCGACCTGGGCGGCGCCCCCGCGGCCTTCCTCGCCGGACTGCCCGGGGTGACGGCGGTGGAGCTCCGCGGCGACCGCGCCCGGCTCCGCACCGACGACCCCGACGCGACCGTGCGGGCCCTGGCCGCGCGGGACGCGATCCGGGGCGTGGAGGTCGCCCCGCTCACCCTGAACGACGCCTTCCTCACCCTCACCCGGGCCCGCGACGCCCACCGGGCGCAGGACACCGCACACCCCGCCGCGCAGGACACCGCACACCCCGCCGCGCAGGACACCGCGCACGCCACCGCACCGGAAAGGGAGCCGATCCGATGAGCACCGCGCTCTCCACCACGACCGCCTACGCCCGCCTGGAGATCCGCCGGACCCTGCGCGACCAGGGGTTCGTCATCTCCACCCTCGGCGTCCCCGTGATGATGTACCTGCTCTTCACCAACCTCAGCGGGCAGGACGACCCCGCCTACCGGACGGCCGCCATGGTGGGCATGGCCGCGTACGGCGCGCTCGGCGCGGCCCTCTCGCTCGGCGGCGGGGTCGCCGAGGACAAGTCCAACGGCTGGCTGCGCCAGCTGCGGATCACCCCGATGACCCCGCGCCGGGTGGTCACCGGGCGGGCCCTGACCGGCGCGGTGGTGGTGCTGCCGTCGATCGCGGCGGTGCTGCTGGCCGGCGGCCTGGTCAACGGCGTGCGGATGCCGCCGCTCCAGTGGGTGGCGGTGGCGCTCGCGCTCTGGCTGGGCTCGCTGCCCTTCACCCTGCTCGGCCTGGGCAACGGCTACCGGCTCACGCCGCAGGCGACCGGCGCGGTGAACGTGGCGTGCAACCTCGGGCTCGCCGTCGTCGGCGGCCTGTGGTTCCCGGTGGAG
Source organism: Streptomyces sp. NPDC014656 (assembly GCF_043084305.1). Classification (NCBI taxonomy): domain Bacteria; kingdom Bacillati; phylum Actinomycetota; class Actinomycetes; order Kitasatosporales; family Streptomycetaceae; genus Streptomyces; species Streptomyces sp. NPDC014656. Next base: position 534,722 of record NZ_JBIBZN010000004.1, read on the forward strand.
CTCTTCCCGCGCTGGCTGGCGTCCGTCGCCTCCTGGACCCCGACGTACCGCTTCGCCGAGGCGGCCCGGGCGCTCGCCGAGGGGCGGGTGCCGGGGACGGCGGCCATGGTGCCGCTGGCCGGCTGGGCGGTCCTCTTCGGGACGTACGCGGCGGTCTCGTACCGTCGTTCCGCACGGACGGTCTGACAGGGGTGGTCGGGATGAGGATCAGACGGCGCGAGCGGTGCGACCCACGGGAGGAGCGGGGGCCGAACGGCCTCAGCCTGCTGCCGTGGACGCTCATGGGCCTCGGCGCGCTCTCCCACCTGATCAGCGGCGAGGCGGCCAACCCGTGGCTGGGCGGGCTCGGCCTGCTGACCTTCAACACCCTCTACATCGCGGTCGTCTTCCGGTCCTTCGCCCCCACCCACCGCGACACCCCGGCCACCTGGACGCTGCTCGGCGCGCTCGCCGCCGTCACCTTCGCCCTGGCGGTCGGCTACGGCCGCGAGTGGCTGCTGCTCTTCCCGCTCCTCGGCCTGGCGGTGGGCACCGTGGTCCGGGGCCGCAACCAGCTCCGGGGCATCGTCCTCCCGCTGGTCGCGGCGGTCGGGCTCGTCACCTTCTGGCGGGACGGCTGGGACTCGGTCGGGATCGTGTACGGCACCTTCGTCTCGGTCATGGTGACGGCGGCGATCCTCGCGCTGAACGACACGGTGCGGGAACTGCGGGGGACCCGCGAGGAGCTGGCCCGGGCGGCGGTGGAGCGGGAGCGGCTGCGCTTCTCGCGCGACCTGCACGACCTGCTCGGCCACACCCTGTCGGTGATCGTGGTGAAGTCGGAGGCGGCGCGGCGGCTCGCGCCGCGCGACCTGGACGGGGCGCTCGGGCAGATCACGGACATCGAGGCGGTGGGCCGGCAGGCGCTCGCCGAGATCCGGGAGGCGGTGACCGGCTACCGCGAGGGCGGTCTCGGCACCGAGCTGGACCGGGCGCGCGACGTGCTGGCCTCGGCGGACGTGGAGCCGGTGGTGCGCCGCTCGGGCCCGCCGCTCGACCCGGCGGCGGAGGCGCTGCTCGGCTGGGTGGTGCGGGAGGCGGCGACGAACGTGGTCCGGCACGCGGCCGCCACGCGCTGCGAGATCGTGGTGTCGAGCGCCCCGGAGCGGGTCCGTCTGACCGTCACCGACAACGGCCGGGGCGCGGCCGCCGGGGGCCCCTCCGGCAGCGGCCTGCGCGGCCTGGCCGAACGGCTCGCGGCGGCGGGCGGCACCCTCACGACGGCCGGGGCGCCGGGCGGCGGCTTCCGCCTGACGGCGGAACTCCCGGAGGCGCCCGGGGCGGACGCTCCGGGCGACCGGTGACGTCAGCCCGCGGAGGAGGGCCGCCCGGCCTACGCTTCCGGGTGTGAACGAGATGCCGCGGGACCACCGGCCGGTCAAGTCCATCCGTGTCCTCCTCGCCGAGGACCAGGGGATGATGCGCGGGGCGCTCGCGCTGTTGCTGGGGATGGAGCCGGACATCGAGGTCGTCGCCCAGGTCGGGCGGGGCGACGAGATCGTGGACCGGGCGCTGGTGGCGCGGCCGGACGTGGCGCTGCTGGACATCGAGCTGCCGGGGCGGTCGGGTCTGGACGCGGCGGCGGAGCTGCGGGACGAGGTGCCGGACTGCCGGGTGCTGATCCTGACGACCTTCGGCCGGCCGGGGTACCTGCGGCGGGCGATGGAGGCGGGGGCGGCCGGGTTCCTGGTGAAGGACGGGCCGGTGGAGGAGCTGGCGGAGGCGGTCCGCACGGTGCTGCGCGGCGAGACCGTGATCGATCCGGCGCTCGCCGCCGCCGCGCTCGGCGCGGGGCCGAACCCGCTGACGGCCCGTGAGCGCGAGGCCCTGGCGGCGGCGGTGGACGGCGCGACGATCGCCGACATCGCGGGGCGGCTGCACCTGTCGGAGTCGACGGTGCGGAACTACCTGTCGTCCGCGATCGGGAAGACCGGTACCCGCAACCGCATGGAGGCGGCCCGGGCCGCCCGGCAGCAGGGCTGGCTCTAGCCCTTCCGTGCCGGGCGCGGCAGCCAGACGGTCATCAGGACGGCCGCGAAGAGGAGGACGCCGGCCGAGACGCGGAAGGCCATGGCGTAGCCGGGGACCAGGTGCGAGGGGTCCGGTTCGCCGAAGGAGACGGACGAGGGGGTGGCGGAGGCCGCCACCGTCGTCAGGGTGGCGAGGCCGAGGGCGCCGCCCATGGTGCGGGAGGTGTTGACCAGGCCGGAGACGAGGCCCGCGTCGCCGGGGGCGGCTCCGGAGGTGGCGAGGGTGGCCAGCGGGGTGGTGGCGAGGCCGATGCCGCCCATCATGAGGATGCCGGGGCCGAGGATGGTGGTGAGGAAGGTCCCGTCGGCGGTCATGGTGGACTGCCAGGCGAAGCCCGCGGCGGCGACGAGGACGCCGGTGACGGCGAGGGCGCGGGCGCCGGTGACGGCCATCAGGCGGGGCGCGGTCTTGGAGCCGACGAGGACGGCGAGCGAGCTGGGGACGAGCGCGAGTCCGGCCTGGAGCGGGGTGTAGCCGAGGACGTTCTGGGCGTAGACCGTCATGAAGAACCACATGGCGAAGGAGCTGGCGCCGCACAGCATGATCCCGGCGTTGGCCGCGGACACGGCCCGGTTGCGGAAGATGCCGAGCGGGACGAGGGGTTCCCCGGTGCGCTTCTCGACGGCGGTGAAGGCGGCGAGGAGCGCGAGGCCGCCGAGGAGCGGCAGGAGGGTCGCGGCGGAGGTCCAGCCGGCCATCTCGGTCTGCACGATGCCGTACGCGAGGGTGGCGAGGCCGGCGGTGACGAGGACGGCGCCGGGCAGGTCGAGGCGGCGGCCGGTGGTGGAGCGGGCCTCGCGGAGGCCGAAGGCGGCGGCGGCGAGGAGGGCGATGCCGAGGGGGACGTTGACGAGGAGGACCCAGCGCCAGTCGAGCAGGTCGACGAGGAGGCCGCCGACGAAGCCGCCCGCCGCGCCGCCGGCCGCGCCGACGGCCGTCCAGGTGGCGATGGCCCGGGTGCGGGCGGCGCCGGCGGGGACGGCGGAGGTGACGAGGGTGAGGGTGGCCGGGGAGAGCGCCGCCGCGCCGAGGCCCTGCGCGGCACGGGCGCCGATGAGGTAGGCGCCCTCGGGGGCGATGCCGCCGATGACCGAGGCGGCGGTGAAGAGCCCGAGGCCCGCCAGGAACATCGTCTTGCGCCCGTACAGGTCGGCCGCCCGCCCGCCGAGCAGCATGAAGCCGGCGAAGGCGATCGAGTAGGCGTTGAGCACCCACTGGAGGCCGAGGGTGCCGAGGCCGAGGTCGGCCTTCATGGAGGGCAGGGCCACGTTCATGACCGAGACGTCGAGGACGACGAGGAACTGCCCGGCGCAGGCGACGAGGACGACGAGCCAGGGGCGGGCGGCGGGTATGGAGGGGCGGGTCGAGGCGGATCCGGTGGCGGAGTCGGTCTGCGGCATGGCTGTCATGGTCGCAGACCGGCTCCGCCCCGTACATGCGGGGAAAGGACCTGTTCCGGGGGAAGAAGGTCCTACGACCCGCGGCGGACTTCTACGGCCTGCGCAGGAGGGTGACGACCGCCGCGCCGCCGAGGCCGATGTTGTGGGCGAGGCCGACGCGGGCGCCGACGACCTGGCGGCCGGCGGCCTCGCCGCGGAGCTGCCAGACCAGTTCGGCGGCCTGGGCGAGGCCGGTGGCGCCGAGGGGGTGGCCCTTGGAGATGAGGCCGCCGGAGGGGTTGACCACCCACCGGCCGCCGTAGGTGGTGGCGCCGGACTCGACGAGCTTGCCGGAGGCGCCGTCCTCGCACATGCCGAGGGCTTCGTAGGTGAGGAGTTCGTTGACGGAGAAGCAGTCGTGGAGCTCGATGACGTCGACGTCCTCGATGCCGAGTCCGGAGCTCTCGTACGCCTGCCGGGCGGCCTCCCGCGACATGGGGCGGCCGACGGCGTCGATGCAGGAGCCGGAGGCGAAGGAATCGCCGGTGTCGGTGGTCATGGCCTGGCCGGCGATCTCCACGGCCCGTCCCTCCAGACCGTGTTCGGCGGCGAAGCGCGCGGAGACGACGAGGGCGGCGGCGGCGCCGTCGGAGGTGGGCGAGCACTGGAGCTTGGTGAGGGGCCGGTGGACGGTCCGGGAGGCGAGGACCTCGTCGACGGTGTAGGCGTCCTGGAACTGGGCGTGGGGGTTGCGGGAGGAGTGCAGGTGGTTCTTGGCGGCGACGGCTGCGAGCTGCGCCTCGGTGGTGCCGTAACGCTCCATGTGCTCGCGGGCGGCGTTGCCGAAGATCTGGGCGGTGGGCGGGGAGGCCTCGAAGCCGTGGGCGGCGGCCATGATGCCGTAGTGGCGGGCGACGGGCGAGGTCGCGAAGTCCCCGGCGCCGCTGCCGCCGCCCAGCGAGCCCCTGCTCATCTTCTCGAAGCCGAGGGCGAGGACGCAGTCGGCGGTGCCGCCCTCGACGAGCTGCCGGGCGGTCATGAGGGCGGTGGAGCCGGTGGCGCAGTTGTTGTTGAGGTTGTAGACGGGCAGGCCGGTGAGGCCGAGTTCGTAGACGGCGCGCTGGCCCGCGGTGGAGGCCTGGAAGCAGTAACCGACGGCGGCCTGCTGGACCTTCTCGTAGGGGATCCCGGCGTCGGCGAGGGCGGCGGTGCCGGCCTCGCGGGCCATGTCCCAGTACTGCCAGTCGCGGGTCTCGGGCTTCTCGAACTTCGTCATGCCGACGCCGACGACGTACGACTTCCCAGCGTGCTTCATGGCGTGCCCTCTCAGTCCCTGGGGAGGCCGAGCAGCCGCTCGGCGACGACGTTGAGCTGTACCTGGGTGGTGCCGCCCGCGATGGTCAGACAGCGGGACATGAGGAAGCCGTGGACGGCCGAGGTGCCGGCCCCCTCGCGGACCGCGCCGTCGGGGCCGAGGAGTTCGAGGGCGAGTTCGGCGGTCTTCTGCTGGTGGAGCGTCTGGACGAGCTTGCGGACGCTGGCGCCCGCGCCGGGTTCGAGGCCGGACACCTGGAGGAGGGTGGTGCGCAGGCCGATGCAGGCGAGGGCGTGGGCTTCGGCGAGGAGGGCGCCGGTGCGGGCGCGGACGGAGCCGTCGGCCTCGGCCGAGGCCTTGATGAGCGCTTCGAGGCCGGTGTCGAAGACGACCTGGTCGGCCATGTGGACGCGTTCGTTGCCGAGGGTGGTGCGGGCGACCCGCCAGCCGTCGTCCACCTCGCCGACGACGGCGTCGGCGGGGAGGACGGCGCCGTCGAACCAGACCTCGTTGAAGAGGGAGTCGCCGGTGATCTCCTTGAGGGGCCGGATGTCGATGCCGGGGGTGTTCCGCATGTCGACGAGGAAGTACGTGAGGCCCCGGTGCTTGGGGGCGGCGGGGTCGGTGCGGGCGAGCAGGATGCCGTAGTCGGCCCACTGGGCGGCGCTCGTCCACACCTTCTGGCCGGTGATCCGCCAGCCGCCGTCCTCGGTGCGCTCGGCGCGGGTGCGCAGGGAGGCGAGGTCGGAGCCGGCGCCGGGCTCGGAGAAGAGCTGGCACCAGCGCCGCTCGCCGCGGAGGGTGGGCCCGAGGTGGTGCGCCTGCTGGGCGGGGCTGCCGTGGGCGAGGAGGGAGGGGACGACCCAGGTGGCGATGCCGAGTCCGGCGATGGTGACGCCGGCGTCGTCGAGTTCGCGCTGGACGGCGAGCTGCTGGAGCGGTCCGGCGCCGAGGCCGTACGGCTCCGGGAGATGCGGGGCGGCGTAGCCGGTGGGGGCGAGGGCGCGGCGGGCTGCGGCGGGGTCGAGTCCGGCGGCGGCGGCGACGGCTTCGCGGGCGGCGGCGCGGTAGGGCTCGGCGGCGGGCGGCAGGTCGAGGCGGAGCGCGCGGCGCTGTCCGGTGGCGGCGTGCCGGAGGGCGTCGAGCCGGAAGCGGTCGCCGGTGCCGAGGAGCTGGCGGGCGACGAGGGCGCGGCGGAGCAGGAGGTGGGCGTCGTGCTCCCAGGTGAAGCCGATGCCGCCGAGGATCTGGACGCAGTCCTTGGCGGTGGTGTGGGCGGCGTCGAGGGCGGTGGCGGCGGCGAGGGCGGCGACGAGGGGCCGGGCGGGGTCGTGGGTGGCGCGGGCGGCGTCCCAGGTGAGGGCGCGGGCCTGTTCGAGCCGGACGAGCATGTCGGCGCAGAGGTGTTTGACGCCCTGGAACCGTCCGATGGGCCGGCCGAACTGCTCGCGGGTGCGGGCGTGTTCGGCGGCGGTCTCGACGGCGCGGGCGGCGGTGCCGCAGGCGTCGGCGGCGAAGAGGACGGCGGCGAGGTCGTGGACGAGACCGGTGTCGAGGGCGAGGGTCCGGCCGGCCGGCACGGGCAGGGCGGCGGCGGTGACCTCGGCGGTGGGCCGGGTGGGGTCGGCGGAGGCGTGCGCGCGGACGGCGGGGCCGGGGCCTTCGGGGCCGTGCGCGTCGACGGCGAGCCAGACGGTGCCGTCGGCGGTGGCGGCCTGGAGGAGGAGCAGGTCGGCCTGGGCGGCGCCGAGGACGGGCGGCGCGGTGCCGTCGAGGAGGTACCCGCCCGGGGTGCGCACGGCGGTGAGGGTGCCGGGGCCGCCGAGGGCGACGGCGCCGACGCGGCGTCCTTCGGCGAGGTCGGCGAGGAGGGCGCCGTGGGCCGCGGGGCCCGCGCGGTGGAGGAGTTCGGCGGCGAGGACGGAGGGGAGGTAGGGGCCGGGGAGGAGGGCCCGGGCGGTCTCCTCGACGACCACGGCGAGGTCGTCGAGGCCGCCGCCCCCGCCGCCGTGCTCCTCGGGCACGTGGATCCCGAGGAGGCCCTGCGCGGCGGCGGCGTCCCAGTGGCCGGGCCGGCCGGCCGGCGGCTCGGGCGCGTCGAGCCACCGGCGGAGCTCCTCGGGGGGTGCGGCGCGGGTGAGCCAGGCGCGGACGGACCGGGCGAGATCCCGCTGTTCGTGCGTGATGGCGATACCCATGGCGCGCAGACTAGAACACGTTCCATTCTGATGGAAGGTCAGATACGGGGCGGATCCCGGGATTCGCGGGCCCTCGTCAGCCGCCGTCCGGCGCACCCTCCGGGGCGCCGCCCGGTACGCCCTCCGGGGCCGTGCCCGCCGGCTTCGTCAGGAGGATCTCCCGGGCCTGCTCGGCCGCGCGCACTATCCCCTCGCTGACGAAGTCCATGAAGCGGGCGACGTTCTCCAGGCGGGCGGCGGCCGGGGTGCCGGGACCGAGGACGGCGACGCCCTGGCGGGCGATCTCGACCATCTGCTCGTTGGCCTTGGCGGCGGCGATCATCGACTGGTACCAGAGTTCATCGTCGACGATGTAGCGCTCCCGGCGCCGGTCGTCGCGCTCGCGGCGGATGAGGCTCTGGCCCTCCAGGAAGGCGATGGCCTTGGAGACGGAGCCCGCGCTGACCTGGAGCCGCTCGCCGAGTTCGCCGGCGGTGAGGCTGCCCGCGTCGGTGGCGTAGAGGGCGGCGAGGACGCGGGCCGTCATCCGGGGCAGGCCGCTCTGCATGAAGACGGTGGCGAACGCCTCCTCGTAGTCCCGCACGGCCGCCGCGTCGCGCCCGTCGGCCCGCGCCGCCGGCACGGCGTCACCGCCGGGCCGGCGCCGGCGGGCGCGGCCCTCGGTGGCACGGTGGGCCAGGTCGGGGCGGTAGGCGGTGGGGCCGCCGTTGCGCATCACCTCGCGCGTGACGGTGGAGGTGGGCCGTTCGAGACGCCGGGCGATCTCCGCGTAGGCGAGCCCGTCGGCCAGTCCCAGCGCGATCTGCTGGCGTTCCTGCTGGGTGAGTCTGCCTCCCGGCATCGCGGATTCCCTTCCTCCGTGCGCCGCTTCCGTGCGCGAGGGGGCCAGCATAGCGTTCACTATCCAGCCATTGCAACGTCAAGGCATATGCCGTTGCGTCAATTCTTAACTCATTGCAATGAAATCGCTGGGCTGACCTGCGTAAATCACACTCCAGTGCAACGAAGATGTTGCCGAGAAGTGGAAAGCAACGTAGCTTTTCCCATGTCGGAAACGCCGACGGAACGCACTCCCCACCCACAGGAGCAGTCATCATGCAGACCTTCGCCACCACCGCCCCGATCGCCGCCGTCGTCGCCCTCCCGGCCGGCCGGCTCCGCTTCGTCGCCGCCGACCGCGCCGACGCGACCGTCGAGATCCGCCCCGCCGACGCCTCCGAGTCCCGCGACGTCAAGGCCGCCGAGCAGACCTCGGTCTCCTTCGACGGCGGCGTCCTGCGGATCTCGGCCCCCGAGCCGAAGAACCAGCTCTTCGGGCAGACCGGTTCGGTCGAGATCACCGTCCAGCTCCCGGCCGGCTCCTCCGTCGACGCGAAGGCCGCCGCCGGCGAGCTGCGGGGCGTCGGCCGGCTCGGGGACGTCGCCTTCGAGGCCGCCCGGGGCCCCGTCCGGCTCGACGAGGCCGCGAGCGCCCGCCTCGCCCTCCAGGACGGCGACATCACCATCGACCGCCTGCACGGCTCCGCCACCCTCACCACCGCCCGCGGCGACCTCACCGTCGCCGAGGCGACCGGCGGGGACCTCCTGCTCGACACCAAGGCCGGGTCCATCACCGTCGGCGCCGCCCGCGGCACCTCCGCCGTCCTCGACGCCGGCACCGCCCTCGGCCGCGCCGTCAACACCCTCCGGAACGCCGAGGGCAAGGGCGCCGAGCTCACCATCCGCGCCACCACCGCCCTCGGCGACATCACCGCCCGCTCCCACTGAGACCGCCGCCGCCCGCATGGCGCCCCCGTACGACCCGCACGATCCGCGCGACCCCCGCGGCCCGGGCCGGGACTCACGTCCCGCCCGGGCCGAAGCGGTGCCGGTACGCCGACGGCGACAGCCCCGTCTCGCGGCGCACCAGGGCCCGCAGGTGGGCCGCCGTGCCGAGCCCGCTCGCGCGCGCGGGGCGACTGAGTCTCAGTCCTCCGCGTCGAACCGGACGCGCAGCGGGCCGCAGCCGATGCGCTCGGCCTCCGCGGCCACGTAGCCGGGGAGGAGGGCGGCGGTGAGGTCGTAGGGATGGCCCTGGACGTTGTCCGACTGCTCCACCAGGAAGATCGCCTCACCGGACGGACACTCGGCCAGGTAGGCGGCCCGGGCGGCGTTCACGGAGCCGAAGCCCCTGTCCTCGGCGTCGGTGACCCTCGCACCTCCCCTCAGGGCGCTTGTGGCGAGGACGTTCACCAGCCCCGGATGGGTGACGGTGGTCAGCCGCAGCCGGGGGCTGGGGTCCTCACCCGCGTCGCACACCCGGATCAGGGCGTCGTCGCCGCTCCTGCGGTGCTCGCCGAACGGCTTCCAGCGGCCGGGCGGCGGCTTCTTCGCGTACGACGCGGGCAGATGGAGGCCCTTGACGCCGCACAGCGGTTCGCCGGCCGCGCGGGCCTCCTCGACGGTGTTGCCGAGGGCCGCGGGCGGGGCCGGGAGGGTGGTGGAACAGCCCAGGTACCGGAGCACGATCGTCGCCGTCTCGATGACGGCACGGCCCATCGCGGTCCGCCGGGCGTCACCGTCTTCAAAAGCCCAGTCGTCGTCGAAGTTCGCCGGTCCCCTGGACAGGTCGACGACCACCGGGCCGTCCCTGTCCTCGGCGTCGCCGCCCGCACAGCGGGCGGGCAGCGCCAGCCACGCGCGCGTGGTGGAGGCCATGCCCGGAAGGCCCTTCCCGAGCGGAGTCATGAACGGGTTGAGGAACTCGGCGGGCCAGTCGTGGGCGTCCGTCCCGCGGAGACCGTCGAGCCGGTGGACGCGGACGGTGAGCTGGTCACCGGGGAGCCGCTCCCCCTGCCCGGTGATCCGGCAGGTTCCGAGCGTCGATTCCCGCTCGCCCTGCACCAGTCTCTGCTCCTCGACGGCGAACCGGGCGCCGCCGAAGAGGCCCTTGAGCGTCTCGTCGCCGAGGGCGCCCCAGCACGGCGCCGCCTTCGCCTCCCGGTCGAACGCTCCGGTCCCCCAGGCCGTCAGGCCCGTGCCCAGCAGAGCCCCGGCCAGCCCCGCGACGACGGCGATCCGCGCGTCCCGCCGCCGCGGTGCGCGCAGGGCGCGCCGCCATAAGGGCCCCCGCTTCCCCTCGCTCTTCACGTCGCTCCTCCTCGTGTTGTCAGTGGGCGCTGCCACGATAGCCACGGGATCCGGAGAGATGATCACGAAAGGGCGTGCGTGCCATGGGGACCTGGGACATCGGACCGTTCGACAACGACGCCGCGGCGGACTTCTCGTACACGGTGGACGAGGCCGGGGCGGGGAAGAAGGCGGACGTGCTGCGCGCGGCCTTCCGCGAGGTGACCGGGACCGGGGACGACTACCTGGACGCGGACCTCTCCATCGAGGCCGTCGCGGCGGCCGCGCTGGTGGCGGCGCAGTGCCCCGGCGGGGAGCCGGTCACGACCTCGTACGGGCCGAAGGAGCCGCTGGGGGAGCTGCCGGTGGAGCTGCGCGCGGAGGCCGTCGCCGCGCTGGACCGCGTCCTCGCCGAGCCGTCCGAACTCCTGGAGCTGTGGGAGGAGTCGGGCGGCGAGGAGTGGAAGGCGGGGGTGCGGAAGCTGCGGGCCGTGCTGGCCGGGGGCTGACCGGCGCGCTCAGGTGCACGGGCCCTTCACGTGCACGGCGGTGCCGTACGTGTGGGGGTCCGGCTCGGCGGCCTCGAAGCCGGCCGAGGCGAGGATGCCCGACAGGGCGGCCCGCGTGTGCGCGTGGACGGCGCGGTGGTGGTGCGCCGTGGGCGGCGGGTCCTCGAATTCGATTCCGCGCGCGAAGAGTTCGAGGGCGGTGGTGCGCAGCTCGTCGTCCGTCGCCCGGTCGACGTGAACCCCGCCGTCGGCGAGCCGGTCGACGTGGACCTCCGCCCCGGGGGCGGAGAGCGGGCCGCCGCCGTCGCGGTCGCCCCTGCGGGCGGGCAGTCCGGCGCGGGCCAGTTCGCGGCGGACCCGGTCGGCCAGGTCGTCCCGGGCGGCGAGGTCGTCCCGGGCGGCGAGGATGTCGGGCGGGGCGAGGGGCGGCAGGTCGGAGTCGGGGCGGCAGGTCGGAGTCGGGGCGGCTCATGCCCGGGGATGCCGCCAGAGCGGTCCGACACCGGCTTGGACTTCCGTGCGGGTTGTTGGATCCTCGGCCGCCGGTACGGCTGCGGGGGCCGTGGAGGCCGATCATGGAGCCATGTCCTACGAAACCGACGCCCTGCCCCTCTCCCTGGACTGGGTGGTCCCGCCCGCGTCCTGGGCCTTCGACGGCGACGGCGGTGTCCTGACCGTCACCGCCGCGCCCCGCACCGATCTGTTCACCGACCCCCTCGACGGCTCACGGCTCCAGGACGCGGCGCTCGCCCTGACCGCGCCGCCGGAGGGCGACTGGCAGTGGTCGGCCCGGCTGAGGGTCGGGTTCGCGGACGCGTGGGACGCCGGCGCGCTGATCGTCCACGCCGACGACGACCACTGGGCGAAGCTGACGTTCGAGCGGGCGCCGGACGGGACGCCGGGCGTCTTCTCCGTCGTGACCCGCGGCCGCTCGGACGACGCGATCGCCGCCCCGGCCACCGTGGACGCGCTGTGGCTGCGGATCAGCCGCACCGGCGAGCGCTTCGCCTTCCACTCCTCCGAGGACGGGGAGAAGTGGAGTCTGGTGCGGCAGTTCACGCTCGGCGCCCCGGGCCCCGTACGGGTCGGGATCGTCGCGCAGTCGCCCGTCGGGGAGGGCTGCCGGACCGAGTTCGACTCCCTCCGCCTCACCCCCGCGCCCCTCGCGCACCTCTTCGACGGGCGGTGACCGCCGACACCACCGAAGCGGCCGTTGCCCCGACGGCGGTGACCGCGAGCACGAGCAGCCCCGGGTTCACCCACACGGGGACGATCTCCTCCCCCGCGCACACCAGACTCACCGGCAGCGCACTGCTGGAGTCCGGCACCGCCATGTGTCCCGCCTTGAACCAGCAGGCGTCCTCCGGCTGGAGGAACGGCATGTACGAGAGCCCGTACAGGTGCAGCGCCCCGCCGAGGAGGTAGGCGAGGACGGCCACCCAGGCGGCCTTCCTGGCCGGTGTACGCCGTGGGCGCGGTGACGGCGGCAGTCCGGCGCTCTCCCGGCGGGCCCGGACCAGCCCCACGTACGTGATCCCCGCCCACGTCGGCAGGACGAGGGCGAGGATCAGCATCCCTATGAGGGTCGCCACGGCCGGTCAGCGGCCGATGCGACCCTCGGCGGCGGCACTCACGAAGGCCGTGAAGGCGGCCGGGGTGGCCAGGAAGGCGGGGCCTTCGGGGTTCTTGGAGTCGCGGACGGCGATGTGGGCGGAGAGGTCGGCGACCTCGATGCACTGGCCGCCGTTGTCGGCGCTGTACGAGGACTTACGCCAGCTCGCTCCCGCCAGGTTCCGGTTGGTCTCCATAGTGTTCCTCCATGACGCGGGTGATCAGCGCGGACGAGTCCTCCACCGAGAGAGCGGCCGCTCGGAGGTGATCGTAACGGAGCGACCCCTCCTTGAACGCGGCCGAATCCACGGTCATATGCCCCTGCACAAAGTCCTCGGTGTAGACCAGATCCGGGTCGTCGTCGAAGCGGAGGAGGTTGAAGGAGCCGTGTGATCCCGCATGCGCGCCCACCTTGAACGGGAGCAACTGGAGGTTCACCCACTCGCGTTCCTGCATCTCCAACAGGTGGGCCAGTTGCTCTCGCATCACCTCCCGTCCGCCAATCTCCTGACGCAGCCCCGCCTCGCTCATGACGACCCAGAGCAGGGGCGGGTTCTCGCGGTCGAGAATCCGCTGGCGTTCGATACGGGCAGCGACCAGACCGTCGAGGTCACTCTCGAACCTGGCACCCATCAGAGCACGGGCGTACCCCTCTGTCTGGAGCAGGCCATCGACCAGCTGGGCCTGGAAGGAACAGAGGTACGTCGCCTTCGCCTCCATCTCCGCGTACGGACGGAACCACGACGGCAGTTGGCTCTTGAGCACCAGCCCGATCAGCCGCGAGAAGGACCCGCCCGTCATCAGCGCCGCGTCCAGCCGCTCCGAGAACTCCCTGGTCGGGACCTTTCTCGCGGTCTCGATCTGGCCGATGAGCGAGCCGGTGCAGTAGAGGATGTCGCCGAGCTGGGCCTGGTTCATCCCGGCTTCTTCTCTCAGCCGGCGGAGTTCGTAGCCGTAGTAGTCCAGCGGCGAGGCGCTGGGATCGAGGCTGCGGATGTTGACCATGACGAGGTCACCCCCCAAAGCGTACGCACCGTGGCGTTGCGTTCAGTCCGTAGCCGAGCGTAACGACTTGCGCTCACTCTGGAGGCATGAACGAACCAACAGACTTGCATCCTGCGGCACTTGAGGCCAGCTACCGGATGGGCTTCACCGTGGGTGAGGATTCGGCCCGCCACATGCGCCGCATCCTGCGCGTGTTCCTCACGCGTTGGGGACTCGACCGGGTGTCCGATTCCGCCGAACTGGCGCTGACCGAGCTGGTCGCGAACGTCGTGCGGCACGTGCCGGGGCGCCGCTGCTCGGTGCTGTTCCTGCGGGAGCCGTACGGGCTGCGGGTGGAGGTCGCGGACGGGGTGGCGGGAGCGCTCCACGCGAAGGTGCCGGACCCGGCGGCGGAGGGCGGGCGGGGGCTCGTGGTGGTGGAGGGCGTGACGGACCGGTGGGGGGTGGAGGAGCGGAGGGACGGGAAGACGGTGTGGTTCGAGTGCGACGGGTAGGGCACGATGGGCGCCCGTAACGACGTACTACTCGCCAGTAGGAGACCGCCATGTCCGAGCCCCGTCCCGAGATCCTCGCCGCCTTCGAGGCGGCCAAGGGCTTCATGCCCGTCGGGGAGGGCCTGGCGCTGTACGCGGCGGCGGCCGAGGCCGGGAAGCTCGGGCTGCCGCTCCTGGAGGTGGGGACGTACTGCGGGCGCTCCACGATCCTGCTGGCGGAGGCGGCGCGGGAGGCGGGGACGGTCGCGGTGACGGTGGACCACCACCGGGGCAGCGAGGAGCAGCAGCCGGGATGGGAGTACCACGACCCGACGGTGGTGGACCCGGAGGTCGGCGCGATGGACACGCTGCCGACCTTCCGGCGGACGCTGCGGAAGGCGGGCCTGGAGGACCACGTGATCGCGGTGGTGGGGCGCAGCCCGCAGGTGGCGAAGGTGTGGGGCGGGGAGCTGGGGCTCGTCTTCGTCGACGGCGGGCACACGGACGAGCACGCGACGAACGACTACGAGGGCTGGGCCCCCAGGGTCGCCCCCGGGGGCCTGCTGGTGATCCACGACGTCTTCCCGGACCCGGCGGACGGGGGCCAGGCGCCGTACCGGATCTACCTGCGCGCCCTGGAGTCCGGCGACTTCGAGGAGGTCTCGGTCACGGACTCGCTGCGGGTGCTGCGCCGCACCGCCTGAGGCGGGGCCGCCTCCGGGGCCGCCTACGGGGTCACTTCCGGGGCCGCCTCCGGGGTCACTTCCGCCAGAAGAGGTGGTGGGTGACCCCGCTCGGGCTCGGGACGACGTCCAGGTGGTAGCGGTCGGTCAGCTCCTCGGGCGAGTCCCAGAGCTTGAGGCCGGTGCCGAGTTCCACCGGGGAGACGGCGACGTGGAGGGTGTCGACGAGGCCGGCGTCCAGGAACTCGCGGATCGTGGTCACTCCGCCGCCGAGGCGGACGTCCTTGCCGCCGGCGGCCTCCCTCGCGCGCTCCAGGGCCGTCACCGGGTCGGCGTCGAGGAAGTGGAACGTGGTGTCGGAGAGGGTGAAGGACGGGCGCGGGTGGTGGGTGAGGACGAAGACCGGGGTGTGGAACGGCGGCTCCTCGCCCCACCAGCCCTTCCACTCCTCGTCCGGCCAGGGGCCGCGCACCGGGCCGAACTTGTTGCGGCCCATGATCTCCGCGCCGATGCCGTGGTGGAAGTCGCGGACCAGGTGGTCGTCGAGCCCGCGGCTGCCGCCGGGGCCGGTGCGGTTGGGCCAGCTCGCGGTGGCTCCCGCCCAGGCGAAGAGCCGGCCCGGGTCGACGTGGCCGAAGGGGCGTTCCAGCGTCTGGTCCTCGCCGGCGGCGATTCCGTCGGCGGAGACGCTGAAGTTCTGGACCTTGAGCAGCTGGGTCCCGGGGCGTGGGCCGGCGGTCATGGGGGGCCTCCTCGATCGGGTGTTCCGCGGTCATGACTGCCCGGGCGGCGGAAACTCATCGCGGGAGGCGCGTACGCTACCCAAAGGGGTCTAGGCGTAGTACTACGAGCGGAGTGGTGTCATGGCGAGACGGAACGACGGGCGGCGCGCGGCGCTCGTGGACGCCGCGATCGAGGTGCTGGCCCGGGAGGGCGCCCGCGGACTCACCTTCCGCGCGGTGGACACCGAGGCGGGCGTGCCCACCGGGACCGCCTCCAACTACTTCGCCAACCGCGACGAACTCCTCACCCAGGCCGGCGCACGGGTCTACGAACGGCTCCGGCCCGACGAGGCGGCCATGGAGGAGACCCGGACCGCGCCCCGGGACAAGGAGACGTACACCCGGATCATGCGCGAGCTGGTCGGGCGGGTCTCCGCCTTCCGCACCGGCTACCTCGCCCTGCTGGAACTGCGCCTGGAGGCCACCCGCCGGCCCGCGCTCCGCTCGATCCTGACCGAGCGGGTGCGGGCCGACGTCGAGGCCAACGTGGCCTTCCACGAGTCCTCCGGCCTCCCCGGCGACGCCACCTCCGTCAAACTGCTGATCCTCGCCCTGAACTGGCTGATCGTGGAGCGGCTGACCCTCCCCGACGTCTTCTCGGAGGAGGAGCGGGACGCGCTGGTGGCGGCGGCGGTGGACCGGATCGTGGACGGGTACTGACCCCGCCCGGCCACCGCCCCCGCCCGGCCACCGCCCCCGCCCGGCTGCCGTCCCCGCCCGGCTGCCGTCCCCTCCTGACTGCCGTCCTCTCCTGGTCAGAAGGTCGAGGTCACGTACAGGCAGTTGGTGTAGGTGTACCCCGGCTCGATCTCGGCCTTGCTGCTCTTGGTCTCGCCGGCCGCCGAGAAGCCGCCGCCGGCCCGCCGCTGGAGGAAGTGGTACGTGCCCGCCGGCAGCTGGAGCGTCGCCTTCGGGTACTTCGAGGACGGGCCGCCGCAGGGCTTGGCCTTCGGGTCGACGGCGCCGCGGATGCCGCCGTAGTTCGTGCAGGTGCCGCACGCCTTGAGGGTGATCTTCCCGGTGACCGGGCCGGTGTAGAGCAGTTCGACGGTGTCCTTGCCGTCGTTGCTGACCACCATCGGCATCCGGGAGCCGCCCGGCACCGTCGCCGACGGCAGCTTCTTCCCGGCGGCCGGCTCGTGGTCCGCGATCTGCGCGGCGATCGAGATCGTCCGGGCGTGCGCGGTCTGCGGGCTGTCCGGGTAGTCCTTGGCGTACTGGTCCATCGTCTTGACGGCGTCGGAGTACTCCTCGTCGCGGAACTGCTTGGTGCCGCAGGAGAAGACGCCCTTCTGGACCGCCCGGGCCGCGTCCGCGACCGGCCCGCCCAGCTCGTAGCCCTTGAGCGCGGCGACGTCGGACCGCCGGGTCCGCACCTCCTCGGTGGTGCGGCACGGGTCGGGCGCGCTGCCGTCGGAGAGCGGGGCCGCCGCCTTCCGCAGGCCGTCGCCGACCAGCTTCCCGGCCTTGCCGACGTACGGCGACTCCGGGAACGTCGAGGCCAGCTCGGTGAAGGACGCGTGGGCGGGCTTCGTCGCCTCCCGGCCCAGCTCGCCCGCCCCGCACTCGTACAGCGACTGCGCCAGCGGCTCGTCGAAGCCGTCCGCGCGGCCCCCCAGCACCTTCGCGTCCACCGTGTCCGGGAGGCCGCGCAGGTGCTTGAGCGGGTCCACCGCCTCGCAGTACTTCTTGTCCCGGTACGGCGCGGACACCGACGTGACGTACGCGTCCAGGCGCTCCGGCACCAGCTTCGCGGCCCGGGAGCCCGGGTGGTCGAGGGCCAGCTTCTCGTACGTGTCCAGCGCGGTGGTGTAGTCGCGCTCGGCGAGGTCGAAGCGGACGCCCCGCTTGGCCTTCACCAGCGCGTCGGCCGTGTCGAGCCGGGCCAGCAGGGACTGCTGGAACGCCTCCTCCTTCGCCTCGTCGCGGGCCGACCCGTAGGCGACGGCGCCACCGGCCGGCACGGCCAGCAGCACGACGGCGAGCGGCAGCACCAGGCGCCGGGCCGTGGCCCCCGCAGGGATCCGCGCCCGCAGCCCGCGCCGGGCCCCGTCGGCGACGGCGGCGAGCAGCACGGCCCCGTACCCGACGAGCACGCCGAGCGGCACCCCGTCCGCGTCCGCCGGGAGCGCGAGCAGCAGCAGCGCCGCCGTGGCGGCCCAGCAGACCGCCGCCCCGATCCACTGGCGCAGCAGGACGTAGCCGAGCCCGAGGCACGAGAGGTTCAGCAGGCCGACGGCCACGGCCTGGAGCGGCCGGGCCTCGCCCTGGCCGCCCCCGCCCCCGCCGCCGGGGCCGAAGCCCGGCGGGGCGGGGGGCGGCGGCGGGAGCGTGCCCGCCCCGGCCCACCCGGGCGCGGTGGCGGGCGCCTGCCCGTGCCCGTACGGCCCGCCCGCGCCCGCGCCGAAGCCGCCTCCGAAGCCGCCCGGGGGCGGCCCGAAGCCGGATCCGGACGTGCCGGAGGGGTCGGCGGGACCGGGCCCACCGAACGTGCCGGAGGAGCCGGCGGGACCGAAGCCGGGACCGGGCGCACCGGGCGCGCCCGAGGAGTCGGCGGGGCCGGAGGACGCGGCCGCGCCCGTCGAGCCGCCGTTCTGCGGCGGGGCCTCCCAGGGCGCCGGGCCGGCCGCGGGGGCCGGGGCGGGCAGCCGGAAGGACCCCGTGGGCGTGGCCTCCGGGGGCGCCGCGTCCCTGGGCGTGGCGTCCACGGGCGTGACGCCCGCAGGCGCGGCGTCCCCGGGCACAGCGTCCCTCGGCGCCGCGCCCCCGGGCGTGACGCCCGCAGGGGCAGCGTCCCCGGGCACAGCGTCCCTCGGCGCCGCGCCCCCGGGCGTGACGCCCGCAGGGGCAGCGTCCCCGGGCACAGCGTCCCTCGGCGCCGCGTCCCCGGGCGCCGCGTCCCTGGGCGTGGCTCCGCGCGCGGGTCTGATCATGACCGTCTCGCCGGAACCGGCGGGCGGCTCGTCGCCGGGTCCCGGCTTGTTCAGGTCGAGCTTGGGCGGCGCGTCCTCGGGACGCGCGTCGTCAGGGTCTTCCCCCACCGGTTCCCCCTCGTGGGTCCAGGCGCGGTGACACCCCCACGCCACTTCGTGCACCTACCCTTCACCCACCCCGCACACGCGTCCACCGTTTTGCGGTCGCGGTGACCGAGCCGGTACATCCGGTCCGTGGTTTCGGCCGGAAGAGGGCCTAGAGTCTCCGGGTGCCGTACGACCACAGGAACCCCGTGACCCGCTCCCTGCCCGCCGCCCTGGCGGCCCTCGTCTGTTCCGCCGCGCTCGCGGGCTGCGGTGCCGCCTCCGAGGCCGCGCGGGGCACCCAGGGCCCGGGCGCGGCCGCCACGACGGCGACGCCGGCCCCGGCCCGTACCCAGGCCGCCGCCTCCGCCGCCCCCGCCTCCGCCACCGCCGCCGCCCGGCCCCTCGCGGGCCGCACGGTCGTCGTCGACCCGGGGCACAACCCCGGGAACTTCCGGCACGGGCGGGAGATCAACGAGAAGGTCGACATCGGGACGAACCGCAAGGAGTGCGACACCACCGGGACCTCCACCAACGCGTCCGGGGGCGAGGCCGCGTACACGGAGGCGGCCTTCACCCTCGACGTCTCGCACCGGCTGCGCAAGCTCCTGGAGGAGCGCGGCGCGAAGGTCGTCCTGACGCACGACGCGGACCGGCCGTACGGGCCCTGCATCGACGAGCGGGCCCGGATCGGGAACGGCGCGGAGGCCGACGCCGTCGTCTCCGTGCACGCGGACGGCTCGGCGAAGGGCAACCGCGGCTTCCACGTGATCGTGCCCGCGAAGGTGAAGGAGGGCTCCGCGGACACCGGCCCGATCGTCGCCCCTTCGCGCGCGCTCGGCGAGCGGATCGCCGCCGCCTTCCGCCGGACGACCGGGACATCCCCGGCCAACTACCTCGGCGACGGCACCGGATTGGACGTCCGTTCGGATCTCGGAGGTCTCAATCTGTCAACGGTGCCCAAGGTCTTCGTCGAATGCGGCAATATGCGTGATCCGAAGGACGCCGCACTGCTGACGTCCGGGGCGTGGCGACAGAAGGCGGCCCAGGGCATCGCCGACGGCATCGTGACCTACCTCAAGGGGTAGAACCCGCGAGCGATAGATTCGCTCCGTACGATGGGGCCGCCCCCGTGCCAAGAACCGGCGCCTGCCCGACGCGACGACGACCCGACGAAGGACTTCTTACGTGAATATCCGCTCCCTCACCCGAGGCGATGGCGTGCTGATCGGTGCTGCGGTGGTGCTGTTCATCGCCTCGTTCCTCGACACCGCCGGCTGCGACGGCCCGGCCGCGATCTGCGACCAGATCGACTTCGGCAACTCCTGGGAGGCGTCGCCGCTCGGCTGGGGCGCCTTCTTCCTCGGCATCGCCGGTGCCGCGCTCGTCGTCCTCTCGCACGGCCTGCCGCAGCCGCGCAAGATCCTGGGCCTGGAGCTCGGCCAGATCGGCGCCGCCTTCACCGTCGCCGCCGCGTGGAACCTGCTCATGTGGGTCTTCGAGTCGGAGAACGCCGGCGCGGGCCTGATCCTCGGCGTCATCGCCGCGCTCGTCCTGGCCGCCGCCGCCGTCGCCGCCCCGATGATCCCCGCCCTCAAGGCCCCGCTCGTCGGCGCCCCGCGCCCGGCGGTCGCGCAGCCGTACGGCGCGCAGCCCGGCCAGCCGGGCGTCCCCGGCGGTGGCTACGGCTACCCCGGCGCCCAGCAGGCCCACCAGCCCTACCCGGCCCCGCAGGACGCCTCGCAGGGCGGCCAGCCCTTCGGCGGCCAGCCGCAGCCGCAGCCGGCCCCGCAGCCCGAGCCGCAGGCCCAGGGCGGTTCGGACTTCACGCCGTTCTGGTTCGCCGTGCCGGTCGCCCGTCCGCTGTACGCGGAGGACGGCTCCGGCTCGCAGATCGCCGAACTGGCCCCCGGCACCTGGTACCTGGCCGTGGAGCAGCGCGGCCAGGCGCTGATCGCGCAGACGCAGGACGGGCGCCGCGGCGTCCTCCAGGACGCCACGGGCATCCAGCGCGGCTGAGCCCGCGCGGCCGACCGCACCCGCTCCGCACGGCGGCCCCCCGACCGGAAGTCCTTCCGGTCGGGGGGCCGCTGCCGTACAGTCCCCGGAACCGAACTGACGCGCCGTCAGAAAGGAGTCCGGTCATGCGCCTGGGACTCGCGCTCGGCTACTGGGGCCGCGGCCCCTCCCCCGCCCACCTGGAGCTCGCGCGCGAGGCGGAGCGGCTGGGCTACGACTCGGTGTGGACGGCGGAGGCGTGGGGCTCGGACGCCTTCACCGCGCTCACCTGGATCGCCGCCCACACCAGCCGCGTCGGACTCGGCACGGCGGTGGCCCAGATGGCCGCCCGCACCCCGACCGCGACCGCCATGCACGCCCTCACCCTGGACCACCTGTCCGGCGGCCGGATGCGGCTCGGCCTCGGCCTCTCCGGCCCGCAGGTCGTGGAGGGCTGGTACGGCCGCCCCTTCCCCCGCTCGCCGCTCACCGCCACCCGCGAGTACGTGGACGTGATCCGGCAGGTGCTGCGGCGGGAGGCGCCCGTCACCCTCGCCGGACGGCACCACTCCTTCCCGTACGCGGGCGAGGACGGCACCGGCCTCGGCAAGCCCCTCAAGCCGATCACCCACCCGCTCCGCGCGGACCTGCCCGTCCTCCTCGGCGCCGAGGGCCCGAAGAACATCGCGCAGACCCTGGAGATCGCCGACGGCTGGCTGCCGCTCTACTGGTCCCCCACCCGCTGGCGCGAGGTGTACGCCCTGCCGGACCGGCTCCCCGACGGCTTCCGGATCGCCCCCATGGTCCGCGCCCAGGTCTGCGACGACGTGCCGAAGGGCCTGCTGCCGGTCAAGGCGATGCTGGGCTTCTACATCGGCGGCATGGGCCACGCCACCCGCAACTTCCACGCCGACCTCATGGCCCGCATGGGCTACGGCGCGGAGGCCCGCCGCGTCCAGGACCTCTTCGCCGAGGGCCGCCGCGAGGAGGCCGTCCTGGCCGTCCCGGACGCCTTCGCCGACGAGATCTCGCTGGTGGGGCCGAGGGAGCGGATCGCGGAGCGGCTGGCCGAGTGGCGGTCGGGACCGGTGACGGAGCTGCTGGTCACGGCCCCGGACCCGGAGACCCTGCGGACGCTGGCGGAGCTCTCGGCCTAGCGGGACGCCGGCGAGGCCAGGCCGATGACCTCGTCGAGGACGTCGCGGGAGCGGACCAGGTCGGCGATCATCGTGTCGATGCGGGCCCGCTCGGCGGCCAGTTCGTCGACCAGCCGGGCCGTGGCGATCTCGCTGGGCGCCCCGTCCGCGTCGCGCATGCAGGGCAGCAGCTGGGCGATCTTGCGGCTGTTCAGGCCCGCCGCGTACAGGGCCTGGATGCGGACGACCCGGTCCACCGCCCACTCGCCGTACCGCCGCTGGCCGCCCGGGGTGCGCTCGGAGCGCAGCAGGCCCTGGGTCTCGTAGTAGCGCAGCGAGCGCTCGCTGACGCCGCTGCGCCGGGCCAGTTCACCGATGCGCATCCGTCGTCTCGCCTCCGGCAGAAGGGACTTGAACCTGACACTGGTGTCAACTCCTACGGTACCCGCATGACGAACGCACCGGAGTCCTCCCGCCTCTTCGAATCCGCCTCCCTCGGTCCCCTCACCCTGCCCAACCGGCTGGTGATGCCTCCGCTGACCCGCAACCGGGCGGACGCCGACGGCGTCCCCCGGCCCCTCATGGCCACCCACTACGCCCAGCGGGCCACCGCGGGCCTGATCATCGCCGAGGGGACCACCCCGAACGCCGTCGGCCAGACGTACCCGAACATCCCGGGCATCCACACCGACGCCCACGTGGCCGGCTGGCGCAAGGTCACCGACGCGGTGCGGGCCGGGGGCGGGCGGATGTTCCTCCAGCTCCAGCACGGCGGCCGGGTCGGCCACCCCGACAACAGCGGGCACCTGCCCGTCGCGCCCTCGCCGGTCCCGCTGCCGGAGGAGATCCACACGCCCTCCGGCCGGCAGCCGTCCGTGGTGCCGCGCGAGCTGGACGCCGAGGGGATCCGGGAGACCGTCGCGGACTTCGCCGCCGCCGCGCGCCGGGCCGTCGACGCGGGCTTCGAGGGGGTCGAGGTGCACGCCGCCAACGGCCACCTGCTCCACCAGTTCCTGGCGAAGAACACCAACCGGCGCACGGACGCGTACGGCGGGTCCGTGGAGAACCGCGTCCGGTTCACGGTCGAGGTCGTCCGGGCCGTCGCCGACGCGATCGGCGCCGAGCGGGTCGGGGTGCGCGTCTCCCCCGGGGTCACGGTGAACGGCGTCGACGAGGGCGGCGAGGAGGAGACCGCCGCGCTCTACCGGGCGCTCGTCCCCGCGCTCGCCGCGCTCGGCCCGGTCTACCTGCACGTGATCTTCGCCGACCCCGGGCAGCCGCTCTTCCGGTGGATCCGCGCCGCCTGGCCGAACGCGCTGATCGCCAACCCGGTGCTCGGCTTCGGCGGTCCCCTGCCCGCCGACGGCGGGAAGGGCGCGGGCGAGCGGCTGCTCGCCGCCGGGGCCGACCTGGTCTCGCTGGGCCGCGCCTTCCTGGCCAACCCCGACCTGGTCGAACGGCTCCGCACCGGCGCGCCGCTCAACCCGCTCCGGGAGACGAACTGGATGTACTCGGGCGACGAGGCCGGCTACAACGACTACCCGACGCTGGCCGGGTCCGCCGCCGCCCTCGTCTGACGGCGGACCGGCCCGTCAGCCGCCGCTGAGCTGGGAGGCCGAGGGGACCTTGTCGACGACCTCGGCCCCGGCGGACTTGCCGGCGTCCTTGACGCCGTTGATGACGCCCTCCAGGCCGCCGACGTCCGCCGCGTCGAGCTCGCCCTTGCGGAGCTTCGTACCGAGGTCCTTGAGCGAGTCGATGCCGGCCGAGAGCGGGGCCACCGCCTTGGAGAGCAGCGGGTCGCCCTTGGCGTTGTTCACCGCCGCCTTGAGCCGGTTGTAGGTGAACGCGCCCGCCGCCCCCGCCTTGATCAGGGCGAAGGTGCGGCCGTCCGCGCCCTTCTTGAACTTGCCCGCCCGGTACGGCTTCACGATCCACTGGTACGCGGCTCCCGCGGCCAGCCCGGCGTTCGCGACGAAGCGGGTCTTCGCGAGCTTCTGCCGCTCGAAGGTGCCCGACGCCGTCGGAGTGGCGGCCGCGCTCACGCTCTGGGTGGTGTCGGCCCCGCACGCGGCGGTCGAGAGCAGCAGCGTGCTGGACAGGAGCAGCGCGGCGGCGCCGCGGTTCAGACTTCCGGACACAGCGGAACCTCCCTGGAACTGGTCCCGCCAGCCTCGCCCCGCCCCCGTCCCCCCGCCATCCGAACGGCCCCGAACGGGTGTCCTACCCGCGGGGGCCGCGGGCCGTGCCGGGGCGGCCGGTCCCCTCGGGTCCCGGCCGTCCCGTGCCGGTCACTCCCCGCAGCACTCCGGGGCCAGGCCCGTCGGCAGGGTCTCGCCGCCGAAGACGGCGACGGTGGCCTGTTCGCCGCCGAGGGCCGCGACGGCGAGGAGGAGGGAGCCCGCCGTCCAGGTGGTCTGCTCCTCGGGCCAGACCGCGGGCGCGCCGCCGTCCGCGCCCTCGTACACGTACCCCGTCCAGTACATGCCGTTCGCGGCCCGCAGGTGGCCGATGTCCTGGAGGATCGTCAGGGCCCGGTCGGACTCCCCCGACGCCCAGAGGGCGAGGGCGAGTTCGCAGCTCTCGCCGCCGGTGACCCACGGGTTGGGGACGACGCAGCGGACGCCGAGGCCGGGGACGACGAACTCGTCCCAGCGCGCGTCGATCCGGGCCTTCGCGGCCGCGCCGGTGACGGCGCCGCCGAGGACCGGGTAGTACCAGTCCATCGAGTAGCGGGACTTGTCGAGGAAGCGCTCGGGGTGGCGGCGGATCGCGTGCGCCAGGGCCCCGGCCGCCAGCTCCCAGTCCGGCTGCGGCTCCTCGCGGGCCTCGGCGAGGGCGAGGGCGCAGCGCAGCGCGTGGTGGATCGAGGAGGAGCCGGTGAGCAGCGCGTCCGTGACGGGGGTGCCGTCGGGCTCGCGCTTCCAGCCGATCTGGCCGCCGGCCTGCTGGAGCCCGAGGACGAACTCGACCGCCGCGTAGACGACCGGCCACATCCGGTCGAGGAAGGCGTCGTCGCCCGTCGACAGGTAGTGGTGCCAGACGCCGACGGCTATGTACGCGGTGAAGTTGGACTCCTCGCCGCGGTCGGTGACGTCGTCGGGGTCGCCGTCCCGGTAGGCCGCGTACCAGGAGCCGTCGCCGTTCTGGTGCCGGGCGAGCCAGGCGTAGGCGCGGGCGGCGGCCTCGTGCTCGCCCGCCGCGTCCAGGGCCATCGCGGCCTCGGTGTGGTCCCACGGGTCGAGGTGGTGGCCCCGGAACCACGGGATGGCGCCGTCCTCGCGCTGGGCGGCGAGGATGCCGGAGACGGTGGCGGCGGCCTGCTCGGCGGTGAGGACCCCGGGCAGGACCAGGTGCTCCGCGATCCGCTCGGGAGGGGTCACTTGGCCGCGTCCGCGGTGTCGGTGCCCTCGCCGGCGGCCCCGGTGGCGGCCTTCGGGAGGTGGGGCTTGGTGGCGTAGGCGACGAAGCTCTTGCCGACGACCGGGTTGAGCAGCTGCTCGGCGACCCGGGTCAGGGCGGGCTTCTTCATGATGTCCCAGACCAGGAGCTTGTGGTACGCCCGGACCGGCAGCGCCTTGTCGTTGTCGACGCCGAAGGCGCACTTCAGCCACCAGTACGGCGAGTGCAGGGCGTGCGCGTGGTGGGTGCCGTACGGCTTGAGGCCCGCCTGGCGGATCTTGGCGAGGAGCTCGTCCGCCTTGTAGATGCGGATGTGGCCGCCCTCGACCTCGTGGTACGCGTCCGACAGCGCCCAGCAGACCTTCTCGGGGCCGTAGCGGGGGACGGTGATCGCGATCCGGCCGCCCGGCCTGAGGACGCGGACCATCTCGGCGAGGACGCCCTTGTCGTCCGGGATGTGCTCCATGACCTCGGAGATGATGACGACGTCGAAGGACTCGTCGGGGAAGGGCAGGTTGAGCGCGTCGCCCTCCATGGCGGTGGCGGTGGCGCCCGCCGGGGCCTCGCCCGCCTCCTTCATGGCGGCGAACCACTTGGCGACCTCGCGGATCTCCTCGCCGTTCTGGTCGAGGGCCACGACCTGGGCGCCGCGCCGGTAGCACTCGAAGGCGTGCCGGCCCGCACCGCAGCCCAGGTCGAGCACGCGGTCGCCGGGGGCGAGCGGGAAGCGGGTGAAGTCGACGGTCAGCACGGGGTCTGCCCTTCCGAGTGGCGGGAGTTCGGGTGGTGCGGCGGTGGTACGAGGGGCCGGGGGCGGCCCGGGGGGGCCGGTCTCAGCGGCGGGCGGCGGCCTGGCGGGCCAGCGCCTCCCGGTACAGCTCGGCGGTGCCCTGCGCCGCCCGCGCCCAGGTGAAGCGGTCCAGGACCCGGGCGCGGCCGGCGGCGCCGAGCCGGGCGCGCAGCTCGGGATCGCCCAGCATCCGTCCGAGCGCGGCGGCCAGCGCCCCGGCGTCGCCGGTCGGCACCGCGAGGCAGGTCTCGCCGTCGGGGCCGGCGACCTCGGGGATCGCCCCGCCGGTGGTGGCGACGAGCGGCGTGCCCGTCGCCATGCCCTCGGCGGCCGGCAGCGAGAAGCCCTCGTAGAGGGAGGGCACGCAGGCGACCTCGGCGGAGCGGTAGAGGTCGACCAGCTCGGCGTCGCTGATGCCCTTCACGAAGCGGACGGCGCCGTCGAGCCCGTACCGCTCGATGGCCTGGGCGACCGGGCCGTCCTCGGCGCGCTTGCCGACGACGACGAGGTGCGCGTCGGGCCGCTCGGTGCGGAGCTTGGCGAGCGCCTCGACGAGGAAGACCAGGCCCTTGAGGGGGACGTCGGCGCTGGAGGTGGTGACGATCCGGCCGGGGACCTCGGCGACCGAGGGGTCCGGGGACCACAGCTCGGTGTCGGCGCCGATGTGCACGACCCGGATGCGGTCCTCGCGGACGCCGAGGTGCTCGACGATCTCGTCCCGGGAGGTGCCGGAGACGGTGAGGACGGACGGCAGCCGGCGGGCGACCCGCTTCTGCATGCGGGTGAAGCCGTACCAGCGGCGGACGGAGGCGCGGCGCTTCCAGTCGGCGGCGGCTTCGAGGTCGAGGCGCCGGTCGACGGTGATGGGGTGGTGGATCGTGGTGACCAGCGGGGCGCCGAGCGCGCGCGGGCCGCCGAGGAGGCCGTACCCGAGGGTCTGGTTGTCGTGGATCACGTCGAAGTCGCCGCGGCGGGCGGCGAGCGTGCGGCGGGCGCGCAGCGAGAAGGTCAGCGGCTCCGGGAAGCCGCCGGTCCACATGGTGCCGACCTCGACCGCGTCGATCCAGTCCCGGTACTCCTCGCGCTTCGGCGTCCGGAAGGGGTCGGGCTGGCGGTAGAGGTCGAGGCTGGCGATCTCGCTGAGCGTGACGCCCTCGTCGAGCGTCGGGTACGGCTGCGAGCCGAAGACCTCGACGGTGTGGCCCAGGCGGGCCAGCTCGCGGGAGAGGTGGCGGACGTAGACGCCCTGGCCGCCGCAGAAGGGGTTCCCCTTGTACGTGAGGAGAGCGATCCGCAACATGGGGGTCCCCCCTGATCGAGCGTAGCCGAGACCTTGGGGGAGGTCACCGGACGGGGCGGCACCCTGTCGGGGGCTTGCCTCTATGGCCTCAGCGGTCATGCGCGACCCCCTTCGAACGTGCGTTTCGCGCGAGCGTAACCGCTCGCGCTAATGTAGAACAAGTTACAGACTTGATCGTTCTCGACGCCCCTCGACGCGTCGCCCGACCCATCGAGAGGCACCGAATCTACCGGCAGGTAGCTTCGCTGTGAGCGCCGGAACAGGTGATTCGCGCCACCCGGCCGGAGAGGTTCGCGCCACGGCCGTCCTCCGCCATACTGGCGCTCCCCACCGCACGGAACGGGACCCCGATGACCGCAGAGAGCAGAGCGGACCACCGCCCCTCCGCCACGCCGCCCCTGACGGAACGGCAGGAGGCGCGCCGCCGGCGCATCCTCGACGCCAGCGCCCGGCTCGCCGCCCGGGGCGGCTTCGACGCGGTCCAGATGCGGGAGGTCGCGGAGGCGGCCGGAGTCGCCCTCGGCACGCTCTACCGCTACTTCCCCTCCAAGATCCACCTGCTCGTCGCGACCATGCAGGACCAGCTCCAGCACATGCACACCACGCTCCGGAAGCGGCCCCCCGGCGGCGCCGCCCCGGCCGCGCGGGTGGCGGAGACCCTGATGCG
Source organism: Streptomyces sp. NPDC014656 (assembly GCF_043084305.1). NCBI lineage: Bacteria > Bacillati > Actinomycetota > Actinomycetes > Kitasatosporales > Streptomycetaceae > Streptomyces > Streptomyces sp. NPDC014656. Next base: position 562,165 of record NZ_JBIBZN010000004.1, read on the forward strand.
GGCCTTCCGCGCGCTCCAGCGCGAGCCGCAGCTCGCCGACGCGATGGTGCGGGCGCTGACCTTCGCCGACCGCGGCGTCAGCCCCGAGGTCGACACGGTCTCGCGGCTGACGACGGCGATCATCCTGGACGCGATGGGCGCCGAGCAGCCGACGCCGGAGCAGCTGTCGGCGGTCCGCGTCATCGAGCACACCTGGCACTCCGCCCTCATCACCTGGCTGTCCGGCCGGGCCTCCATCGCCCAGGTCAAGATCGACATCGAGACGGTCTGCCGGCTGATCGACCTGACGGCCCCGGCCCCCCGCCGGGAGGGGCCGCCCGCGCCCGCCGGGACGGCGGACACGGGCGGGTGACGGCCGAGGGGGCGCCTCGCCGCCCCCGGCCGCCGGGACCCCTACTTCCCCAGCTCGGACACGTAGAGATCGGTGCACTCCCGGGTCTCCAGGACGCCGGCGAACGCCACCATCTTGATCCCGGGGCCCAGGTCGGACGCGGCCCTGAGCGTCCAGTCGCCCTTCTTCAGGGACTTCACGTCCGCGGTGCCCTTCTTCGTGGCCTCCCCCTCGGTCCAGCCGGCCTCGACCAGGCCCGCGAGGGTGTCCGCGTAGGCCTTCCCGGGGTCGGCCTCCTCGCCGGGCTCGTCCGCCGCCCAGTTGACCATGCACTCCTTGAGCTTGGGCTTGACCGTGTCGAACGAGGCCTTGGTGAACCCGGCCGCGCCCGCGGCCGCCCCGATCTCCTCGTCGACCTGGGCGGCGGTCAGCGACACACCCGATCCACCGGACGACGAGCCCCCCTCGCCCTCGCCGCCGCAGCCCCCGGCGAACAGCACCACCCCGGCGGCCACGGCCACCATCCCCACCTTGCGCACGGAGCTCCCCCCACGTACACGGCGGCCCTGTGCCCCGTGACCCGGGGGCACAGTCTTCCACGGGGGGCGAGCCGCTCATTCCTCCGGCGGGTACACGGACTCCCCGCCGTCCGCGAGGGTGATGAGGATCGCCTCCACCGGGCAGCCCTCCGCCGCCGCGAGGATCCGTTCGCCCGCGTCGGCCTCGGGGGCCGCGGGATGGGACTGGCGGGCGGCGTCGAGCCGGAAGCCGTCCGGGGCGTGGTGGACGCACATGCCGGAGCCGATGCAGACCGCCCGGTCGACCTCCACGTGCCAGCGGTCGCCCATCAGTGGTCCCCGTAGCCGGCCGGGAGGTGGATCATCTTGTGCTCCAGGTACTCGGAGAGGCCCTCGGGACCGAACTCGCGGCCCAGGCCGGAGTTCTTGTAGCCGCCGAAGGGGCCGAGCATGTCGAGGCTGAAGGTGTTGACGTTGAAGGTGCCGGTGCGCACCTGACGGGCGAAGTCCAGGCCGCGCTCGACGTCGCCGGTCCAGACGCTGCCGCTGAGTCCGTACTCGGAGTCGTCGGCGATCCGCAGGGCCTCGGCCTCGTCCCCGTACGGCAGGAGGCAGACGACCGGGCCGAAGATCTCCTCGCGGGCGATCCGCATCGAGTTGTCGACGTCGCCGAAGAGCGTCGGCTCCACGTACCAGCCCCGGTCGAGGCCGTCCGGACGCCCGCCGCCCGCGAGGACCTTGGCGCCCTCGGCCTGCCCGATGCCGATGTAGTCGAGCGAGCGCCGCTGCTGGCGGCGGGCGACCAGCGGGCCGACCTGGGTGGCGGGGTCGAGGGGGTCGCCGACGACCAGCGCGGAGGCCGCGGCCGCCAGCGCCTCGGCGATCTCCTCGTAGCGGGAGCGGGGGGCGAGGATCCGGGTCTGGGCCACGCACGCCTGCCCGTTGTTCATCCAGGCGGCCGGGACGATCCCGGCGACGGCGGCGGCCACGTCGGCGTCCGGGAGGATCACCGCCGCCGACTTGCCGCCGAGTTCGAGGGTGACGCGGGTGAGGTTGCGGGAGGCGACCTCCATCACGCGCTTGCCCGCCGCGACCGAGCCGGTGAAGGAGACCTTGTCGACGCCGGGGTGCCCGACCAGGTACTCGCTGACCTCGCGGTCGGCGGGCAGGATCGACAGCACGCCCTCCGGCAGCCCGGCCTCGGCGGCGATCTCGCCGAGGAGGTACGAGTCGAGGGGCGACTCCGGCGAGGGCTTGAGGACCGCGGTGCAGCCGGCGAGCAGCGCCGGGCCCAGCTTGGCGGCGGCGGTGAACTGCGGCACGTTCCACGGCACGACCGCGGCGACCACCCCGACCGGCTCGCGCCGCACCAGCAGCGGGCCGAGGACCCCGCCGCGCCGCTCCTCGAAGACGAAGCTGCGCGCGACGGTGATCGCCGAGTCCCACACCATCATCGCGCCGAGCGCCTGCGCGAGGACGGACCAGGAGTACGGGGAGCCGTTCTGGGAGCTGATCGAGCGGGCCAGCTCCTCGTGCCGGACGGCGATGGCGTCCTTGATCCGGGAGACGACCCCGATCCGCTCCTCCAGGCCCATCCGCGGCCAGGGCCCCTCGTCGAAGGCCCGCCGGGCGGCCCCGACGGCCCGGTCGACGTCGGCGCGGGAGGCGTGCGGGACCCGGCCGATGACCTCCTCGGTGTGCGGCGAGACCACCTCGATGGAGGCGTCGCCGAGCGGATCGGTCAACTCCCCGCCGATGAACAGCTGTCCGTGCTCCACGAGCTCGCTCATGCCGGTCGCCTCCCGGGGGTATCTGACGGTGTCTCAGAACTGATATCAGTTCTAGTTATAGTGGGCAATGGTCGTACCGATAAGCAGAGATGAGTCCCAGGAGGACGCTCATGACGCAGGTGACCGAGCACGGGGGCGGCGTCTGGTCGCTGCGGGTGCCCATCCCGGACAACCCGCTGGGCCACACCCTGGTCCACGTCCTCGACACCGGCCGCGGCCCCGTCCTCGTCGACACCGGCTGGGACGACCCCGCCTCCTGGAGCGAACTGACCGCCGGACTCGGCGAACTGGGCATCGGGGCGCGGGACGTCCACGGCGTCGTCATCACCCACCACCACCCCGACCACCACGGCCTGTCCGGCCGGGTCAGGGAGGAGTCCGGCGCCTGGATCGCCATGCACGCCGCCGACACCGCCGTCGTCCGCCGCACCCGCGAGTCCGACCCCGGCACCTGGCTCGACTACCTCGCCCGCAAGCTCGCCGCCGCCGGAGCCCCCGAGGACCACCTCGCCCCGCTGCGCGCCGCCCGCTCCGGCGGCCGGATGCGCACCCTGCCCGGGCTCGGCGCCGCCCTCCCCGACCGGGAGATCGTCCCCGGCGAGCTCCTCGACCTCGCCGGCCGCCGGCTCCGCGCCGTCTGGACCCCCGGCCACACCCCCGGCCACGTCTGCCTCCACCTGGAGGAGGACCACCCGGCCGGGCTCCCCGGCCGGGGCCGGCTCTTCTCCGGCGACCACCTGCTGCCCGGGATCTCCCCGCACATCGGCCTCTACGAGGACCCCGACGACGCGACCGTCACCGACCCCCTCGGCGACTACCTCGACTCCCTGGAGCGGATCGGCCGCCTCGGCGTCGCCGAGGTGCTCCCCGCCCACCAGCACGCCTTCCCCGACGCCGCCGGCCGGGTCCGCGAGCTCCTCGGCCACCACGAGGACCGGCTCACCGGGCTCCTCGCCCTCCTCGCCACCCCGCTCACCCCGTGGCAGCTCGCGGAGCGCATGGAGTGGAACCGGCCCTGGGACCAGATCCCCTACGGCTCCCGCAACATCGCCGTCAGCGAGGCCGAGGCCCACATCCGCCGCCTGGTGAAACTGGGCCGCGCGGAGGCCGTGCCGGGGACGGAACCGGTGACGTACGTGGCGGTGTGACGGGGGTCGGGGTCGGGGTCGGGGTCGGGGTCGGGGTCGGTGGCGTACGCGGCGACGCGAGGGGCCCGGCACCGTGACCGTGCGCGGCGGTGCGGCGGTGCGGCGGTGCGGCGGTGCGGCGGTGACGGTCCGTGACCGCACGCGGCGGCACGACGGGCCCGGCACCGTGGCCGTACGCGGCGGTACGACGGGGACGGCGGGTGCCGGGGCGGAGAGCCCCGTACGCGGCGGTACGACGGGGACGGCGGGTGCCGGGGCGGAGAGCCCCGTGCGCGGCGGTGTGACGCGGCTCGCACGCCCGGGGCGCGGCCCGCGCAGGCCGGTACAGTGGCCCGGTCGTCTTCATGCCCAGCAGGGGAAAGCCGGTGCGAACCCGGCGCTGACCCGCAACCGTGACGTGCCCCGAGGCACGGAGCCGGAACGCCCTGCCCCGGGACGTGAGCGCCGGCACCGTCGAGGAATACGGCGCCGGACGCGGGCCCCCCGGGGGGCACCGGAGTCCGGTGCCCGCACGAGAGGCAACCATGATCAGCGTCCGTCGCGCCGCCGCCGCGCTCACCGCAGCGGCAGCCGTGCTCAGCACCGCCGCGACCGGCACGGCCTCCGCCGCGCCCTCTCCGAGCGCCTCCGCCGCCGCGCTCCCGCCCGGTCTGTACGGCACGAGCGACCCGACGTACGACGGCGTCTGGCGCCAGTCCCTCGCCTTCCTCGCCCAGCGCGCCACCGGCTACCAGCCCGCCGACCAGGCCGTGGACTGGCTGCTCGGCCAGCAGTGCGCCGACGGCTCCTTCGCCTCCTACCGCCCGGACACCACGAAGCCCTGCGACGCCACGACGACGCGGGACTCCAACGCCACCGCCGTCGCCCTCCAGGCGCTCGGCGCGGTCCGCCGCGAGGCCGCCGACCCGACCAGGATCGACACCGCGGTGAAGTCCGGCTACGGCTGGCTGCGCGGCGTGCAGAACAAGGACGGCGGCTGGAGCTACACTCCCGGCGGCCCCAGCGACGCCAACTCCACCTCCATCGTCGTCAGCGCGCTCGCCGCCTCGGGCGTCAAGCCCGGCTCGTACACCTCGGCCGAGGGCCGCACCCCGTACGACGCGCTGCTCGCGCTCGCGCTGCCCTGCGCCGACGACGAGGGGCCGGGCGCCTTCGCGTACCAGCCCGACAAGGCGGGCAAGCTGCTCGCCAACGCCGACGCGACCGCCGCGGCCACCCTCGCCGGACTCGGCAAGGGCATCACGGCCGTGAAGGCCACCCCGCCGCAGGCCCCGACCTGCGTCGACCTGTCCGAGCCGACCGTCGAGCGGGCCGCCCTCAACGGCGCCTCCTACCTGGCCAAGGCGCTCGTGCAGACCGGCCACCTGACCACCCCGCCGCTGCCGGGCGCCACCGAGACCGAGCCGAAGCCGGACTTCGGCAACACCGCCGACGCCGTCGTCGCCCTCGCCGCCGCCGGCACCGCCCGCCTCGCGGAGCCCGCGCTCCAGTGGCTGGAGCAGAACGCCGCCCCCTGGGCGAAGGAGTCCGGCCCCGCCGCCTACGCCCAGCTGATCCTCGCCGCCCGCGCGATGGAGGCCGACCCCCGCGAGTTCGGCAAGGCCGACCTGGTCGAGGCGCTGAACGCGACCGGCCCGACGCCGAAGACCCCCGACACCTCCGCCGCCTCCACCGAGGACGAGGACGAGGGCTCCTTCCTCGGCTTCGACGTGTGGTGGATCATCGGCATCGGCATGGTCGTCGGCGTCGGCATCGGCTTCCTCCTGAGCGGCCGCAAGAAGTGACGCGCCGGAGTTCCGCCGCCGGGGCGCTCGCCGCCGGCACGGCCGGGCTGCTGCTCGCCCTCGGCGCGGCGGCCCCCGCCCACGCGGCGGGCTACCGCTACTGGTCGTTCTGGGAGTCCGACGCCGGGAAGTGGACCTACGCCACCCAGGGCCCGGCCACCGCCCGGCCCGCCGACGGCGACGCCATCGGCTTCCGCTTCGCGCTCAGCGAGGACTCCGCCGACGCGACGAAGCCGACCGCCGCGCCCGACTTCGGCGCGGCCTGCGCGGACGTCGGGAAGAAGCCCGGCACGAAGCGGATCGCGGTCGTCGTCGACTTCGGCACCCGGAAGGACGCCCCTGCGGGCGAGGCCCCGCCGAAGGCCGCCCCGACGACCGGCTGCGCCCGCGTCGCCGAGGACGGCACCGGCGCGGACGCCCTCGCCGCCGTCGTCAAGCCGCTGCGCTACGACAGCTCCGCCATGCTCTGCGGCATCGCCGGCTACCCGGAGCGGGGCTGCGGCGAAGCGGTCGCCGACGGACCCGACTTCGCCGCCTCCGCCGCCCCGAAGGCGGCCGAGGAGGACGGCGGCGGCCCGTCGCTCGGCCTCCTCGTCGGCGGCGGAGCCGTCCTCGCCCTCGGCGCCGCGGCCGTCTGGAAGTCCCGCCGCCGCGCATGACCCCGGCGAGCATGACCCCGGCGAGCACGACCCCGGCGAGCGAGGTCCCGGCGGACGCCACCGCCGCCCCGACCGGATCCCGGCGCGACGCACGAGCGCTCCGCCGGGCCGGGTGGCGGGCGCGCCTTCTGGCGCCCGCGGCCGACCGGGGGAACGCGCTGCACCCGGGCGCCTGGTGGCTGTGGGCCCTCGGGCTCGCCGTCGCCGCCTCCCGGACCACCAACCCGCTGCTGCTCGGGCTGATCGTCGGCGTCGCCGGATACGTGGTCGCCGCGCGCCGCACCGACGCGCCCTGGGCCCGTTCGTACGGCGCCTTCGTCAAGCTCGGACTGTTCGTCGTCGGGCTGCGGATCCTCTTCTCGGTGGTCCTCGGCTCCCCCGTCCCGGGCTCCCACCCGCTGTTCACCCTGCCCGAGCTGCCCCTGCCGGGCTGGGCGCAGGGCATCCGGATCGGCGGCCGGGTCACCGCCGAACAGCTGGTCTTCGCGCTCTACGACGGGCTCAAGCTGGCCGCCCTGCTGATCTGCGTGGGCGCGGCGAACGCGCTCGCCAACCCGGCGCGGCTCCTGAAATCGCTGCCCGGGGCGCTCTACGAGGCCGGGGTCGCCGTCGTCGTGGCGATGACCTTCGCGCCGAACCTGGTCGCGGACGTGGTCCGGCTCCGTACCGCCCGGCGGCTGCGCGGCCGGCCCACGGGCGGGGTGCGGGCGGTCCTCCAGATCGGGCTGCCGGTCCTGGAGGGGGCGCTGGAGCGCTCGGTCGCCGTCGCCGCGTCGATGGACGCGCGCGGCTACGGCCGCACCGCCCACGTCCCGCCGGCCGTCCGTCGCACCACCGACGTCCTGGTCCTCGGCGGCCTGCTCGGCGTGTGCGCCGGCTCCTACGGGCTGCTCGCCGCGCAGGGCGCCGGGTACGGGCTGCCGCTGCTCGCCGCCGGACTCCTCGCGGCCGTCGCCGGGCTGCGGCTCGGCGGCCGGCGCAGCGTCCGCACCCGCTACCGCCCCGACCGCTTCGGCCCCCGCTCCTGGCTGGTCGCCGCCTCCGGCATCGCGGTCGCCCTCCTCATGATCAGGGCCAACGCCCACGCCCCCGGCGCCCTGCACCCCGGTGTCGTCCCCCTCACCGCCCCGGAGCTCCCCCTGTGGCCGGCCCTGTCGGTCCTCCCCGGCCTCCTCCCGGCCGTCGTCGCCCCCGTACCACCCGCCCCGCCCGCCCCGTCCACCCCGCCCGCTCGTGAGGAGCCGTCCGCGTGATCCGCTTCGAGAACGTCTCCGTGACGTACGAGGACGCCGCCGGGCCGACCCTGCGGGGCGTCGACCTCACCGTTCCCGAGGGGGAGCTGGTGCTGCTCGTCGGGCCGTCCGGGGTCGGCAAGTCGACGCTGCTCGGGGCGGTCTCCGGGCTCGTCCCCCACTTCACCGGCGGGACGCTGCGGGGGCGGGTCACCGTGGACGGCCGCGACACCCGCACCCACCATCCGCGCGAGCTGGCCGACCTGGTCGGCACGGTCGGGCAGGACCCGCTCGCCCACTTCGTCACCGACACCGTCGAGGACGAGCTCGCCTACGGCATGGAGTCCCTGGGCATCGCCCCGGCGGTGATGCGCCGGCGCGTCGAGGAGACCCTCGACCTGCTGGGCCTCGCCGAGCTGCGCGACCGGCCGATCGCGACGCTCTCCGGCGGGCAGCAGCAGCGGGTGGCGATCGGCTCCGTGCTGACCACCCACCCCAAGGTCCTCGTGCTCGACGAGCCGACCTCCGCGCTCGACCCGTCGGCCGCCGAGGACGTCCTCGCCGTGCTCCAGCGGCTCGTCCACGACCTCGGCACGACGGTCCTCATGGCCGAGCACCGCCTGGAGCGGGTCGTGCAGTACGCGGACCAGGTCCTGCTGCTGCCGGAGGCCGTCCTCGGCCCCCCGGCGGAGATCATGGCCGTCGCCCCCGTGCACCCGCCGGTCGTCGCCCTCGGCCGGCTGGCCGGGTGGGAGCCGCTGCCGCTGACGGTGCGGGACGCGCGGCGGCGGGCGGGGGACCTGCGGGCACGGCTCGCGGGACAGCACCCCTCGGGGCCTGCCCCCCGCCCCGCGCCTTCCCCCGGCCGGGGCCCGGCCGGGGCCCCCGCTCCCGGGACGCCGGACGGGCCGGCCGCGGCGGGCGGGGCCCCCGGCGCCGGGAAGGAGCGGGGCGGGGGAGGCTTCCTCCTCCGGCGCCGCCGCACCCGCACGGCCGCACCCGCGCCCTCACCCGGGGCCCCGGCCACGCACTCGGCCGCCCCCGGCCCCACCGCTCCCGCCCCCGCCGCCCCCCTCGTCGCCGTCGACCGGCTCGCCGTGCGCCGGGGCCGCGTCGAGGCGCTGCGCCGCGTCGACCTCCGGGTCGCCCCCGGCGAGGTCGTCGCGCTGATGGGCCGCAACGGCGCGGGCAAGTCCACCCTGCTCTCCACCCTCGTCGGCATGATCGCCCCCACCTCCGGCACGGTCCGCGTCTGCGGGCTCACCCCGCACGCCACCGACCCCCGCGCCCTCATCCGCCGGGCCGGCCTGGTGCCGCAGGAGCCCCGGGACCTGCTGTACGCGGAGACCGTCGCCGAGGAGTGCGCCGCCGCCGACGCGGACGCGGACGCCGCTCCGGGGACCTGCCGGGCGCTGGTGACGGAGCTCGTCCCGGGCGTGACCGACGCGACCCACCCCCGGGACCTGTCCGAGGGGCAGCGACTGGCGCTCGCGCTCGCCGTGGTCCTGACGGCCGCGCCGCCGCTGGTCCTCCTCGACGAGCCGACCCGCGGCCTCGACTACGCGGCGAAGGCCCGGCTGGTCGCCCGGCTGCGGGCGCTCGCCGCCGCGGGGCACGCGGTCGTGCTGGCCACGCACGACGTGGAGCTCGCGGCGGAGCTGGTGGACCGGGTGGTGATCGTCGCGGGCGGCGAGGTGGTCGCGGACGGCCCGACGGCCGAGGTCGTCGTCTCGTCCCCGGCCTTCGCCCCGCAGGTCGCCAAGGTCCTGGCGCCCGAGCCGTGGCTCACGGTCGAGCAGGTGGAGGAGGCGCTGTGCCCGTGAAGCGCGTCCACCCGATCCGGCTCGGCCCCCGCTCCGTCGCCGCCCTCGTCCTCGTCTCCCTCGTCGGGCTGGCCGGCGTCTGCTGGCCGCTGTTCGCGGACGCCGGGTCGGCCGTCACGGACCACGCCGCCGACGCGCCCTGGCTCTTCGCGCTGATCCTCCCCCTCCTCATCGCCGTCGTCGTGGCGACGATCGCCGACTGCAGGATGGACGCGAAGGCGGTGGCGATGCTGGGGGTGCTGGCCGCCGTGGGGGCGGCGCTGCGCCCGCTGGGCGCGGGGACGGCCGGCCTGGAGCCGATGTTCTTCCTGATGGTGCTGAGCGGCCGGGTCCTCGGCCCTGGCTTCGGCTTCGTGCTCGGCGCGGTGACGATGTTCGCCTCGGCGCTGCTCACGGGCGGGGTGGGCCCGTGGATGCCGACGCAGATGCTGGCGATGGGCTGGTTCGCGATGGGCGCGGGCCTGCTGCCGGCCGGGCTCCGGGGGCTGCCCGAGCGGCTGGTGCTGGCCGGGTACGGCTTCGCGGCGGCGTTCGCGTACGGCACGGTCACCAATCTGTACGGCTGGGTGACGGTCGGCGGCATGGCCCAGGCGATCTCGTTCGCCCCGGGCGCGCCGGTCGGCGACAACCTGGTGCGCTTCACGGCGTACGTGCTGGCCACCTCCCTCGGCTGGGACCTCGGCCGGGCCGTGCTCACCGTCGTCCTGACGCTGACGGTCGGCGGGCCGCTGCTGCGGGCGCTGCGGAGGGCCACGCGGCGGGCGAACTTCGAGGCCCAGGTCACATTCGAGGGGGCCCGGGAGGGGTCCCCGGGTGAGGCGCCTCATAGGACCCAGGTCACGTACGACCGGAAATAGTAGAGCCGGACGAGTCGCACAAAACACCCATCACCGACGATGACCTGCGAAAACGTCATGGCGGCGGTCTCCGGTCCGGGCACCCCGAGTCCGAACCTTCCTCGTACAGGGGGTCGTTGCGCCGGCTCCCGGGATTTGTTTGTGTAGTGGACGTCGCCAGGCAGCAGGTGCTCAGCGAAGCACCGCGGCAGGCCGGTTCCCCCCAGAACCCGGGTTCCCCCGGACTCTGGTTCCGGCTTGCCGAAAACGGTCGGAAACGGCCGTACGAGCCCGGCGCCACCCCAGTCCCCGACGTTAGGTAGACGTTTTGTTCCGCTCGATCACCACTCGTGCCGCCGCCCGCAAGAAGACCTTCGCCGCCACCGCAGCCGTGCTGCTCGGCGCCTCGGGTGCGGTGCTCGGCACGACGGGCTCGGCCTCGGCCGCCAGCCCGCAGGAGCTCGCCCGTGACATCGTGCCCGCCTCGCAGTACGCCGCCTTCAGCAAGATCGTCTCGCACGAGTCCGGCTGGAACTTCAAGGCCACCAACTCCTCCTCCGGCGCCTACGGCCTGGTCCAGGCCCTGCCCGCCTCGAAGATGTCCTCGGCCGGCTCCGACTGGAAGACCAACCCGGCGACCCAGATCAAGTGGGGTCTCAACTACATGAACGAGCGCTACGGCTCCCCGAACGCCGCCTGGGCGTTCTGGCAGGCCAACGGCTGGTACTAAGAGTCACCACGCCGCACGGCGCCCCCGCAAGGCCCCGCCCTCCACTCGGAGGGGCGGGGCCTGCGGCGTTTCCGGGGCCCGCCGCGCCGCCGGGAGCCTGCGCGCCGCCGCGGGCCGCGCCGCCTCCGGTCCCGCCGCACGGGCGCGGGGCCCCGCCCCTCCCGGGGGAGGGACGGGGCCCCGCGGTTTCCCGGGCACCCCTGCCAGGTCTCGTGGTGCCGGCCCGCGCCGGCGCCGGCCGCCCTACAGGCGCTGGATGATCGTCCCGGTCGCGAGCGCGCCGCCGGCACACATCGTGACCAGCGCGAACTCCTTGTCGGCGCGTTCCAGCTCGTGCAGGGCGGTGGTGATGAGGCGGGCGCCGGTCGCGCCGACGGGGTGGCCGAGGGCGATGGCGCCGCCGTTGACGTTGACCTTCTCCAGGCCGTCGAGCTCCTTGTCGAACTCCTGCGCCCAGCTGAGGACGACCGAGGCGAAGGCCTCGTTGATCTCGACCACGTCGATGTCCCGGAGGGACATGCCGGCCTTGCCGAGGACCGCGCGGGTCGCGTCGATGGGCCCGTCGAGGTGGTAGTGGGGGTCGGCGCCCACGAGGGCCTGGGCGACGATCCGGGCGCGGGGGCGCAGCTTGAGCGCGCGGGCCATCCGCTTGGAGGCCCACATCACGGCGGAGGCGCCGTCGGAGATCTGGGAGGAGTTGCCGGCGGTGTGGACGGCGGTGGGCATGACCGGCTTGAGCCGGGCGAGGCCCTCCATGCTGGTGTCGCGCAGCCCCTCGTCGCGGTCGACGAGTCGCCACATGCCCTGCCCCGCGTGCTGTTCCGCCTCGGTGGTCGGGACCTGGACGGCGAAGGTCTCGCGCTTGAAGCGTTCCTCGGACCAGGCGGCGGCGGCCCGCTCCTGGGAGATGACGCCGAGGGAGTCGACGCGCTCGCGGGTCAGGCCGCGGCGGCGGGCGATGCGCTCGGCGGCCTCGAACTGGTTGGGCAGGTCGACGTTCCACTCGTCGGGGAAGGGCTTGCCGGGCCCGTGCTTGGAGCCGGAGCCGAGCGGGACGCGGGACATGGCCTCGACGCCGCAGGAGATGCCGACGTCGATGACGCCGGCCGTGATCATGTTGGCGACCATGTGGCTCGCCTGCTGCGAGGAGCCGCACTGGGCGTCGACCGTGGTGGCGGCGGTCTCGTAGGGCAGGCCCATGGTGAGCCAGGCGGTGCGCGCGGGGTTCATGGACTGCTCGCCGGCGTGGGTGACCGTGCCACCGACGATCTGTTCGACGCAGTCGGCGGGGATGCCGGTGCGGCCGAGGAGTTCGCGGTAGGTCTCGCCCAGGAGGTAGGCGGGATGGAGGTTGGCGAGCGCGCCTCCGCGCTTGCCGATGGGGGTGCGTACGGCTTCGACGATGACGGGTTCCGCGGCCATGAGCTCGTCCTCTCCTCGACCGGACGGGGTGTCCCGGCATCCGCCGGTCGGAGTCACGGGAGAACTAGTACGCGTTCTAGTTCTGAGTGAAGTCTTATGACTGCTACCGCCGGTACGCAAGGGTCCGGGAGGCAGCAGTTCGGCGGCGGGGTCGGTATTCGGAAACGCACGCGGACGGGGCCCGGGGGTGCGCGGGGGCGGGTTTCAGAAGCGCATGGGACGAGGCGCGGGGGTGCGCGGGGCGGGATCCGGGAGCGCGCGAGGACGAGACCCAGGGGTGTGCGGGGCGGGATTCAGGAGCACGCGAGGACGAGGCCCGGGGGTGCGCGGGGGCGGGATTCGGGGGCACGCGGGGACGGGATCCGGGAGCACGCGAGGGTGAGGCCTGGGGATGCGCGAGGGCGTATTCGGCCCGTGCCTCTTGCCACTTGTAGAACTCGTTACTAACTTTCCCGGCAACTTCTGATGACCCATCAGATATTGGAGCGTGTTGCCGATGACCTGCCCCCACCTCCCCGAGGGATTCGACGCCACCGACCCCGACCTGCTGCGCAGCCGCGTCCCGCTCCCCGAGTTCGCGGAGCTGCGGCGGACCGCCCCGGTCTGGTGGTGCCCCCAGCCGCGCGGCGTCACCGGCTTCGACGACGAGGGCTACTGGGCCGTCACCCGCCACGCGGACGTCAAGTACGTCTCCACCCATCCCGAGCTGTTCTCCTCGCACGAGAACACCGCCGTGATCCGCTTCAACGAGCACATCGGACGCGAACAGATCGACGTCCAGAAGCTGATCATGCTCAACATGGACCCGCCGGAGCACACCCGGGTCCGCCAGATCGTCCAGCGCGGCTTCACCCCCCGCGCGATCCGCACCCTGGAGACCGTCCTGCGCACCCGCGCCCGGGCGATCGCCGAGGAGGCGCGGGCCGCCGCCGCCGAAGACCCGGACGGCGCCTTCGACTTCGTCACCCGGATCGCCGTCGAGCTGCCCCTCCAGGCCATCGCCGAACTCATCGGCGTCCCCCAGGAGGACCGCTCCCGGATCTTCGACTGGTCCAACAAGATGGTGGCGTACGACGATCCCGAGTACGCCATCACCGAAGAGGTCGGCGTCGAGGCCGCCATGGAGCTCATCGGCTACGCGATGAACATGGCCGCGGCGCGCAAGGAGTGCCCCGCCAAGGACATCGTGTCCCAGCTCGTCGCCGCCGAGGGCCAAGGGAACCTCTCCTCCGACGAGTTCGGGTTCTTCGTACTGCTGCTCGCCGTCGCCGGCAACGAAACCACCCGCAACGCGATCAGCCACGGCATGCACGCCTTCCTCACCCACCCCGACCAGTGGGAGCTCTACAAGCGGGAGCGCCCCGCGCCCACCGCCGAGGAGATCGTCCGCTGGGCGACCCCCGTCGTCTCCTTCCAGCGCACCGCCACCCAGGACACCGAGATCGGCGGCCAGAAGATCAAGAAGGGCGACCGGATCGGCCTCTTCTACTCCTCCGCCAACCACGACCCCGAGGTCTTCGAGAACCCGGAGGCCTTCGACATCACCCGCGACCCCAACCCCCACCTGGGCTTCGGCGGCGGCGGACCCCACTTCTGCCTCGGCAAGGCCCTCGCCGTGAAGGAGATCGAGCTGATCTTCGACGCCGTCGCCGACGTCCTGCCGGACCTCACCCTCGTCTCCGAACCGCGCCGGCTGCGGGCCGCCTGGCTCAACGGCGTCAAGGAACTGCGGGTCCGCGCCTCGCCCTGACGGTCCGCACCGCACCCTGACGACCCGCACCTCGCCCTGACGGCCCGCACCGCACCCTGACGGGGAACCGGGACCCTCCCCCGCACGTCCGAGCGGACATGCGGGGGACCACACACAGAATCCTGACCACACTCGTCGCGCTGCTCGCGCTCCAGCTCGGCTCGCTCGTCGCGCCCGCCTGGGCCTGCGGCTGCGGCGCCATGATCACGCACAGGTCGGAGCGGATCGGCGTCGACCGGGAGGAGTCCGCCGTCCACTGGGACGGCCGGAACGAGACCGTCGTCATGCGCTTCCGCGTCCACGGCGACGCCCGGCAGGCCGCCTGGGTCATGCCCGTGCCGCACCGCGCCGGCGTCACCCTCGGCGACCCGGAGCTCTTCGACGCCCTCGAAGGGCTCGCCGCGCCCGAACGGCGCGACCGCTTCTACTTCTGGCCCCGCGAGGACGACTGGCCCTTCGACGTCGGCTCCGGCGACGGGGCCGCGGCCGGCGCGGCCCCCGGCGGCTCCGTCGGCGTCGTCGGCCGCGAGCGGCTCGGCCCCTTCGACGTCGCCCGCCTCACCGCCACCGACCCCGAGGCCCTCGGCACCTGGCTGCGGACCAACGGCTTCGAACTCCCCGACCGGCTCACCCCCGAACTCCGGCCGTACGTCGACCGGAAGTGGGAGTACGTCGCCGTCCGCCTCGCCCCGGAGAAGCGGGGCGAGCGCCTCTACGGCGAGCTGACCCCGCTCCGCATCACCTTCGCCTCCACCGAACTCGTCTACCCCATGCGGCTCTCCCGGCTCGCCGCCACCCCGCAGACCCTCGGCCTGTCGATCCTCGCCGCCCATCGCATGGAACCCCGCTCGGCGATCGGCGGCGAGCGCCCCGAGGTCACCTTCTCCGGCCGCCTCGACCACCCGGAGGGCCCGGTGGCCGACCTCACCGGCGGCGCCCCGGCCCACCTCACCGTCCTCGAACAGCGCTTCCCGGCCCCGTCCCGGATCTCCGACGACCACGTGCTGCGCACGGTCGCCGACACCCCCTACCGCCAGGTGGTCCACCGGGACCGCCTGCTGACCCTCGGCGGCGTCCCCGCCTGGCTCCTGACCACGGCGGCCGGCGCCGCGCTCGCCGTGACGGCCGCGCTCCTGACCGTACGGGCGAGGCGCCGCCGGGTACCGTCGCTCGCATGACGAACCCCCAGTGGAACGACGTCGACCAGTACGTCACCGACCTGCTGGTCCCCGCCGACGAGGCCCTGACCGCCGCGCTGGCCGACAGCGCGGCGGCCGGCCTCCCCGAGATCGCCGTCGCCCCCAACCAGGGCAAGTTCCTCCACCTGCTGGCCCGGACGCAGGGCGCCCGCCGCATCCTGGAGATCGGCACCCTCGGCGGCTACAGCACGATCTGGCTGGCCCGCGCCCTGCCCGCCGACGGCCGCCTGATCACCCTGGAGCACGACCCCCGGCACGCCGGAGTGGCCCGCGGCAACCTCGCCCGCGCCGGCCTGGCCGACCGCGTCGAGGTCCGCACCGGCCCGGCCCTGGACACCCTCCCGCTCCTGGAGGAGGAGGGCGCCGGCCCCTTCGACCTGGTCTTCGTCGACGCCGACAAGGCCAACAACCCGCACTACGTCACCTGGGCCCTGAAGCTCTCCCGCCCCGGCACCCTGATCGTCGTCGACAACGTCGTCCGCGGCGGCCGCGTCGCGACCGAGGACCCGTCGGACCCCGCGATCACCGGCACCCGCGCGATGTTCGACCTCGTCGCCCGCGAGCCCCGCCTGGACGCGACCGCCCTCCAGACCGTCGGCACCAAGGGCCACGACGGCCTCCTCATCGCCCGCGTGACCGACTAGCCACCCGGCCACACGCCGGTCCGGCCCGTGGCCCGCCCGGTCACGGGCCCGCCCGGTCCGGTCCCGACACGTCCGGTCCCGACACGTCCAGCCCCTGGCCATCCGGTCACGGGGCGGCGTCCGGTCCCGGCCCCTCCACCCCGGCCCGCCATCCCGCGAAGAGCGGCAGTTCCCCTTCGGCGTCGAGGACGACGACGCCGAAGGGGCGGTCGAAGGCGATCCGTTCGAGGGGGCGCGGCCGGGCCGCGCTCCGCACCATCGTCACCTGCGTGACGGCCGCCGCCTCCACGCCCCGCTCGGCCACCTCGACCACCGCCTCCTGCACCACCCGGGAGACGAGGAGCGGCTCCGGCGACAGCCCGGAGAAGTCGGCGCCGGGCCGCAGCGCCCCGCCCGCCCCGAGCTCCTCCAGCCACGGCCGGAGGTCGAACCGGGACCGCAGCGAGAAGCGCGGCAGCGCCAGCTCCACCGCTTCGTCCTCCACCGGCTCCCGCCGCGCGTCCCAGGCGAGCGGCAGCACGTCGGCGGGCCCCCTCCCCGGCGCCCCGAGCACGAACCGCACCCGCACCGCCCGCGCCCCGGCCCCCGGCAGCTCCACCACGACGGCCCGGCTCCCCCACCGCCCCTGCCGCACCTTCCAGACCCAGGCACCCGGGATCCGCTGCCGCATGGTCGGCACGGGACGGACGGCGCCGGACGCGTCGGTGAACGGCTCGGGCCGCGTCGCCCCCGCCGGAAAGGCCGTCCGCCAGGCCGCCTTCAGCGCCAGCACCCCGAGCAGCACCAGGTCCTCGGACCCGTCGAGCCCGAGCGGCAGCTCCGGCACCCGCCCCCCGCTCTCCGCCCGCACCCACGCGTCGAGCTCCGCCTGCGCGTCCCCGCCCAGCCGGCCGAACCCGACGTCCGGCAGCCCGCCCCGGAACCCCTCGTACACCGGCACCCGGCTCCACACCCCCACGGCCCCGCTCACCCCACCGGTCCCCGCGACCGTCCGCCCGACGCCGGTCACGGCCGCCCCGGCCTCCTCCCCCGCCACCCCGAGCATCCCCCGCAGCCCCTCCGCGGTCCGCCCCGCGCCCCGGAGGCCACCGCCCCCAGCGCCAGCCACGCCCCCGCGGGCGACCACACGAAGTCCACGTCCCCGTTCCCGGGCACACGACGCGCCGCGAACGCCCGGAGGGCGCCCGCGCGCGGGACGGTGGGAGTGCCGGTCATATCCTGCCCCTCATGAGCATCGTGAAGATCAACGTCCTGACCGTGCCCGCCGAGCAGCGGGAGGTGCTGGAGCAGCGGTTCGCCTCGCGGGCCGGGGCCGTGGAGGGCTCCGACGGGTTCGAGTGGTTCGAGCTGCTGCGTCCGCTGGAGGGTACCGACCAGTACCTCGTGTACACCCGCTGGCGGAGCGAGGAGGACTTCCAGAACTGGATGAACGGTTCCATGAAGGCCGCCCACCAGGGCACCGCGGGCGGTGAGGGCGGCGAGCGGCCGAAGCCGGCCGCCTCCGGGTCCACGCTGTGGTCCTTCGAGGTCGTGCAGCAGGCCTCGCCGAAGTAAATCCGGCGGCGGAGACGGGTGCGCGGGTCGCAGAATGGCCCGCATGACCTGGAACTTCTCCGCCGAGCGCGTCGACACCCCGGACGCCACCGCCCTGCGCCGCGACTACTACGGCGACGTCGCCGGGCGGTACTTCGGACGCGTCCTGACCGAGGACGAGTACGACGACGACATGATCGGTGACGGGCTCGACCGCCTCGCGCCGCCCGCCGGGGAGTTCCTGGTCGGACGGTACCGGGGGAAGGCGGCCGCCTGCGGCGGGATCGTGCTGCTCGACGGCGGACGGGCCGAGCTGACCCGGGTGTTCCTCCGGCCCGCCTACCGCGGCCTCGGGGGCGCCGACCTCCTCATGACCGGACTGGAGGAGGCCGCCCGCGCGCTCGGCGCCCGCCGCATGGTGCTCAACACGCGCCTCGACCTGGTGGAGGCGCGGGCGCTGTACGTGCGGCACGGCTACGGCGAGATCCCGGCGTACTGCTCGGGGCCGTACATGGAGATCTGGTACGGCAAGGAGCTCTGAAGCCTGCGGCCCCCGGGCCGGGGCGGGTTCCGGGCCCCGGCCCGGTCCTCGTTCAGCCCGCCCAGACGACGACGTCGAAGGTGGCGTTCGTGTCGCTCGCCTGGCCGGCCATGGCCTTGACGGTCATCCGCAGGAGCTTGCCCTCGTCGGTGCGGCCGCAGAGGGTCAGGCCGGTCTTGATCTCGAAGTCGTTCGAGGTGGCCTGGGTGTCGACGACGCCCGCGCAGTCCCCGTACGACGGCGTCTTCGGCGTGCCCTTCCACACGAGGGCCTTGGCGCCGTTGTCGGGCCGCAGCATGTGACCGCCGAAGGGGTAGACGGCGAAGTCGTTGTCGCTGTTGATCTCGGACATGACGGGCGGCGCCGCGTCGAGGTCCTTGTCCTCCACGTACGTGATGACGAGGGTGCCCCGCCAGTGGACCGTGTCGGGCGCGGGCCCGGCCGGGGCGGCGGACGCCGTCTCCCCGGCGGGGGTGGCGGCCGTGCCCGTGGCCGACGTGGTGTCCTGCGCGGGCGTGGTGTCCCGCGTCGGCGTGGCGTCCCGCGCCGGCTCGTCGTCCGCCGCCGGGGCCGGGGCCGCCGTGCTCGACACGGGGGCGGGGGCCGGGGCTGCCTCCGGGCCGCCGTCGTCCGTGTTGACCAGGTACGTGCCGACGACGCCGATCACCGCCGCCACCAGGGTCGCGCCCGCGCCGATCCAGGCGCCCCGGTGCGACGGCGGGCGGCTCGGCGGGCCCGTGTACGCGCCGTGGGCCGGTCCGGCCGGCGGATACCCGGGGGCGTGCCCCGGCGCCTGGCCCGGCTCGTATCCCGGCACGTGTCCCGGCGCGTGTCCCGGCGCGTGTCCCGGTGGCGTCGGCCAGCCCTGGCCCGGCTCGTGGCTGCTCATCCTGTCCATCCCCCTGTGACTGGAGTCGATCTTCGACGGGACAGCGTACCGACCGGTCCTGAGCCCACGTCATCCCGCTTTCCCGCAGCCGGAGTTCCGCCCCCTCCTCCGTCAGGCCCGGTGGTCGCGGGGCGGTTCGGGGGCGCGGGGGCGCTCGGCGTCGGAGCCGCACAGCTCGGCGTTGAGCTGCTCGACCAGCTGCACGAGGTCGGTGGGGCGGTCGGGTCCCCACCAGTCGCCGAGGAGCGCGGCGAGGGACTCCTCGCGGGCCCGGGCGAGCCGGTCGGCGGTGGCGGCGCCGTCCTCGGTGAGGACCAGCCGCAGCCCCTCGCGCCGGGCGAGCCGCCGCTCCTCGACCTCGCGGGCCGCGTCGGTGATGACGCGCAGCGGCACGGGCGCGGCCTCGGCGAGCCGGGCGGGTTCGACGGTGCCGTGGCGGCGGATGCGCAGCAGCAGCCAGCTGGAGGCGGGCCGCAGGTCGAGCCCGGCGCGGGCGGTGATCGTCTCGTAGACCTCCTTGCGGCCCTCGCGGGAGCCGAGCACCGACAGGGCGCGGGCGGCCTCCTCGTACGAG
This sequence comes from Streptomyces sp. NPDC014656, assembly GCF_043084305.1. Classification (NCBI taxonomy): domain Bacteria; kingdom Bacillati; phylum Actinomycetota; class Actinomycetes; order Kitasatosporales; family Streptomycetaceae; genus Streptomyces; species Streptomyces sp. NPDC014656. The sequence continues at coordinate 581,568 of NZ_JBIBZN010000004.1, forward strand.
GACCGCTCGACCGGGTTGGAGGCGAGGGTCTGGCTGGTGTCGGGCGCGGTCACCGAGGCGCGCAGCGGGTCCTCCTTGAGGAACCAGGCGACGACGAAGGCGACGAGGACGACCGGCGCGGCGTACAGGAAGACGTCCGTGATGGAGGTGGCGTAGGCGTGGAGGACCTCGGGCCGCAGTTCGGCCGGGAGCCCGCCGATGGCGCGCGGGTCGGCGGCGACCTGCCCGGGGCCGGTGCCGGGCGGCAGCTCCGTACCGGCCCGGGCGGCCCCGGCGAAGACGTCCTCCAGTTTGTGGGTGAGCCGGCTGGTGAAGACGGTGCCGAAGACGGCGACGCCGAAGGACGCGCCGATGGAGCGGAAGAAGGTCGCCCCGGAGGTGGCGACGCCCAGGTCCTCGTAGCCGACGGCGTTCTGCACGACGAGGACGAGGACCTGCATGACGAGGCCGAGTCCGGCGCCGAAGACGAAGAAGTACGCGCTCATCTCCCAGGTGGAGCTGGTCTCGGTCAGCCGGTGCAGGAGCAGCAGGCCGAGGGCCGTGACGGCGGTGCCGGTGACGGGGAAGACCTTCCAGCGGCCGGTCCTGGACACGATCTGGCCGGAGGCGGTGGAGGTGAGCAGCATGCCGACGACCATCGGCAGCATGTGGACGCCGGACATGGTGGGGCTGACGCCCTGGACGACCTGGAGGAAGGTCGGCAGGTAGGTCATCGCGCCGAACATCGCGAAGCCGACGACGAAGCTGATCACCGAGACCAGGGTGAAGGTCCGGATCCGGAACAGCTTGAGGGGGAGGACGGGTTCGGCGGCCCGGCGTTCGACGCGCACGAACCAGACGAGGAGCACCGCTCCGAGCAGCGCGGTCCCGATGATCTGCGGCGAGTCCCAGTCCCAGGTGGTGCCGCCGAGGGAGGCGACCAGGACCAGGCAGGTGGCGACCGAGGCGATGAGGAAGGTGCCGAGGTAGTCGATGGTGTGGCGGGTGGAGCGGACCGGGATGTGGAGGACGGCGGCGATGACGAAGAGGGCGACGACGCCGATGGGGAGGTTGATGTAGAAGACCCAGCGCCAGGAGAGGTGCTCGGTGAAGAACCCGCCGAGCAGCGGCCCGAGGACGCTGGTGGCGCCGAAGACGGCGCCGAAGAGCCCCTGGTACTTGCCGCGCTCCCGGGGCGAGACGAGGTCCCCCACGATCGCCATCGACAGCACCATGAGCCCGCCGCCGCCGAGGCCCTGGACCGCGCGGAAGGCGATGAGCTGCGGCATGTCCTGGGCGATGCCGCAGAGGGCGGAGCCGATGAGGAAGAGGACGATCGCCGCCTGGAAGAGCTTCTTGCGCCCGTACTGGTCGCCCAGCTTGCCCCACAGGGGGGTCGCGGCCGTGGAGGCCAGCATGTAGGCGGTGACCACCCAGGAGAGGTGCTCCATGCCGCCGAGCTCGCTGACGATCGTGGGCAGGGCGGTGGAGACGATCGTCTGGTCGAGGGCGGCGAGCAGCATGCCGAGCAGCAGCGCGCCGATCGCGACGAGGACGGTGCGCCTGCTCTGCCCCTGCCCCGGCACGGGTGCGGGTTCTCCGCCGAGCTGCGGCGGGCTGGTCTCCTGGGCCATGGGCGTCTCCCTGCGCGTCTCGCTTCTCGCGTCCCCCGGGCGTGGTCTCCATCCTGAGTCGAATGTCCGGATATGGCCTGCGGAGGGGTACACGTGTTCACCCGTCGGCGGTGGGGCGCCTGCATAATCACTGCCAGTTGCGTTGGGGAGGGGACACATCATGACCGGACACGCATGTCCTGAATGCGGTGGTCAGAGACCGGGCTGCGCCTGCGCCCGGGCGGCGGACCGTTCGGCGGAGCTGGCGGCGGCCGAGGACTTCGACCCGCTCCGGATCAGGCCGTACGTGACGCTGGACGCCCACGACGAGGCGGGCGACCCGCCGACGACGCAGCTGAGCGCGATACGACCGGATGCGGGACGGCCGGAGGCTGTGCGGCCGGACGCGGGGGCCGGTGCCGGGGCGTACGGGGCGGGTAAGTATGGGGCCGGTACGCATGAGGCCGGGGCGTACGAGACTGGGGCGCACGGGGCTGGGGCGTACGGGACTGGGGCGCACGGGACTGGGGCGCACGGGACTGGGGCGCACGGGACTGGGGCGCACGGGACTGGGGCGCACGAGGCCGGGGCGTACGAGGCCGGGGCGTACGAGGCCGGGGCGTACGAGGCCGGGGCGTACGGGACTGGGGCGCACGAGGCCGGGACGTACGAGGCACAGACGCAGGTGGTACCGGCGTACGGCTCCGAGGGGTACGGCTCCGAGGGGTACGGCTCCGAGTCGCACGCCCCCGGGGGGTACGGCTCAGGGGAGTACGGCTCCGGGGGCGGGGCCCACGAGACCATGCCGCTGATGCTCGGCGGGGTCGGCGGCGCGGGGGGCGCCGGCGGTTCCGGTCCGGGCGGGGAACGGCGGGAGCGGCCGCGCCGGCGGCGGGGCGCGCTGGTCGCGGGCGTCGCGGCGGCGGCCGTGGTCGGCACGGCCGCGCTGGCGGCGGCGGTGCTCGGCGGCGAGGACCCCGACGACCGCGCAATGGTGCCCGAGGTGACCACCAGCGCGTCCCTGAACCTCGCGGTCTCGGAGGAGCCGTCCCCGTCCTCCTCCGGCCCGACGCCGAGCCGCACCCCTTCGAGGACGCCCTCGCCGCGCACCTCCTCCCCGACCCCGACGCCGACGCCCACGACGGCCTCTCCGTCCCCGTCGGCGTCCGCGACGACGGCCCGGCCTTCGGCCACCGGTTCGCCGTCCGCGACCGGCGGCGCGGCCCCCTCGGCGAGCGGCAGCACGGCCCCGGCCGCCCCCGTGGCGCCGACGACCGCCTCCGCGTCCCCGCCCCGGACGGACGCGCCGGCCGGCGCCGTTTTGAGCATGGGGGACACCGGACCGGAGGTCCAGGACCTCCAGCGGCGCCTCCGGTACATGTGGATCTACCTCGGGGAGGCCGACGGGGTGTTCGACGACGAGGTCAGGGCGGCCGTGGCCTCCTTCCAGGGCCGGCTGTGGCCTCCGGTCGAGGAGCCGGGCGTGTACGACGCGGACACGCGGCGCAAGCTGGAGCGGGAAACCCGGTCCATGGACGACTGACCACCGGCCGACGCGGCACGGGGCCGGGACCGGACGGGGCGGGGACGGGGACGGAACGGGGACGGCGCGAGCCAGTACGGGGGGCGCGAGGCGGTACGTGGGGGGGGCGGGTACGGGGGGGCGGGTGGCGCAGACCGCTCCCGGTTTTGTATCGTGAAGAAACAAAGTGGCCCCGCCCGTACTCCCTGACCGGCGGGCGGGACCGCTTCGTTCTCCGCACCACCCCCCTGGAGACCCCATGGCCGCCACCCCGGCAACGCTCACCGCCCGCGCCCTCCTGCTCGACATGGACGGCACCCTGGTCAACTCGGACGCCGTCGTGGAGCGCTGCTGGCGCCGCTGGGCGGACCGGCGGGGAGTGGACGCCGAGGAAGTGCTGAAGGTCGTGCACGGCCGTCAGGGCTACGCCACGATGGCGCTCCTCCTCCCCGACCGCCCGATGGCCGAGAACCACGCGGACAACGCCGTGATGCTCGCCGAGGAGACCGCCGACGTCGACGGCGTGGTGCCGGTGGCCGGCGCCCCCGCCTTCATGGACGCGATCGCCGGCTTCCCGCACGCCCTGGTGACCTCGGCGGACGAGGCCCTCGCCCGGGCCCGGATGGGCGCGGCGGGCCTGCGGATGCCGGCCACCCGGGTGACCGCCGAGCAGGTCGGGGCGAGCAAGCCCGACCCGGAGGGCTTCCTCAAGGGCGCCGCCGAACTCGGCGTGGACCCGGCGGACTGCGTGGCCTTCGAGGACTCCGAGGCCGGGGTCCGGGCGGCGAAGGCGGCCGGGATGCGCGTGGTCGGCGTCGGCCCGCGAGCCGCGGCCTACGCCCCGGACGTGTACGTGCCGGACCTGACCCGCCTGCGGCTGGAGGCGCACGAGGACGGGACGATGACCCTCGGAGTCGTACCGGAGTAATCCCCCGCCCCTCCCCTTCCCACCGCGCGCGGCCGGATCATCCGGCCGCGCGCGGTCGCGTACGCGGCGGGCGTGTACGCGGCGGGCGGGGGCGGGCCGGGCGCGGCACAACGGCCCGGCGGCCCGACGGCTCAGCGGCCCAGCGGCCCAGCGGCCCAGCAGAGGGCCTCGCTCGACGCGCACGGGAACCCCTTCCGCGCGGGCGGAATCTGGCGCTCCATCAGGACACGTCACACCCCTTGATGTGACGTGTGCATGTCGCCACCCTGTTACCTGGCGCACCCCCCGGCGAAACCTCGCGCCGCCACGATGACCGGGCGCCGCGCCCGGTACCGCACGGGACCGGGCGAACCGCCAAGGTCCCACCGAATCAAGGGAGTCCCCCATGCCCGTCGGCAAGGTCTACGCGCGTCGAGCCGCCGTGCTCGCCTCCACCGCCGCCCTCGCCCTCACCGGCCTCGTGACCACCGCGCCCTCCACGCAGGCCGCGATGCCGACCCCGGTCAGCGCCGCCACCGCCCGCACCTACCTCGCCGCCCTCACGGTCAAGGCGGAAGGTTCCCTCACCGGCTACAGCCGCGACCTCTTCCCGCACTGGATCACCCAGTCCGGCGCCTGCAACACCCGCGAGACCGTCCTCAAGCGGGACGGCTCGAACGTCGTCACCGACTCCGCCTGCGCCTCCGTCAGCGGCAGCTGGTACTCGCAGTACGACGGCGCCACCTGGACGGCGGCCTCCGACCTCGACATCGACCACGTCGTCGCGCTCGCCGAGGCCTGGCGCTCCGGCGCCAGCTCCTGGACCACCGCCCAGCGGCAGGGCTTCGCCAACGACCTCACCCGGCCGCAGCTCATAGCCGTCACCGACAACGTCAACCAGGCCAAGAGCGACCTCGACCCGGCCGAGTGGCTGCCGCCGCGCACCGCGTACCGCTGCACCTACGCCCGCGCCTGGGTGCACGTGAAGCACCACTACGGCCTCAGCGTCGACTCGGCGGAGAAGAGCGCCCTCCAGTCCGTCCTCAACGGCTGCTGAACGACGGCCTCCTGACGCGCCGTGAAAACGGCGTGAAATCGGCGCGCCTGTGGTCCAGACCTACGCCACCCTGACCGCAGGCGCGCCTTCGTGGCATGAATGTTGAACTTGCAAGTACTACTGAGGGATGCCTAACCTGAAGGCCGTCCGGTACCAGCCCCCACACCCGTCCCTCCCCGGACGGGCCGGCGCCGAAGGAGTTCCCCCCACCATGAACACCCTGACCACCCGTCTCGATCAGGCGCAGCCCTACGCCCTCGGCCTCTTCCGGGCCGTCGTCGGCCTCCTCTTCGCCTGCCACGGCGCCGCCTCGCTCTTCGGCGTCCTCGGCGGCCCGGCGTCCGGCGTGCCCGCCGGCACCTGGCCCGGCTGGTACGCGGCGCTCATCCAGCTCGTCTGCGGCGGCCTCGTCCTGGTCGGCCTGGGCACGCGCGGGGCGGCCTTCATAGCCTCGGGATCGATGGCGTACGCGTACTTCTCCGCCCACCAGCCGGAGGCCCTCTTCCCGCTCCAGAACGGCGGCGAGGCGGCGGCCCTGTTCTGCTGGTCCTTCGCCCTGCTGATCTTCACCGGCCCCGGCGGCCTGGCCCTCGACGCCCTCTTCGGCCGCAAGGACGCGCGGGGCTCCCATGACGGCGAGCACGAGCGCGGCACGGAGAAGCAGGGCACGCCGATCGCCGCCTGACACCCACCCCTCCCCCTTCTCCTCCCCTCATCCCCTCATCCCCTCTCCCCCGCCCCCTCTCTCCGCCGCTCTCCCTCCCCTCGGCACGAGCGTCGGCCGTCCGGGCTCCCGCCGGCACCCACCCGGCGGGGGCCCGGACGGCGGCGCGTAGGCTCTGGCCCTGTGAATCTGCTCGACAGCATGGGCTCGCTGAGGTCGCTGACCGCGGGCCCGTGGATCTATCCGGTGGTGGCGACGTCGATCCTGCTCGACGTCTTCCTGCCCGTGCTGCCGAGCGGCTTCCTGGTGATCTCCGCCGCCACGGCCGCCTCCGCCGCCCTCGGCACGGCCACCGCGCCGGCGGACGTCCCCTCCCTGCTGCCGCTGCTGCTCACCGCGGCGGCGGCCTCCATGCTCGGCGACTTCCTCGCGTACCGGCTCGCGCTGCGCGGCGGACGGCGCCTGGACCGGGCGATAGGCCGCTCGCGCCGCCTGACGGTGGCGCGGGAACGTCTCGGCACCGCCCTCGCCCGGGGCGGCGGCCTGATCGTGGTCCTGGCCCGCTTCGCCCCCGCGGGCCGCTCGGTGGTCTCCCTGGGCGCGGGCGCGGCGGGACGGCGCCCCGAGGAGTTCCTCCCCTGGTCCGCGCTGGCCGCGGTGATCTGGGCCTCGTACAGCGTGGGGCTCGGCTGGCTGGGCGGGCAGTGGCTGGGCGCGACCTGGTTCAGCGCGGGGGTCTCGACCCTGGCGCTGCTGCTCGCGGGCGGACTGGCCGGCTACCTCATACGGCGTCCGGGCGCGGCTCCGGCTCCGGCGGCCTGACCTCGTGGTGGTGCGCTCCTCTCACCTCCAGGGTGGCGAGGAGTCTGGCGGTGGCGCCGGCGATCTCGTCGACGGCCCGGTCGAAGACCTCCTGGTTGTGCGCGGCGGGGGCGCGGAAGCCGGAGACCTTGCGGACGTACTGGAGCGCGGCGGCGCGGATGTCGTCCTGGGTCGCCTCATGCGGCAGGACGGGCGGACGGAGCGTCTTGATGCTGCGGCACATGCCTCCAGTGTGAAGCCCCCCACTGACAACGCCCGGGAACGAGGGAACGCGGGAACGGCCGGAAGCGCGGGAACGGCCACGGGCACGACCGGAAGTGCCGGAACGAAGGCGCCGGAACGAAGGCGCCGAACCGAGGTGCCGAAACCGAGGCGGCGACCATCAGGAACCGCCGAGAAGCATCGAGAACTGCCGGGAGCCGCCGGGAACCCTCCGGAGCCGTCGGGAACCGCCGAGAACCGGCCAGGATCAGTTCAGCCCCCGCCGACTGCGCGCGTTGATCTCTGCGGCGCGGGCGCGGAGCTCGCGCAGGGGCGTGGCGAGCTGGACCTCGCCGGGCTCGGCCTCCCACTCGGCCCCGCCGTGGACGGCGCGGATCAGGAAACGCCCGGAAACGCTCCGCACGAAGAAGCCGACCCGCCCCGTGGCGGTGTCGCGGACGAGGTCGCCGACCTCGGGCACAGGTTGCACGCCACCCCTCCGTCCGGTCCCTAATGCTGCATGGGGACACCCAGGGAAACGCGGAGACCCCTCCCTGTCAACGCATCTCTAGAGATGTCCCCCCGATGGATGGATCACGAGGGCAGGACGGCGCACACGTGTGCACCCTGGCCGCGGGGAGCCCCTTAGGGTGTCCGGCAGACGAAGGGAGTGGTCCACCCGTGACTGACCAGGACGGCACTCGTCGGCCCAAGTACCAGCGCATCGCAGATGAGTTGAGGACGGCGATCCAGTCCGGCGCCTTCGCGCCGGGCGCCCGGCTCCCCGGCGAGAACGACCTCATGACCACCTACGAGGTGGCCCGGATGACCGCCCGCCAGGCCCTCGCGGTCCTGCGCGGCGAGGGCCTCACCGAGGCCCGCAAGGGAGCCGGCGTCTTCGTCCGCGCCTTCCGCCCGCTGCGCCGCCGGGGCATCCCGCGCCTCGCGGGCGAGGGCTGGGCGGGCGGCCGCTCGGTGTGGGCGGCGGAGGTGGAGGACAGGGCCCTGGTCGTGGACCAGATCGCGGTGTCGGAGGAGGGGGCCGGGGACCGCGTCGCGGGGGCACTGGACCTGCCGCCGGACGCCCCCGTCTGCGTACGCAGCCGCCGCTTCGTCCTCGACGGCAAGCCGGTCCTGCTCTCCGTCTCGTACCTCTCCGCCGACCTGGTCCGCGGCACTCCCATCGCCCGCCCCGACACGGGCCCCGGCGGCACCTACGCCCGTCTCGCCGAGCTGGGCCACCGCCCGGCCCGCTTCCGCGAGGAGATCCGCTGCCGCATGCCGACGGCCGAGGAGACCAGCCGTCTCGCGCTCCCCCCGGGCACCCCGGTGGTCCTGATCGGCCGCACGGCCTTCACGGAACCGGGCCGCCCGGTCGAACTCAACGAGATGACCCTGGACGCCTCGTCCTACATCCTGGAATACGACTTCGACGCCTAGCTCCCGCCGTCCCGGGCCTCCGGCACCTCGCCCCGGCTCCCCCGCCCCGGCGCCTGGAGGTCGGCGGAGACCTGGCCGCCCAGCGTCATCACGTTCAGGGTGGCGGCGTTCTCGTTGGCGATGGCCCTCTCCACCCGGGCGACGAGCAGCGAGAACGCCTCCCGCTCGGACAGCTCCCGGTAAGGGCCCACCCGTGCCTCGAAGTAGACCCGCTCGTGCCCGAGCAGTTGCTCGGTGGACCGGTAGTTCTTCCACTGCTCCCGATACCGGTAGACGCTCTCCAACGACACCGCCGCGACCACGACGACGCTCAGCACGGTCGCGGTGACCCGCGCGAACCCGGCATCCAGGTTCACGAACACCGGCACGAGCGCCCCGCCGACGACGGACACCGTCCGCATCCGCAGGTGCATCGCCTTCATCCGAGCGGCCTTGACGTCGTACCACTCCTGATACTGCGCCAGCCGGCTCTCGACGTACTTCTGCGCCGTCAGTTCCCCACCGGCGGCCTCGACTTCAGGCGCATCCCCCACATCAATCATCCCCGGAGTACACCGACCCCGCTCCGCCCCCGTCAACTCGGCTCCCCCGTTCCCCCGAACGAGCAAGCACGATACGTTCACCCCGCCACCACCACACCACCACACCCACCCCACCAGGGAGCCAGCATGCCGACCACCACCATCCGCCCCCGCCTCGTGATGGCCCTCCTCGCCACCACGGCCGCCGCCCTGGCCGCCGTCCTCACGGCCCCCGCCACCACGACCACCGATGCCAGCGACCGCGAGACCGGCACGGTCAAGTGGGTGACGTCGGCCAAGTCGGCCGGCGACAAGAAGGTGGAAGTCATCAAGTAACCCCCACCCCGACAGCCGAAAGCCCGCCCCCGACCAGGGGCGGGCTTTCGGCAACCCACGAACCACAAGACCAGCCGGCCCGACGACCCGGCAGGCCGACGACCCTAAGCGGCAAGCTCCTGCTCGCCCCGCACGGCCTCTTCCCACGCGACCAGCAGCCGCCCGTACTCCTCCCGCCCCTCGACCGTCAGCTCACCCGAGGCCCACAGGGCGCGGATACGGCAGTTGATGACAGCGGGATCGGCGGTAGAAGTAGCGGCGTAAAAGTGCTCGGACATACCCCAACCCTAAACGCCCCCACCGACACCCCACGACCGACTTACCCCACCACCCCCACCAAACACACCCCCGGCCGCACACGAGGAAGCCCCCGGACCGCGGCCTCCCCGAGACCTTCGCCACCGGCAGACGCGAACGCTCCCGAACCACCACCATCCGCTTCGCAAGCCCGGCACCACGCGTGGACACGTCCTCACTGGTCGTCGCGCGCGCCACGCGACGAGTCTCTCGACGGGTGCCTGTCCCGCGGGGGGCTCCGGGTACCCGTGGCGGACCGCTCGATCCGGCACGCATCCGGCACGCGTGCCGCCGGCCCCTCACCGACCGCGAACAGCAGCACCTTCCGGCAGGTCGGTGACGCGTTGGGCGGTCACCAGGTAGCCCGCGAAGCCCACGTCCGGCCTGGCCTTCGCCCACCCGTCCGCCTTCTCCACCGGTACCAGTACGGTCGTGCCCGGCACGGGGTGGTTCACCTTGTCCGTGGCGCCCGGGAGTACCCCGTAACGACAGTGCACCTCGACGATCGACACCACCTCCACAGAGGCGGGCGCGTGTCCCTCGTCCCGGCCGTGGTGCTCTTCGCGGAAATCGATCTCATTCGCACGTCCACCACCGACGACGTCGGCATAGTCCTCCGGATCCGCCTCCAACAAGGTCCACGAGACAACATCGCCTGGCGCGAAGCTCTCTCCACAGCACTGCGTCTGCCAGTCATCGACCCAAATCGTCAACTTCATGACGCCACTGTCCGCCGAGCGACCCACGCTCAAGAGGGCCCTCGGTGGGAGACGTCGGACCGGCCCGGGGCCTGCCGCCCTTCGATAGCCGGCTCTTCCTTCTCCAGAGCCGCGATGGCGCGCCGACGCCATCTGACGGCCAGCATCGTGACGACCCCACAGGAGAGCAGGGCAAGGGCGAGGCCGCCCCACACCAGGGCGGCAAACGCGTACCCGAGCGACTCCAAGTCCTTCACTCCCCCGCTCCGTCATCCTCGTCGCTGCCGACGAGCTCTGACAAACGCCGCCTCGCCTGCTCCAGGCGGCCGACGTAGTCAGGCATGAAGACCTCGGGCAGAGTCGTCTCCAACGTTCCCGAAATCGCGTAGATCCCCGACCAGACCGCTCGGTCCGGCACGATGGCGTCCAGCTTGTCCGACCGCATCATCACTTCATAGAGCCAGTCGGAGAGGACGAATGCCTGGTCGCGCGTGAGTTTGATGATCACCGGTTCTTCGTCCACGGGGTGACCGTACAGCCAAGGCCGGCACAGCCGTTCTGGACTGACGTCGCTCCGAGGCGAACACCCTACAAGCGGCCCCCGCATCCGGCATGACGATTCGATCCACCACACAACGAACAAGGCCCAGGCTCCCGTTTCAATACCGTTGACCTGGGCCTTTGTCCTTCTACCTGCTGGCGGGCGCGGCCGGCTCCGAACCGCCGCCATCCGCTTCGCAAGCTCGTGCGGAACGCCCTCCCCCAAGGCGGATCGCTGATCACCCCCGCCACGACAGCACGCGGGCGACCGCCGTCATCCGCCGCCGTCGATGCCGGTTCTGGACGTCAGCCGACCCACTCGACGCCCCCGCTACCGCTTCTTCCGAAGCTTCTTCATCCTGGCTTCGGCTTCCTTCTTCTTCCGCTGCTCGACCCCGTACGGGGACCACGGCCCCTGGTGCCTGGAGCACCGAGAGGTACCCGTCATCGCCTTGTTCTGGCACCACCCCCCACTCTGGGTAGGAGCACCGCACTTCGACTGAACCATCCTGCCCCCTTCGTCGCCGGACCCTGGAATGCTTCCAGCGCTCGACGCAGAGCGGGGAGGGCGCAACTGCGGCGGACGGCAGCACGTCGGCAGCACACGCCCCGGAAAACGGGCTCAGCCGCCTCCCACCACGCCAACCACCCACCCACCCGGATGCGCACTGCCCCCTGCCTCAGCTCAACAGAGCTGCGTGAACCACTTCTCGCTCAACCCCGGCAGCGATCACCGAGCTCGCCTCGCCCTGGGCGAACCTCTCGGCCGTCTTCAGCCGTAACCCCTCGCGGAGATACTGACGTTCAACGACCAACCCGCCCCCTTGGGAATACCGCGCGCCCCGGTGATACCGCACGGGCGACGAGCCGTCAGCCTCTACGACTCCACGAGTTCGACCTCGATAACAAGGGATGGGCCGCTTGTCGCACATGGCACCCATGAGTCGGATCGCGTAGACCTCGGGCACAACCAGATCACCGGGCCGATGAACGGCTACGCCTACGCCGCTCAGGGCACTCAGCGCGAAGCCGTAAGTCACAGGGGGACGGCTTCTCAGGAGCCGTCCCGGGCCGTAGGGTCTTCGAGTTCAGTGCACCGGTTCCGCTGGGTGGCTGTCCAGCGGAGGACGGTGGCACGGACCTCCGCCGCAGAAGCCGATCGCGTCCACTGACGCTCGCCGGTCGTACCCGCTTGGTGTTCCACCTCGTAGGTGGCGTCCTCGGCAAGCAGGACCTGGAGGGAGAAGTCGCCTTCATCATGGTCGGTCAGCCGCTGGAGGACCACGTACTGCCGCTCCTGCAGACCGGCGAGCATGGCTTCGATGGCAGGGGCATCAGGGTCGTATGCCATCTGTCCGTCGTCGGTCAGCGCGACGATCCTGACGGGCCTGGGGCCCCTCCTTCGCCGCCCCTCCTGGGTCCACTGCCTCTCCTGGGCGGTCAGTAGAGGTGGCGGGACCGGAGGGCCATCGGGGTTGTACACGGCTATCGGGTCGTCCGGGTCGGACCATGAGCCCACCGTCCACAGGCGGTACACGTGGACACCGCCCTCCGGCAGCGGGACCGACAGTGTGGCCGGCGCGGGCGGGCCGGGGATGCAGCGGCCCACGTCCTCCCCCTCCCCGTACGGACCGCCGTGGAAGACGGCGTGCATCCAGCCTTTCGGCGGTCTCCCGGTCGTGTCGAAGACGTCCTCCACCGCTCCCCCTCGACGAAGTCCTGGTCCTGGAGCTCAAGCCGCAGTGACCATGGACGTTGATGTCAGAAATAGATGTCAAAGGCCCCTCGCCATGATCGGCGAGGGGCCTTCGTACTGGTGGGCGCGGACGGTTTCGAACCGCCGACATCTGCTTTGTAAGAGCAGCGCTCTACCCCTGAGCTACGCACCCGTGGGAGAGCAACAGCCTACACGGAGGGGAAGGGAGGATCGCAAACCTGTGCTTGGGGGTGGGCGGGCCGGGGGGTAGCCCCACCTCGGGTGGGTGGGTTGCCTGGTCGTGGGGAGGGGTGGGGGGTTTCTACGGTGGTGGGGTCGGAGTCGGGCGTGGAGGAGGGGCCGTGGGTGTGTGGGGGCGTCGGGGCGGGGCGGTCGTGGGGGTTCTGGTCGCGGGGGTCGCGGTGGTGGGCTGCGGGAGTGTGGACGTGGCGGGGGCTCCGGTGGAGCGGGAGGTGTTCGCGTTCCAGGGGCGGGAGCTCGTCGTGGACTCCGCCGGGTCCGATCTGGTGATCAGCGCGGCAGACGTGGAGGACATGGAGGACGTGCGGGTCGAGCGGCAGGTCGACGGGTGGGGGGTCGGCGGGAGCGGGCCCGAGGCCCGGTGGGAGCTGGTGGACGGGCGGTTGCGGATCCGGGTGGAGTGCGACGGGATCGCCTCGGGGTGCGGGGCGGTGCACCGGGTGCGGGTTCCTCGGGACGTCGCCGTGTCCGTCGAGGGGGAGGACGGGGACGTATCCGTCGAGGGGTTCGCGACCCCGGTGAAGGTGCGGAACGACAACGGGGACGTGCGGGTGGCGAAGGTGTCCGGGGCACTGGACATCGGGAGTGACAACGGGGACGTGCGGGCCGAGGACGGGCTCGGGTCCGGTGAGGTCGTCGTGCGGTCCGAGAACGGCGACGTGCGGCTCGCCTTCGGGGTCGTGCCGCGGCGGGTCGACGTCGCCGGGGACAACGGCGATCTGACCGTCACGCTGCCCCGGGCCGAGTACGACGTCAGCGGCAGCAGCGACAACGGCGACCGGCGCGTCGACGTGCCCGTGCGGGAGGGCAGCGGGCGGACGGTGAGCCTGAAGAGCGAGAACGGCGATGTCACCGTGCGCACCGCGAACTGATCGGCCCGTGTGTTCGTCCTTGGTGGTGGGAGAATGGTCGTTCGGACGACCGGGCACTTCGGACAGCACGGGAGAGGGACGTGGCGGCGAGCGACGCGAGGGGCGGGGCGGCGTCCAGGGGTGGGTCGGCGGTGCGGTTGGCCTTCGTGCTGCCGTTGCTCGTGGCGGCGGTGGTGCCGCACTCGTTCGCCGGCGGCGGGACCCGGCGGTGGTTCGGCGGGCGCGGCGAAGGCCAGCGGGCAGAGGCGCAGGCGGCGAAGGACGCGGCGGCCGAGGCCTTCTACGAGCTGGACACGGCGCAGCGCGGGCTGCGGATCACCATCGAGACCATCACCGCCGTGGACGGGTCGCCCGAGGCGCGGCGGGCGGTCGAGGGGTTCGCGGCGCTGGGGCTGCGGATCGACGAGGTCTCGCACGCGTACATCTCCGCCGTGGACGCCCATGACCTGGACCGGGAGGAGATCGACGCCGGGACCGCCCAGCGGGCGCGCGCGGAGCTGACCCGGGCCAGGGAGGAGCTGGAGCGGGTCAAGGGCGAGCTGGAACGGTTCGAGGGCGGGCTCGCGCCGCTGCTGGACCGGGCCGAGACGCAGCTGGCGCGGCTCGCGCCCGCCGTGGAGCGGGCGCGACAGGCGCTGCGCGGGGCGAGCGACGCGCTCGACGCCGTACGGGCGCAGGGGCTGCGGGCCGACGACCTGGCCGCCCGGCTCGCGCGGCTCGGGCCCGAGCTGACCCGGCTGAACGAAGGGGCCGGGCGGCACGGGGTGGGCGAGACGCTCCAGCGGGCCGACCGGGTGCTGCGGGACGCGGAGGCGGTGCGGTCCGAGGCCGGGCGGCTGCCGGAGCGGGCCGCGGAGATCGACAAGCGGCTGGTGTCACTGCGGACCCGGACGGAGGCCCTGGCGACCCGGGCCGAGGCCGTCGAGCCGGTGCTGTCCGAGCTGCGCCGGCGGTACTCGGTCGCCTGCTGGCAGGACCTCCAGCACGTGCCGGAGCAGGCCGCCGGGGCCGTACGGCAGGCGGAGGAGCGGCTCGCGGAGGCCGCGGCGGCCCGGGCCGAGCAGCGGTGGCCGGACGTGACGGCCCTGCTGTCGACCGTGCGGGCGCTGCTGGACACGACCGGCGAGGCGGTGTCCGCCGCCGGGGACCGGCTGCGGCGGCTGGACGCGGCCGCGAAGGATCCACAGGCGGAGACGGACCGGGCCAGGTTCGCGGTGCGGGACGCGCAGCGGCTCGCGATGGAGGGGCGCAGCCGGCCGGAGCCGCGTCACGCCCGTCCCCTCGACGAGGCCGTGGGGCGGATCGAGCGGGCGGTGGACGGCCTGGAGGGGCGCCATCCCGACTACTGGCACTTCCTGATGGAGCTGGAGGCGGTACGGGCCACGGCCGCGGGCGTCGTCACCGCCATCCGGGAGGAGCGGGGGGCCGGCGCCCACTGAGCCGCCCGGCCCGGAACCGCCCAAGCCGTATGGCCTGGAGCTCCTCTGCGCCACCCGGCCCGGGGCGCCCGGCCCTGGGCGCCCGACCCGAGGCGCCCGACCCGAGGCGCCCGACCCGGTCTCCCTGAGCCGCCCGGCGCGGGACTCCCCCACCACCCGCCACTCGCCCCGGAGCTCCCGAGCCGCGCGGGCCCGGGGCCCTTCCCGTCCGTCCGAACCGCGTGGCGCCCGAGCCTCATCCCCGGTCCCTGCCCCGGCCGCTCCGGCGGCGCTAGCCTGGCTCCATGCCTCGTTACGAATACCGCTGCCGGACCTGTGGTGACACCTTCGAGCTGAGCCGGCCGATGGCCGAGTCCTCGGCGCCCGCCTCCTGCCCCGCCGGGCACGACGACACCGTGAAGCTGCTGTCGGCCGTGGCCGTCGGCGGGTCCGCGGGCGCGTCCGCCCCCGCCCAGGGCAGGGGCGGGGGCGGCTGCTGCGGCGGGGGCTGCTGCGGCTGAGCCGCCCGTCAGGAGAGGGCGGCCGCCCGGAAGCGGCGGAGGATCTCCTCGCCCGCCGCGACGCCCCGCTCGGCGAGGACGTCGAGGTGGGGGGCGGTCCACGCGGTGTCGGCGAGTTCGCCGTGGCCCGGGCGCCAGGCCCGGTCCGCGGCGAGCAGCAGATCGGCGTCGAGGAGCGAGTCGCCCGCCGCGAGGGTGAGCGCGGCTCCGGTGCGCCTGGCGACCTCGCGGACGGCGGCGCTCTTGGTGAGCGGCTTCGGCACCGCGTAGACCTTGCGGCCCTGGAGCGAGACCGTCCAGCCGCGGTCGCCGGCCCAGGCGCCGAAGCGGTCCAGCCAGTCCGCCGGGAGCCGCTCCCGCTCGACGACCAGGTAGGCGAAGAGGTCCTCGGCGACCCGGTGCTTGCGGACCCAGGACAGGTCGGTGGTCGCGGTGAGGTAGGCGCGGATCTCGGAGAGCGGGGCGCACTCGTCGGCGAGCCTGCGGATGACGGAGGCGTGCCAGTCGGCGTCGGTGACGCCGTCGACGAGAATGTGTCCGCCGTTGGCGCAGATCGCGTACTTCGGTGTGGTGCCCGGGAGTTGGATGCGCTGATACTGCTTGCGGGTCCGGGTGGTGGTGGGCACGAAGACGGTCTCGGCGGTGAGCCGCGCGAGGAGTTCGGCGGCCTCCTCCGTCATGTACGAGAGCGGCTTGGACTCGTGGACCTCGACGCACAGCAGCCGGGGCGCCTGGGCGTCGGGCATGCCGAGCGCGAGGGCGGCGGTCGAGTAGATGAGGGTGCGGTCGAGGTCGCTGGCGACCAGGGTCGCGCTCGCGGGGGCGTTCACCGGGACACCACCGCCTTGCCGTCGGCGCCTGTCGCGCCCCTGGTGTACTGGGGGTGGATCAGGCCCACGCAGGTGTAGGGGAGGTCGTCGACCTCCTCGACCGGGACGCCGCGCTGTTCGGCGAGGAGCCGGACGTGGGCGAGGTCGGCGCCGGCGCCGCGCTTCGCGAGGACCTTCCAGGGGACGCGCCGCAGGAGGACGCGGGTGGTCTCGCCGACGCCGGGCTTGACCAGGTTGACGTCGTGGATGCCGTACTCCTCGCTGATCCGCTCGACGGCCGCCCAGCCCTCCCAGGTGGGGGTGCGGTCGCCGGCGAGGAGTTCCTTGACGTCGGTGTCGACGGTGTCGGCGACCTCGTCGAAGCGGGCCTCGACGGCGTCGAGGAAGGCGACGGAGACGTCGGCGCCCTCCAGTTCGCGGTAGAACTTGGCGCCGTGGAAGTCGTCCGGGCCGACCAGGTCGGAGCGGAGCACCGTACGCGATATCAGTCCGGAGACGGTGGAGTTGAGGCACGCGGAGGGGATGAGGAAGTCCTCGCGGGTGCCGTAGGTGCGGACGCAGGAGCCGGGGTCGGCGAGGACCGCGATCTCCGGGTCGAAGCCGGCGAACTCCTCGGACTCCCGGAGGGCGGCGGCGAGTTCGCGGGTGATGGCGCCCTTGCCGGTCCAGCCGTCGACGAAGACGACGTCGGCCGGGTCGTGGTGGGCGGCGAGCCAGCGCAGCGCGTTGGCGTCGATGCCGCGGCCGCGGACGATCGAGACGGCGTAGTGGGGCAGGTCGAGGCCGTGGCGGTGGCGGGCCCAGCGGCGCATGAGGACGCCGACGGGGGTGCCGGCGCGGGCGAGCGAGACGAGGACCGGGCGGCCGGACCGCTCGGCGAGGACGGTCTCGGTGACGGTGCCGACCGCGTGGGCGATGCGGGCGGCGGAGGCGTCCAGGGCGCTGTGGAAGAGCTCCTGGTAGCGGGCGCTCGGCTGGTACTCGACGGGGAGCGACTCGGCGTAGTGCGCGCCGCCGCTCTGGATGGCTTCCTCGCGTTCCTCGGTGGGCGCCTCCAGCTCGACGTCCGAGAGGTCCTGGAGCAGCCAGCCGACCTCTTCGGGGGCGTAGGAGGAGAAGGCGGGGCCGCGGAGGGGCTCGGGCAGCATGGAGCTCCTTTCGGGAGCTTCGGACGCGGCCATCGGTTCCGTGGCCGCCTGCGGTTGCGACTGCGGTTGCCGTCGCGGTGTGTACGAGGGGACGACCGCCAGGACGACGCGCGGGACGTGCGCGGCGAGCTGGGCGAGCAGGCCGTCGGGGCCGTGCAGCTCGGGGGTGTCGGCGGCGGAGTCGACGACCGCGACGACGGCGTCGAAGCCGCCTCCGGCGACGTTGTAGGCGTAGCGCTCGCCGGGGCCGTCGGCGGGGTCGTCGTGGGCGGGGAAGACGAGCCGGGTGCGGATGGCGTAGCCGGGGTCGTCGACGGCGAGGACGGGCGAGCGGGTGGTGGTGGAGTACCGGACGTCGAGCCCGGCGTCCTCCAGGGCGCCGGCGAGCCGCAGCGGCGCGTACATCAGCTCCTCGAAGCCGAGGACGAGGACCCGGGGGCCGCCGGCGGGGCTCTGGTCCGGTGCCTGGGCGGGGGGCGTGAGGGCCTCGGTGAGGGCCGCCGTCATCGCGGGCAGCGCCTCCTCCAGGCGGGCGCGGTGCGCGGGCGTGAAGCCGTGCCGGCCGCCGTCGGGGACCCCGGCGGGCCAGTCGAGGGGGACGCGTACGGGGGCGGCGGGGGTGGCGGAAGCGTCGGAGGCGGGCTTCGTGCGGGACCGGGTCGCGGGGGCGGCCGGCCGCGCGGACTCGTGCCGGGCGACCAGCTCCTGCCCCTTCTCCAGGACGCCGTCGGGGAGGCCGACGGTGCCGGCGGCGAGGCTGAGCAGGTCGACGCGGGCGCCGATCTCGGCGGCGAAGGCGGTGAGCCGGTCGCGGTCGGCGGGGCCGCGCATGTCGACCAGGGCGACGACGACGTACCGGTCGCGGGGGTAGCGCTCGTGGAGGCCGCGGATGGTGTTGAGGACGGTGTTGCCGGTGGAGAACTCGTCGTCGACGAGGACCAGCGGCCCCTCGCCCGCCAGCAGTTCCGGGTCCTCGGGGAGCAGCAGGTGCGAGGTGGCGTGGGAGTGGGACTCCTCGAAGCCGCCCGCGGTGGCGGCGCCGGCGACGGGGCGGCGGGTGGAGTGGAGGTAGGGGGCGGTGCCGAGGCCGTCGGCGACGGCGTGTCCGAGGGCGGTGGCGGTCTCCGCGTATCCGAGGACGACGGCCCGTCCGGCCTCCTCGTCGCCGAGGAGCTCACGGACGCGCAGGCCGAGGCCGAGGCCGGAGCCGTACACGACCGAGGGGTGCTGCGGCACGTGCTTGCCGAGCACGCTGGAGACGAGCAGATGGGCCCGCTTGGGGTTGCGGCGCAGGGCGAGGCCCAAGAGGGCCGGCAGCTCCTCGTCGCCGATCAGCTCGACGCCGAGCCGCTCCGCGACCCACGTTCCGGTCCACACCACGTCGCCGTCGTCCTTTCGTCAGCCGGCGAGGCCGGCGGTGAGCAGTTCCACGAAACCGACGTCCTCGCGGGCGACGCCGAAGGCGTCGGCGCGCAGCAGGGTGCGCTCGGCCCAGGCCCGGTGCGGTTTCACTTCGTTCATCTTGTTCGTGTAGGCGGAGCGGAGCACTCCGCCGCCGTCCCGTTCGGGCCGGAGGATGTCCTGGGCGTCGCTCCACTCCTCGTGGCTGACCACGGACAGGGCGTGGACGGGCAGCACGTGGGTGGGGTGGATGCAGGTCTTGCCGAGGAGGCCGTTGGCGCGGTCGAGCTCGATCTCGCGGAGCAGGCCGTCCATGTCGTGCTCGATGAGGGCGGTGCGCAGGTCCTCGGCGCGGCCCTCCAGGAAGGGGCTGCGGCGCAGCTGGGGCTTGAAGATGCGCTCGCCGGGGCGGAAGTACTCCCAGACGGGTCCGGTGATGGTGAAGCCGGTGCCGTCGGCGCGGCCGAGGACGTTGACGACGTCGGCGATGACGTTCGCGACGACCTTGACGTCGTAGGCGGTCATGTCGGGCGAGCGGCGGAGTCCGTAGGCGGAGCAGAAGTCGGTGACGCCGAGGCGGAGGGCGAGGACGCGGTCGCGGTACTTGTCGGTGATCGAGGCGATGCCGGCGAGGGTCTCGGCCCGGGTTTCCAGGTGGAGGAGCTCGGGGGACTCCAGGACGGGCATGGCGTAGAAGCGGCGGCCGGTGGCGCGCTCGGCCTCGGCGAGGGCTTCGAGGAAGGCGCTGCCGCGGGCCTCGGTGAACTTGGGCAGTACGAATCCGGACAGCAGGCTCGCGGTGTCGCCGAGGCGGGTGGCGAGGTCGGTGATCTGGCGCGGTTCGCGGACGCGGATGAAGAGCAGCGGCACGTCGGCACCGCCGGCGGCCCGTCCGTCGGCGAGGTCGCGGAACTCCTGGACCAGGTTGGCCTCGCCGACCTCGACGTCGGCGTCGCTGATCGAATCCTCCAGGCAGAGGACCATGGACACGACGCCGCGGGCGGCCTGCTTGCGGACGGCGTCGGCGAGCCGGGGCCGGGTGGCGGGGCTGTAGAGCGTGGCGCCGAGGGCGACCGCGAGCGTGCGGGCGGGCGAGTCGGCGGTGAAGTCGGCCGGCTCGCGGTGGAACAGCCCGCTCCGTGCCGCTGACGGGATGTGCCCGAAATGACGCATGTAAGTCCCCCGTCTGCTTCCCTGGGCCTGAAGACATGTGGCCGGTAATAGTACGTAGGTGCGGGTGTCCCTAGTTCCCACCACGCGTGAAATCCAGGTAACCCCTGCCTGTCCAACCCTGCCCGTTCGCCTCTGCCCGTTCACCCCTGCCCTACCCTCGGATCCCCCTGATTCCGTCAGGTGCGCCTCCCCGGGTCCGGTCAGGGCGGGCCCTGGGGCGCGCGGGGCGGGTGCGGGAGGCCGGGGGCGCGCTCAGGGGCGGGCGCGGAGCCCGGGGGCGGGCGCGGAGCCCGGGGGCGGGTACGGGGCCCGGGAGGCGGGTACAAGGGCTTGGGAGGCGGGTACAAGGGCTCGGGAGGCGGGTACGGGGGCTCGGGAGGCGGGTACAAGGGCTCGGGAGGCGGGTACGGGGGCTCGGGAACCGCCCGGCGGGCCGCGGGCGCGCGCGGGGGCCGCGCGGCCCGGTAGGGGCCGCTCCGCTACCCGTGACGCCCCCGCGTTGTCCCCCGGTCGGGCAGGAGGGCAGGATGGCCGTCATGACGCACGCGATGCTGAAGGGCTCCAACGTCCCTCTCGACACCGCGGCCGTACGGGCCGTGCTCCGCTGGACCCCGGGCCCCGGGGTCCCCGACGTGGACGCCTCGGCCCTGGTCCTGGGGCCCGACGGGCGCGTCCGCTCCGACGAGGACTTCGTCTTCTACAACCAGCCGCGCCACCCCTCCGGCCTGGTGCGGCGCCTGCCGAAGAAGCGGGTCGCCGAGGGGCTGACGGACACGGTCGAGGCCGACCTCGCCGCACTCGACCCGGCCATCGACCGGGTGGTGCTCGCCGCCTCCTCGGACGGCGGCACCTTCCGCGCGGTGACGGACCTGACGATCTTCCTGTACGACGCCACGGCCGCGCCCGAGCGGGAGCCGCTGGCGTCCTTCGCCGTGACGGCGGAGACCGGCGAGGAGACCGCGGTCATCTGCGGCGAGCTGTACCGCCGGGGCGACGGGTGGAAGTTCCGCGCGGTCGGACAGGGCTACCCGACCGGCCTGGTGGGCCTGGCGACGGACTTCGGCATCTCGGTCGACGAGGACCCGGAGGGCGCGGCCGGGGCGGTCGACGGGGCTTCCGGGGCCGCCGGGGACGCCTCCGCCGATCCCGCGCTCGCCGAGACGGCGCTGATCGACGCCTCGGCGGCCTCCTCCGCCACCGGGGCCGGTACGGGCTCCGCCGCGCACCCGGACCTCGACGCGACCGTCGCCCACGCCCCCGTACCGGCGCCGCCGGTGCCGCCCGTGCCGCCGCGGCCCGACCGGGAGCCCGCCTACGGCTACCCGCGGGAGCCGGTGCCGGGCCCCGGGCCCGCGTACGGCTATCCGCAGCCGGTGCCCGCCGGGCACGGCCCCGAGCCGGTCCCGGAGTTCCGGATGCCTCCGATGGGGCCGCAGTTCCAGCACCGGTGACCACCGGGCGGCCCCGGCCGAGCCGCTGAGGGCCGCCGTCACGCCTTGGACTTGTAGCCGCGCCCCCACTGGAGTCCCCAGCCGTAGAGGCGGTCCAGCTCGGCCTGGAAGCCGTAGACGAACCGCACCTCGCGCCGGACCAGCAGTTCGTCCTTGCTGTTGTCCACGGAGAAGACGGCGCAGGAGCGGGCCTGCGGGGCGCGCTCGTCGAGCTCGATCTCGATCCGGGGGCCGTTGCTCGGGTAGAGCGTGATCTTGGCGTGCGTCCGGTCGAAGGCCGGGGTCTGGTCGTAGATGTACGCGAAGAAGAGCAGCCGCTTGATCTCGTCCTTGTGGTCGAGATTGACGAAGATCGTCTCCCCGGAGGGGGCGCCGAACCGGTCGTCGCCGCTGAGCTTCACGTACGGGGCGGCGTTGAGGTCGCCGAAGAAGCCGCCGAGCGGCTGCACCACGCCCTTGCTGCCGTCCTTGAGCTCGTACAGGCAGCCCAGGTCGAGGTCGACGTTCACCATGCCCTGGGTGTGCGCCTGGACGACCTCGGGCCGGAAGAACTGGGCGGGGTTGCGCAGCAGCCGGCCGCTCTGCCGGGAGCGGCCCTCGATGTCGGAGGTCCGCATCCGCCAGGAGAGGTTGACCCGGAGGTTGCCGGTGGCGCCGCCCTGTTTGGCGAGCGAGACCGAAGGCCGGCGCCTGGTCAGGTCGATGGTGTGGGACGCGCCCACCCCCGTGTCGAAGGACGTCGCTCGTCCCGGAATCAGGTTGTCCCAGAAGGCCATCGGGCCCCCACCCCCACAGATCGGTCGCCTTGCCCGCCCGCCACACGCCTGCGGGGCGGCCGGACGCGCCGGCCGCCCCGCAGGGAAGCGTTCCTCATTGTCCCCGCTGTCACACCCCGTGGCGGGGCGCACACCGGGGAGCAGGGTGTCACACCCCGGAGCTCACCTCGGCCTTGTCGTCCGAGGAGCCGGATCCGCCCTCTTCCGCCGCCAGTGCCTTGTTGCGGCGGACGGAGGACCAGAAGGACCAGGCGATCAGGACGACGCCGATGAGGCCGGTGATGACCTCGTTGATCTCGTA